>DATKSR010000141.1:0-25004 GCA_035531555.1 Candidatus Dormiibacterota bacterium
GCCGGTTCTCCTCGTCGACCGACACCTCCAGCACCCGCAAGCCCTCTGGCGATACGCCATCCTGCGACCGACATGGCCTTGTCACAATCGTAGAGGTCGGGACTCATGACGAGCTGGTACAGCGGGTGGTCGGCACGCGGAGCTGTTCCAGATCCAAGCGCGTGCGTATAGTTGACAAGGGCTGGTCGATTGGCTGGGCGGCCACCGGCCACCGGCCGGCGCCGATCGCGTAATTGCTTATTTGGGCTAGATGTACATGACTGTCGTTAACGGTGGCTCGGTGAGCGCCAAATCTCGCCAGAGGGCGCTATTTCGACTGTGTGGATCGGTTCCTGTAATCGTCCATCAGCCCGAGGTCCTGGTGGAAGTTTCTCCAGTGCAACGCGAGCTGATCATTGGTATGGAACCGGTAGCCGCAACGAGGGCACTGGGGCCCGTCGTCAGGCGGCGGAGTTGTTGCGAAGACATGCGGTGTTGGAGGACGAGCAGGCGGGGACGGCACAGGATTCGGCTCCTTCCTGCCGCCGTGGAAATTTCTATTGTGGATCTCTAGCTTGTCGGCAGTTTCGAAGGACCATCGGCACCTGCGGCACCCATATTCCCCTAAGTCAAGGGGGGCTCCGTGTACGACTGAACTCGGCTCGTGTTCAGCTCCACCCTGTCGATCGATGACGGGCTGTGCGATGGGTTCGAGCTCAGAGCCACAGAACCGACAGAGTGTTGCCTTAGCCTTCACAGTCTCGGCGCACCGTGGACATGTGCGTTCGCCTTCCGACGCCTCCTTCGTCTGGCCCACCACTTGCGCGATCCGCTTGGCGTTCCTTATTTCCTCCTCCTCGGTGCGGGGCATCATCGCGGCTACGAGCACGCCCACACCGCTGAGAAAGAACCCAAGTAGGAACCCGCCGAACTCCGACCGGCCCTTGGTGCCCATCAGCCAGGCCGCTACCCCGCCGAGGGCGAACTGGAAGACCAAGGCGAGGGCCAACAGCAGCACCACCGCTGTCACCGGCCGGCCCCAAGGCGACGCGGGTTCTCGCTCACCGTCGCTGTCAGGTCCATGTCGCGGTAAGCCCTGGCGTATCGAATGCTAACAGTCGCCGTTCGGCGCTACTGGGGCAGGATCTTGCTGGGGTCATATACGACGACCGTGCCTGCGATCATGTCATGCAGGCAGCGCCGCTCAGCGTTGGTAAGCATGAGAATCAGGGAGATAAGCAGGGTTATCCCGCTCAGCAGACCCTCAACGAACCGGCCGATGATCTCCCGCAGCGCCATAGTGCCCCAGGTAGCGGCTCTGCCCGTCTCAGGCTTCCAGCAGCGCATCCCAAGCACCTGGAGAGCTGGTGTTGTCCCTCGGCCCCAGACAATGAGCCCCCAAATTGCGTAGCCGATCCCCAGCGTCACGAAGGAGAGGAGGATTGAGAGAAAGAACGCCCCGATGCGTCGGCCGACGCTGGCGAGGTGCACACCTGGCGGAAGAGTGGCATGGCTTAGCGGTAGCACGTCGCCTGGTCCAGTCGCAGCTCGGGTAGGTGCGTTCCTCTGCTCCGTCGTCGTTGCCCCTGCGTATTCAGTCATTGGACCTCCGCTATTGCCCTGCTCGAGTTGAGCCGGTCTGCCATGGCGCAGTGCGGAACTCCGGAGCAAATGACCCGAGGATGGCCGCCGCCGGTCGAAAGGGAACCAAACCTTCCAGGTCGAGGTCAAGACCCAGCCTCGGAATAGCTAGATAAGGGGTGGACAACAATGGGCATCCGCAACGGGGACCGGATTGCTCCGGCTGCGTTCAGTGGCCGAGGCAAGACCTCAGGGGAGTCCTGGCCCGTCATTGTGCACCCACTGACACCGGCACAGGTGGCCTTTATTGCGCCTTGGCAACGTGACCTTCGGCCACGTGACCCAGGGCCTCGATGTCCTGCAGAAGATCGCATCGCTGTACGAACCAGCCCCGCCAGCAATCAGACCTGCCTAGGCGCCATCCCTCGCACCGTCGTGCTCACTTCCAAGGTGACGATCACCGAGTCCTGACGCTGTACGGTGACCTGCGGATCTCAGGCGCTGAATTGGCTAGACGATATCCGCCGCGCACCATTCGAGCGCGGGAATGGCGGGTTCCGGACTCTCTTAGCATCTGAACTCGATTGCGTCGTTCACCCCGCTGGCTTGCATTTCCTCTCTCCAGTCGGATGCCGCTTTCTCGCATTCGGCCTTAGTGACCAGGCATGTGGAAGCGAGGCCCGACCCCTGCTGGACACCGCCGTACTTGGCACACTTACCTGTAGATAGCGGAAAGATCGGCGAGATGTCATACGTCTTCGAACTTCCACCCCCACAGCCAGTTAATGCAATAGCCAGGCTCGCTGCCGCGAGGTAGGCAAGACCCCTCTTCATCCTGGGCCAACTCCTTGTTCCTACGTTGCGCATAGGCATACGGGCATCTGCTGACTACGTCAAGTCGAGTGTGGGTGCAAGCGGGCCAGGTCACTTTGTCGTCCGACGCTGTGAAATACCTGCTGGGCCAAGAGGCTGTAGCAGCCCCAGGAAGGTCACCGCCAACATCTGTTCAGACTCTGCCCGGTAACAACGGGGCGACCCATGAGCAGTGAGTGGCATGAGGAAGGCCCAAAGACCGTGGTGCCCTATTGAGCGACTGGAGGGGCTGGATTTGGCCACCATTCGGGTCGCCAGTCGTGCTGTCCTCCGTAAACAGTGGCTGAGGGATCGAGTGAGCGGAAGCCTTCTACGAAAAGGTGTCGGAACAGGGCCAATTGCCGCGCGCCAACGACTCCGTTGTTCTGTATCCGGTATCGCGTGACATCGAGCCGGATCTGCTCGCATTCTTCAGGGATGAGGCCCGGGTGTTGGCCTCTCTTGAAGGAGATAAAACTCGCTTCCCAGATCCACGTGCCGAACGCCTGGGAGGCGGTCTGATTGGGCCCGACGTCGAGGCACCGAGCGATCAGCTTGTAGGCCGGAGCATCCGCCTTGTGCTGGTAGAACACATCGCGGATGTGAGGTGCAGTGACTGCCTTGCGGCCGACCAGATGCTTACGCATGGTCGTGACCTTGGGCACGGCCATGGCCGCGGTTGACACTATTGGGAGGATGGTGTCAACCGACGGAACGCCCCGGTAGGCGACCAGGACCGGAGCGACGAGAGATCCGGATGCCCGCAGCGTCGCCGGTAGCGCGTTGGAAGCAGCATCACTTGAGGCCATCAGTTATCAGACCCCCTCCACTGATTACCGCCTGTTCGCTGCCGGCCCTTAGCAGACTCAATGCGTAGCCTGCGAAGCGCTTGGAGTGGTTCGTGGCAACCATGTTGTTCAGCTCGTTCTTGTCGTCGTGAGCGAGGTGGACAGCGAACCTCAGCGCCACGCCGTCTGCTCCGTGTTCAGCTTCGGAGAGGGCCAGGCTGTTTGCATGATCCTCAATCGTGAGATCTACCCACGATGGCTGATCAGAGCCATGGAGCCCGATTAGCCATCGATCGTCGGTCGGGCCATCCGCAGATCGCCTGAAATGTAGGCGCGTGCGCAGCCGTTCCAACGCTGAGGCCAGGCTCTGGCCCGTTGTGATGATGAAGGCTTCGTCGCAGGGTGTGATCGAGGCTGATGCGAAGGAGAGAGGCGCCGTCTTGAGACCCACAAGGCCGGTTGCTACTTCTCCGTCTAGGTTGGGCGGTGCTGTCGCCATCAGTCCTGTTGTGAGGAGTTCGCGGAGCTCCAGATACTGCTCCTTGTGGATTTGAGCACCGTCCTTCATGAGCACCGTCGGAGTCGAGATCGCGACCGATACCGGCCCCTCGGCGCCCGCCGCCTGCAGTTTGATTTGCCAATCCAGGGCTGCGCCCGTCACGGTGGCCATTCCAATCGCGATATCCCACTCGCGGTAGCCCACCTGCTCAACCCAGATCGTGCTATCGGCGGATCGTAGGCCAGAGCCGAGGCCCAGGAAATCGCCACCCCGGAACGAAGAGGACCGGAGCGTTCCGTGGGCGGCGATCGACGACGCTCCCGCTCTTACGATGGCGGCCATCCGCAACAGCCCGTCGGGGAGCCACTGCTCGCCTGGGATGTTGGAGGGGAACGTGCCAGCCGCGACCCTCGACTTGGTGCGCTGTTTTGCGATGAATCCCATCTCAGCCCCTCAGCGCTCGGAACGCACCTCTTGGTGGTGCCCGCTTGAGCCGTATACCGCTGCAGCCCGTTGCTTGCGCTGTTGGCGGCGAGTCACAGCCTGCACCCCGTCATGCAGGTAGGCCAAGGCTCCGAGCACCAATATGACGATGAGAACTGTGCTTGACACTCCGATAACGATCAAGGTCGGCTACCCCCGCCGTAGATGATGAACGCGACCTGCGCCCTGTACACACTTCAACAGCGCGAGGGTAAGTGACCGAACCTTGACTAGCAAGGGTCCCGGGGCTCAGATCTGCTGAGCGCGGCCGGCGTCGGAGTGCACGGCCAACCGAGGACCGCCGAATAATCCGCAACTGCCGGTTGCCCTCGTCGACCGACACCTCCCCGCCCCACAAGCCCTCTCGCGAGACGCCATCCTCCGATCGGACAGGACTTGTCAGAGACAGAGTGCGCAACAGCGCGCGCTGAGTGGCGGGTCTACGAGTCCAATCCTGGCTGATGCGGAACTAGCTACCTGTCAACCCGAACAATGACCCATACGGGCCATAGCTTCTCAACTCGGCCGGTCCGTACCCTCTGGACGTCGGCGGATTCGACCGGTATCGGGGCTGTGAATCGATACGGTCCGACAGCGTCGGTTGCAGGCAGATGTAGACCCTTGACGCAGTCAGGTGCTAGCGATTTCGAGAGATCTATTCCGGCCACGCGGAGTAGTCAGATCACGTCAAAGAGCGGATCTGTTCCAGGAGGAGATCTAAAGATGAACCCGATCACAAACCGACCAAACAGAAACAACGTGAACCCAGTCACGATGGCTATGTACATCATCGGCGGGGTGATGTTCGCGATTGGCGCCTACGTGTCAAGCATCACGCGCATCTATCTCTATACCGGAAACGAGACTCACCCCTATCTGGCCGTGGGGATTCCGATTGCACTCGTGGGACTTGCCCTGGCCCTCTACGGCCGTTTCGCAGCCAAGCGCGAGCTGAGCAGGTAGCAGGATCCCGGGACGCTCAGAAGGAGCGGGCAAGTGGCTAGGACACACAAATATGCTGGTGCCTCAGCGCAAATCTCTACCGGCCTGGATCCAACCGAGATCGCCGCGCTCTGCGAGGCAGCGGCGAAGAGCTCTGAGACCATCCAGGCGCTCATTCGCTTGGAGGAATCTAAACCGGGCCGACTCGTCTATTCCATTCGCAACCGCGTGCTGGGCGGGCGGGTCGAGTTCATGACCTTCGAGGTCACCATGCAGCCAGCCGGAGAGGGCAAGCGCGTCCGAACCCGGATACTTACCTACAAGCAGAAGCGTCAGTGGATCCTGGTTATCCCTCTCCCTTGGCAGATGATCGCTTGGAATAACTACAAGAGGTTCATGTACGCCTTGTCCGAGCAGATAAGTCTCAGGGATTCCCGTGCTCAAACTAATGTTGTCGAGATCGCATCGGCGGCCTGATCATGAGCATCCTCGTCGGGATACTTGTTCTTGGATTCCTCGCGTACTGCGTCTATGCCGGCTACGCCAGGGTAATTCTGGTCAAGAAGTATTCGACTCACCAGATTCAATTGCCTGAGCTGAACGACTTCTCCGCCCGGCCGGATGAACTCGGGCGGAGCGACTCGGCCGGGTCGCCTAACCGAAGTGAAGTGGGGCGGAATGTCGGAGACGCTAATGCGTGAGAATGGACGGTCGGTGAGAGCTATCCACCAGGGGTTCCCGCTGTGTGTCGGCGTCTGTGTGGCTCTGGGGTCGCAACGGCGTGCACTGGGCCCGTCACGAACACGACCGTGAGCCAGTGGCCCGATGGGTGCAGCTCTGAGCGCACCAACAGATCGGTGCGCCCGTTGGCCAGCGCGGATTAATAGTCCCGCATAGACCCTTGTGCTGGAGATCGCTGACCCGTACCCTTTTGCACAGTGGGGACTAGGCGGACGCGGAAGGAACTGGGGCAGAGAACTATGATCGAGGCGGGAGATTGGTGTGAGTGAGTGGGTCGGTCCGTCCGACGAGCCGGACCGCTATGAACTCATGGACCTCGTGAGTCGAGGAGGGGAAGGCGAGGTCTGGAGGGCTTCGTTCGATCTGCAAGATCACCCCGTATCGGTGGCGGTCAAACTGCTACACATCGGCAGCGAAACGGATGTTCAAGGTCTTCTTACGCGCGTACGGGAACAGACTGACTTGCTCAGAAGCCTGGATCACCCGGGTCTTGTGAAGGTCAGGGAATGGTTCGACGGCCCTTCACCGCATGACCGCGATAGCGCATCACACTCTGGTCGGGTGGTTGCTCTGGTGATGAATTGGGCACCCGGCCAAAGCCTCCCGACCTGGGTAGCCGCCCACGTTCAGCGCGACTCTTTGGACTGCACGAGGATCACGACTCGCCTTGCTGCCGCAGTGGACTATCTCCACTCTGGGCGCGCAACCGGCGGGGCTCCGATCTTCCACAGAGACATCAAGCCGGCCAACGTAATCGTTGATGGAGCTGATGTCCGGTTAGTCGACTTTGGCTTCGCACGCGTCGCCGGAGGCACGGCCACCATGGCCGGTACCCCCGCATATCTTGCCCCGGAGGTCTTGACCGGCTCTCCTCCGTCGGAGGCCGCTGATCGGTTCGGCTTGGGAGCAACCGCCTACTTCTTGTTCACCGGCTTGGATCCCGACCTCAATGACCCGGCGCGGATGAGGGCGAGTTTGCTGCAAGCCTCGGGCATCGAAGGCCGAGAGGATATCGCCGACCACCTCTTGGCGATGATGAACCGAGATCCGCTGCGGCGTCCAACCAATGTTATCGAGTGGGCTCAAACCCTTGCGGTGGCCACCGTGTCCGATCGACCCCTAGAGCGGACAGCTGTTGTGTCATCGGTATCAGCGATTGAAGGCTCGCGTCGGACCCGGCGCCGCGTGCTTCCCTTCGCCATTGCCTCGGTCATCCTGTTGATCGTGGTGGCCGGCGCAGGCCTGGCCTTCGCCTTGGGCGGCAGCCCCTCGAAGCACGGCGCGGCCCGACCGCCAGTGGCGACAAACAGCACCTCGGAGTCCTCCACAACAACTTCGTCGTCCACGACCTCTTCCACGGCTGATGCCATTCCGAACGTTGTCGGGGAATCACTGGGCCAGGCTGAGAGTGCTATTCAAGCCCTAGGCGGAACTGTGATCGAGGACGATGTGTTGAGTACGGCGCAGCCGGACGGAACCGTGCTCTCGCAGAACCCAGCCTCGGGCGCGCCGATGGCTTCTGGCGGTCAGGTGACTCTCCAAGTTGCTCGTCAGCCGGTGGGGACATTCTTGGCAAATATGCAGCCCGTCTCAGGACAGGCGGGTACCGGTTCCAACAACATTTCCGGCAAGCCTTATGCTCAGTCGGTTTCTTTCGGTGACATCAACGGGAACAGCGCTGGCAATGTCTACGAGGCCGGTTACGACCTCGGGCGCAATTACGAGCAGCTGACCGCAACCGCGGGTCTTGACGACTCATCGGACAGCAGTGCCCAGATCCAGATGCAAATTATCGGAGATGGCCGTACCCTGTTCTCACAGGTCGTTTCACTCGGCCAGGCCGTTCCGGTCAAGCTGGACGTTACGAGCGTGCTGAGGTTGGAGCTGACGGTCTCCCTGGTCAACCCGAATTCTGTTCAGAACAATAGCGTTGCTGCTTTTGGAAACATCGAGGTATTCGGAACTCCTAGCCAGGTGTATGGCAGCACGACTACAACCACTTCGAGCAACGGGTGACACTTTGGCCGCTCAGGGTTTAGTCGTTGCCCTTGCCTCATCTACAGCCGCGTCCCAGAGCCGTGATTTTCCATTGCACGGGCCAGGACCTCTGCGAATCGGCCGCGAGACGAGCTGTGACTTAGTCGTCAGCGATCTGAGGGTCTCGAGATCACATGGGGTCTTGCGAATGGTCGGAGACAATTGGATCTATGAGGATGGCGCCAGTGCCCACGGTTCTTGGCATGACGGCGAACGAATTGAGACCTTGGAACTAACTCCAGGGATTCGTCTGAATTTGGGGGCTCCTGATGGGCCTGAACTGTCTGTCCGATACGAGACGATTCGTGACGACAGGCTATCCCCCATCGGGCAGCTCCGGGCGATGGCCCCAAGTGAATCGGCGCTGACGCGCCCTATCGCTGCAGAGCCCTCCGGACAGGTGGTACAGACTGTCGGCCGGGGTGCTGACAATGACCTCGTGCTCTCCGATCTCAGGGTCTCTCGGCGCCACGCTGAGTTGGTCGCAGGTCCTGACGGTCTGGGGATTCTAGACCTCGAGAGCCACCTCGGGACCTTCGTCGATGGACAACGCGCTACTGAAGTTGTGATCCTTGGTCCGGAGTCAGTAATCAGAATCGGATCAACAGCTCTGCGATTGGTCAACGGCCGGCTGACTTCAGAGCTTCAACCTACTGATCAAGATGGCCTGATCGTCGATCACGTAACGGTTGTCGTGGGGGACGGTTTGCGCTTGGTCGATGATGTGAGTCTCACCGTTCCACCTCGGAGCCTCCTGGCCGTTGTTGGGCCCACCGGTGCCGGCAAGAGCACGCTCCTGAAAGCCATAACGGGTGTGAGACCTCCGACGATTGGCCGTATCTTGATAGACGGCACAGACCTATACGCCAGCTTCGATGAAATTCGACAACGCCTTGGCTACGTACCTCAAGACGACATCCTTCATCACCAGTTGACGATCCGAAAGGCGTTGCGGTTCGGTGCCGAGCTGAGGTTTCCTCCGGAGACCACGCAGACGGAGCGTTACGCGCGGGTGGAGGAGGTCATGTCAGAACTAGGACTCACTGAGAGAGCCGACCTTCCCATTGACCGCCTCTCCGGTGGTCAGCGGAAGCGGACCAGTGTCGCCCTCGAGCTCCTCACCAAGCCCACCCTTCTGTTCTTGGACGAACCCACCTCAGGCTTAGACCCGGGATACGAACGCTCGGTGATGCAACTACTAAGAGAGTTGGCTGATGGTGACCGAGTGGTGACGGTAGTGACCCACTCCCTAAGCAGCCTAGATCTCTGTGACCTGATTCTCTTTCTCGCACCCGGGGGTCGCGTTGCCTACTTTGGCTCGCCAGACGGAGCCCTCGCTCACTTCGGGAAGAGCGACTTCTACGCTGTCTTCCAGGCTCTTGATGCCGGTTGGCGGCCTACTACTCCCACTTCCACCATCGACGACCAGGCTCAGCGGACCCGTACCGTCCCTGCCAAGGTGTCAGAGAAGGTGCCCGCCACGGCACTCAGTCGTCCTCCCTCCCTGACGTGGCGTCCTCAGACTGTGACGCTGGTGAGGCGTCAATTCGCCATTCTCCTGGCGGACCGCCGGAATCTGCTCTTTCTGGCCCTGGGACCGCTCATCCCGGCTGTTCTCCTCTTGCTTCTAGGCGGGGCGAACGCCCTTAGCCTGGGGGGTACGGGGCCGAGGACAAACGCGCGCACTCTGGTTGGAGCTCTCGTAATCACCGCGGCCGCCTTGGGAGCGGCCAACGGGATCCGCGAGATCGTGAAGGAAGAGGCTATCTACGTACGTGAACGAGCCATCGGTCTGCATCGGAGCGGCTACATAGTCTCCAAGGTCGTGACCCTGGGGTTGGTGACAACCTTGCAGTGTCTTGTCCTCACCGTCGTGGGTACGTTGGCCGCGGGCGGGCCGGTCTCCGGGAACCTGCTGCCGGGTCGGCCGGAACTGATATTCGACGTGAGCCTTACCGGCCTGGCCACGCTGCTGCTTGGGTTGTTGATCTCCGCCTTCGTATCCACCTCAGAGAAGGCCATGGCGGTGATTCCCGTAGTCTTCGTGGTTTCCTGGCTATTTTCTGGGATAGCTCTGAACCTCCAGACCAAGCCTGTGATTGGGCAGCTCGCCTATCTGTCCACCGCTAACTGGGGTGTGGCGGCCGCGGCGTCGACCGTGGATCTTCCGAACCTCGAACAGGATGCGTGTGCCTCGGACCAGCGTGACGCTGCTGGCTCCCAGCCCCTGCAGTCAAATCCAACGACGGGTACCCCGGCATCTGTCCCCGTCGCCAACTGCGATGCACGCTGGCGGCACGGGGTTGGTATCTGGGCATTGGACCTATCGTTTCTGTTGATCCTGGGGGGCATACTCGGATTGCTTGCCGAGTGGGGCTTGGCTCGCAAAGAGCCCCTTGAATCGGAACGAGTCAAGTCAGTCCTCGGTGTTGCCCACTCAAGGTTGCGAGCTCGACTTGGTCGGTAGAGCCACGCCATCGATGGGTCCAACTGGTGAAGCCCGACTTGCCACCAGCCGCCGGGCGATAACTGAAGGTCGGGCCGTGCTGAGCATCATTGTCGCTGTAGTGGCTTTCACATCACTCGTGGCGGGACTAATCATCGATCTGCACTACCGGTCAGTGGATTCGCTATGTAACAGCGGCATCGGGAGTGTCGGGCAGGTCTTGAGCAACTCTGCGAAGGGCGCCTGCAGAGCGGCTCGTACAGACACTCGGTTGGGAGCCGGACTGATGGTCATCGGCATTGTCCTAGGCATCGCGGCAGCTGCAGCAATAGTACTGCCCATAATCACAATGAAGAGGACAGCGGAGAGGGGTAGCTTCTAATGGTTCGACTAAAGCTGCGAGGGTTCGCCTCCCCACTCGTGGTTATTTCTGTTGCCCTCGCTGGGTTGACGATGACGAGTTGCGGTTCGCCCAGATCGGTGACTGCCTACTGCCGCACGTTCTACGGTGAGGGAACTCAACTGAGGAACCAATGGACGCAGGCCGGATCTGAAGTGAGCACGAATCCACTCGCCGCCTTGGGGAAGCTGATCACGGCCCCGGAGCAGCTGGCAAATTTCTTTGATCAGCTTGACAAGGTTGCCCCGTCAGACATTGAACCCGATGTCGGGACCTTGCAGAAGGCTTTTCAGAAGGAATCCGATTCGCTCGCACAAGATCTCACGGATCCGATGGCGGGCATTGTCAGCGGCTTGGCTACAGGACTGTCGAGCGTGTCAGCTTACGAGGCTGTCGACAAGTGGACGGTAGATCAGTGTGGACCGCCGCCTGGCACCAAGTGGACGAATGGCCAATGACGGCCGCGGAACTCTCCGAACCGCACTGGAGTTGGAAAGACCCTCTGGGTGTGCGGGACAGTTGAGTGCGTCCAATGGCCCGGCGGCGTGTTGCTGACGGTCCGTACCCTTGCCAGGGACGGTTGGAGAAGAAGGTCAATACCCGGTCGGGGCCTCGTGTGTCTAAGCCTCGTGCTGGTGGGCATGGGGCTTGCCAGCTGTGGCGGATCTGGCCAGCTCTCGGCTGCCTCGTCGTGCAAGGACTTCAATCAAGCGACTGCTCAGCAACAAGATGACATCGTCGTCCACCTATACGACCAAACGCACCCGGATGAGCCCAAGGACGGACCAGGTGCTGCCAACGCCGTCTTTAATGTCGGCTATGAGTGTCAAGCTCAGCCCCGTGCGGAGTTGGGCAAATTGGGCGACTTTAGCGACGACGTTCCCCCTAGTCAGCCTCAGCAAGGCTCAACGGCGACTGCACCCTCGACCGTACCGGCGACCGACTCCACTCCGGCCCCGGCTTCATTGACTCGACAGGTCACCACCGTTCCGTCATCAGTGTTTGATGCCGTCGGTGTGTTTTCCCAGGTGCTCTCCAAACCTCATGCCGAGGAAGGGGGAAGTGCTCTTACCCAGGACGGCAAACCGATGGTCCTTTACGAGGGAGACGAGTGGTGCCCTTACTGTGCCGCCGCACGGTGGTCACTCGTGGTGGCCCTGTCAAGGTTTGGCGCCCTCACGCACCTGCGCCTCGTCAAATCCAGTGACTCAGATGTCGATCCAGATACCGAAAGCTGGTCCTTTGTCGAAGCGCGTCTATCGAGCCCGGATATCAGCTTCATCGCTATCGAGATGCAGAATCGCGAGCATCAGAACCTGAGCCAACCCAACTCGACCGAGGCAGCAGCTTTCAGCCAGTACGACGACCAGGGAGCTATCCCCTTCGTTGACATAGCCGATCGCTACATCGTCACAGGTACCTTCGATCCTGAGGTATTGCACGGCATGTCGTGGGAGCAGATCGCCAGCCAGCTCAGAGACCCCCATGCCAGCGTCACGGAGGCGATCCTCAGCGAGGCAAACGTGTTTGCTGCGGCCATCTGTCAGGCGGACGGAGAACGTCCGACGAACGTGTGCAGCTCGACTGGGGTGAAGGAGGGAGTGAGTTGGCTGAAACTGGCCCCAACGAATTCATGAGTCGGTTTCAGACGCGAGCGCGGTTGAGGGCCGATCGGTCATCCGGTCCGGACTCAGAGCGAAACTCAGCTTGGGAGAAGATCCAGAAGCTCGTGTCGAGGTCAAGCGGAGCGCTTGTTGCCGTGCGAGTAACACGCAGAAAGGTCGACGGGTTATTAACTGACGGGGCTCGAGGCCCGACCATCACTGGATGGACCTCTCGAGTGGACCGCTCTGGGGGAAGGGAGCGATCTTGCCCAATCGCCCTCGTCGCCCTAGTTGTTGTCTTGTTGAGCGTCGCATCCTGTGGGGGTGCCAAGCCCCGAGCCTCAAGCGCGCTAGGTTCGAGGCAATTGACAGTTCTGGACAAGCCCGGCACATTCGCGGCGATACTCGACGGGTTATCAGTCACTATGCGCCCCATCGAGCCGGCGACGACCGAAGCACTGGACAGCGCCGCGGCCGTCATTCGCCGGCGGCTTGTTGCCCTGGGCGGAGGCTTCCAACTGGCGCGCCAGGGTGACGCCTTAATAGTGGAGTTGGCGGGGGGCGGGGCGACGAAGAGCCAACTCAAACTGATCGGACAAACAGCCGAACTCACCTTCCGGCCAGTAGCGGATGCCAACGGCAGCGAGGAGATCACATCCCCGACCAACGGGAAGTGCACGGCGCCGTCGAGCCTACCCGCGGGTGACAGCGTGTTCCCGCTGCAGACCACCGGCAATCCGACCGAGTGTTTCGTCGTCGGGCCGGTCCTCCTGAATGGCAGCATCATCCATTCGGCCGCCGCTGCTCGGTCCAGCGCCGGTCAGTGGCAGGTCAACTTCACCACCACTTCCTCCGGCTCGTCCGCCTTCGACGCCATGGCCGCCCAGGAGTACCACCAGTACGTCGCCATCGTGCTCGACAACGTGATCGAGTCAGCGCCCGAGATCAACGCCACGGCCTTTAACGGCAGCGGTCAGATCACCGGCGCATTCACCGAGAGCCAGGCTAAGGACCTGGCCCTGGAGTTGAACTACGGCTCACTCCCCCTACAGCTAGTGCAGCAGAGCGTTCAGAGTTTCCACAGCCGCTGGCGTGGCCCAGACATGCTTGCTGGGAGAGCGTTGGGGAAGGGAAGCTCGGTCGATGCTCCTATCATGAACCTCAGCACGGGTGACCAGGTCAGCGCTCATCTTCTGCGCGACGTAGTCGCTCTGGGGGCTGCCAATATCGAGGTGGTGAACCTTGTGTCTCCGAATGGCGACTCGAGCGAAGATGTCCTGCTCTTCGGCGGCCACGCAGCTCCATCCCAGCTCGCCGCGGTCGTCGCTCGTGATACTGGAGCTCCGGTTGGCGACGTGTCAATGACCGACCTCCAATTCGAATGACTACGGGTCCTGGCCCAACGATCCACTATGGAGCGAAAGGTTGGTCGGCCGCAGCGAACGGTCTCGGGGTTGAATAGCAGAGTCGGAACCCGCCCTCGTGTACCGAGGATATTCCCCGGGGGTTGGTATCGGCGGGACCGATGGGGTCGCCGCCACTCGGTGAAGGCCATTGTGTTCGAGCACCTGACGCACCAGGTAGTCCATACGACTCCGACGAACGTATGTGGGCCCATAAATAAACGAGGTGATTGTCATCCATCGCTAGGCAGAAACGTGGCCCGAGGCATGAAACATCCCTCATCGAGCCAGCCGCTCCCATGGCCCCGCCTATGCGAAGTACGGCTAGGCGGTTAGCCCGCTGGTGGAGGGGGATACAGCTTGTCCCCTACTCCCCCAATGGATCATAGAGGGCGATACTTGTCACTTGTCCGCCGCGGAAGGTCGCCACCCCGGGGACATTCGCCTCTACGAACAGACTGCTTCCCGCCAGAACCAGCGACGGCGGAATGTACCACGGGGAAAGGCCTTTTTTGTCCCAGCTGCTAGAACTGTCGAACGGAGAACCCACGTCCGGCCCCCAGTCCTGGGCGAACCCAGCAATCGGCCATGCCGGTCCGCTGATGTAGCGGACCGTGTCATGAGGTGACCCAGGAGCGTCTTCAGGATAGATAGTTGTCGTATCTGCAGGGATTGTAATCGTGACCTGACTGCCGCATTCGTTTACGAGCTGATTGCACATCGGCGATACCAGCAGCGCGAGCGCCGGAAAGCCAGAACCCTCTGCGTACTGTGGAGTCGCCTCATTGATATCAATCGCGTAGCTTCCGTCCGGAGGCGCCCCCGACGGCAATGGGGGGGCGGTCACCGAAGGGGCCGCAGCGGCCTGAGCGGTCACGATATTGTCCGTCGCATCGATGAATTCGTTCCCTTCCCATCTCCACGTGACGATGAGAGGAAATGCAGACGCAAACGCGTCGTCGAACGCTCCAGAGTTCTGCTCAGTCACAAGTTGACCGTCTGACACAAACGCGGCAAATTGCCGGTCCCATGAGCTAGATGATGTGCTCGATTCACCATGCCCGTCTGAGCTGAGCGGACTTGTCGGACTCGCCTGGGTCAATATCCCGTACCCGTTTGGACCGGGCCCGAAGATCACATCATTGGCAGATCCATCGCCGGAGAACACGCCTCGTACAAGGTAAGTCGCGTCGGACATATCGCGCAGAAGGGCGCCTGCAACACTCACCTGTGGAGATGCCTCCGGTAGAAGTGGATAATTACTTTGGCTGAGTTCCATCCAAGGCCCTTGACCCTCAAGTTTCCAGAAATCGATGTGACCGTTCTGATCGAAAGATGCGGCCTCCCACCCACCCGGTACTTTGACCAGAGTGTGTTCCATCCCCGGCGTAAGCTGATTGAGTTGCGCATTGGCTACCTGCTGTGAGGTTCCCAGGTGGCTCCAATCCAGCTTTGCTATGGCCGCTGCGGCCAATGCTCCTTCGGCGATGAGCCCGGGTTCTTTTGGATGGAATGAACCACTTCCGTAGTCGATTATGCTCCCGCCGTTTAGCCACGGGTCGGAGCTGCACATATTGTGTCGGCTGCCGGAGGACGGCTCAAACAGGTCTCGATCGGCCGGTGAATTTCCGTCGTTAGCCGTGTTTACGTTGACGAAGGTGATATGAACGCCGTTAGGTGTCTGCGCGTTGACAGCAGACACGGCAGACCCAATAGCGGCGTCGAGATCCCCCGCCAACCCGCGCAGTGCAGTCGCGTCTCCGGTGCCGATTCCCCAGCACGACCCTACTTTCTGTTCCCACAGTCGCCAATACTTTGGTAGCTCAACTAACTCTGGGTACCCCAATACGACGATGTTTCCTCCAGGAGTAACGACCTCGTTCGCGATCTCCGTCAGGAGCTGGCGGTAGGTATCTGCCAGCGCCGCAATTCGTGCTTCGATTGTGACGGCGGAGGGACAGCTATGGCCTGGGTCCGACGGCAGCGGACTGACGTAGTACGGAATGTCATTTCCAGAGCTCAGCGTGCTTGCCACAGTGGCAACCAAGCGCGATAGGCCGATGCACTGTTCGATTATCGGAGCGAATCCGATGTCGTCTCCTCCGAATGTGAACGTCACGAGATCATATTGACCCATCGCTGGCGTCCACTCCGGCGTGCCGAGCGGATCAGCAGAGTCAAGCATCTCGCTCGTCGTGGCTCCAGTGCACGCAACGAGTTCGGGCGGATTGGCGTATCGAACCTCGCCACCTTGATGTTTTAGGTCGTCCGACGCGACGTCGGCCCACGTCTTCGAGTGGACCTCGTCTGCTCTGGCACACACACCGGTGGAGTGCGGGAGACCTTCCCCGGAGGAATATGAGTCTCCTGCAGCCAGCCAGCTGAGCGCCCTCCCGGGCGCCGCGTAGGCGACTACGGTCTTCATGGCCAAACTCCCCGAAAGGATGACCACCGCAGCGATAACCACAACGCCCCGCCGCCGGATCACGGCCGTACTCCATCTTCGCGGAGGCGGTCGGCCACCTGATCCCGAGCGGTCCGGATTAGGACGAGATCCTCTGAGTCAAGTTTGCCGCCGGCGCATTCCGTGAGGGTCTTGTCTAGATCAGCCTCCTCGTCGACAAAGAGCTCAGCAAGAATTGGATCCGGGACGTGGTCCACAGCTGACTGTCCCGATGGATTGGTGACTCCCGCGACGACGGTGGCCGCATCCGATGAGCACACGGTTTGTGGTGTCGTCACGGCTAGAGACCCAGCCAGATCGTTGAGGCCTACGAGCCAACCGCCCGGCCCCCGCAGGAATGTCTGAGTCCGGGCGGCGTCGGCCCTACTGACTGCTGGCGGCGTCGGAGAGGCTTCCGAACGTCCGCCGCAGCCCGTCGCGACGCTGCCGAGGACGACGAGGACGGCAAAAACTGCTCGATGACGGATTTTGCCTGGAGATATCCTCACCGGTGACGACCACCCCCCTCGTCAAGCCGCCTACCCATGAACCCAGTTTGGCGCGTAGATCCGTGGCCCCGCCGGGCACGGCTCATATGACCAGGCCCCGAGCATCGGGCCACCCCTCGGCAGCGTCGAAGACACTGGACTAACTAAGCCAACCGCCCGTACCGCAAGTGCTATAAGGTCGATTAACTAAACTGAAGTGAATAGTCCGTAGTGTTTGCGTCTCCCAATAATAGACAGGACGTCTCCGATGTCTTTGCTGGACACATCCGATAGCCGTCGCAGCAGAGTAGCCGTCGCAGTTCTGGATCAGCGAGTGGTGCCCCTTATTCTCATCGCCATACTTACCGCGGCATGCGGTGCCAGTTACGGTTTCAATACCCTCCTAAAGGCGCCGGTTACTGCCTCGATATCCTGGCGGATCTCTACGAATACCGACGCCGCTATTTTCGGTAGCTTTAGCGGAGAGCTGGATTCACACCCAGCTAATGGCACCATTGGCAACGTCAAGGTGACGACTGGCAACTTCTATGAGCGGGAACCTTGCGATTACAATACTCCGCATTATGAGTTCTCGGGATCGTACGGCGGCCAGACTTACACCCTTCAAACCACCTTCCAGAACTGCGATGCAGCTGAGCGAACCTTCACAAGTCTGACAGCCACTGGATCGCTCGGCGGGCAGAAATTGTTTGTGAACGTCACATTCAACCTTGTTGGATCCAGATGCATCGGATCTGCTTCTGACATTCAACTCTTTGGTTCTCTTGGTACGTCTCGGTTTTCAGGGACTGCTATTGTTAAGAACTCCTCCTCAACCAACAGCTGTACTCACGGAACAATCACTGCCTCATTGCATAGGCAGTAACATTGAGTCGGGTCGCGCTGGCCAACCACGCTTCTGAGTCCCACTCTTCTTCTACCTCTTTCCAGTGCCGTGATGACTCTGATACGAACGTGCGCTCAGCGGGTCCCTGCGCACCGGTGGGACGGCTTCTCGACGGTGAAAGGAGTTCAATTGAAACTGAAACGCTCCGTTGCGTTTTCGCGTCATCGGCGTGGTAGTCGCGTCGCTGTTAGCAATCCTGGTCGCGTCCTGCGATACCGCTACGACGCCGACACCGTCAACCAGCGGTCAAGCAACTCGCTCTACTGCCCAGCCGACCGGTCCTCCATTTGTACCGAATGTGGACTTCGCGTGGACTCTGCGAACCTCATCGGGTTACATGGTCCATTCCTACCTTCAGGCGGCGCCGATCTTCCATGTTTCCGACGCGCCCACGCTTCCGGGTGCCCTGCCAGCCCAGGAGCTTGCAGGGCAATGCGGCGTTAATTCCCAGACCGACGGCGTCATGCCCGTTGAGGCAACGTTGACGAATGAAACACCGGACTTCTCGGTCGATGCCCAGAACGACCTCGAATTGCCTGAGAACGTCGATCCGTCTAACCCTGTACCGCTATCCCTAAAGGTGGCCACCAGCACTGGATGCCTCACGGTGGCCCAGGTATCAGCAGATAACGACTCACCGATGTGGACCTTAAACTGTGGTCAGCTATCACCAAACGCGTCCTGCACCATCACGGCGTTCATCGTCGCTCGAAGCTATTTCACACCAAACAGTCCCTCCGGAGACCCCTTCGTAAGAGAGGGTATTCAATTCACGATCTTTCAAGACGTTGAACTGGGCTATCTAACTCAGCTCCAAGGCGAAGGTCCGGACGTATCGGGGATGAACACGAATGAACCCATCATCGACCTAGGCGGTTGCGGAGGCGGCAATTGCCTGAACCCAGCGATCCACTGAAGCAAGGCCTGTCTGTGACCTACCAATCACGGCGGCCGAGGGCCTCGACGACGAGATCCTGGCCCAGATCGGCAACTATTTGTGCCTGTGTGCTCCTAGCTGGCTGCGGTTCAGGAGCCGCATCGGCTGAGATCACATTCAACATTCCGCCTTTCCATTGCATAAGCGCGGCAACCGACATCCGCATCTCCGGCACCCTCGGGGGCCACCGGTATGTAGGCACGGCGTCTGTTGAGAGTCCGTACACCGACTGCACGGAAGGCACGATCAGCGCGTCCCTCCACGAACAATGACTGTGGGCCTTGGTGGCCCTAGTTCGGACCCTTTCCTAGCGTGACGATGTCAGATCTGCTACACATTACATGCTGATCTTTTGTGGAAGTTCGGTGCCAAATGGCAGCGTCTTACGGATGTCGGGGTCAGGGGTCAGGGGTCAGGGGTCAGGGGTCAGGGGTCAGGTAGATGGCCGACAGTCTAAAGGAACGCGTTGCACGTGCACTGGTTTGGACGACCGACCAGATCGAGCCGGGCCGAGGCAAGGCTCAACCCCGTGTCTCAGACATGTATCTGGGCGATATTCAGAAGCACCTCGGAGCGCGCATCCCCCAGGGTCTCCCAAGATACGCCCTGCGCATCGAGCTGGCGGAGAACGATCCCGGTGGTCCGGAGGTCGATGTAGGCAAGAAGTGGAGTGGTCTGTTCGTGCTGACGGAGGACGCTTACCTCCTAGCCAATAACTTGGGCTGGGGACGGACCCAAACGCGGGGCTTTGAGCTCGCTGACTGTCGAGCCGAGCCGGTGACCTGCACCGTACAGGGCAAGAAGACTTTTGGGTTCCGCATAACTGGCCGCCATCGAGGACTTATCGCCCTAGATCACGCGATACCCGGCAAGGGATATAGCCAGGCAAAGATTCGAGACCGCATAGTCTCGACCTTCAACGGTGAGGAACAGGCCGGTCCCGGTCAGCGGGACACCTCGGGCATGGTACAGACGGCTCTCAGCCGTCTCGTCTCGATACCTGCGACGCACTCAGAGGACGTGCGCAACCCGCCCCTCGATGCAGATGGGCAGCTCGTTCTCGCCGACGGCGAGTCGCTTCTCTACCGTGGACAACACAGGTGTGAGGTTTTGCGAAACGAACCGGTCGCCTACGGGCCGGCGTGGCACAAGACGCCCGCTCCTAGCGGTCCCGCCGACGTCTGGGTGACAAGTCAGCGGGTCGCCATCTCATGGAAGGACTGGTCAAGCGATCCCTCCGCTACAGTCATGATCGAGCGTCGCCGGAGGGCAGGCTTCCCCAAGGATGAGCAGAATTCAAGTGCCGTCGCGGGGCACTTGATTGGCCCTTGGATCTCCTATGTCTTCGTCGGCCGCTCCGACAGTTCCGTAGAGTTTCAGGCACTCGATGTGGACATGATGGTGCGTCTCAGAGTCTTGGGTCTCCAGCCCGCCGAGGCCGAGCGGCTCATGCACCAAGCGGCTGTCGCCGTGGCAACTTGTCGCTTAGCCTCCGGCGACTCGCTGAAGCCTGAGGCGGAAAGCACCTTGCGACGCATCGCTGACGGGGAGCCAACAGTGGGACAGCTTGACTGGGGCCTGGGCATTGAAATGCCGGCTTCTTATCGAATCGGCCGCGACCCGGCGTCTTTGCCTGTCGACGCCTCGTAGCGGCTGACTCGCTTCACGAGCGGCCATCTGCAACCGGGAGGTTTCCTCTCCTTCGAGGAGCGCCTGCCTACGGGCAACCCCAACCAATTGATGACCCGGGGCAAACGCTCACTAGTACGACTGATAGCCGAAGAGTTGGCCCTTTTGGAGGCGCTATATCTCCACCTTGATGCGGCCTTCACGCCCGTTGCCTCATAGGGAGCGCACACACTGTTCGCGATCGGTCCACCCAGCCGAGGAGAGAGCGCGTCCTCGGTTATGACGCCGCTCAAGTCGTGATTTGCGGGCCGCGGAGGATCTCGGGCGTCGTGGGCACATGAAGGGATGGCGTGACTGACGGTGCCGGCGCCATGTCCTGCGGGACGGGGCGAGCATCGGGCCCATCGGTGGTAATTGCAGTTCTTGCCGATTGCAGATCCTCCAGCCGGGAGTGCCGGAGGGACAACTGAGATCGGGCCTGAGCGAGGACCTCGGTCAACTCCTTTCCTTCGACCCGAAGGCGCAGGACCTCGTTCTCCAATTCGGCCAGTCTCTGGTTCTGCGCGTAGCGGGCTTGGTCGGTGAGTGCGGACCAGCGTTCGGCCCGGGCGGCCCCGTCGCTCAGTTCTGGATGATCGACGAGCAAGCCATCCAGCTCGTCCCGGGCCTCGGCCCGAGCCTGGCCTCGCAGCCCTCCCCGAACCAGCCCCGAACGATCCAGATCGGCTCGCAGGTCGTCAATCCGATCCGCCACGCGGGCCTCGGCCCGAACATTGGCGGCGGCGGCGACGATGACGGGCTGTTGGCTGCGGTTGAGCGTCAGGGATGCCTCGGCGACGGCCAAGGTGGCGGCCAACTCGCCTGCCTTGGCGCTGTGTCGACCCACAACCGCCTCCATGGTCTCGGCCAGGGCCTCGGCGTGAGCCAGCTCCTCCTCCCAGCGCAGCCGGCTCCAGGATCCGGACGGTGCGGCGACCAGGGCTTGGGCCCGAAGCGCCAGTTCCGCGCGCGCCGCCTCGGCCCGGACCCTGACCAGCCCGTGACGGCCGGACCACGCCTCGTAGGCCCGATGCGCTTCCTCCAGGCCGGCCACCTGGGCCCCCAGCCGTTCCTGGGCCAGGTGAGCTCGCTCGGTGCCCGCCGCGTCGCCGGCCAGGATGGACCGGCCCTCGTCCAGCTCGGCCTCCCGTAGCTGGGCCGACAGATCGGCCAGAGCGACGGCCACCCGCGGCGGAGCCGCCTCGGCCCTGGCCGCCTCCACCAGCAGGTTCAGCTCCTCGTTGCTCATCGCCGCCAACGACTCCGGCTCGGTCTGTCCTAGTGCCAGCGCAGCCCGGTCCCACCACGCCCGGGCATCGACCCGGGCCGCCGGCGGCCGGGGCCCGAGCGGATCAGCCGGATCGTCCCAGCCGAAGGCCTCTCGATAGCCGGCGACGAGTCCGGCGCTGCTGGACCACTGCCGCTCCTCCCCTTCGGGCCGCGGACCCAGCTCGACCGCCCAGGCCGGAGCCTCGGCGGCCACTGTCTCGGCCAGGACGGCCATGCGGGCATCCATGACCCCGGCCACCTCGGCCATGACCGCGTCCAACTCGCCGCCATTGGCCGGGGTGAGTTCGGCAAAGGATGAGCCCAGCACCACCCGGGCGGCGGACTCGGCCCGGCGCAGGCGCCAGTGCAGAACGGCGGCTATGTCTTCGGCGTCCTCCAGGCCCCGCAGGCGGGCCGCTTCGAGCAGGGCAGCTCCCGCATCTGTCCCGGAGGCCTCGATGGTCCGCAGTCGGGCCGCCAGCGCGCCCCAGGCCGGAGAGTCGACCGTGGCCCGGGCCAAGGAGGGATCGACTCCGTTGGCCAACACGTCAGCCCAGCGGGCGCGGCCGGCTTCGGCCAGTAGGTCCCCCCAGATTGGAAAGAGGCGATCGAGTCCGACCCGGCGGCGTTCCTCCTCGCCGGCGGTGTCGAGGGCCGAACGCTGCAGGGGATCGTCCTGGCCGGTGAGCACCCCTGCCAGGACCTCGAGCGGGTCAGCCTCATTGCTGTCGGCATCGGCACCCTCGGCGCGGACGGTGACCACATAGGCGTAGTTGGCCACTCTTCCCCGGGTGAGGCCGACATACAGCCCGGCCCGGGAGGTCGCCGGGCTGACCAGGGCGTGGCAGGCGTCCACCGTCTGGCCTTGGGAGGAATGGACCGTGCCGGCGTAGCCGAGCTGGGCCCACTCGGCCAGGTAGGCGGCGTCCAACTCGACGGTGTCGTTCCCACCCCTGTCGTTCCCACCCCTGTCCTCGCCGCCGACCCGCCGGGCGGTGATGCCCCCGGCGCCTACCGCCACCACCTCCCAGCGATCCCGGTTGGCCACCCAGGAGCCTTCGGTGGTTGACCGATGCCGATCGTTGCGGCGGGTGACGACCACGTCGCCCACCCCGGCCCGGTTGCCGTCGGCCAGGGCGACGGTGACGGCATCGTCCACCCTGCCCCGCTCCACCAGCGCGGCCCGGAACCGCTCGGACAGCGCGGCGGCGACCTGGTTGGTGTCGGCCAGCAACAGGACATCGCGGCCCCGGGCCCAGTCGGCCAGAGCCCCCTCCAAGGCGGCGGACTCCATCTCCTCCATCTCCCCGCCGATGATCCTGCCCCGCAGCTCGTAGTCCTCCAGCACCCGGACGTCCCCGGCTCGCAGGCGCAGGCTGGCCGCCGCCTCCCACGGCGCCGAGAACCGCCTGACCTGGCCCAGCTGAGCGGCCCCGGTGCGCTCCACCAGCATGCGGAAGACCCCCGAAGCCTCGGGCGAGTCCAGTTGGGCGTCGTCGCCCATCAGCACCAACTTGGCCCCCGCCGAACTGACCAGGCCGACTAGGGCGTCGATGTCGGTTCGCGACGCCATGGTCGCCTCGTCCAGTATCCACAGGTCGCCTGGGGATATCCCGTAGGCGGCGGCCCAGGCGGCGTCGCGCTGGTGGTCGTCTCGCTGGGCGTGTTCCCAGATGACCTTGGCCACGTTCAGAGCCGGGATGCCCGCCGCCGCCCCCAGCACCCGGGCCGCCGTTTCCGACGGGGCCAGGCCGAGGACCCTCCCACCCCCGGTGCGCCAGGCCCGGGCCAGGGCGGCCATGGCGAAGGTCTTGCCCGTCCCCGCCGGGCCGAGAACGCACTGAGTTACCCGTCCCGAGCCCAGCACGTCGCGCACCACCAGCTCCTGGTCCAGGCCCAGTCCGGCGCCGGCCAGCACCGCTCCGGCTCGGCGAGACCCGACCCTCGGACCGTCGCGGCGCTGGGCAGCGGCCAGGACGCGACGCTCGGCAGAGAGGGCCCCGGTGGTGGTGTAGCGCTCGGCCCCGTGCTGGCGGTAGACGGAGACTCCGTCAGCTGTTCTGCGCAGGCGCTCGGGGACACAGAACGGCTCCGGGAGGGAGAGTCCGACCACGCCGAGCTCGTCGGCGCCGGTGGCGAGCGCCGTGTCCACCAGGGCGTCGATGCGGGCCAACAAGTCATCAGGATCGGCGCCGGAGACGACCCCGAGCTGTCTGGTCACCGACCGGGCCAGGTCGTAGCGGGTCCAGGTGGAGTGGCTCTCCTCCAGTTCGATCAGCGCCGAGGTGACGACCTCCTCGTCGTCGGGCGGAACGGTTGTCTCTGCCTCGGAGTCGTGGAAGAGGCGACTGTCCACTGCCCCCGCCCACACCTCGGCCAAGGTGGTGTCCAGGTGCTCCTTGGTCTCGGCCGACCACCGGGCCAGCGCCGCCTCGGTGGTCTCAGCTCCATCTTTCTTCTGTCGCGTCTGCAGGGTGGCCCAGGACGACATCTGGGACCGAAGCCAGTCCGAGGGGGCGTGGCCGTGGCTGGCTCCGTAGGCCTCAGCCATCTCGTCTACCCGGGCGGTGACCTGGCTCCGCCGGGTGGAGAAGAGCGCACAGACCTCGTCGGGAACGCCCACGATCTCGCGGGGCCCACCTTCTTTCCTGACCTCGTGGCGCACCCTGAGGGATGCCTCCAGCGCCGCCTCCCGGACCCGGTCATACAGCGCCCCGGCCGAGGCGGCCACCCGGTAGATGGCCCGGGCATCCAGGCTGCGCCACTGGCCGTCCGAGCACCGAACCCGGTTCAGAACGGCGTTGTGAGTGTGGATCTGCACGTCGCCCGAACGCGACATGCGGTGGTCGAAGGAGGCCACCACCCAGCCCGTCGTGTCCACTGAGCGTATGCCGGAGTGCCCGGCCCGGGACCACGCAGCCTCGCGTTCCAGGTAGGCGAGCGCCGCTTCCACCCCGGCGTGATGGGCATCCCAGATGACCACCCGCCCCGCCTCGTCGGCCGCCGCCCACAGCACACTCACCGATTTCGGAGGAGAAAACGTCAGGTCGAAGCCGGCCACCGAACGGCGTTCGCCGCGGCGGCGCAGCATCGCTTCGCGCTCGGCCCAGTCGGCTTCGCCCGCGGCGTTGTAGACGACCTGCTCGGCTTCGATCTCCACCGGTACCAACCCATCGGCCACCAGCCCGGCCTCCCGGTTGACCCAGTCCCGTCGGAGGCGCGACTGGTGCGCAGCCCGGGCCGCCTCGATGCGCTCGGCCAAGGGTCGGAAGACCGAAGGCGACCGGCCGAGCTCCACCGCCTCGGTCGGATGCAGGAGCAGGCCATAGACCCGTTCCATCTGTTCCGGGGTCACCTGGCCGGAAAGGCCCAGCTCGGGCGCAGCGGCGCCCCCGCCCCAGCGTCCGGGAGCTTCTCCCCGGGCCACATCGGCCAGGTAGTAGTCCTCACCGCCGCCGCCCACGGCGTCGATGAGGTAGCGCCACCCACCTCCAGCGAAGATCTTTCCTATCGAGAGCACTCATTGCTCTATCCGGA
>DATKSR010000142.1:0-77700 GCA_035531555.1 Candidatus Dormiibacterota bacterium
GATTGAGGGAAACGGAGAGCTGGCCGCGCTCCGCGGATCGCCGACGTAGGCACGTTTTGAGTGGGAAAGGATCACCCGGAGGGTCTCAGAAGTGCCCGGGCCGAGGTAGCTCAGTTGGTAGAGCACGGGTCTGAAAAACCCGGTGTCGGCGGTTCGATCCCGCCCCTCGGCACCGTGACACGGCTTCATTTCAACGGTGGGAAGGGTCCGCCACCGCGGCTCTGCTGATCTACTCCGCGCGCCTTACCCCCAAGTAGCACGCGGGTCAGGCGGTTCCGCTCTCCGAGCAGCTGATCCAGAGCTTGCTCGAGCTGTACCAAGCTCACCTGGAGGACATCTGACGCCCCGTCAGCGGTAGCTGCCACCAGCCCGGAGCGCCGGAGAAGCTCCTTGATGAATGAGGCGGTAACGCCCTCGGTGCCGGCCACAGCCTCCTCCAGAGCGGCGGGAACCAGATCCAGGTGACCTCGATACAGCTCAACGAGGTGGCGGCGGGAAGCTGCATCCGGCAGCGGGAGCTCGACTGCCTGGTCGGCCCGGCCTGGCGGCCAAGGCCGGCTCCAGAAGATCGGCGCGATTGGTGGTGAGCAGAAAGGTGACGTCGCAGTCCTCGCCCAGCCCATCCATCTCATTGAGAAGCTGAAATAGCAGAGGGTGGGCGCCTGGATGAGCGCCCCTCGACTCAGCGATCAGGTCGACGTCCTCGACTACCACCAGTGCCGGTTGTAGAGCCCTGGCGATCGAGCAGGCCTGGGCCACCAGATGAGTCGACGAGCCGGATAGGATCACCACCGTGTGGTCAACCAGCCGCGAGATCAGGTACCGGACCGTGTGGGTTTTGCCAGGTCCAGCCGGTCCGTGGAGGAGTAGCCCGCGCTTGAGGTGAAGTCCGGCGGCGCGGAGCTGGGGAGCGTGGAGAGCGACGCCCAGAACCTCAGCTTCGACCTCCTCGAGTAGACCAGGGGGCAACACCAAGGCGTCGCGGGACAGCTGAGGGCGCTCGCGCAAGGTGAGTGCCGCGTCCCGAGGACCGAACATCTCTGACCCGAAGGACAAAACCTGGCCCCGGAAGACTTTGTGGACCATTGCGAGGAGGCGAATGTCGGCGAGTACCGCGTCGGCCACCGACTCGTCCGCGCAGAGCACCTCTAGAGCCACTCCTGGCTGCGGACCGTGCTGTTCGCTGTATCGAAGCAGAATGGCCATGCGGACCGGGCCCTGGCTGACCAAATACGGTCCGCAGCGCACGCAGGGCCGAGTGGCTCCGTTAGGCCCGACGCCCACCCTGACCATCGCCACACTGCCTAGCTCCGGCCCGTGCAGGGAACCTTGAGGCTGGACCTGGTCGGCGAGCGAAAACATCCGGTGCCGGAAACCCGTCAGTCCCACCAGCCGATGGCTCCGGCCGTCTCCAGAAAGCCAGGCGTTGAGGCCCACCTGAAGGTTGACGTGCTCATACGTGGGCCAGGTCTCACCGACCACGGGTTGGGCAACGGCCTCAGGGCCAAGGTGGTCCTCCAGCAGTCGGTGAAGAGTGGGGACCTCGTCGGCCCGGGCCTAGGTGAGCCCGAGGCGCATGACCCGACGGCCGACTCGGCCGACGTCTGCCAGCTCCGGATAGGCCCTGCCAGGAAGGACGCCCTCGTCGACGTACTCCGATCGAATATCGCTGGCTTTCATCGGCGCCACCTTAGTCGCCTGGCGGCTAGACCGGGTCGCGCCAGACCGCGGTGGTGCCGGCGTCCCTTGGCGGGATCTGCCAGTTCGTGGTGGCCCACGTTTTGAGCGGTAGCTGAGGCTCTAACCGGGTCGACGGCGGGGTGGTAGAGCCCCGATCAGACCGCGGCGGTGGTCAGCTGTTGAGCCTGGGGCTCACTCGGCGCCAGCTCTTCCTGACCTTCCGCTTCTCCGCCGAGCTGCTCCAGCGAGAGTCCGGAGGGCTCGGGGAGCAACCGGGTGAGCAAGATCCCGAGGCCGGCGGTTACCGCGGCGATGGTCATGACCCCGGAGAGCCCGAGGCTGCCGCTGACCAGCGGGAACGTCAAGGTGCCCACGAACGCCCCCAGCTTGGCGAGCCCCGCCGAGATGCCGTGCCCGGTAGTTCGGGCCGAGACCGGGTACAGCTCGCTCGCCATGAGAAACGTGGTGGTGTTGGGGCCGAACTCGGTGAAGAAGTAACTAAGCCCGTAGACCAGTACGAAGGGCACGATCAGGGTGGTCAATCCGGGTATCACACCGATCGCCAGAAAGGCCAAGCCCATGGCGGCGAAGCCGATGAACTGCAGCCGGCGGTGGCCGATCTTGTCCACGGTCAGGAAGGCCAAGAGATAACCCGGTGCTGCCGCCACTGTAAAGATGAGCAAGGCGATCGCGGTGTCGGTGATCAGGCTGGCGTGGGGCGAGACGGCCTTCAGGATCAGCGGCGTGGAGATGGTATTGCCGTAGAAGGCGTAGTCGAACATGAACCAGCACCCCGCCGTGCCCGCCAGCAGGGTCAGGTAGCGGGGGTTGGAGAGGAACTGCCGCAGCCCCAGCTTGAGCTGCCGGCTGGCGACCTGGGTCCCGGCGTCGACGACCCCACGGGTATAACGGCGCATCGCCACTGCCGCATCTGCCGCCCGTCCTTGGACCTGGGCCAGGTAACGGGGTGATTCGGGCAGGGTCCGGCGGAGGTAGATCACGGCCAGGGCCGGGATTGCCCCCAAACCCAGCATCAATCGCCAGGCGATGTCGGGGTTGACGCCGAGGCCCAGGATCATCAACGCGACCAAGGGGCCGGCAATCAGTCCCAGCGCCTGCATAGAGAAGACCATGCTCACCAGCCGGCCCCGGTTCTTTCGGTTGGCGTACTCACTCATCAGCACCGCGCTCACCGGGTAGTCGCCCCCGATTCCGATGCCCAAGACAAATCGCCAAGCGATCAGCCATACCAGGTTGGGGGCCAGCGCGCTGCCGATCGCGGCGACTGCCATGATCGCCGCCTCCAGCCCGTAGATCTTCTTGCGGCCGAAGATGTCGGCGATCCGACCGAAGACGGTAGATCCGATGAAGGCCGCCAGCAGGGCCGTGCTCCCCACCAGCCCGATCACGACCGCCGAGGGATGGTATTCGACCTTGATCAGGGCGAGGGCGGTTCCGATGATGAAAAGGTCATAGGCATCGGTGAAGAATCCGGTGCCGGCGGTGAGCACCGCTCGCATATGAAATCGGCTCAGTGGCGCCTCGTCCAGGGCCTCGATTACCCCCCTGGCCACGGTCGTCTGCGACACGGGTCAAGTCTCATCGGAGGTCATTACGAATTAGTTAAGGAATCCGAGATCAAGAGCCAATTCCCCTTGAGTTCAGGGGGTTGGTCAGGTCGCACCCAATCCCGTGCCACTCGGGCTCGATGGGCCCGGTGCTGGTTACCGTCTCAGCGCCCTAAATCCCGAGCAGTCCCGCCGCGGCGACGGTCGGGGCAGCGACTTGAACCTCGGGAGCGGCGGAGAGACCGTCCAGAAGGACATCGATCGCTCCTCCGACATTTTCCCAGGGAAAGCCGGCCGGGCCTGAGCCACCGTGCAGCAGCAACCCGTCGGCCAGGGCGAGGAGGATGGAAGTCAGGGCGTTCTCCGTGATCGGGGCGAGATCACCGCTATCGGTCCCGTCCCTGATCCATCTGCGGAGAATCGTCCGACGGCGCTCCGCAGTCGACAGGAACTCAGCACGAACCGCCTCTTCGGTGATCATTGCCGTCCAGAGGTCAGCTCGCGACTGGACTCGTCCCGGATCGTCGCCCCGGGCCAGCATCGCCCTGGTGAAGCGACGCAGCCGTTCCCTTGTGGAGACGCCGGCCTGCTCCAGTTCGAGCACCTGCTCGTCCGGGTACGAGGCATCGTCGGCCAGCAGGGCGAACAGCAACTCCTGCTTACCCGTGAAGTAAACGTAGAAGGCGCCCTTACTGACGCCCGCCTGCTCGCAAACGTGGTCCACCGTCAGGTCCCGGTAGCCCCGCCGACTCGCGCATTCCCAGGGCGCCGTAATCAGCCGCTGGCGCCGTTCCAAACGAGCCGAAGCAGCAATCTTGGGAATCGGTGCAAACGAGGGTAGCGACAGAGGGAGGCTCGGACAGGGGTCGCGACCTCGGCCTCATCCCACCCTCGAAGTCTCACCTGCCTCGGTCGGCGGGCGCGGCCTGGTATCTTCCAGCACCTTGTCCTTGCCGAGCAGGATCCGGCCCCCCGTCGCCGCGATGAGGCGAGCCGCCTCTGGCCCGCCCCCTGACCAGCTGGCGACGTACCCGAAGCTGTAGTCCGCACTGTCCACGCCCAGCTCTTGGCACACGAGGTAGGCGACGCTCTCCGCTTCCAGTTCAGCCAGCGCCCGGGAGCCCTGGAACTCTGGTCCGTGGAGCACTGCGTGCGCCAGCTCGTGGGCCAAGGTCTTGAGCTTGTGGACTCTGGGCAGGTCGTCCCTAACCCTGATCCGGCGCAGGGCATGCGAGCAGTCCCCATTCCGGCTGCCCCAGAGCGGGATGAACTGGACCTGGAAATCCAGTTCCCAGGCCCGCTGCGTCAGCTTTGCCAGCTCCGCAGCAGAGCCCTCCCCCATCAGAGTGCTCACTGGCTGGGGCAGCTCCGTCCCATCGGTCTGGCTGAGATCAAAGACGCGAGCGACCCGGAAGCCCAGGACGGTCGGTGGCGGCGACTCCTCCCCGGCGATGCCCTCCCTCGCCGAGAGGCAGGGAGCCAAGATCCGGATCGCCCGCTCCCCCTGGCGCACCTGGCGACCCAGCCGAAGCCAGCTCCGATAACCCGCGACCCAGGTGGCGTCCGGTCGCTGCTGCAAGATCAGGACCTGATTTTGAAAACTGTAGTGATGGAACCGTCGGCTCGTCCTCAGCCAGCTCGACCACGCCGCCGATGAGGTCAGGTCCAGCACCCCCTGGGTGAGTTGGTTGAGTAGCTCAGCCTTGGTGTGCCGGCCCTCGGTCGAAACTGGCGCGACCTGGCTGGGCGCGGATGTGGTGACCACGCCCAGCTAGTCCGGCCAGAGGCCCAGCCCGGGGCCGGTGCGCAGCTTACGTCAGTCTTCGATCACGATCCGGAGGTCCCGGTAGGCTGCTCGCAGACGGGCGGAAACCGCTCGAGAATCACCCCCGTGGGCGAAGATGAAACCGAGGTACCGGTCTCCTTCCGGGAGGGGTACGAGCTGTCCGCCCAAAGGCACAGACACCTCTATCCCATCGACACCCGGTAGACCCAGCACTTCCTCCCTCCCGGCTATGGAAACGAGGGTTCCCGCCTGGGGGATCGGCATCATCATCACCCCGCGGGTCCCGCCCTCCAACTGCACTTCGCCAGGATCCTCGCCGAGAGCGGACAGGAGCAGGATTTCCTCCAGGCTCCGACCCGATCTGAAATGAAGCACGGCTGAGCAGCGGCCGCCAATCGACCGCGAAGCTAGGTCGACCACGAGGGGTCGACCGCCGCCGAGTCGGAGCTCGGCGTGAACCGACCCGTCGGTCAGTCCGAGGGCTCGAGTCGCCGCCTGGACTGCCTCGCCTACCTGAACCAATCGACTCTCCGGCAGCTCCGACGGCACGGTGTAGACCGTCTCCTCAAAGAAGGGTCCATCCAGAGGTTCAGGCTTGTCGTAGACGGCAAGAACGACGAGGGCACCGTTCACCAGCACGCCTTCTACCGCCACCTCCGGGCCGGCCACGAATTCCTCCACCAACAAGGAGGTGCCTTCCGGGGATTGACGGCAGTCGGGAGCAACCGCCAGCGCCCGGCGGATGCGCGCGCCGGCGTCGAGCAGCTGCGGGAGGTCGTCGACCCTGATCACCCCTCGACTCGCGGCCTGATCAAGCGGCTTCACTACGGCGGGGAACTCCACCGGGCCGGGGGCCGTGCCATCACTCCAGAGCCACCACTTCACCTGATCCACCAGCCCTGCCTGGAGGCGCTCCCGTAGGGCCAGCTTATTTCGGGTGGCGGCCACCGCCAGCACCGGACTGCCGCGCCGACCCAACCGTGCCGCGATATGGGCGGCCGCCAACACCGCCCCATCGTCGACCGGAACCACGGCGTCGATCTGCCACCCGCGTGAGCGGTCGGCGACGACTTGGGCGGCCGCCGCGGGGTCGTCCAGGTCGATCACCAGTTCCTGATCGGGGCGCAGATGGCCGAGGGTCGATCCCTCCTCGCTGGCTACCACCACCTCCAGCTCCAGGCGCCGGGCTGCCTCCAAGAAGGCCCTGGCGCGGTAGGTCCGGGTGGGAAGGATCAGTAACACCCGCCTCGGCATGGCCTCAGACTAGAGCTATGCACCCGAAGTCCTCAGGCGAATTGCCGCGTCTCGATTTGAACGAGCACGCCGCGGGCCGGATTCGGGGCTTCCGCCAGCGCCAGGGCCACCCCGAGGCCTGGGTCTCGGTCGCCCCGGGTGGACTGCAAGGCGAGCGGCTGACCTTCACGTTCGCCCTGGTCGAGCCGGGCGAGCTGAAGGCGGATGAGATCTTGGTAGAGGGCGCGCCTGACATATTCTTCGTCGCCCCTCGGGTGATCTCACGCCATGTGGTGGGATCTCAAGTTCGCGCTGACCAGAGTTCGGGCGCCCTCAGCTTGGAGACGGGGTACAACCCCGACGAGGACCCGCTGGCTCAAGCGGTGCAGCAGATGCTGGACGCCGAGATAAACCCGGCGGTGGCCGGCCATGGCGGCTACATCGGCCTGCTCGATATCGCCGACGGGATCGCCTACGTACAGATGGGTGGGGGGTGCCAGGGCTGCGGTCTGGCCGAGGTCACCCTCTCGCAGGGGGTTCGGGGGGCTATCGTGGAGCGGTTCCCGGAAATCGTCGAGGTGGTTGACACCACGGACCACGCCTCAGGCACCAACCCCTACTACGAACCCTCCAAGAAGTAGCCGGCCACCCCATCAGGGGCGTACTGCTGACACCTAACCGAGAACGGCGTCGGCCGCAATTCCCAAGGGTTCGGCCAAGGCTACCGCTGCAATCTCGGAGTTGACCGAGTCAGCGGCGCGGTGGCGCTCCGCGATGCGATGTGCCTCGGTCAGCAGCTGCAACCGCTCCTGGAGGCGATCGATGGCGTCCAGCGCCGCCACCGTCAGCTGACTTGTCTCGGCGTCCTCGAGCTGGCCAACCGAATCGATGGCGGCGGCCAGGAGAGCAGCAGCCTCTCCACTGCGCTTCACCCCATCCGCTAGTCGAGCCCGCTCGGGGCCGGTCAGCATGTGGAAACTAACGCTGCGGGGCCAGGCTCGTTTCGCTGCCGCCGGAATGGGGCCCCGTCTCTGGTCTGGTGGATTCGGACTAGTACCCTCCGCCACCGGGGAAAGGAGCCGCCGCGGCGATCGCAATGGGAAGTGGAACGGAGCTGCTTAGGTGCATAATTTCGCCACGTGAACTTTCAATCAGGTGATGGACCTGCCGACGAGCCGACCGCTACGACCGTAGACCTAGACGTGGTCGAGAAAGTACTCGAACTCCAGCCCCTGCTTCAGCGCACCCTCCGGGTGCCCCTCCCGGACGAGGTGAGCTCCCGGCTGGGAGCGGTCACCCCCCACCAGCTGGAGGCGCTGAGCCGCCTTCCTCCGGAAGGGATCACCATGCATGAGTTCGCTGTGGCGGTCGGGATCAGCGGCGCGGCGGCCACCGCCTTAGCCAATCGGATGATCCGTCAGGGGCTAGCGAAGCGCAGCTACGATCCGAGCGACCGGCGGACGGTCTGGCTGGCGCCGACCCTCAAGGGGCTGGAGACCTGCGAGGAGGTGCTGGAGTGGCGGCGCCGTTCAGTGGCGAAGATGTTCGAGCGCCTCAACGCAGCCCAGATCAGCGCCTTCTTAGAGGTGCTCAGCACCCTGGCCCAGCCTCAACCGGGCCAGGACCCAACCGGCTAGGAGCGCGGCGCGCTTCCGACCAGCGATCTGCAGAGCTCCCCACCGGTCCGCAGCTCCCAGTCAACGAAGCCGATGCGGATGTCGCGGTCAGGCAGCAAGAGCTGGTCCCGAGCCTGGGGGTCCGGTCGCTGTCCTCAGCTCATGCGTCCTTCCGGATGCCGCAACTCGGAGCGAGGTGGGCTCCTCAGCATTGCCCACGGCGGCCCGCATGCCGCGCAGACCTCGGTGAACCAGCAGCTTGACCGCACCCACGCTCCGGCCCATCCGCAGCGCGATCTCGCTCAACTCCAACTCCTCGCCGTAGCGCAGCCACACGGCGGTCCGCTGGGCCTTCGGCAGGCACCCGGAAGCTCGCCACACTCGGCGGACCAGGTCGCGCGAGGCGACAATATCGGCGGGATCGGGAGTGGGGTCGGCAAGTTGGTCCGCCTCCAGCAGATCATCGGCGGGTCGGGGTCGCCGGTAGAGGTCAGCCACCTGATGGGACGCGATCGTATACAGCCAGGGCAAGGTAGTGGGACGGAGCGGCCGGTACCGGGCAAGGCCGGCGACTGCCTTGCAGAAAACGTCACTGGCCAGATCTTCGGCTTGGGCATGAGAGCTCACTCGAGCGCGGGCATAGCGAAAGATCGTCAGGTAATGCTGCTCATACATTAGTGCCGCATCGATCGGTTCCTCAGCGGAGAGCGTGGTGGGCACACTCAGCGTGCTCCCTGTTGTCCGGTCAGCGATCAAGTTGGCCTCCTGGACACCGCGTCGTGGCCCGGCCCGGCGCGAAGCCGGTCGGGAGCAGATCACCGCGAGCTATCAAACACCCTGGATTCCTGACGAATCTTGAAGGCGATTGATCGGCGCTGGACTTGCTTTTCGTCATTCGACTGTTGAACCGTGCGCTGTCGCGTCGCCGAGATAAATAGCACTCTCCGTGGTCTACTCCCCAGGATCAAGTTGCACTTTGAGCGGTGAGATGCCTCGGTGTCGGTACGGTGGCCACCCCTGTGGATGAGACGCATCTCAAAAATCGTCGTTCTTGGTGCAGATATCGATCGCCTGCCGAGCCAGCAGTGAAACGACGGCGACGCGGGCGCGTTATTCCCAAACGAGCCCGAGACCTGGCGACTGCCCTTTGGCGCCAGCCTCGGATCGCCACGACCTGGAGGATATTGGCCATGATCGAACCAGAAGTCAGCGAGCGGGAGGAAGCCGTCACGCGGGTCGGCCCTGACGGCGCTGGAGCCCGCACTGTCACGCGGACCACCACCACTGTCACCCCCATGGCATTCCGGCTCAAAAGCGCCGTCTGGCTAGCCGTGGGTGTGGTCGACGCGATCATGGCCCTGGACTTCATCTTCAAGTTGCTGGCGTCGGCCAACGTGGGATTCGTCGGCTTCATCTCCGGCGTCGCCGGCGCGCTTTCGGCACCGTTCAGCGGAGTCCTCACCGCTTCGGTTTCCAGCGGGCATTACGCCTACTGGGCGGACGTGGCGGGCATCGTCATCTACACCATCGCCGCGGGGATCGTGGTGGCCTTGGTTGGCATCATGGCAGCCCGCCGCCCCCCCGGCGCGGAAGGCCAGGGAGCTCCTTACTAGTCGGTCCCCCAACCGCGACGGCAGCTGGTGGTGGTGTCATGACGCCTATGACGCCGACCGCCAGTTGCTGTGGCTCGTATCCGAGGTCGCGCTGGTCGTCCGGTCGCTACGGCCGCGGTTGGTCCCTGGCATTGGGACTGCTCCGGATCGGTCCTATTGGGGTCCGATCACCTCGCGATACACGCCCCTGGTTAGGGCCCCCATCCGTGACGCTGAGAAACGGCGGCGGATCCGTTCCGGTCCCGCTGAGCTCAGCGCCGCGTAGCGCTGGGGATCGTCCAGCAGGCCCGCACTAACGCTGGCCAAAGCGGCCGGGTTGGCGGCTCCGACCACCAGCCCGGCCCGGGGGGGATCGAGAATCTCGGTGAGTCCGCCCACCCGGCTAGCGACCACCGGCAGGCCGGAACTCATCGCCTCGCAAGCGGTGAGGCCGAACGGTTCGGCACGAGATGGTACCCAGGCCAGGTCGCAGCCAGCGAAGAAACTGTCGCGGTCGGCTACCTCCCCCAGGAAATTGACCCGGTCGGCGACTCCAGACGTGTAGGCGAGGTCGACCAAGGCTGACAGTTCCGGGCCAGTCCCGCCGATGTTGAGGATCATGCTCCGCCCGGCGGGGGTGGTCAGGGCCAGAATGGCGATGTCCACTCCCTTGGATTGAGTGAGCCGGGCCAGGACCCCCACCCGGCGTCCCGACGCGGCGTTCCGAGCCCGGATCGGCAGAGGCCGAATGCCGTTGGGGACCACCCGCAGGAGCCTCGCGTCAGCTCCTACCTGGTCGGTCAGAAACTCCGCCACCGAGTTGGAGACCGCGATCTGCAGCTGAGTGGCGCGCCCCAGGGCCCGCAGCTCCCGCCGGTGGATCGCCACCCGGAGCTGGCTGGAGGTGAACCAGCCATCGAGGTGGTGGGTGTGGATGTGGGGCGCTGACGTGTGCGCCCGGCGCACCAGGGCCCCGGCGCGCAAGCCGTGGCTGTGAACGATCCCGGCGCCAGAGCGCCGCGCTAGGTGGCGGAGCTGGATGGGCGCGGACGCCCAGCCCCGGCCGCTCATCTGGATCGCCGAGACAGCCAGGCCCAGGTCCTGGCACCGAGCCACCAGCTCCCCTTGGGGACAGGCCACCAGCGCCACCCACCCGGCCGCGGTGAGCTCCTGGGCCAGTGTCAGGACGTGCTCCGGACCGCCGCTTCGAGAGCTGTCGGCGATCACCAGCAGCACCCGAGCGTCACGGTTCACAGTTGACATTGTCCACCTCCCCCGAAGGTGACCCTCTACCATCGTCCCAATCTTGAGTTCATCTCGCCCGGGAGCCGAACACGTCCTGGTGGCCGTCGCCTGGCCCTACGCCAGCGGGCCCCGGCACCTCGGCCATGTCGCCGGCTTCGGCGTCCCGTCCGACATCTTCGCCCGCTACCAGCGCCTCCGCGGCGCCCGGGTGCTGATGGTCAGTGGCACCGACGAGCACGGCACCCCGATCCTGGTGGCAGCCGACCGGGAGGGGGTCAGTCCGCGGGAGATTGCCGATCGCTACAACGCGGTGATCACCGAGGACCTGCAGCGGCTCGGGCTCAGCTACGACCTCTTCACCAGGACCACCACCGTCAACCACGCCCGGGTGGCCCAGGACATCTTCCTAACTCTGTTCGAGAAGGGCTACCTCCTTCGTCAGACCCAGCAGGGCGCCTTCTCGGCCGCCACCGGACGGGCCCTGCCCGACCGCTACATCGAGGGGACCTGCCCCCACTGCGGCTATGACGGGGCCCGGGGCGACCAGTGCGACAACTGCCTGCAGATGCTGGATCCCACCGACCTGATCGCGCCGCGTTCTCGCATCGACGGCGAGCCCCCGGTGTTTCGCGAGTCCGAGCACTTCTTCTTGGACCTGCCTGCCTTTGCCGGCGCCCTCACCGAGTGGATCGAGTCCAAGACCGAGTGGCGCAGCAACGTGCGGACCTTCTCGTTGAACTTGGTCGCCGAGCTCCGCCCGCGGGCCGTGACTCGGGACATCGACTGGGGCATCCACATCCCGCTTCCGGAATTCGTCGACCGCGAGGACAAGCTGCTCTACGTCTGGTTCGAGGCGGTGATCGGATACCTATCCGCCAGCGTGGAGTGGGGCCGTGCCCGCGGCGAGCCGGAAGCCTGGCGGGCCTGGTGGCAGAACCCTGAGGCCAGCCACTTCTACTTCATGGGGAAGGACAACATCATCTTCCACACTGTGATCTGGCCCAGCATCCTGATGGGATACGGCAGCGGCGGCGTGGTCGGCGGAGGCCCGCCCAACCTGCCCTTGGTACTGCCCGAGAACGTGGTCAGCAGCGAGTTCCTGACCATGGAGGGCCAGAAGTTCTCCAGCAGTCGGGGCATCGCCATCGAGGTCCGTGACTTCCTGGAGCGCTACGACCCGGACTCACTGCGCTACTACCTGACCGCGGCCGGCCCGGAGAGCCAGGACACCGACTTCACCTGGGCGGAGTTCATCCGGCGCAACAACGACGAGCTGGTGGCCACCTGGGGCAATCTAGTCAACCGCACTCTGACCATCGCCAAGAAGCACTTCGGTGAAGTTCCCCTGGCCAAGGAGCTCACCGCCCAGGACCAGGCGCTGATCGCGGCGGTCGAGTCGGGATTCGACTCCGTGGGCCGACTCCTGGAGCAGGCCCGCTTCAAGGCGGCTCTGGCCGAGGTGATGGCGCTGGCCGCCCGGGTCAACCAATACCTGACGGAGAACGAGCCCTGGCAGCTCGTCAAGGCCGACCGCGAGCGGGCGGCGGCGGTGCTCTTCGTCGCCCTGCGCTGCATCGACAACCTCAAAGTGCAGCTGCTCCCCTTCCTGCCCTTCAGCTGCCAGCAGCTCCATCTGATGCTCGGGCATCAGGGCCTGATCGCCCCCATGCCGGAGAAGGTGACGGTTGCCGGGGACGGCGACCCTCATCCGGTGCTGACCGGGCACTACTCGACCCCCGAGGCAAGCTGGGGGCCGAGCCAGCTGGCCCCGGGCCAGCAGTTGGGAGCGCCGGCTCCGCTATTCCGCAAGCTAGACCCGGGGTTGGCGGAGACGGAGCTGGGCCGCATGACGACGTCCCCCGAGAGCTGAAGCGGTGGTTGGGCGATCCTGGCTACGGCAAGCGAACTGACACCCGATCGCCGAGGTTGCCCGACGGCCGCTTGACCACGATCGACAAGGTGACATGTCGAGGGAACTGATCTAGCGGCAGGGCCAGGACCTGGTACATGACCGGGCCGATCAGCTCGAAGCAGGCCGACCGAGGCGGCAGCCGGCGCTGGGCCACGGCCAAGAAAAGCAACGCCCCCGGTCCGTAGGTCAGGTGGGCCAGATAGTCGTCGCGGCAGCTGAGGCGCGTCAGGGACAGGCCGAGGTAGAGCTGCGGGCCAAGTCCCTGGAGTTCGTGGCGCAACCGCGGCGGCGAAGTCGCGGGGAAGTCGGCCTGGAGGGCGGCGATGCTGGTCTCCGCCAGCAGCGATGGCAGAACGAGCTCTGGTTGGTCCAACCCTGCGTAGAGCGACCGATAGCTCGCGGGAGAGGTGGTCGAGGGCAATCCGGCACCGGCCACGGCGGGGGCGCAGCTCGAAAACAAGAGAACGGCCAGGAGGATCGGCGAACCTAGGACCACTCGAGAACCACATGATCGCAAGGGCCGAACCGAGGGTCGATCCCCGAGAACAATCACGACCGATGGACGCCTCCCGGTGCAGGCCCGTTCCCGGGCCGTCCAGACTCCCCGGTTACACTCGCCAGCAAATCGGCCAGCGAGGGACCCAACTTGAACTTCGCGAACATCACGATCCCTCTGGCCGTGGCCGCCGGCGCCACCTCCTTCCTCTCCCCCTGCGTGCTCCCGCTGGTGCCTTCGTACATGGGCTTCCTGGCCCAGTCGGCGACCGGAGGTGCCGCGACCCCCGCCAAGGGGGAAAGCGGCCGGGGCCGGGTCATGCTGGGCTCCTTGGGCTTCGTCGTGGGACTGAGCCTCTTCCTGGTCGCGTTCTTCTACGCTCTCTACCGATTGCTGGAGCCCTGGAAGCAGCTGGCCCTCCCGATCATGGGCGCGGTCGTGATCCTGCTCGGGCTCAGCTTCATGGGGGTCTTCCGGCTCCCCTTCCTCTCCCGGGAAGCGCGCTGGTTGCCGATCGGCTTCAGCAGAGGCGGGTTTCTGGCGGGGTTGCTCTTGGGGCTGGGGTTCGCCGCCGGCTGGACCCCCTGCATCGGGCCGGTGCTGGGGGCGGTTTTGACCTCGGGGGTCGACCAGGGGACGACCGGGCGGGGGCTACTGCTGATCGCCGCCTACTGCGTGGGACTGGGGGCGCCCTTCGTCGTGGTCGCACTGTTGATCGACCGGGCGGGCCCGATGCTCCGGGTCATCAACCGGCACCAGCGCCTGATTTCCCTGATCGGGGGGGCGCTCGTGGTGGCCATGGGAGTGCTGGTGATAAGCAACAACGTGCCGCTCGTCTACGGCTGGTTCTCCACCCACCTCCCCGCCTTCTTCAAGGATCCCTTCGATCTCTGAAGCAGCCCCGAGTCGCACTGTCCCCCAGCGGCCGCATCGGCGGCGCTCGCTAGACTCGCCGCCCAAGTGAAGTCAACCAGACGGCGAGTGCTCGACGTCTACGCAGTCCTCGGTGCCGAGCGCTCCGCCAGCTGGAACGAGCTCCGCCGCAGCTACCGGGCCAGGGCCCGAGAACTCCATCCGGACGTGCAGGCCCACCGGCCCACGCCCAGCCGCTTGGACCAGCCTCGAGCGACGGCGCTCTTCACCCAACTGCAGGAGGCCTGGACGCTGGTGGGGACGCCGGAGCGGAGGGCAGCCTACGACTTGACACTCCTAGCTCAGCCGACACTGACAGGACGGCGGCGGCCCCGGCCAGCCACGGCCCCCCGCTGGAGCGCGGGGCCCCGGGCGGGAGCCCTGCTGCGCACCGGCCCGGGTGACCTTCACATAGCCATTCCCGGCGGGGCATGGGATCTCTCGCTGGCCGAGTTCCTCCGCCACGCCCATGCCACCGGACACCCGCCTCTGCTGATCGGGGACGTTCCACCTCACCGTGCCCTGCGCCAAGCGCTGACGGCGGCCGACTTCGTGGAGAGGCATCGGCTCACCACCATGGTTGGGCTCAACGAGGCGGTCGAGGACCGGGGCGGGCCCGAGTCCGACTTGGATGAGGATGGCGCCTGGAAGCTGGACCAGTTGGGACGGGCGCTGAACCGGTGGGCCAAGGCCCTGCCAGCCCACCGCGCGGAGCTGCCCTATGCCGCCGATCTCCGGCTGATGGGCCGGCTGTCGTTGGCCGGATACGAGATCAACCTGCCCCACCCCGCCGGGATCTACGCCGCCCTCGAGCCGCGACCGACCGACCGCGCGGAGATCAAGGCCCGCGCCGCCCAGCCGGTCCTCGACGTGAAGCTGCCACCCGCCTCCCTGGCGTTGGTCGCCGCCTGGGCCCAGGACCGAGCGGCGATCCGCGCTCTGGATGATGGGTGGGAGGGGCTGGGGCGGATCGCGGAGCTGACCGGGGTGGAGCTGGCCGCGGCCCAGCGAGCCCTGGAGGGCAAGCGCGCCCGCCGGGACGGCCACGATCCGCTGCCGGGGTCGGCCCTCGATGGGGGCCTGATCCCAGCGGCGCTCTCCCCGATCCTTCGGGTGCTGCCCTCCTCGGCCAAGTGGCTCCGCGATCTGAGCGGTCCGCTGCCCCCACTCCCCTGGGCCGAGCCTCTGTCTCTCTCCGGAGAGGACCGAAGCCTGGGGGACGCCGCCACGCGCCTTGTGGGCCGGGTCCTGGACCGATTGGTGGCCGATCCGCCTCCCGGCATCTGGCTAGTAGCGATGCGGGGCAGCCGCTTGCGCTTCCGGGTAGAGTCGGACCCGGAGCGGTTCGCGGATTGGATCAGGGCTTCGGTGAGCGCAGCTTTCGCAGATCACATCGGATTCCCGGCGGCGGCCGGTGTGGACAAAGGTTAGGCTTGACAGAACTATTCGGACGAGGCTAACCTTTTTGCATCGGCGGCCACGCCGGTTGTCAGTAACGAGCTCGAGGATTGTGGTGTCAATGAATCAATCGGTGATGGAACTTTCGCAGCGGACCAAGATCAGCATCGTCATCGCGGTGATGCTCGGGTTGTTCCTCAGCGCCCTGGACCAGACCGTGGTCGGTACCGCCTTGCCGACCATCGTAACCGACCTGGGCGGCAACAGCCTCTACGTCTGGGTGGTGACCTCGTACCTGCTCACCAGCACCATCACCGTACCGATCTACGGCAAGCTCTCCGACCTGTACGGACGCAAGCTCTTGCTGATCATCGGCATCGGCCTCTTTCTGGTCGGCTCGGCGCTTTCCGGACTGTCCCAGAACATGGGCGAGTTGATCTTCTTCCGAGGCCTGCAGGGTCTCGGGGCCGGCGCGCTCTTCCCGATCGCATTGGCCGTGATCGGCGACCTCTTCACCCCCCGAGAGCGGGGTAAGTACCAGGGGTTCTTCGGCGCCGTGTTCGGGCTGGCCTTCCTGGTCGGTCCCTTCCTCGGCGGCTGGATCACCGACAACATCAGCTGGCACTGGGTCTTCTACGTCAACCTGCCGATCGGCGCGATCGCCCTCGCGGTGATCATCTTCAACCTCCCCAACCACAAGCGCGAGGGGGCGAGTCCGTCGATCGACTACTGGGGCGCTCTGGTCTTCACCGCTGCGGTGGTCCCGATTCTGATCGGACTCACTGAGAAGGGTCTCACCAACACCGCGGGAACGGCCTATTCGTGGTTCGCTCCCCAGGTGGGGGGCCTGCTCCTGCTGGGCGCTGTCCTAGCCGTGGCCTTCTTGTTCATCGAGACCCGAGTCAAGGAACCGATCATCCCCCTCGACCTGTTCCGGAACCGGACCTACGCGGCCTCGCAGGCGGCGATGTTCCTCATGTCGTTCGCCTTCTTCATCGCGGTCATCTTCATGCCCCGCTATTACCAGGCGGTGCGCGGCATCAGCGCCACTGCCTCCGGCTACATGTTGTGGCCCCTGTTGGTCGGGCTCATGGGCACCAGCGTCGGTGCCGGTCTGGTCATCGCCCGTACCGGTAAGTACAAGCTGCTGTTGGTGAGCGCGATGGTGACCATGACCGTCGGCATCTTCTTCATGACCATGCTCACCGCCAGCACCGGCGACTACCCGCTCTGGATCTGGCTGTTCGTACTGGGAGTGGGAATCGGGCCTGCCATGTCCGGGTACACCTTGGTGGTGCAGAACTCGGTCCCCGTGGCGAGATTGGGCGTCGCCACTAGCACTTTGACCTTCATCCGCCAGATCGGTGGCACCATCGGGTTGGCGATAGCCGGAACGTCGCTCTCCTCCACGCTCGCCAGCCAGCTACCGAAGGACCTGGCCAAGGCCAAGGTGCCACCGTCTCTGGCCGGCCACCTCTCGGCCAGCACCAACAGCAGTCTGACCGGGGTCGGCAACGTTGGTGGCAAGCTGGCCAAGGCGCTGCCGGCCTCGGCGCACCCCTTCATCGCGGCGATCGTGCAGGCCATCCATGACGCACTGGCCCAGGCCATCGCCGGCTCTTTCTGGATCGGGTTGGTGGTGGCGCTGGTGGCCGTGGTGGCTACCCTCTGCCTGCAGGAGATTCCACTCCGCACGACCCACAGTGATCAGGCGCCCAGCCCTTCACCTCCCGACAGCGCACCTGAGCCGGCTCAGGAAGAGCTGGTCTCGGCGAGCTGACCTGGGCCCAGATGACGACCACTGCTGCGGAGCCCGCCGCCTCCCGGGAACAGCTGCAGGCAGAGGCCCTTTGCGCCCTGGAAGAGCTGATGGCGCACCACTGGCGCCAGAGCCCGGGCGGGCGCTGGGCGCGCCGTGATCTCTCAGTCGCCCAGATGCACCTGCTGATGGTGCTCCAGGAGCTCGGCCCTGCGACGGTGGGCCGTCTGGCCGAAGCGCTGGAGATCAGCCCCCCGTCAGTGAGCTCGGCCCTGGATCGACTTGAGGAACATGGATTGGCGGTTCGGCGCCGGGATCAGGACGACCGCCGGGTGGTCCACGCCGCCCTCTCTGGCCGCGGCCGGGCCGCGGCCGAGGAGGCCTGTGGCTTCCGGCGCCAGAAAGTACGGCACCTGGTCGGTCAGTTCAACGCCGGAGAGATGGAGGCGCTAATGACCGTCCTGAGAGCGGTCCAGCGAGGCATCAGACCTTCCTCCCGACCAACCAGGGACCGCCTCTAGTCCTTCGAGGTGGCCCGCTGAGGGCGGAGTTGCCTCCCTTGTGAAGGTGGGATTCTGGTCCTTGGTTCAGGTGGGAAGGCGTCGGCTACGCGAGGCTGGGTTAGTGGCCGACCGCAACCCGATCGCGGCCCCGGCGCTTGGCGCTGTACATGGCCGCGTCGGCGACGCCCAGCAGCTGGCCGATGGTGCGGCCATGCTTGGGGAAGAGCGCGACCCCAATCGAGGCGGTCACTCGGGGCACCGTGCACGGCGGCGGGAGGGCGATCTCTGCCAGACCGTGGCGGATCTCTCGTGCGACCCGGCGGGCCGCCGGGAGGTCGCATCCGCGGAGGATAAGAACGAACTCCTCTCCGCCGTACCGAACGGCCGCGTCCTCGGCTCTGACCGAGCGCTGCAGGGTGCGGCCGACGCTGCGCAGGATGGCGTCACCAGCGGCGTGACCGCAGCTGTCGTTGACGAGCTTGAAGTTGTCCAGGTCGATCATCAGGATCGCCAGGGAGGTCTCACTGCGCTCGGCGATCGCCAGCTCTCGCCCGGCCGCATCCCGCAGCCAGCGGGTGTTGAGCAGCCCGGTGAGGGAGTCGGTGATGGCGTACTGGACCTGCTCGGCGTAGAGCTGGACGTTGCGCCAGGCGGCCGCCGCCATGTGGGCCACCAGACCGGCGACGGTGAGATCGTAGGCTGGGAACGCGTCCTTGCGGAAGCGCACCATGTTGAGCATCCCCAGCCGGTAATCGCCAGACACCAGCGGGATGAGCAGCATCGACTCGTCCTCGGTGGTGGTGCCCGGGACATGACCGGCGGCGGGATGGGCATCCGCGTCGTTCACCCGCTGGGGGGCGCCCATGTCAAAGGCCCATCCGGTGAGTCCCGTGCCGAGGGCAAAGGAGTGGTCCATGACGGCATCGGCATAAGTGGGGTCCTTCAGCGAGCGGGCCAGGATCGGACGGAACCTGCCCGAGTCCCAATCGGCGGCATAGATCGAGATCCCATCCGCCGGGACGACCCGATCGAGGTAGTCCGCGGCCAGCTCCAAGATCGAGTTCGGGTCGTTCTCGGTCTGGAAGGCGCGCGCCGCCTGACTCAGAATCTCGGTCATTCCGAGGTGGTGGGAGTCAACCGGTCCGGACCCCGCCTCGCTGTCCACGGTGGACCCGATCTCATCATCTCCAGCGACCACCTTGAGGCTGGGACGCTCGTCCAGCGAGAGCAGCTGAAGTGGACCTGGTCGCTCCAGCTCCTCGGCTCCGTCCCCGACCACCGTCACCGGCTCGCCCAGCAAGGGCCCTTGGCCGAACTCAACGCCCAGGTTGATCAGCAAGGTCTGCTCGGTCGCAGTCGAGATGCCACTGGCCACCAAACGGGAATCCAGGTGCGACGCCAAACCCACCAAGGCCGAGACGACCGCGCGCTGGCCCCGGTCAGAGGCGATACCCTCGATCAGTACCGGGGCGAGCTGCATGATGTCCGGCTCGACTTTGCCGATGGCCGCGAGCTGGGTGCGCACCGCCCCCAGTTGGGCCAATCCGACCCTGAAGCCCCGGTCATGCAACTGGGCGGCGAGGCCGAACATCGGCCCCGAGTCGAGACGGTCTTTCTCGTCGGCTTGGTCCACCAGCTGCCAAACGATCTGGGAGGGGTCCAGGCCAGCCCCCCGGACCTCCCGCAGGAGCGACGCGACGACGCCCCGCCGGCGACGCCGCCAGGGATGCATCTCCAAGAGCACAGCGCCCGGGCTCAGCTGGCGAGCGACCTCCAGCTCGGCTCGAAGAAGCGTGTCGTCCAGCGTATTGACCAAATCCACGGCCTTGGCTGCTTCCCAGATCTCCGGAAGTGAGGGAACGATGTCGATCCGCGGCACCCGCCAGCGAACCTCGTACGAGAGGATGGATCCATCGCGGAGACGGGTGAGCGGCTCCGCGGTGATCCGTAAGGCCCCCGGACGCAGCAGATCACGGATCGCCAGCTCCAAGGCGTCCGGTGCCTGGCTTCCTCGAGTGCGCGACCTTCGAGTCGGTCGGTTCGACGAAACGGACTTTGCACCCGTGGAGAGCTCCGGCGTAGTCGCCGCTCGAAGTATCGCCGCCACACCGCGATATTGCCAGTGAGAGGCCTCCGGCTAAGCGACGAGAGCGTGACGTTTGTGTCGTGTGGTTTGACTACTTCCGAGGCTTCGATCCGGTCCCCGGCAGCCCAGGCGCCACCAAAGCCAGCTCTGAGTAGGCGAGGTGGGCCGCCACGGCGGGCCAAATCGAGCCGCTGCGGAGCCTGATCCACCCCGCTCCCGCCCCCAGCAGCAGCGCCCCTAAGGGAGGCAATGGCTGCAGGGATCCCGCTTGGACGGCCGCATAGGCCAGGGTCGAACTCGCCAGGCGGCGGAATTGGGAATCGACCTTCGGCTGGAGCTGACGTCCAAGGACCGATTCGCGCCAGAAGAGCTCCTCCCCAACTGCCGCTGGGACTACCAGCAAGGCGGCGACCGGACGCGGGACGCTCTGCGAGCACTCTCGCAGCCGATCCAAGGACCGCCGGCCAAAGGGCCAACGCCGGGCAACTGCGGCCCCGGCTGCGGTGATCCCATACCCAGCTACCCCCGCGAGCACTCCGAGGCCCAACCCTCGGACGGAGGCGCGCTGCGGCTCGGCGCGCAGCCGACGTAACCCGGGCAGGCCACAGGCGCTGAGGCCTAGCGTCATGAGCACCCAAAAGTAGCGCGGATACCGGAAACTGAGATAAGAAAGCCCGGCTTGGGAAGCGGCTCCCAGCACCACACCCGTGGACGCTAGCGACGTCCCCCCGGGACAGGCGGAGCTCATCCCGGCCGCCTCTCCTTCCAGCGATCTACGGCCGCGGCAAGGGCTCCGGCCGCCGCCATGGTGACGTCAGCCACGCCTTGATCTCGTCCGCGTTTGACTGCCGGGGCTGACCTGGTCTGTGAATCACCCTCTACCCTCTCCGGTGGCCCTGCAACCCCAGGCGGCAGGTAGCCGACAAGTCGGGTCAGCAGCCGATCTATCTGGGCCTCTTCGCGAGCTGCGACAGCCGCCGGCGCGGCCGGATTTGGGCGCAGCGCCAGCGCCCCTGAGGCCAGTCGCGCCGCGCCCACCCTCCGCGATCCTCGGGCGAGCAGCCCCAGGGCCCAGTCCCGCTCCAACTGAGCGCGCTCGGAGAGGATCGTCAGGGAGCGTTGCAACCGTCGATCCGACACCACCGTGGCCATCCCGGCGTACCAGGGGGCCGCGGCATTGCGGCGCGCGAAGATCTCCTCCAGCAGCCGCCAACCCGGCTCCGGCAACTCCAGCAAGGCGGAGGTGGTGACGCCGCCCAGCTCAACTGCCCTGGCCACATCGGGCGGGCTCACCAGGAGTGGGTGTTTCAGGCCGGCAACCCGTACCAGAGCGGCGACCCCAGCCGCCAGATCACCGACGACTCCGGGAGGCTTGGTGAACCCGTAGCTGGCGCGCGGCCGCAGCAGGCGGGAGCTCCTCCCCGGTTCCAACTCCCCGATCCAGCCCGCCATCTGAGCGACCTCGAAGGTGTCGTCGAGGACCCGGACTGCCAGGGAGGTGTGGGGGAGCCGTTCCGGTGGTAATGGGACCCCAGCGTCTACCCGGATGTCTCCGCCTACTTCCGGGGTGGCCCGAACTGGCCACACCAGGGGCGCTGAGCCCTCCCGCCTCACGGTGGCGAGGGCTACTGGTGTGCCCGCCGAGAGCATGGCCCGGCCCTTGGAATCCACCAATCCGCCGTGGCGGGCCGGGCGGCGAGGACGAGAGGGTGGGGAGGCCGCGATCTTGGATCTGGACCAGCTCGCAACCTTGATCGGCTCCCAGCCGTGCGGGCCTATGGTGGAGATCTCCACGATTCGGACCGCGATCAGGAAGCGGTGCCAGTAGGAGCGGTAGAGCTGACTCCAGAATGGGTCGGTGACGGAGGTCGCGAAGAATCTGCGCGCGCCACCGGCCCCTCCCATCAAGCGAAAGAGCTGGGCCAGGTTGAGGGTGCCGTCACCCCCGACCACCCTGGCCTCGCCGCGAACCAGCACCGGCGGCTCCTCGGGATGGACCCTCATCAGGGCCACGCGCGGATGAGCCTGGATGTTGCGCACCTTGGCGGCGTATCCAACCGTGGTAGAGGTCCAGACCGTGGCCTCTTCAGGGATCAGTCGCGCGCCAACCGGTGAGATTGAGGGCGCGCCCCAAGGGGTAACTGTGACCAGGTCCCACTGGAGGAACCGATCCAACCGGGAATAGAGATCTCCTACCGAGGGGTCGACCTCAGACATCGACTCAACCCTACGGGATATCCTCGAAGCACCGATGTGCCAGCTCGCCCATGCCTGAGGCCGGAGGTCGGATCACAGTCCCGGTCTCCCAGGAGGAGGCCTGGAACTTTGCGGCCGACGTACGCAACGCGCCCCGGTGGGTCTTCGGAGTGCGAGAAGTGGCCGGTGACCTGCGCCATCCGCTGCTCCCCGGCGATCACCTAAAAGTCCGGCTGCTGGCGGGCGGGCGGGTGGCCGACAGCGAGTGGACCGTGGGCCGATGCGATCGCCCGACCTTCCTCAGCAGCCAGGGGCACGCGCTCGGGGCGACCGGAACCTTGCAGATCGAGTGCTTGGCGCTGGGGCCGAACTCGGCAGAGGTCAGATACCGCCTCTCATACCAACTTCCGGGTGGTCCGCTGGGAGCGCTGGCCGGACGTTTCGGGATCCAGGGGATCCTCGACGTCCAGGCCAGGCACTCGCTGAGCACGCTGCGCCGCCTGCTCACCGGAGCGAAGGGGAAGGGTTCTCCCCTCCGCCGGGAGTCCGACGAATCCCGCTCTCGGTGACCGACGCCACCAGGAGGCCCGATCCCTGGCCGGTCACCGTGGTCGGGGTTACAGACGAGGATGACCCCCGACTTGCCTCCGACCCGAGAGGCGGCCTCACCGCAATGCCCAGCGAGATCACACTTCAGTTACTCCGGACTTCCAGAGGGGTCACCCTGGGGAGCGCCCTCGCCCGCCGGCCAGAGCTGGTCGCCCAGATCCGTCGGATCGAGGGGATCGGAGTGGTGCGAACCAGTCCGATCGGGGGAACGGTGGGCCCCGGCGGCGACCACTGGCTTGGCTTTCTGGCGGTCGCCAGACTGCCCGATCCCTGCCCTCGTCCACTCGACCGCCTCACGTCCGCACTTCGCACCTTTCTGGAGGATCGACTCAGCTCGTCGCGGGTGCACCTGGAGCAGGGGCGGGTGGAGGGCGCCTGGTGCCCTGGCTTCAGCGACCTGGCCATCGACGGGCGAAAGCTGGCGGGGCTGGGGCTCCGCCTCACCGCTGGCTGGGGCCTGGTCCGGGGAGTGGTGGCGGTAAGCGCCCCAGACCGGGAGGAGCTGAAGTGCCTTGATGCCTGCCACCTGGTCTTTGGCCCGGGGCTCGATCACTCGCGTCTGACCTCGCTGGCCGAGTTGCCCGGCCTCGCTGGAACCGACCGCGCCGCCGCCATCCGGCTGCTTGGCGGTTAGGCCCAGCTGCCTGCGAAGATGTCTCGGTGACTTCCAAAACGGCTTCGCTGCGACTGGTGCTCGACCCAGCGCCGGTCCTGCATCACCGGAGCGCTCCGGTGAGGAAATTCGACTCCAGGCTGCGCCATTTGGTTGATGAGATGTATGAGCGCTGCGAGGAGTGGAATGGGGTTGGGCTGGCGGCCCCCCAGGTGGGCGCCAACGTGCAGGTCGCCGTGATCATCTACGAGGGGCGTCGATTCGCCATCTGCAATCCCGAGATCACCTTTGCCGAGGGGGAGGTAGACGCTCCCGAGGGGTGCCTCTCCATGCCCGATCACAGCGGCCTAGTTCGACGGTCCGAGAAGATCTCCGTCCGCTACCGGAACGTTCAAGGCAAGGGAATGCAGCGGGAGTTCGAGGGTTGGCTGAGCCGGATCGTCCAGCATGAATCGGATCACCTGGTCGGCACGCTCTGCTCCGAGCGGCTGGCGCCCGGCGCCACCTTCGGCCTGGTCACTGCCGAGGGTGAGCCAGTTGAGCCGGGGCCCGAGACTGCCGCCAAGCCGAGGCGGCGGAGCAGCCGGCGAGCTGGGGGCGGGGAGGCCGCCCAGCCTGCCGGCCAGGAGCTCTGAGCGGGCTCAGGCCGCCGCGACCGCCGCTCCGGCTGTGGCCACCTCGTCGACCTCCGCGTCGATCCGCAACTTGATCTCGTCGCCGACCATCCAGCCGCCGGCCTCAAGCGCCACGTTCCAATTGAGCCCGAAGTCCTTGCGACTCAGGCTGCCGCTGACCTCGAAGCCGGCAACCTGGAAGCCGTAGGGGCTGGCCTGCATGCCGAGGAACTCCACCTCCAGCTCAATCGTCCGGGTGACGTCCTTGATGGTGAGCTCGCCCTGGACCAGGAAGCGGTTGTCGCCACGGCTCTCGATCTTGCCGCTCCGGTAGGTGATGACCGGGAACTTTTCGACGTCGAAGAAGTCGGCGGAGCGCAGGTGTTCGTCCCGTCGGTCCTCCCGGGTGTCGACACTGCTGGCCTGGATCTCGGCGTTGGCCCAGCTGCGAGTCAGGTCCTGGGGATCTATCTCCACCTCGCCACTGAAATCGTTGAAGTGGCCCTTGACGGTGCTTACCATCATGTGCCGAGCCGAGAATTCCAGTGAGGTGTGGGCGTTGTCTACCTTCCAGCTCATCTACGCTCCTCCTAAACCGCGAGTGATCCAAATGCGCGATAATTGCTTGTGCAATCTTATTACAAAGGTGCTTGCTCGTGCAACTAACCTCCGGCGAAGTGCCCGTGACTCCCCCGCTCTCGACGGCGCAGCTGGCGGCCTGGAGGGCCTTCCTCAAGGCCCACACCGTGATCACCAGAGCCCTGGAGCGCGAGATGGTGTCCTCCCACCAGTTGCCGCTCGCTGAATACGACGTCCTGGTCCAGCTGCAGGAGGCCGAGGGCGGAGCTCTGCGGATGGCCCAGCTGGCGGACCAGGTGCTGCTCAGCCGAAGTGGCCTGACCCGGCTGGTGGAGCGGCTGGAACGCGGCGGTCTGGTGCTCCGACAGGCCTGCCCCAGCGACGCGCGCGGTTACTTCGCTGTGATCACCGAGCCCGGACGACAGCGGCTCCGCCAGGCGGCGCCGGACCACCTCGACTCGATCCGCTCCCACTTCGCCAAACCTCTCCAGGAGGGCCAGCTGGAGGCTCTGCGGGAGGCGCTGGAACAACTGGTCTCGGCGGTCCCCGCCGAATGCGCCACGGCGCTGCCCGATCCGGACCTTGAAGAAGCGGCCCCTCGTAGCGGAGACTTGGGGCCATGAGTAGCGACGAACAGCCCGGTTGCCCCTTCCCACGACCAGATGAGAACCCGGCGGAGTCGGCAGCAGGCGGCGCCCCCGGATGCCCGGTGCCGGCGACCAGCCTCCCCCCGGATGTGAGGTGGGACGTGGAGGCGCATGTGGCGGCCATGCACAAGGCGCGCTCGGCCGCCGACACGAGCCACATCTCGCAGGCCAAAGCCGAGGAGATGGCCCAGAACGTGCTGGAGCAAAGGGCGGTCCGCCGGGGGGTCGAGGAGATCGACTCCAAGTTCGTGGACATCTTGGGCAAGAAGCTCGGCTATGGGCACCCACTCAGTGACCGGACCGGCATGCCAACGTTCACTTGGACCTCGGAGGCGGAATCCCGACTGATGGAGGTCCCCGCCTTCTGCCGGGAGTTGACTCGCTGGCGAGTCGAGTACACCGCCTTGAAAAAGGGGCTGGGCACCACCATCACCCCGGCGATCATGGAGGTGAAGTACGAGATGTGGGGCGAGGTGTCTCACGCCATTGAGAAGCGCCATCAGGACGGCCTCAGCTGGACCGACTCCGCCCGGGAGCGCTTCGAGCGGGTGCCCGAGTTCGTCCGCGGCCAGGTGCTGGAGGCTGTCGAGGGCAACGCCAGGACCATGGGCGCGACCGAGGTCGACGACAGCGTGGTGGACCAGGTGATCGAGCGCTGGTCCAGTAGCGGTGACTTTCATGAAGGGCTCTACGGCTTCCGCTGACGACCGCAGGGGGACGCGTTCTCGGTCAGGAACGAAGCCGGGCCTGCGCCTGATCCAGATCGACCTCCCCGCGCGCTAGCGCCTGGAGCACCCCGAGCCTCGAGTCCGGCTGCGGATCGCGGGCGTCGACCCCCAGTCGCACCAGCACCGAGTCGACCCGAGCCCGCACCGTCGGGTAGCTGACGCCCAGTTGCCGCTCCATGGCCTTCAGATTGCCTCGGGATCCCAAGAAGAGCTTGAGCAGGTCGCGGTCGGCTGACGAGAGAGCGCAAAACTCGCAGCTCTCGAAGTCCCCGGAGAGCTCGGTGCCGCACCCCTGGCAGGAGAGCCTGGTCAGGTGCAGGAGCTCCCCACAGACCGGACAGCTTCGGGGGGCGTGATTGGCCGTCACTCCCCAACCTCCTCCACCCAGACCGCGCCGGTGGTGGTCTCCACGTCCAGCTGGCCCTGTCCTGAACCGATGGTGGCCTCGCGTTGCTCGCCGCCCATGGTCCAGCCCTCAGCAATCCCGGCGGCCTCGCCGGGCAGGGAGATGCGCCCCAGGGTGCTGCGCGCCTGCACTTTCACGCTGGAACCCTCCTCGAGCCCGATCTTTACGGTCCCGGCCTCGCAGCGCACCTTCGACTGTCCGTCTTTGAGCACGCCGGTCGCGGAGACTGTCCCCCAGGTGACCTTGAGATCGAATGGACTGGCGAAGCCCTCCAGCTTGGCGCTACCCGCCTGAATGTCGGCCTTGATGGGTCCCTTGACTCCCTTCACGGAGAGCAAGCCTGCTGACATCTCCACCTCCAACGCCAGCTCTGGATTCATTCGGACCTGGATCGGCCGTAGGGACCGCTCTGGATGACCGGAGCCGAAGTTGGGGAGGCCAGCGCGGCCCGGCCAGCGAAAGCTGAACCCGGAGTCGTCGTCGCCCGCGGTGGTCGTCCGGATCACCAGGGTTTCGCCCTCTCGGTGCACTTCGTGCAGCCCGGTTACCGCTGCTTCACGGACCTCGGCATCGCCGGTGATCCGCAGGGGGTGGAGCGCTCCCACAACCCGCACGGTGCGGATCGGCGCCTCCGTCACCGCGACCTGGCTGTGGTGGAGGCTCTCGATCTGGGCGGTGCCCTCCTCGGGAGTGAGCTCGCCGGCGGCTACCTGGCGGAGGATGTCTTGCAGTGATTTGTCATCATTCATACAGGATTTATACCTAGGTGTTCACATTCTGTCAATGTCGAACGCAATTCTCGAAAGTCCGCAGGCGAAATGAGGAGCGGCCCTACCGGGCAGGATCTCCCTCCCCGATTCAGAGCGCCGCCCGCATCGCTCCGTTTCGGTCGGTGAAAATCCTCTCGACCGCTCGCTCATCCGAGTTGGGCGCTCCCGGAAGCCTGGAGGTACCATGCCTCGGTGCCTGAGATCGAAGGCGGGAAGGTGACCGTAGCCCGGGTGCCGGAGCCTCCGCTGCCAACGCGGATGACCCGGATCGAGCAGGGCGCCTGGGTGGTCTATGCGCTGGTGGGGCTCCTGCTCTTGGTAATCCCTTTGGTGACGCACTCCTTCGGCCCCCCCGACATCGCCGCCTGGGTGCTCCTGTTAGCCACAGTCAGCATCACCGCCTTCTGGCTCCGAACGGGCGCCCTGCGAGGCCCGGAGTGGCTGAAGCCGGACGACTACGAACAGTTTCTCAAGCAGATTCAGCGGATCCCGGGAGTGGACGAGTCCGAGCCCGCTCCACCCACACCGATCGCGCGGCCCGCAGACCCAGGGCGGTCTGGCGGCCCGCCACCACCACCGTGAGCGCCTCCGCCCCGGGCTCACGACGTACCTCCACCTGAACTCCAGGTCTGAGCCCGTCCACTTCCAGAAGGCGCAGCAGTTGAGGGGCCTCGTGCTCGGCGACCTCGGAGATTCGGGAGATCACCGCCGCAACTCCTTGCTCCAGCTCGAAGAGGCTGACCAGTTGACGGTCGCGCATCCCGGCCCCGGGGATCTCATTGCCGTGGGGACAGGTGGTGGGCCTCCCCAGAGCTTCGAAGATGCGCTCGAGGACCACGTCTGAGAAGAAATGCGACATCCGGCCCGCCTCCAGATCCGCAGTCGCCCAGTCCAGCCCCAAGGCGTCGGTCAGCCAGCGTTCGACCACCCGGTGGCGGCGGACAACCTCCGAGGCGCGCTGCTCCCCGACCGGGGTCAGACGCAGGCTGCGGTCGGCGTTGAACTCAACCAGCCCCTGCTCGTGGAGCCGCTGCATGACTCCGGTGACGGTGGGGGCGCTCACCCCGAGCCACTCGGCGATGTGGGACGGCCGGACGGTCTCGCCCTCATGGGCGATGTAGTAGGTCGCCTCCAGGTAGCGAGCGGCGGTGGATGACAGCCCCGCGGGTCGCTCGCCTCCCGTCGAGGAGAGGACGGGGCTCATCCGGACCGCCGGCCGGCCGACTCGATCCCAGCAGTGAGTGCACCGGGGGTGACGGCCGGAATGCCGAGCGCCCCTGGTCCCATGGGCCCCATCCTAATTGGGGTGGTGGCGTCCTATTGGATCGGTCCCGATGGTGGAGCGAGGGTCGCCGTAGGATGGTCTCCGTTCGGTTCCAACGGGAGAATCCCATGAGCTCGGTGAACAACAACCACGAGGACATCGTCCTCGACTTTCTAGGCCTGCCGCCTGAGATCGAGGCGGGGAACATCTTCCCGATCGAGTGGCACGAGGAAACCCCTCAGCTCACCGACATCTACGAGAAGTCCAAGCGAGACGCCTGGAACCCGTCCCACCTACCGTGGAACGAGCTCGACCCCGGCGAGTGGAATGAAGAAGAGCGACTCGGGATGATGTACTGGTTCGGAGTTCTGGCCAACTTCGATGCTTCCGGACCGGCTGTCTTCGCCAAGGCCATGGTGCGCAGTTACGAGCTGCACGAGGAGGACCCCGTCCGGCGCTGCCTCTTCTCGGTGGTGCGCGACGAGCAGAACCATGAGGAAGTCTGCGGGCGGATGATCCAGACGCTGCGGGAGGACGGGCCCATCGGGTTCCAGCCCAAGACCGAGTTGGAGAGGCTGGCGGTGCGCAACCTCAAGTGGCTGTACTACAACGGGGCCCGCTACTGGAATGGCTACAGCAAGGCGCTTTACAAGTACCCGCTGGCGATTCTCTTTTCGTCCTTCCTGATGGGCGAGGTAGCCTCTTCCACCCTTTTCCACCACATGTTCAAGCACTCCACCCACCCGGTGTTTCAGCAGGCATTCCGCAACATCGGCAAGGACGAGGCGCGCCACCAGGCGATCTGCATGCGAATGCTGGAGAACCATTTCAAGTCCATCGGCCCGGAGGAGAAGCAACTGGTAACCCGCCAGTTGCGCGCCGGCTTCGTGTTCTTGTCGATGATCCTTTTTGAGCCACCCGATCAGTTCTGGATCATTCCCCCGGACTTTGCCGATGTGCACCACAAGATGGAGGACATAGCCCGAGGAGCGGGGCTCGGCGTGGCTACCCTGGAGCAGAAGACGGAGAATTGGCGGCAGGCGATGCTGAAGATGAAGACCATCGTCGAGAAGCACGGGATCGCCTTTCCAGCCATGCCCGAAGTGGGCATCAGCGGCGAAGAAGTAGCAAACTTCTCAGAAGAGGATTTGATTCCGGTCTTCTGACCGATATCACTCGGTGCCGGTTGCTCGACGGAGCGTCCCTTCCACGTGCGCCGACACCGGATCATCGCCAACTGCGATGGCCACCACGGTGCGGATCACGTCATAGTTGAGCTCCAGGGTTCGCTGCACCTGCCGCAGCGGCCGAGCCGTCGGCGAGACGCTGAGGCTGTGCGGCACCAGGGCCAGGACTCCATCCTGCAGGCGGCCAGTGTGGAGCTCGACATAACCCGCCGGCACCGCCACCAATAGCTCCACCGCCTGGTCCGGCAGCAGCCGCAAGAAGCCCAACTCGGAGTGGCTCAGCTCGCCGGAGTCCAAGACCGATGTGCGCTCGGCCAGGCGAAGTAAGGCGCGGTTGGGGACCGCCTCGATGCTCAGGCTCTCCCGGTACCGGAACGGTGGATCTGCCCGCCACAGCCCAATTCCCTCCCCCTCCCAGCGACCCAACCAGCCCGAGAAGGGAGCCACCAAGTCAGAGATCGACGGCGGCGAGCCCATCGCCGGACCATAGGTGCTAGCTCAGAACTCCGTCAACCGCCGTACGGGGTTCGGTGGGGGTGGGCGATGGGCCGGGTAGGCTAGCGAGGTGGACTCCATTCCTCTGTCGCGAGCTGCCCTCTTACGGGTGCTGGCCGCTGGCCTGCCGCCGCCCGGTGACTTTCCGCTCCGAGATCGGCAACCGGAGAGCGGACTTTTCGGCCCCAGCAGCGCCACCTGGGAAGTGATGCGCCAGCCGCTGTTGATCTTGGGTGCGGCGCGGGCGCTGCTGATGCAGTCGGCTCATCCCCTGGTGGCCCAGGGCGCGCTTGACCACAGCGACTTCGCCAAGGATCCGATCGGTCGCTTCCAGCGCACCGCCGGCTGGGTCACGACGGTGGTGTTCGGGACCACCGATGAGGCTAAGGCTGCCACCAGAGCGGTGAACCGAGTCCACCGCAAGGTCCTGGGAGATCTGCCACCGGATAACGCGACCGCGGTCTGGGGACCGGGCAGCGCCTACCGGGCCCAGGATCAGGATCTCCTGCTCTGGGTGCACGCCTCATTGATCGACGCCATGCTAACCACCCATCGCGCCGTGATCGGCGCTATCAACCAAGGGCAGGGGGACCGCTTCGTCAGGGAGTGGGATGCAGTTGCAAAATTGATGGGACTACCTCCCGGGTCCACCTGGGACTCGGAAGCCCAAATGCGGGTCTGGATCGAGCGCCAGCTCCGCCATGGATTGGCCCTGCCAGGTCCGGGGTCGCGCCTTGTGGCCAGCGTGATCCTGGCTCCGGGGCCGGGCGGCCCGGCGCTGGCCAAGGTCACTTCGCTGATCACAGCCGGGATGCTCCCGTCCCGGGTGCGTTCGCGGTTCGGGATCCCTTGGAATGCCGCGCACGAGGTGGCCTACCGAGCACTGACCCTCAGCCTCCGGGCCGCCCGGCCGGCGCTGCCGCGCCAGCTCCGAGTGGCGCCGACCTACGAGTTCGCCATGGCCCGGGCCACCGGTGAGCTGTTGCGGGGATCCGCCCGCACCGAGCGTCTCCTGGCCAGACTCAACGCCGCCTGAGCCACTAGGTCAGGTCCCAGGCCTCGATCGCCGAGATCTCGTGCTCCTGGCTGAGGATCGAGATGGAGGCTACCTTGACCATGAGGTGGCTGCAGAGGTTGAGGGGAAGACCCAAGTAAGCGACCGCCACTGCCCGGAGCACGTGGCCGTGGGCGAAGAGCGCATAGTTCTGTCCCTCCTGCGCACCGAGCTCCGCTAGGAGCCGGCGGCCCCGGTTGAGCACTTGCCGGGGGGTCTCTCCTCCGGGGCAGCCGTCTCGCCAAATGTCCCAGTCGGGACGCGTCTTTTCGATCTCGGCGCTCGTGATCCCCTCGTACTCCCCGTAGTCGAACTCCCTTAGCAAGGGAGTGACCTCGGCGGCGGGCCGAATCCCCGAGAGTTCCGCAGTGTTCAGCGCCCGCCGCATCGGGCTCGACAGCACCCGGGCAAACTCCACACCGTGCAGGCGGGAGCCCAGCTCCCTCGCCTGCTCCTGACCTCGGGCGGTGAGAGGAATGTCGGTGGTCCCGGTGTGCCGGTGGTCAAGGGCCCAGACGGTCTCGCCGTGGCGGATCAGATAGAGGGCCATCGGGTCGCCAGTCTACGGTCGCGGGCGGGCCGAGACCCACTTCGGCGCTGGGTATACTGGGCGGCCTCGGGAAGTAGCTCAGTCCGGTTAGAGTGCACGGTTCGGGACCGTGAGGTCGGCGGTTCAAATCCGCCCTTCCCGATCACAACTCTTGGGATCGCCTGTTATTTCGGGTTCTAGAGGATCCCGGGCCAGATGGCCACAGTTGTGACGACTAACTTCCCGATATGTGAGTAGTTCTTCGGATCAACGACAAGAGACCATCTTTCTCGGGGTGCTGTCACGAAGTCATCCCGGCGTTTCTACGGGGAGGCCAAGAGCTCGGGCGGCGTCTGCCATGCGTCGGTCATAGGTGACCAGCGCACGCAGATCCCCTCCCACCACCTGTGCCGCGGCGAGATGGACCGCATCGAGGCTCCGTAGCTGACCGGCAGGAGCCAGTGTCGCCGCGCTATCGAGCAAATCGGTGCTGAGCACGACCTGGTCGAGACGGGACAGCTGGCGACGGGCTTGCTCAATGGCAGCTGGCCCACCGGCCAAGACCGCTCGGACCACCTCCACCCGGGCGAGCGCGCTGGTCACCAGCTGGTCGGACCGGTGTCGTCGCAGGAACTTTCGCAGCCTGTCAGACTCGCGTTCTCGCTGGACCAGCTTTACCAACGCGGACGAATCGAGGTAGATCCTCACCGCTCATGCGCACGCATCTCCGCCAGCCGAGCCGAGGCGTCGATGCCATAGTCATGCGGCGGGTCGTCGGCCACATTGCCCTCACCGGACGCTGCGAGCACCTGGCCGCGGGCGATCAGATCCTGCCATGGATCTCTGTTTGTGGGAACTAGCAGCGCAACTGGACGCCCCCGGTCCGCCACCTCGATCGTCTCCCCGGTTGCCACCCGGGCCAGGTACCTGCTGGCGTGTTGACGAAGCTCCCGAACCCCTATCTGTTCCATTGTGCTACATAGTAGCACTTCGCGACGACGCCTGCCGCCCAGGCCCACCTAGCACACCTACCGCGCCATTTCACAGAACAGCCTGCGTCCGCCCTTCCCGACCACGCCCCTAGTCTTCGGATTCGGAATCAAGGATCTGCCGAACGGCCCGCACGATGCGCTTCCCGCTGGCGGTGATTGCTTTGATCGCCCCAGGAGCGCCCCGGAGGGAACCGCTGCGGTGGGGCGCGCAAGAGCCGCGAACCAGGGCTCCATGATGCGGCCGGCTCGGACTAGCGAGCCCGATGGCTACCTTCTCGGCTCGTACCGCATCGCCACTGCCCCCGAGCCGAACTCCAGCCGGCTCACGAGCTTCAAGTCGACATACTTCGATAGACCCGCGAACAACGTCGGCCCGTGGCCCGCGAGCCTGGGATGCACCACAACCTCGTACTCATCGATCAATCCCAGCTCCGTCAACGCCAGCGGGAGCTTCACACCACCCACGAACAGTCCCTCGCCCGACTTCCGCTTGAGTTGCTCAACGGCCTTGCCCAGATCCCCGCGCACGAGTTCCGCGTTCCAATCGACCTGCTCCAGGGTGCTCGACACGACGTGCTTCTTTGCCGCGTTGATCGTCTGGGCGAATGGTTCCATCCAATCAGGTCTCGCTCCCGTCGGCGCCGGCGGCCGCCACGCTGATTCCATCATTTCGTAAGTCACCCGACCAAAGAGAAGGGCATCGGCCTGGTTGAGGTTCTCGACCGCGTGACGATGCACGTCTTCGTCCGCGGGGATTGCACGATGATCGCAGCACCCGTCCAATGTGACGTTGATGGAGTACCGAAGGGGTTGCATTTCGCAAGCGTACCGCCGATGGGGTACACCGGGCGATGTGTCGCTTAAATAGTGATCTGTCGTAGTGTGCGTGGGATGGTGGCTGCGGCCGGGGCTTTGGCGATGACGGGTGGACAGCAGTGTGAGCTGGAGCGGCTTGCTCGTTCGCACACCGCGCCGGCTCGGGAGGTGCGCCAGGCAAAGGCGTTGTCGTGGGCTACAGACGGTATTTCGGACGCCGAGATCGCTCGTAGGTGTGCGTCCGCGCCGAAGTCCGTCCGTCGGCGGCGTAGCTAGTTCGCCGCGAAGGGAACCGCTGCGCTGAGGCGCATCCGGGCGGGGCGTGGCCGCCCTGTTGTGCTCGGCGACGAAGTTGTGGAAGCGATCGTGCATGACACGTTGCGCACGGTGCCCGAGGACGGCTCTGCGTGCTGGTCGACGAGGTCGATGGCGCCCCGGTACGGGCTTGGCAAGGACACGGCGGCCCGGATATGGCAGGCACGGCGGATCCGCCCGTGGAAGGTGGAGACCTTCAAGCTGTCCGCAGACCCGAGCTTCGAGTCGAAGCTGCGTGACGCGGTCGGCCTGTACGTGAACCCGCCGGCTGCCGCAGCGGTGTGGGTTTGGAACGCTTGCGGTAATGTCGTATCACTGAAGTTCAGCTATACTGCCTCTATGTCCGAAGATCACCAGTTCGTCACCGTGCAGAGCCGAGGCCTGATCGCCATCCCGACCGCGATTCGGCGCCACTTTGGCTTGGACCAGCCAGGAGCACAGGTGGAAGTCATTGAGCGAGATGGAGAGATCGTGCTCCGTCCGCACGTGGCCGTGCCTGCCGACCAGGCATGGTTCTGGACCAAGCGCTGGCAGCAGATGGAACGCGAGGCCGACGACGCCATCGCCGCCGGACGCGTCACGGTCGTGACGAGCGTGGAGGAGTTACTGGCCGACCTCGACTCGTGAGATTCGAGCGCACCGAGCCGTTCAAGGCCGACTACCACCGGCTGCCTGAGGACGCGAGAGATAAGTTCCGCACCGCCGCTCGAGCCTTCAACACGGCGGCTGATCGCTTCTTCGAGACCAAGAATTCGTCGTCATGGCCGGCCAACCTGCGGGTGAAGGCAGTTGCCAACGCACCGGGCGTCTTCGAGATGACCTGGAGCTTCAGCGGACCTGACGGCCGCGCCACGTGGGAGTGGACCACGATCGGCGACACCGACGGGCGCCCCTGGCCCGCGGTGCGCTGGCGAAGGCTCGGTAGCCACCGGATCTTCCGCCAACCATGATCGCCTGACCTGGGGCTATGTGGCGCGCAACTGGGTGCTTCGGCCGGCTCTGTCAAGTACATTCACCCATTTGCACCTACGACCGCAGCGCTCCTTCTCTTGCTCTTTCGTGTCACCAGCGGCCGTTGGCATCGAATTCGACGAGACGCCAGGTCGCGAGGCTGTCTGAAGCGTGCACCATCACGATCTGCGCCCTTCCAGCGATCCCGCTTATCCGGCGATAGGGGGCACCCAGCCGACTGCTATCTTCCGGTGCGCTCGCGGTGGTCGCACCCTGGCCAGCAGCAGGGCCGACGCTGGCCTTCCTCAAGCTCTTCCTCGGTCCGGCGAATGCGGCGTTCCCGGGTCATTTTCTTCTTGGCATCTTCGACCCAGCAGATGAACTCGTTGCGTGCCAGAGGCGTGATGTCCTCCCAGGCATCGAGTGCCGTGGGGTTGGCGATCAGCGCTTCGCGCAGGTCCACTGGAAGCTTGTGCACCACCCCACCGGGCACGCGCGGGCCGCTGCTCACAGGACCACGGTAGCGGGTCAGGGCGAGCCCTATCACCTCCTGGGCGGGCCTAGGGTGCTGCGATACGCGCGCAGCGCAGCCGAATCGCAACGAGCTTGTCCGGCCGCAGCGGACTGATGAATCTATTCCTGAGTGCCCCCCGCCTTTACACCACTTCGTGGGACTTAACTGAGCGCAGAGCCGTAGGCGGCTCGCCCGGTTCATTTGGTGTTCGTCGTTGTAGGCCCGGATCCACCGATGAGGTAGGGCTGGGGGCAGGAAGTGAGGGCGGCAGGTCAGCTTGAACTGCAGCGGCTGGGCGCTGCCCACTACCGAGGAGTGATCCGGTACCGACTCTTGCGGCCAATCGAACCGTCCGACTTTCCCGACGGCAGGGTGTCTGTACGGCGACAGTCTTGGTGGCGCGCTCATCGACGTCGGGCGGGACACCTGGGCTACGGCAGTTTCTGAATCCGATTCACGGTCCGTGTCCCCTCACCTGGGAGCGCGGCCAGCGACAACTTCTCCCGCCAGCGGAGTCAGCTACCTGACTTCGGCGGCACCTCTGCCGCGGTCCCTGGCGTTCGACTCTCGAAGAGGACCTTGGTACTGTACAAGCCGTGCGCGCCCGAGGGTCTGAGGGGTCGGCTAGCGGTGAATACCTGCCTTCTGGCGGCGGCGCGAGGTTGGGCCAGCAACGTGCGTGCCTCCCCGCCCAGCCCATCCCACCGACCCACGCGTCCCGGACCATGCCAGGATCGCGGCTGAGCAGATGGGCGCGGCATCTCCACCGGCCCACCCGGGGTCGGTCAGGCGGCTTCTTTCGTCCGCTACCCTGGCTCCAAAGCGCCCACGACCTGCCTCATCCCACAGTCACCACCATCACGGCCGTGATGGTGGCCGCGGTCGGGATCTGGGCCGCCTTCGCGCTGTTCACCGCCAGCAGCCAGCCGACACTTCCCAGTTCGCATGCCGTGCTGATTTCGGTAGGGCCGTCCCCCGGACACACGGCTCGGGGCGACGGCCACCTGATCTGGTATCAGTCCGGTGGGTTGCTGGTCGTGGTTCTGGGAGTTGCACACCTGCCGCCGAGCACGGAGGTGAGCGCATTCTTGGTGCCGCGGGCCAGCTGCACTGGACCGCGACCGACCGGCACCCGCTTAATCGGCACCGTGCGCGCTGACGACCGGGGCGTCGCGCGCTTTAACGAAGAACTGCTGAGCGTTTCCAACCTCAAGTTTTCTGCCTGGTCCATTTGGCTCGGAGGCAGTGGCCAGGGCCGGTCCCCCACCGCCTGCGGCGTGATCAGCCTCTCGAACGGAGCCTTGAACCGCTAGTGACAGAACGGCGGATGTCGTTCAGGCTCGCCCTGGTCACCGGCTGTGTGGGATCTATTCTCGGGCTCGTGGGCTGTGCGGGATCGCCTGCGGCGCCAGCTAATCCGAAGTTCGCAAAGGCGATCGCCGCGTGTAGTTCCACTCACGCCCAGAGCCACGTCACCGTGGATGCCACCAGCTCCTTCCGATTCGTCCCGGCGGTTGTGTGCCTGCAGGTAGGCGGCTCTGTGACCTGGACGAACACGACCACCGATCTGGATCACACGAGCACCGACGAACCCAGCCGGGCGGCGAGCGCCGGAGACGCGACCATCCCCCGAGGCGGCCACGGGTGGTACCTCAAGCTGCCGTCCGGACGCTCGGCCAGCCTGACGCTTAACACCGCCGGGGTCTACCACTACTTCTGCATCCCCCATGAGACGCTGGGCATGCTGGGGGTAGTCGTCGTCGTCCACTGAGGGGCTCTCTCCCGCTGACCCCTCAAGATGGGGTCTGTGGACGGCGAACTTCCGCTCGAGCCAGGAGCCGAAGTGGCGAATCCAGAAGCGCCGACCAGCCCGCCGTCGCTGGCGGCAGGCGAGGTCAGCCCGCTGGCAGCCCGGCTCCGACCCCGGAACTGGCAGGAGGTTCTGGGGCAGGACGAGCTAGTCGGCGGGGATGGTGCCCTGCAGGCCGCGCTGGCCGGTGGTCCGCTTCCGTCGGTGGTGCTGGTCGGCCCTCCCGGAAGTGGCAAGACCACCATCGCCCAGCTCCTCGCCAGTTCCCAGTCGGCCCACCTGATCGCGCTCTCCGCCGTGAGCGCGGGGGTGGGGGAGGTCCGGGCCGCAGTGGCAGAGGCCCGGATCCGTCAGCGAGTGGGCCAACGCACCGTGCTCTTCCTTGATGAGATTCACCACTTCAGCCGCACCCAGCAAGATGCCCTCCTGCCATACGTGGAAAGTGGGCTACTCACCCTGATTGGGGCAACCACCGAGAACCCCAGTTTTCAGCTCTCCGGCGCCTTACTCTCCCGGGTCCACGTCTGGGAGCTGGAGCCCCTCACGGGAGAGGCTCTCTCGGAGCTGCTGGACCGGGCCCTGTCTGACGCGGAGCAGGGCCTGGGCGCGCGCCATCTTCGTCTTGACGATCGGGCTCGTCAGGTTCTGGTGGCACGCTCAGGGGGTGACGCCCGAACCATGCTCAACGCCCTGGAGCAGGCCGCCGCGTTGACCCCCGACGGGGCCGTGGTCCAAGAGGCGGCCGCTGTGCGCGCCCTCCGCAGTCCGGTGCTGCGCCACGACCGGGCCGGCGACTTCCACTACCAGCTGCTGAGTGCCTTCATCAAGTCCATGCGAGGCAGCGACCCGGACGCCTCGGTGTACTGGTTGGCCCGACTCTTGGAGGCGGGAGAAGACGCGACCGTGCCGGCTCGGCGCATGGTGATCCTGGCCGCGGAGGACGTGGGGCTGGCGGAGCCGAGGGCGCTGGAGATAGCGGTCGCCGCCCACTCGGCGGTCCGGGTGGTGGGCATGCCGGAGTGCCGCCTGCCATTGGCCGAAGCAGCCATCTTCCTGGCGCTGGCGCCCAAGAGCAATAGCGTCACCGCGGCGCTGGCCGCGGCCGCCGAGGACGTGCGCTCGCAGCTCCACCTCCCAGTCCCCCTCCATCTCCGCAACGCGGTGACCGGAAGGGATCGCCAGAAGGGGTACGGTGCGGGTTACCAGTACGCTCACGACGACTCCGAGGGACTCGTCGGTCACGAGCACCTGCCAGATGGTCTGGTCGGGCGCCAGTACTACCGACCGTCCAATCACGGGGAAGAGGTCTCGATGGCAGAGCGACTGCGCCAGATCCGCGACCGTCGAGAAAGTTAGCGGTGGCCCGCAGGCCGGGTCTCTAGGAGCTCTCGGAGCTGGACTCGGACTCCGCCGAAGTCTCTCCCTCGGCCGTCTCCTCGGCGCCCTCCTCACCCTCGGCGACGACCTCCTCCTCCTGAACCCTGGGCGCGGCGATCTTGGCGATCACTTCTTCGGGGTCGAGGGCGGCCGCCAGCTCCACCCCTTCCGGCAGCAGGATCTCGGAGATCCGCACCGCGTCGTCGATCTCCGCCAGCCCGGATATGTCGATGTCGATCTCTCCCGGAATGGCGTTGGGCAGGCAGCTCACTTCCAGCTGGTGAATCAGGTGGAGCAACTCGCCGGCGTTGAACCGGGTGGCGGGGGCCTCGCCGACCAGCACCACTGGGACCTGAACGGTGAGCTTCTCCAAGAGGTTGACCTGAAAGAAGTCCACATGGACCGGCTCCGAGTTGCGGGGGTTGATCTGCAACTCCTTGATCAAGACCGGGCGCGCTGCCCGTTCGCCTTCCACCCTCAGTTGCAGCAGGTGGCTGCGGCCGGCGCGGTGGAACAGCTTGGCGAATTCCTTGCCGGGGATCTCAACGGTGATGGGCTTGACCGAGTGGCCGTAGACGACTCCGGGAACCAGTCCCTGGCGGCGCAGTCCCGTGACGTGCCTGCCCACAGTCGTGCGCAGCGCCGCCTCCAGCGTGTAATCCATGAGCCTCCACCAAGCCCTGCCGGCCCCGGCCGCCGACCTCTTGTGAGATCGGCGAAAGCCGCCGGATCGTACCAAATCTACGGATCAGCGAGCGCCGGCGCCCACCTTCTCCAGCCCGAAGCGACGTTCGACGTACTCCACTATCGCCCGGATGCTGGTACCAGGGGTGAAGACCTCGTCGACCCCCATCTCCTTCAGCAAGACGGCGTCGTCCGGAGGCACAATCCCTCCTCCGAAGACCACGATGTCCTCCCCACCCCGCTCGCGCAGCAGACGCAGCACCTCCGGGAAGAGGGTCATGTGGGCCCCCGAGAGCAGCGAGATGCCCACCCCATCTACGTCCTCCTGGATCGCCGCCTCCACCACCTGGGCGGGGGTCTGGTGGAGCCCCGTGTAGATCACCTCGACTCCGGCATCCCGCAAGGCCCGGGAAATGACCTTGATCCCCCGATCGTGGCCATCCAGGCCCACCTTGGCGGTCAGGATCCGCACTGGTCTCGCGCTCATGGCCCCAGTCTAGCCCACCTTCCGATGTGGTCCTCTTGATAATTATATAGTACTACTGCTACAGTTCGCGCGATGACCGCAAGACGACAAGCTCAGGACGCCGAGGCCGGGGGAGGCTCTGGACGGCTCTACAACCGGATCGCGGTCCTCAGGGCCGAACGGGAGCTGTCCCGATACCAGCTGGCGGACGCCGTCGGGGTCAACTACCAGACGATCGGGTATCTGGAGCGAGGTGAATACAACCCCAGCCTGGAGCTCGCCCTCCGGCTTGCGGAACTCTTCGAGCTTCCCATTGAGGCCATCTTCTCTCGGGAGCCGCTGCGCCCCATGAGCAAAGAGCTCTATACCCCGGCCCGTGACCGAGCCCTCGGTTCCCGCTGATGGTCTTTCCGGGAAGAGGGCGCATCCTCTCGTCCATTCCGCTCTTGGCTCTGGTGTTGGGTCTGGCGGCTCTGGCGCTGACGACGGCCGTGCTGTCAGGAATCAATCAACCAGCGCTAAGTTCGGGCGATCTCACTCTGTGGTATTTCGTGTTCGCGGTGGGCACGGTGTTCGTGGTGCGCCGGGTGTCGAGTCGCCCGGGACCGTGGCTGAGTCGTCGTTTGGTGCGCCGAACTGTGGTCGCGGTCGCTGGGCTCAGCTGCCTGGTTCTCCTGATCACTCCCCCCGACCTACTGGGCGGCACAGTGGCGCTGCTGCTGATCGTCTTGGCCCTCTGCAATGTGCTCCTCGGTCGCGCCACGAGCCAGATCACCGTGTCTCTTCCCCGTCGCTTGGATGAGCGTCAGGGGTCACTTCGGGACCGCGCCTTCCGCTCCGCCTACTGGATAGTCGCGGGCAGTGCTGGCGTCCTAGTGGTGGTGAGCTACCTGGCGACGGACGGTAGCCGAGCTTGGTTGGGCGCGGCGGTGGAGGGGGGACCGGTCGTGGCCTTCATCGCGCTCCTCATCTGCCTCCCGGCGATGCTTATCGCCTGGCTCGAACCCGATCGCGCTACTCCAGCTCCTCCGGCCACCCGAGCCAGCCTGTTCGCGGGCCGTCTCGCGATGACGATGGTCGTGGTCTCGCTGCTGGCGCCCGTGGTCGGCGCAGCGACGGTTCTGACCGTGCCGAGCCAGGTGGGACCGGCCGGCCAGTACCTCACACCGATGGGTTCAGAGTGCGCCCATTTTCAGCGAGTCACCATCATCAGTGGGTGGTTCGGCACGTACTCAGTACGGGGCGCCAATGTGTGCTGGAATGACCACCACGTCCGGGTCGTCGACTTCCAGGGTCAGCGGATCAGCTGCGACACGACGGCTAACTTGGTCACGGTATCAACTGCTGCATGCGGAGCGCGGCTTGACTCCAAGGGCACTCTCCGAGTGACCTACGCCGCCATGGTCCGCCCGGCTGTTCTCTCCTTCTTGAGCCGCAAGCTGGACATCACTTTCGCCGTGGATCGGCGGGGACGGCTCCGGAGCTAAGCATGGGCGAATTCGGCTTCCGACCATACGCGCCGCACCTCTCCCGACTCACAGCCACGCGCGCCTTGGTCGTGGCTACCGCAATGATCTGGACGCTGCTCGCCTTGCCGGTGCCGACCTCCCTGCGAGGAAGCGCCGCGTTGTTGGTGGCGGCGCTGGTTGCCCTCGGTGTCGCTCTCGCCGAAGCGACCGACTGGCGCGTCTGGCGCCGCCCGTCAATGCTCGATGAGCGGGAGAACCAGGTCCGGGATCGCAGTTTTCGGACCGCCTTCAGAGGGATTGGGGCAGGGGTGCTGTTGTTGGTGGTGACGGTGGTCGCCGATTCGCTCCTGCTGCCTCACAAGGCGGGATCATCCGCTCCGCCACTGCTGTACTTCACCCGCGGTCCTAGATACCTGGTGGCCTTCGTCCTGCTCCTGACGCTGCTCCCGACCATGACCTACGCCTGGCTTCAGGAGGATCCCCCAGACGACCACAACGGTCGTCGCCCGGATCACCTTCGTAGCTCAGCGCGGAGAATCGCTGGACCGCTGCTTGCAGGTCTGGCGGTGCTCGGAATCTGGATCGGCGCCATATTCGCACTGCCACCGCGCACGCTGGCAGTGGATCAGTCCCCGAGCGCATCAATCACCGTCGGCGGAGCCCGCTGCGCCAGCCTAGACGTATCCCGCGAACTCGGGGACGGTCTCGGGGCTGCGGTCAATCTGGACGCCGACGTTTGCTGGAACGGTCGGGAGGCCTGGGACGCGCAAGAAGGCACGTCCCTTTTGAAGTACTTCACGGCCCAGGATCCTGATCGGACGACCTGCTCGCTCACCATCGACGCCAGCGACTTCGAGGAGGTGACTGGGCAGTCATGCACCGAGGAAGGCTCCCCTGATGGCACGATTCGGCTGGTGGCGACGGCTCGGGTCTCGTCGGGGCTCGGAAGCTGGCTCGATCGATCGCTCCGGGCGACGGTGACAGTGAGTGCCAAGGGGAAGGTTCTGCGTCTTGGGTGAGCCCAAGCTAATCTGAGATTCAGGTCGCTGTCAGTTACCGGGGTTCGGTACCCACCAGCTAATTGCCACGGAAGGAGCAGGGACCGTCGCCTCGACTTCGATCCAGCAATTGTTCGGTGGAACCGCCAGCGACTTCGCGAGGCCCCAATATTCGAGAGATGGAGCTTCCCACCATCTCCGACCGTGAGCTGCGAGAGCGCTCCCGCGGGATCCTGCTCGGATTGGCGTGCGGAGAGTCGATCTCCGGCACGCTGGCGCTCACTCACTTGGCGCTCGAGTTGGGCGAATCGGTAATCGCTCGGGGTGAGATCGAGCCGGAGCTGCTGCTGGACCGTTGGGAGAGGCTTGAGCCCGAGTCGAGTCCCCGACCGGGATCGATCACCGCTCAGGCCCTGCGCCTCTTCAAGGAGGGATTCCCGGCGGAGGGCTTAGCCGAGGCCACGGCCCGGCTCGCACCGGACCGCAGCGGCGACGGTCCGCTCCCACGAGCGCTACCCCTGGCCATCGCGGCCCGCCAGGACGGGGCGCTACTGAAACGGTGGGCCAACCAGAGCGCCTCGGTCACCCACAGCGACCTCACATCCCGGATGGCAACGGTCGGCAGCTGCCTCCTGGCGCGGGACCTGCTGACCAGGGGCCTGGATGAGAGCTTGGCCAGAGTCGCCCAGGCGCTGCGAGAGGAGGCTCCGCTCAGACTCTCCCGAGCCCTCCACCGTCCGTCCCGAGACGAGTTGCCGGAGTCCGGCGACGACGCCGTCGCGGTGCTCAGCCAGGCGATCCACGCTCTCGCGGCCGGATCCGATCTTGAGGGCGTCCTGCAAGAGGTGGACAACCAGGAGATGCCCACCCACGGCGCCCTGGCGCTGGCCGGAGGGCTGGGCGGGGCGGCCTTTGGGATCGACCCCTCGTCTCGCCGGCTGGGCCGACTCGACCAGGCGCTCAGGCTCCGGCTGGAGGAGCTGGCCGATCGTCTGGTCGACTTCGAGATCAAAGACCACGCTTCGCGGGTTCCGGCCGGTGGGGCCTCGTTCATCCCATCCCGGGACGACTGAGCACCAGGCCGTGGGAAGAACCGAGCTGCTGGTGGACGGGACCAACATCGCTTGGGCCTGGCCGCGCAGCCGACCCTGCCTGATCCGCAAGGACCACGCCGGAGCCCAGCGGCTCCTGGTGACAACGGCGACTCAGTCGGCATTACGCTCGATCTACTCCCAGCTCACGTTCGTGTTCGACGGACCTCCTCCCTCGTCAGGCCCCGGTAGCTCGACTGGGGTCCGAGTGCTCTACCCAGACCCCGGCCAGAGTGCTGACGACAGGATCGTGGATCTGGTGGCGCAGGCGGTGCATGGCGGGACCGCGGCGGTGGTGGCGACCAGCGATCGGGGCCTGCGGGATCTGGTCCGTCGCGAGGGCGGCTCGACGATCGGGGGAGACGCCCTGATCCAGAAGCTGGACCCCCGCGGAACCAACGTCCGGGGAGCTGGCGCCTCCCCGGTCAGTGACAGAGAGGAGAAGCCCGGGCCTTCCAGCCGGGATACCGAGGCGTGGCTCCAGAGGTTCTCGAAGAAAAGGCGGCCCGCGAAGTGAGCGCCACCCGACTCTAGAAGACGGCGGGCTCCCGGTAGCCGCCGAACACCTCGGTCAGAGTCGAGGTGATCTCGCCCTCGGTGCAGAGCACCTTGACCGCCTCGATGATCCTGGGCATGAGGTTCTCGGTTCCCTGAGCGGCGAGGCGGAGCTCCTCCAGCCGGTGGTGCACCGCCTCGCCATCCCGCTCGCGGCGTACCTTGGCCAGTCGGGCGATCTGCTCCGTCTCCACCTTGGGGTCGATGTGCAGCAGGGGGGGCGCCACATCGTCGTCGGAGGTGAAGGCGTTGACCCCGACCACGATCCGCTCCCCTCGGTCCAGCTGCTGCTGGTAGCGGAAGGCGGCGTCTGCGATCTCGCTCTGGAAGAAGCCGGACTCGATGCAGGCGAGAACTCCGCCCCGGGCGTCGATCTCGGTGAAGTAGGCCTCGGCCTCCATCTCCATCCGATTGGTGAGGTCCTCCACGAAGTAGGAGCCGCCCAGGGGATCGATAGTGGCGGCGACACCGGTCTCGAAGGCGATGATCTGCTGGGTGCGCAGCGCGATCTGGGCGGCCTTGGCAGTCGGGAGGGCCAGCACCTCGTCCATGGCATTGGTATGCAGAGACTGGGTGCCCCCCAAAACCGCCGCCAGCGCCTCTAGGGCTGTGCGGGCGACGTTGTTCTCGACCTGCTGAGCGGTGAGAGAACAGCCGGCGGTCTGGGTGTGGAACCGGAGCAGCCAGGAGCGCTCGTCGCGAGCCCCGTAGCTGTCTCGCATTCGCTTGGCCCAGATCCGCCGGGCCGCCCGGTACTTGGCCACCTCCTAGAAGAAATCGACGTGGCTATTGAAGAAGAAGCTGAGCTGGGGGGCGAACTCGTCCACCTCCAGCCCGGCTCTGATCCCCGCCTCCACGTAAGCGAAGCCGTCCGCCAGGGTGAAGGCCAGCTCCTGGACCGCCGTGGAGCCCGCCTCCCGGATGTGGTACCCGGAGATGGAAACAGGGTGCCACTTGGGGACCTCGCGGGCGCAGAAGGCGATCACATCGGTCACCAAGCGCAGGCTCGGCTCGGGCGGGTAGATGTACTCCTTCTGAGCGATGTACTCCTTCAGGATGTCGTTCTGGAGAGTTCCGCCCAGCTGCACCAGCGGCACTCCCCGACGCTCGGCCACCGCGACGTACATGGCCAGCATCACCGCCGCCGGTGAGTTGATGGTCATCGAGGTGGTGACCTTGGCCAGGTCGATCCCGGCCATCAGCTGATCCATGTCCTCCAGTGAGTCGATCGCGACCCCGCATCGGCCTACCTCCCCCTGGCCCTCCGGATCATCGGAGTCCCGGCCCATCAGAGTTGGCAGGTCGAACGCCACCGAGAGTCCGGTCTGCCCCTCGGCTAGGAGGAATCGGTAGCGCTCATTGGTCTCGGCGGCACTGCCGAACCCCGCGAACTGGCGCATGGTGAATAGCTTGTCGCGGTACATCGACGGATAGACCCCCCTGGTGTAGGGGAACTCGCCGGGATAGCCGATAGTGCGGGCGTAGTCCTGACCCCGCAGTGATTGGGGGGTGTAGAGCGGATCCACCGGGAGCCCCGAGAGGGTCTCGGGAATCGCCCGGGTTGCTGGGTGGGCTGGCCGAAGGCTGGAAGCACGGTAACGCTCCGCCCACCGCTGCAAGGCGGCTTCATCGTCCACCATCTCCGCGGATTGCTGATCCAGAATCACTCGCTCCTCCGATCGTGAACCGCCGGGTCTCGGTCGGCCGCTCCAATCTTGCTCTCCTGGGCTGCGAGGCGTCGAAGGACCGCATCGGCGACTCGTTCCGGGTTGGCCGAGGAGAACTCCTCCGGCAGAAGCTCCGGACCGGCCGCAGACAACAGGTGGCGCGCAAAGTCGGCGGCGTAGGCGCCCACCAGCTCCACTACCTCGTCCCGAAGCCGTCGCGCGGCCCTCGACTCCTGCGCCCCACTGGCGACCAGGTGGGCGTGGTGCCGGTCCAGCGCCTCGGCGAGCTCCTGCACGCCCACTGAGCCATTGGCCGCCACGGTGGGAATCACCGGCACCTGCCAGACCCCCTCCTCGTGATGGGTCCTGACCAGATCGCGGAGTTCTCGGACGACCCGGTCCACCCCGGCCAGGTCGGCCTTGTTGACGGCAAACAGGTCGGCGATCTCGGTGATCCCGGCCTTGATCACCTGGACCCCGTCGCCTGCGGCGGGTGTCGTGACCACCACGACCGAGTCGGCGATCTCACAGATCTCGAGCTCCGACTGACCCACCCCGACCGTCTCCACCAGCACCATCTCCCACCCCAGCGAGCTGAGCAGCCGTACCGTTCCCCGACTGGCCAGCGAGACCCCGCCCAGATGGCCCCGGGCACCCATGCTGCGAATGAATACCCCCCGATCGAGAGCGTGGCGCTGCATCCGAACCCGGTCGCCGAGGATGGCGCCCCCCGTAAAGGGACTGTTGGGGTCGACCGCCAGGATGGCGACCCGTCGGCCCTGAGTTCGCCACAGTGCGGTCAGCCCATCGGCCAGGGTGCTCTTGCCGCTACCGGGCGGTCCGGTCAGACCGATTATCTGAGTCGCCGGTTGAGTTCTACGCTCGCGCCTCTTGATCAGCTCCTCGATCAGGTCCCCGGTACCCGGTTGGCGAGTCTCTATCGCTGAGATGGCCTGCGCCAGGGCCCGGGTATCACCGGCAAGCAACTGCTCAATTTCCACGGCGACCCATGGTAGGTAGTGGGGGCCTAGGACGGCCGCCGGAGCGGCTAGCCCGGACCCGACCCTGAGCGCCGGTCCGGGTCGTCGCGCCTGGACTGTAGGGTTTTTTGGCGGAGGGACGCGAGACAGATTAGCGCTGCGAGAGGCCGATGTCGCCGTGATAGAGACAGCACGGGTACTCGCGCCCGCCACAGTCGAATGTCGCCGTTGATGACTACGCATCGCGCGATTCAGCGGAGTACGCGAGCACGGCGACCGATCAGCGCGACTTATAGTTCAGAATACGCGGCTCGTGCTAAAGCGCAAGTAAAATTAACATGATTCTGACACCTTGGATTGGGGAGGCCGAGCGCTGATTCGACGAAATTTTGAGCCCGCACAAGGATGCGGACGGCCTGCGTACTCCGACCATCGGAAGGCATCGCAGCACGGCGGCAAGTGCGCATTTAGCGAAGCTCAGTTCGGAGGAAAGGGAAACCTTGCCGTTGTGCCTCGACTGCGGCGGGTGCAACATGTGCGGCATGATTACCAACGACCGAAGCGAATGACGAGGGCAGTTGTCTGCCACGATTTGAGCAGAGCCGGGACGGCGGGCCAACTCGTCCTCAGCGAATGGCCGCCGACTTAATTCAGTCGACCGGGCGCTCCGTCACGCCGACCTTCTGGGGCAGGATGGGGAATATAGGTCCAATCAGCTCATCTAACCAGGTTGGCTCCCGGACTTGGTCATCTTGGGAGCGCACGCCGTCGACGAGTCGCTCACCCGAGACTGGGCACGCGCTCGCTATAAACCTTGTCCTACACGAAACACCGACCCGGATTCGGCGTCGTTTTCAAGGACGGACTCAACTCGTCCCACGGTTGAGCGGTCGGGCAATATCAGAGGAGCGCCGACCCGACCGACAGGCCCGCGGCCAGTACCGCGAAAAGGCTCCCCACACCGGTGCCCAGCGTCGGAAGGCCGTCGGGTTCGTGGCCAACCGGCGGGACATTTTTACTTGGGCGTTTCTGCGAATCTGGGCCCGGTCCACGCTTTGGCGGCTCCGAGCGCCAGGTCAAGGGTCAGGCGCTTGGGAGACGAGGTGTCCTCCACCAGGGCCTGCAGCTCAGCACCGTAGCGCTCCCGGAAGCGCGGCGGATACAGGCTCAGCAGCAGCCGATGCCGGCGCCGCAGAGACGGGCTCACGACCGCTCCGCTCCGCTCGACACCGGGTGAAAAAGTCCGCGCTCTTCCAAGTGCCCGTTTATCCTCAGAAACCTAGCCATGGCATCCAGTTGGGCCTCCAGGGTCTGCCGGCCCTTGTCGGTGAGTCGATAGGGGCGGCGGCGTCCCTCGGCAGGGAGCCCCGCGACCAGGCCGTACGCCTCCAGCCGCGAGAGCGCTCCATAGAGCGTTCCCGGTCCCAGGTTGATCCCCGCCTGCTTGCGTACCTCCTGAACGATCGCATAGCCGTGGCGCGGTCCCTCGACCAGGGTGGACAGCACCAGCAGCCCGGGGTCTCTCCAACTGGGGCGACCAGGTTGCTTCAAGATGCACCTCTCCGAACTGGAGGCGGGCCAGACTCTCCCAAATACGTGGCCCGCTACATCATATCAGAATGCATCCCCCAGTGATGCAACCGCCTACAATCCAGGTTGCTCAGCCATTAGTCGCTTGGCGATCACCATCCGCTGGATCTGGTTGGTCCCCTCGTAGATCTGGGTGATCTTCGCGTCGCGCATCATCCGCTCCACCGGGAACTCGTTGATATAACCATACCCACCCAGAACCTGGACCGCGTCGGTAGTGACCCTCATGGCACTATCCGAGGCGGCCAGTTTGGCCATGGCGGCAAGCCGGGTCGTCTGGGGGTCGCCGGCATCCACTGCCCGACACGCTTCGTGAGTCAGGCAGCGGGCCGCCTCCAATTGAGTGGCCATGTCCGCGAGCATGAACTGGATACCCTGGAACTCCGCGATCGGTCGGCCGAATTGATGGCGCTGCTGGGCGTACGCCACGGCCTGGTCCAGGGCACCCGCCCCGATCCCTAGCGCCTGGGCGGCGATCTGCGGGCGTGACCGATCGAGGACCCCCATGGCGATCTTGAATCCGTCACCTTCTTCGCCCAATCGCCGACCGGCCGGCACCCGGCAGCCGGTGAAGACCAACTCCGCAGTGTCACTGCCCCGGATCCCCAGCTTCCCGTGGATTGGATTGCGTTGCAGGCCCTCACTGTCGCCGTCGACCAGGAAGGCCGAGATCCCCCTAGCTCCCTGACCCTGACTTGTGACCGCGAAGACCACAATCAGGCCAGCAACGCTGCCGTTGGTGATCCAGGTCTTGACTCCGTCCAGGATGTATTCGTCGCCATCCCGCCGGGCCCTGGTGCTCATGGACGCCGGGTCGCTGCCGGCATCGGGCTCACTGAGGGCGTAGGCGGCCAGCTTGCGGCCGCTGGCCAGCTCCGGCAGGAACTCCTGCTGCTGCTCCTCACTGCCACCCAGGAGGATCGGGTATCCGCCCAGCCCCTGGACCGCCAACAGCAGCGCCGAGGTGGCGCAGACCTTGGCGATCTCCTCGACGGCGACGGCGAGGGTCAGAGCCGAGCCCGATATTCCCCCGTGCTGAGGGGCGAAGGCGATGGCGAAGACATCCTGCTGGCGGAACATCTCAACCACGTCCCAGGGAAACTCAGCGGTGCGGTCGATCTCGGCGGCCCGCGGGGCGATCCGGACGCGGGCCAGCTCGCGCACCGAGTCCTGGATGGCCGCTAGATCTTCCTTTACTTCCGTTGCCATCGGCCATCCTCCGCTGGGGTCAAAGCCACTGGTGCCCCGGACCGCTTGATTGTAGGCGGGGCCGCCGAGTTCGCCCCTGGTCAGGCCACCTCAACCAGGGTCGCCTCCCCCTGGGCCGTGCCAGAGCAGATCGTCGCCGCCCCGGGACCGCCCCCGCGGCGCCTGAGCTCCATGACACAGCTGGCGAGGATCCGGGCGCCCGAGGCTCCGACCGGGTGGCCCACCGCGATGGCGCCGCCGTTGGGGTTCACCTGGTCCAAATCCAGCTCTAGCATCCGGGAGCTGGTGATCACCACCGAGGCGAACGCCTCGTTGATCTCCACCACCTTGAGGTCCGGGGCGCTCAACCCACCGCCGGTCTTGGCCAGCGCCTGGGCCAGTGCGGTCGCAGGGACGGTGGCGAGGTAGGGATGGTCCGCCGCGGACTCCCCGTAGCCGAGCCACTGCGCCAGCGGCTCGACCCCGAGGGCCCTGGCGCGCGCTCGACTCATGATCACAATGGCGGCCGCGCCGTCATTGATCCCCGGGGCGTTGCCGGCGGTCACGCTGCCCTCGGGGCCGCCGAAGACCGGCCGCAAAGCTGAGAGCTTCTCGATGGTGGAGTCAGGCCGGGGCTGCTCGTCTCGGTCGACCAGGATGGGGCCGGACTTGGCGGCGACCGAGATGGGCGCCAGCTCCTTGGCGATCAGGCCCTTCAGCCGCGCCGCCTCGTAGCGCTGCTGAGAGAGCAGGGCATACCGGTCCTGCTCCTCCCGGCTGACTCCGAGCTCGGCGGCGACCTCGGTTCCGTGATCGCCCATGGGCACATCGTCGATGGGGCAGGTGAGGCCGTCCCAGAGCATCGAGTCGTAGAGCGTCATGTCGCCCATCGGGACCCCGCGCCGCACCCCCGGCAGGAGCATGGGGGCCTGAGACATCGACTCCATCCCCCCGGCGACCACGACCTCGGCTTCCCCGGCCCTGATCAGTAGTCCCGCCAGATTGACCGCCTTCAGAGAGGAGGCGCAGACCTTGTTCACGGTGAGGGAAGACACGCTCGAGGGGATGCCCGCCTTGAGGGCCGCCTGCCGGGCCGGAATCTGGCCCTGGCCGGCCGTGATCACCGTGCCCATGATGCATTGGTCCACTTCGTCTGGAGCCACTCCGGCTCGCTCCAATGCGACCCGGATGGCGTGGGCGCCCAGCTCCACGGCCGCAACCGAGCTGAGAGCCCCGCCGAGCTTGCCGAAGGGGGTGCGGGCCACGGCCACGATCATCGGATCGCGATCACTCACCAAGTCATCGTATACCTGGCAGCGACCTTCTCCTGTCCGGTCAGGTCCGGTCTTGGTCCAGCAGCTTGGAGACTGATCCACCCAGCCCCAGGAGGTGCGAGGCGATGATCAGCCGCTGCACCTCAGAGGTGCCCTCGCCGATCTCGTTGATCTTCACGTCCCGGTAATAGCGAGCCACGGGCAGGTCCTCCATGAAGCCGGCCCCACCGTGGATCTGGACCGCCTGATTGGCGCACCAGGTCGCGGTTTCCGAGGCGTGGAGCTTGGCCATGGCGGCGAACTTGCCGGCGGGCTGACCCTGGTCGATCAAGGAACCTGCCCGAAGGACCATCAGGCGGCTCAGTTCGACCTGAGTGTCCATGTCGGCGAGCTTGAGCTGGGTTGCCTGGAAATGGCTGATCGGTCGGCCGAACTGGCGGCGCTGCTGCGAGTAGCTGAGCGCGGCGTCGAGGCAGGCCTGGGCCAGGCCCACGGCTAGGGCGGCGATCGCCACCCGTCCAGCTTCCAGCGCCTTGAAGAACTGCCCCAGGCCACCCCCTTCCTTTCCCAGCAGGTTGGCCTCTGGCACCCGGCAGCCCGAGAAGGTCAGCTCTCGGGTGTCGCTTGCGTGCCAGCCCAGCTTGCGGTACGGGGCGGCGACCTCATACCCCGGAGCACCGCGCTCTACCAGAATGGCGCTGATGCGCTTGCGGCCACTGTCCTCGGCGGTGATCGCGGTCAGGGTCACCCCGGCGCTGATCTCCGTCCCGGAGTTGGTGATGAAGCACTTCGATCCGTCGATCACCCACTCCGATCCGTCGCGCCGCGCCCTGGTCTTGGTGCCTCCGGCATCCGACCCGGCCTCGGGCTCGGTCAGGCCGAAGGCCCAGAGCTGGCGCCCGGCGCAGAGCTCGGGGAGATAGCGCGCCTTCTGCTCAGCAGTCCCGAACTGGAAGATCGGTGAGATCCCGAGTGAGACCGCCGCCTCCAGAGTTATCGCCAAGGAGGCGTCCGCCCGAGCGATCTCCTCCAGGGCTAGGAGGTAGCTCGTGAAGTCGGCACCCGCTCCGCCGACTGACTCCGGGAAGGGCAGGCCGAATAGCCCCAGCTCCCCCATCTGGGCGACGACGGGGTAAGGAAACTCTTCGCGACGGTCCCACTCCGCCGCCTGCGGGGCCACCACCTGGCTGGCGAATTCGCGGCAGGTGTCGCGAATGGCCGTCTGTTCGGGACTCAGCTCGAAGCTCAGCCCCATGGCGACTAGGAGCGGAGAGCGGCGCCCAGCCGCTCCCGCACTAACTCGACAATCTGCTCGATGGTGTCAGCGACCTCAACGCCGGCCTGCTGAAGAGCCGCCACCTTGGAGGCGGGGCTCCCAGTGGTGCCGCTGATGATGGCTCCGGCATGGCCCATCCGCTTACCGGGCGGGGCGCTGCGGCCGCTGATGAAGCCGACTACCGGCTTGGGATAGCCCTGCCCGATCAGCTCGGCGGCACGCTCTTCGTCCGAGCCACCGATCTCCCCGGCCAGCACCACGAGGTCAGTATTGGGATCGGCGGAGAAGAGTTGGACTACATCGGAGAAGCTGAGCCCGAGAACCGGATCCCCGCCAATGCCGACCGAGGTCGACTGCCCGTATCCCTCCCGCGCCAGGGCTTGAATGATCTCGTAGGTCAGAGTCCCGGAGCGGGAGACCACTCCCACCCGGCCGGGACTGGCGATGTGGTTGGGGATGATCCCGACCTTGGCCCGTTCCCCGGGTGACATCAGTCCGGGGCAGTTGGGGCCGATCAGCCGCGTGCCCCGGCGGTCGATGAAGGCCCGGGCCCGCACCATGTCATTCACCGGGATCAGCTCGGTGATGCAGACCACCAGCGATATTCCCGCTTCGGAGGCCTCCATGATCGCGTCGGCGGCAAAGGGCGGCGGCACGAAAACCCCGGCGGTGTCCGCCCCGGTGGCGTCAACCGCCTCGCCTACGGTGTCAAATACGGGTAGCCCCAGATGCCGGCTGCCTCCCTTGCCGGGCGATACGCCCGCCACCACCTGGGTGCCGAAGTCGAGCATCTGCTGGGTGTGGAAGGAGCCCTCGCTCCCAGTCATGCCCTGGACCAGGACCTTGGAGTCGCGGGTGAGCAGGATGCTCACGTCAGCGGGCTCCCTGAGCGTCGATGAGCTCGACGATCTTGCGGGCCGCCTCGGGGGCTGACAGCGCCGGAGTGATCCCGGCCTGCTCCAGCAGCTGACGCCCCTCCTCTTCTCGGGTGCCGGTCATCCGGACCACGAGGGGCAACTTCATTCCCAACTCGTCGCGGGCGTCGATCAGGCCGCGGGCCACCTCATCGCCCCTGGTGATCCCCCCGAAGATGTTCACGAAGACGCCCTTCACGGCGGGGTCCAGCAGCAGCATCTCCAGTGCCTGCTTGACTACCTCCGCCTTGGCCCCCCCGCCAATGTCCAGGAAGTTGGCTGCGGCGCCGCCGTGCTGCTTGACCAAATCCAGGGTGTTCATGACCAGGCCGGCCCCGTTCCCGATGATCCCGACACTCCCGCCGAGGTGGACGTAGGTGAGCCCGCGCTTCCGGGCCTCGACCTCGAGCGGATCTTCGCCGCTGGTGGCCGCTAGCGCGTCTGGTCCCAGCTCGCGAACCAGGTCGTGGTGACGAAACTCAGCGTTCTGGTCGATCTCGATCTTGGCATCGCCGGCGATCACCTGCCCTGACTCGGTCACCACCAGGGGGTTGATCTCGCAGAGGCTGGCGTCGAGCTCCTGCGAGATCTGGAAGAGCCGCTGCACCACCGGCACCAGTTCGGCCAGGTACCGCCCCTTCGGCAGGGTCTGGTCCCCGCCGACCGCCTCGAGCGCCCGCAGCACCAGCTCTCGGATCTCGAAGGGTTGGGGTCCGGCGAACGGGTCCGGCCAGAGCTTGGCGATCTTCTCCGGAGAATGCTCAGCGACCTCCTCGATCTCCATCCCTCCAGCGAAGGAGAGGATCACCACCATCGACCGGCGATCCCGGTCGACCGTGACCCCCAAGTAGATCTCCTTGGCAATCTGCAGCGCCTCTTCGCAGAGGACGGAGGGCACACGGTAGCCGTGGATCGCCATTCCCAGGATCGCCGCGGCGGCGTCGTGGGCCTCGGCCGGAGTCTTGGCCAGCTTCACTCCGCCCGCCTTGCCTCGGCCTCCGATCGGCACCTGGGCCTTGATGACCACCGGGCCCAGCTCCTGGGCCGCCTTCTCCGCTTCCTGCGGGGAGCGGGCGACCAGGCCGGTCGGGCACTCGATCCCCACGCCGCGCAAGCGCTCCTTTGCTTGATGCTCCAGTAGCTTCACCGACACCTCCCGTGGGCCGGTGCTACCGGCCGCCGCCTCGTCGCCCTAAGTTTAGTTGTCCGTCCGGAAGCTGCCGGGTAGAGGCGGCGTCGCCGAGACTCAACCCTGCTCAGAGCGGGATGTTGCCGTGCCTGCGCCGAGGTGGAGACACCTGCTTGGTCCGCGCCATCCGGAGCGCGGAAACCAGCGACGGCCGAGTGTGCCGGGGTTCAATCACATCGTCGATGTAGCCGCGCTCGGCGGCCTGATAGGGGGTGGCGAACTGCTCGCGGTAAGAGGCGATCAGCGCCTCCCGGTCGACCGCGACCTGTCCGGCTCGCGGTCTGCCCAAGAACTGGACCGCGCCCTCGGCGCCCATCACCGCGATCTCCGCGGACGGCCAGGCGACGTTGTAGTCGGCTCCGATGTGTTTGCTGCACATCACGTCATAGGCACCGCCGTACGCCTTGCGAGTGATGACGGTGAGCTTGGGGACGGTGGCTTCGGCGAAGGCATAAAGCAACTTGGCACCGTGGCGAATTATCCCGCCGTACTCTTGCTCAGTGCCCGGCAGGAATCCGGGCACGTCGACGAAGGTGACCAGTGGAATGTTGAAAGCATCGCAAAACCGCACAAATCGTGCACCTTTGACAGATGCGTTGATATCGAGAGCGCCGGCCAGCTGGCGCGGCTGATTCGCCACCACGCCAACGCTCTCGCCATCCAAACGAGCAAAAGCAACTACCAGGTTGGGGGCGAATAGCGGCTGGACCTCAAGGAACTTCCCGTCATCGAATACGCGCTGGATCACCTCACGCATGTCGTAGGGGATGCTCTGACTCTCAGGGATGATTTCCTGCAGTTCTGAGTCGGCCCGGTCGATGGGATCTGCGGTCTCGACGACCGGCGGTGCTTCCCCGCTGTTCTGCGGCAGAAACGATAGCAATTCACGCACCTGCGAGAAGGCCTCATCCTCCGTCGCCGCTTCGAAATGCGCGACGCCGCTGCGCTGGGAGTGCATGTCCGCCCCGCCCAGCTGCTCCTGATCCACCTCTTCTCCGGTGGTGACGCGCACGACGTCCGGACCGGTGATGAACATGTAGCCGACCTTGCGCACCATGAAGGTGAAGTCGGTAATGGCCGGCGAGTAGACGGCGCCTCCCGTGCAGGGGCCGGCGATGATCGAGAGCTGCGGAATCACGCCACTGGCCCGAACGTTGCGGTAGAAGATGTCCGCATAGCCGGCGAGCGAAACTACTCCCTCTTGAATGCGCGCGCCAGCGCTGTCGTTGATGCCGATCATCGGCGTCCCGGTGCGCTCCGCCAGCTCCATCACCTTGCACACCTTCTCGGCAAAGGCCTCGCCCAGCGATCCCCCCATGAAGGAGGCGTCGTGGGAGAAGATGAAGACCTGTCGCCCTCCAACCAGGCCGTACCCGGTGACGACTCCATCGCCCATGGCGCGGCGCTCCGCCATGTCGAATTGGGTCGAGCGATGGGTAACGAAGGCGTCCAACTCTACGAAGCTCCCCTTATCGAGCAGGCGCCGGATGCGCTCCCGGGCTGTCAGCTTGCCTTTGCTGCGCTGGACTCTCTCTGGCTCCCCACCCCGATGGACCGCGTCGTGACGACGCTTGCGGAGCTGGTTTACCAGCCGCTCGTTGGCGCTGGGAGCGCCCGCCGGCCGCGCCGTGTGGCTCTCGGCGCCCCCACCCGCCGGTCGCGGCTTGGGCTTCGACACCTTGTCATCTTCGTCTATCTGTCCGGGGGGCAGAGGTCCTCAGCCGCTCCCTTCTCCGAGATCCAGAGCCAGTGACGACGATCACCGGGGTCGGCCGGGGCGGTCAGGTGACACCACCATCCCTCGGCGATCCTCCCCGCAACGGCTGGCACTGGTCGGAGTGGACCGCCGAGGGCCTGGGCACCGCCATTTTGGTGCTGGGAGGGCTCAGCGCCGTCTGCCTGGACTTCGGTACCGGCTCTCCTATGCTCCGCCTGGTCCCCTCGAGCTCGGTCCGCCTGCTGATCACAGGGCTGCTGTTCGCCGGGACCGGCAGCCTGGTGGCGATCTCACCCCTGGGCCGCCTGAGCGGCGCTCACCTGAACCCGGCCGTGACTTTGGCCTTCTGGACAAGCGGGCACGTCTCCCGTTCCGATCTGCTTGGCTATCTGACCTCCCAGGTGGTGGGCGCCCTGCTGGGGGTGGCGGTCTTGAGATTGGCCTGGGGTCAGTTGGCGGTCGGGCTCCAGGACGGGCGCACCAGCCCCCACCCCGGCGTGATCCCAGTCGCAGCGGTGGGAATCGAAGCGCTGCTCACGGCCATTCTGATCCTGGCGATCTTTTCGTTCACTTCGTCCGCTCGGACGGCCCGCTGGACCCCCCTCGCCCTCTGGATCGTGATCGCCCTGCTGGTGTGGCGCGGGGCTCCCTACACGGGTTGCAGCATGAATCCGGCCCGAAGCCTGGCCCCGGCCGTGATCTCCTCCGACTTCTCATTCCTCTGGGTCTACCTGGTGGGGCCACCGCTCGGCGCGCTGGCCACGGCTTGGCTCTTTGTAAACGCTCCCCTGGGGCTGCGTCCGGTGACCGCCAAGCTCTACCACGATGTCGCCTACCCCAGCGTGCTCGGGACGTCGCTCAGGACGCGGCCAGGGCACCGGTCCAGTCGTTGAGCCCCCGGTGCGCGGCGCGCCTCAGCCGGTGGAGCGCGGCTGGAAGGTCCCGAACACCCGGCGCAGCCGATTGCAGATCTCGCCCAGCGTCGCTCCGTCGACCAGCGCGTCGCGCATCACTGGCAGGAGATTAGCTGTTCCGGCAGCGCACTCCTCGACCCGCCCCAACGCGCGCTCCGTGGCGGCTGTGTCACGCTCTTGGCGGTGGCGCGCCAGCCGTTCCCGCTGGCCGCGCTCAAGCTCCGGGTCGACCTTGAGAATGGGGATCTCGACCGGCAATTCGTCCTGGAAACGGTTGACTCCGACGATCACCCGTTCCCCGCTCTCGACCAGCTGCTGGTGGCGGTAGGCGGAGTCCTGGATTTGGTCCTGGTAGAACCCCTGCTCGATCGCCGCCACCGCGCCCCCCCGTCGATCCACATCCTGGATCAAAAGGGTGGCCGCCTCGACTAGCTGTGCTGTGAGCTTCTCCAACAGGTACGAGCCGCCCAGGGGGTCAGCGACCCGGGCCACGCCTGACTCGAAGGCCAGCAGCTGCTGGGTGCGCAGCGCCAGGCTGGCCGCCTGTTCGGACGGGAGGGCCAGCGCCTCATCGAAGGAGTTGGTGTGCAGCGACTGGGCCCCCCCGAGCACTGCGGCGAGGGCCTGCAGCGAGACCCGCACCACGTTGTTGAGTGGCTGCTGGGCGGTCAGGGTGGCACCACCAGTCTGGGCGTGGAAGCGCAGCTGGCAGCTGCGCTCGCTGTGAGCGCCGAAGCGCTCTCGCATGATCCCAGCCCAGAGGGTCCTGGCCGCCCGGAACTTGGCGACCTCTTCAAAGAAGTCATTGCCCACGTTGAAGAAGAAGCTGAGCTGGGGCGCGAATTCCTCCAGCACCAGGCCGGCGCTGAGAGCCGCCTCGACGTACGCGATGCCGTCGCTGAGGGCAAAGGCCAGTTCCTGGGGAGCGGTCGCTCCCGCCTCCCGCATGTGGTAGCCGGAGATCGAGATTGGATGCCAGCGGGGCAGCTGATCCTGGCAGTAGGTCAGGGTGTCAGTGACCAGCCGCATGCTCGGCCGGGGTGGAAAGATGTAGGTGCCGCGGGCCACGTACTCCTTCAGGATGTCGTTCTGAATGGTGCCTCCGAGCAGCTCGGAGGCGATCCCTTCCTCCTCCCCTGCGAGCTGGTACATCAAGAGCAGCAGACTGGCCGGAGCATTGATGGTCATCGAGGTGGTGACTCGATCCAGTGGCAGTCCCCGGCAGAGGATTTTCATATCCGCCAGGGTGTCGATCGCTACCCCTACCTTCCCGACCTCTCCGGCCGCTTCGGGGGCGTCCGAGTCGTAGCCCATCTGGGTGGGCAGGTCGAAGGCTACCGAGAGGCCCGTCTGGCCCCGATCCAGCAGGTAGTGGAATCGTTGGTTGGTGGAGGCGGCGGAGCCGAAGCCGGCGTACTGCCTCATGGTCCAGAGCCGCTTGCGATACCCGTCTCGCCGAAGTCCTCTGGTGTAGGGCGCCTCCCCGGGCGGTGCGGGCTCCGGCCCGCCCTCGCCGTACCACGGCTCCAGTGGCAGTTGGGACTCGGTCTCGTCGGGCCGGGGCAGCCCGGAATCAGCGGTCATTCGGCGCCATCGCGCAGCTGGCAGAGCTCAGTCAGCACGCCTCCCGCCGACTTGGGGTGGATGAATGCCACCAGCCTCCCGCGGGCCCCCGGGCGACCGTGCTCGTCAACCAGTTCCGCCCCCCGATTACGCCACCGGGTGAGTTCTGCCTCGATGTTGGAAACCAGGTAGGCCAGATGATGGAGGCCCTCGCCCCGGCGCTCGAGGAAGCGGCCCACCGAGGAGTCCGAGCGCGTGCTCCCCAGCAGTTCCAGGCTCGACTCACCGAGGTCGAAGAAGACGGCGGTGACTCCATCCCGGGGCACCTCCTCGCGATGGCTCGGGGGCACCCCCAGCAGGCGCTGATAGAAGGCCACCGCCAACTCGAGATCAGCGACGGCGAGGCCAACATGGTCGATCGCGGCCGGGCCAACTTCCGCCGCCACGGTCTGATTATGACAAGGTGGATCACGGCCCTCGTGGTTAGGTGCTGATCGCACGGGTTCTGCCGGAGCTGACGTGACGCCTCGGAGCGCGCCGGGTGGGCAGAGGTCGCGGTGCGAACCCGGTGAACGGTTGGCGGCCGGCAGGATGCGCCTCCGACTTGCATAGGCTGGAGCTGCGATCTCGAGGTATCGGCTGGTGTGCGGGCACCGCTCCCGATCGGACTGAGTGGCTGACTCACTTCGCCGCCGGCAGGTACTCCAATCCCATCGACTCCGCCACCAGCACCGAGATGTCCCGGCTCTCCATGGCAGACTGCTGGGAGCTGATCCCTTCGGTGAACATGGTGGCGCAGAAGGGGCAGGCCACCGCCGCGGTCCCGGCCCCGGTCTCCTCTGCCTGCTGAACCCGCACCCGGTTGATCCGGGGCCCTCGACTCTCTTCCATGAAGAGCCTTCCACCACCCGCCCCGCAACACATGGCTTCATTGCGGGTCCGTTTCATCTCCACCAGCTTGGCGCCGGGGATGGCCTCCAGCACCCGCCGCGGGGCGTCGTACTCGCCGTTCCAGCGCCCCAGGTAGCAGGGATCGTGGTAAGTGAGCTCGCCATTCTTCAGTGGCTCTGTTAGCTCAATCCGGCCCTCGTCGAGCAGCTGGGCCAGCAGTTGGGTGTGGTGAACCACCTCGTAGTTGCCGCCCAGGTCGGGGTACTCCCTGGCCATCGTGTTGAAGCAGTGGGGGCAGCTGGCGATCACCTTGCGGACAGCTCGCTCCTTTAATTTTTCCACCACCTGTTGGGCCTGCGTCTGGAAGAGGTACTCGTTGCCCAGCCGCCGGGCCGGGTCCCCGTTGCAGACCTCCTCCTGGCCCAGGACAGCGAAGCTCACCCGGGCCTTTTTGAGGATGGCCACCATGGCCCTGGCGATGGGCCAATTGGATTCATCGAAGGCGGTGGCACAACCTACCCAATACAGATACTCGGCATCCGGGTTGTCGGTGAGCAGCGGCACCTGCAGCCCTTCCGCCCACTTCATCCGGGAGTCGGCCGGCATCCCGAATGGATTGCCGCGCTGCTCTAGCGACTCCAGGGCGGCTCGGGCCTCCCTGGGCAGCCGCGACTCCTCCAAGACCAGGCTTCGGCGCATCTCGACGATGGCCGGGACGTGTTCGATCAGGACCGGGCACTCCTCGACGCAGGCACCGCAGGTGGTGCAGGACCAGAGCGTCTCTTCCATCACGCTCCAGTCCAGCAGCTGGCCGTCCTTGGGAGCTTCAGCAACGGCACCTGCTCCAGCCTCGGCCGCCCACGCACTGGGCGGAGGCAGCTCGCCTCGGGCGTGGGCGTACCAGCCGTCGCGAAGATCGGTGATGAAGAGCTTGGGCGAGAGCGGCTTGCCGGTGTTGAAGGCTGGACAGTGACTCTGACACCGGCCGCACTCCGTGCAGGTGGCCAGGTCGAGCTCCTGCTTCCAAGTGAGCTGGTCCACCTTGGCCAGCCCGAAGTGCTCGGCCTTCTCGATGTCCAAGTTGGGCAGGTGCCGACCAGCCGGCTCCAGGCTGCGGAAGAAGACGTTCGGGGCGGCCGTGAGGATGTGCAGGTGCTTGCTGTGAGCGAGATAGACCCCAAACCCGGCGATCAGGCCCAGGTGGGCCCACAGGAAGAATTCGTGCCACACCCAGATCCCTTCGCCGTGCACACCCCGGAAGAGCTGGGCGACCGCCGCGGAGACCGGCCGGAGGTTTACCAGATGGTCGGTGCCGGCGGCGATCTGGGTGCCGTAGAGCCCGAGCTGGGTCAGGATCACCAAGGCGATCAGGACCAGGATGATGGTGGCGTCCCGCTGGTGGCTGCCCTGGAATCGCCGCGGTCGAAGCAGGTAGCGATTGAGCGCCGCCACCGCCAGTCCGGTCAGCACTGCCACCGCCAGGAGGTCCTGGGCAAAGGCCACCGGCCCCCACCAGAGCTGCTGCTCCAAGTTCAGCGGCGGAACCAAGGCCTCTAGACCCGCCTCCAGGATCTCCAGGTTGAGGATGACGAAGCCCCAAAAGATCAGGAAGTGGGCAAGCCCGGTCAGGGGCCAGCGCAGCAGCCGGCGCTGGCCCAAGACAAATACCACTACTCCCCAGATCCGCTCCCTCAGGTGGTCCCGGCGAGGGTCGGGCTGGGCGGCTCTCATCGAGCGCCAGAGTGGCCCCAGCCGACGGAGGAAGAAGAATCCGGCTACCCCGACCAGCAGCACCAGCCCCACCGGGTTGAGCCAGATCACGGTCGGTCGAAGCCCACCGCTACCAGGAAGAGGGCGGCACCCAATAGGAAGATGGCGACTGCCAGCACCCAGAACCAGTGAGGCTCCTCCATCCAGAAGGGACCCCTGCGCTGGTGAGCGCCGGCCACCGAGGTGTTGGGATCCCTGGAGGGCTCGCCCTCGGCCGGGGATTGGGGAGCGGTCACCTGGGGGATGGTAGGGCTCGAACCAAGCTGGGCAAGAGCCTTGTCTACCGCCCCGACCACCTGGCCGAGCGCTTCTCCAGGAACGCCGAGATCCCTTCGGCGGCGTCGTCACTTCGGAACGCGGTGTCGAACTCCCGCAGTTCGAGCGCGAGCCCCTCAGCCAGCGGTTGGTCGAGGCCGCCGCTGACAGCCCGCTTGATCGCCGCCACCGCCAGCGGGGCCTGCTCTGCCAGCCGCCCGGCCAGCTCCTGGGCCGCAGTCTTCAGCTGATCCGGTTCCACCACCTGGTTGACCAGCCCCAGCTCCAGCGCTCTCTCCGCTTCAATGGGCGCACCTGAGAGCAGGATTTCCAAGGCCCGGCCCCGCCCCACCAGGCGCGGCAGCCGCTGGGTTCCCCCCCATCCGGGGATGATCCCCAGCAGGATCTCCGGCTGGCCGACCTTGGCGCTGGAGCTCGCCAGGCGCAGGTCACAAGCCATGGCCAGCTCCAGCCCGCCGCCCAATGCAAACCCGTTGATGGCGGCCACGATCGGGTAACGCTGATGCTCCATCTCCAGGGTCAGCCGCTGGCCATCGGCGATCTTGGCCCGTGTCCCGTCCGGACCGAGGCTCAGGAACTCCCCGATGTCGGCTCCCGCCGCAAAGAATTTCTCGCCCGCACCGGTCAGCACCGCGGCCCCCAGGGAGACATCCGCCTCCACCTCGGCCAGGGCGGAGCGCAGTCCGTCCAGAACGGCCTGGCTGAGGGCATTGGCGGGCGGGTGGTCGATGGTGATCCAGGCCACCTTGCCTTCGCGCTCCAACCGAACCTGATCAGCCGTCTTCTCTCCTCCCCTTTCCTTGAGCCTAGTGCTCGTGCCTTGTGTAGGCTAGCTCTGTGGCCGATCCCGATGCGCCTTTGGCAGCCGCCGAGATCTCGCTGCCGCCGACTGAGGAGTTCACGGGGCTCACCGACGAGCAGCTCCGGCAGCTAGTGCAGATGGTCGAGTCGGCCGAGCGCCGGATCCGCGAGCAGATGGCTCCCTTTCAGCTCCGCCTCACCCGGCTGGCCAAGGACGCGGCCGCCGTCCACACCGAGGTCCGTCGCCGCGAGAGGCAGCGCCACATCCAGTCCCGCAAGGAGGTGCGCGAGCAGGTCAAGGAGGGAGATGCCCCCTCGCTGGCCCAGCTGATCGAGGCCGAGGCGCTGCCGTCCTTCGGCGAGCCCGCCTTCTCCGAACTGAGCTTTCTCCTGGAGAGCGGCGGTCAGGTCGCCCTGGGCTATCCCGGGAGCCGGACCCCCAGCCTGCAGATGACCGATGGCAGCGCGATCTCGACGGTGACCACTCTAGCCGAGGCCAGGGAGCTTTACCGCCAGGGGTGGGAGATCGGCGTCCCCGCCAAGCGAGGGGTGCGGGTGCACACTCCCGGCACCCGTCTGGAGCGGCTGCTCGACCCCGAGAACTGCTTCGTACGCCCGGCGGCCGGGGCGAGCGGACCAGACGGAGCGTCGGCTTGAGCCGGGTGATCGGGCTCACCGGAGGCATCGCCAGCGGGAAGTCGACCGTGGCCCAGATACTCGGTGAGCGGGGGGCATGGGTCGTGGACGCCGACCAGCTGGCCCGCGAGGTGGTCTCGCTGAAGAGCCCAGCGCTGGAGGAGATCGCCCGAACTTTCGGCGAGGCAGTCATTGCCAGCGACGGGTCACTGGACCGCGCTCAGCTGGGCCAGTTGGTGTTCTCGGATGAGTCGGCAAGGGAGCAGCTCAATGCCATCGTCCATCCCAGGGTGTTGGAGCTCAGCCAGGAGGAGATCCGCAAGGCGACCGGGGCCGGCGCCGGGCTCATCGTCTACGACGTCCCCTTGCTGTTCGAGACCTCTCGCCAGACAGAGTTCGACGGCACCCTGGTGGTCTGGGTCGACCCCTTGACCCAGCTCCTGCGACTGCGGCAGCGGGCCGAGCTCGACGAGGACCAGGCGCGAGCCCGGATCGCCTCCCAAATGCCGCTGACCCGCAAGCGCGAGTTGGCGACCTGGGTGATCGACAACAGCGGCAGCCCGGGGGCCACCAGAGCCCTGGTGGACGACCTGTGGCGGACTGAGCTCTCCCCGAGCGGGTGATCCGCTCGCCGGAGGCTTTCCGGTCCGGCCTTGGTGCGCTATGCTCGGCGAACAAGCGTGCCCAGCCCCACCGACTTCTGGATCAAGGTGCCCAATCCGTTCTGGGGCGTGGAAACCGTTGGCTTCAGCGTCCGCTGCCCGAGCCAGACCGAGGCCGCCGGGCTACCTGACATCCCCTTCTTCGTGGAGGGCGACGCGCGGTCGATGGCTTCGCTGGACCACCCCCTGCGGCTCTTCCCACAGCGGGAGCGGTACGTGGACTGCGACGAGCTCGGGGAGGCCTACGGCTGGACCGATCCCATCAAGCTCACCGACGAGGTGATCGTGATGGCGTTCCGAGACCGCAGCCTGGAACAGACGCTGCCGGATCCCAACCGGGCACTGCTCAACCGGCTCTCCAACCAACTGGTGCTGCTGGCCTTCCCCTTCCTCCGCGACTGCGTCCGGGTTGCCGGTCTGCGCCTCAGTTCGCCGATCTCGGTCAAGATCGGATCGGACTCATTTCCCGAGATTGACCTCTCCCTGCCGCTGACTGAGATCGTCGAGGGGAACGGGGCGCGCACGCTCACCGAGCTCTGAGCGGTCCGGGCTTACAGCCGGCTAGGCCTCTCGACTCTCGAAGCTGACCAGCGCCAGCCCTAGCACCACCACCATCCAGAGGGCGACCCACACCAAGTACCAGGTGGTCGGTCCGGAAGCGGACTCGAACGAGCTGTTGAGGCCGCGGATGGCAGCAGCGGCGAAGGACGTGGGCTCCATGGCGTACACCGCCGCGTGCCAGAGTCCGTCGGTGGGAAGAAGGAGGTGGGTGATGACCCCCACGTTGGTTATGGCGGCGTTGTGGAAGACCTGGCCGAAGGCACCCGCCACTCCTCCCAGCCACATGGCTCCGAAAGCAATCACCGCGATCACCCCGGCAGTGATCGCCGAAATGCGGGTGCTTAGGGCCAGGGTGAAGGTCAGCAGGACCAGGCCCTCCACCAACAGCGCCGCCTCCGCGGCGATCACCTGGGGAGGCCCGTAGCCGGTGGTCCAGCGCACCAAGGCGAACTCCAGCGTGGTCGAGAGCAAGGTGTAGACGGTGATCGTGAGGGAGAGGCCCAGCCACCGGCCCAGCACCAACTCCCGACGCCGGAGCGGGCGCGCCAGGAGCCCCTGCGCGACCCCTGACTCCAATTCTCCGGCGATCGCCGGGGCCGCCAGGAATGCGCAGGTCAAGGCCAGAACGAAGCTGAACATGAACATCACCAGCAGCAGCAGCTGGGCCGCCGCCGTGTGGATTTCACCTTGAGTCAGGGGGTGTCCGGCGAGGTGGAGGCTCGGCACCCGAGAGAAACCCCAACCGGAAACGCCAATGACGATGGCGGTCAGGGCCAAGAGGGCCACGACCAGCTTGCGCCGCACCAACTCGCGCCAGGTGAGGCTGGCGATCACCCAGGTCGCCATCAAGCCGCTTCGATCAGTTGCAGGAAGCGTTCTTCCAAGGTCTGCTGGCCGGGATCGACCGCGTAGACCCGACCGCCGGCCCCAACAATGGCACTGACCAGGTCCGGCACCCGGCTCGGGTCGATCCCGGAAACGGTGAGCCAGCCTTCGTCCTCGGTGATAACCCCGAACGCGCTGAGCTGCTGGTGAGCCTCCGACCCGAGCCCGGTGCAGCGCACCCTGACCTGGGGCCGGGCCAGCAGCTCTTCCAGCCGGCCCGCGGCGATGACCCTGCCGTGGTCGACCACCGCCACTCGGTCACAGACCTGCTCTACCTCAGAGAGCAGGTGGGAGTTGAGAAAAACCGCCACCCCCTTCTCACGCAGGCCACGGACGATCTCCCGGACGTCGTGGCGACCGACCGGGTCCAGCGCCGAGGTCGGCTCATCCAAAAGAACCAACTGAGGGTCGCCGAGGAGGGCGACCCCCAGGCCCAGCCGCTGCTGCATCCCCTTGGAGAAGCCGGCGACCCGATCGTCGGCGCGCTCGGCGAGTCCAACCGTGGTCAAGGCACCGCTGATCGCCCCCGGCCAGGAGGAGCGCTCCAGCTGAGCCAGCCGACAATGCAGCACCAGCACCTCCCGGGCCGACAGCCAGCCTTGGTAACGGAAGAGCTCCGGCAGGTACCCGACGGAACGTCGAGCGTCGAGGGAGCCCAGCGGCGACCCGAGCAGCAGCCCCTCTCCGGAGGTGGGCTTGGCCAGTCCCAGGAGCAGCTTTACCACGGTCGTCTTGCCGGCGCCGTTGGGTCCCAGGAACCCAAAGACCTCCCCTCGAGGCACCGACATGCTGAGGTCGGTCACCGCCACGGTCTTGCCGTATCGCTTGGTCAGCTGGCTAACGTGGATCGCCGGACTGGCGGAGAGCTCGGCCGGTGATGCCCCAGCCGGGTTCCCGGCCGCCAAGGACGGCTCGGTGGCGGCCTCAGCCACGGGCCAGCCCCAGGACGGTGCCGGAGTCCAGAAGCCCGCCCACTACGCGAATCGTCCCCTGCTCCTCCCAGACCACCGCCGAGAGCAGCGGGCTGTCGGCGTCGAACAGCACCGCCTTGTTGCCCTTGACCGTAGCGGGCTGAGATTGACCCAAGTCGGTCAGGATCGGGATTGGCAAGCTGCTGATCGGGTTACCCAACTGGTGGATCTCCGTCGCCAGAGAGGAGGGCAGGAAGGGCAAGCTGAGCAGGTAGTTTTCCAGCTGCGAGACGGTCACGCCGGTTGAGTCCAGGACGGGCGGTCGCACCGCCATCAGCGCCAAAGTAGGCAGAGGCAGAGACGAGGCGGGCCCCGAAGCCGGCCGGGTGCAACGAGTCCCCACCACGCACACCGCCCGCCGCTCGCTGCGTCGAGTGCCGAAGAGGTCCGACAGCGAGAGCGGCAGGGAGCCGCTGCCGCTCCCGTACACCACCACCACCCCCGGACCGACCGACTCGCGAAGCTCTGTCCCGTCGAATCCCGCCGGCAGCGGCGGCAGAACCACCCCCGCCGCCAAGGCGGCGGCCTGGGCGCTGGCGGCGCTGAAGGTGAAGGTCGAGCTCCAGCGGGGAACCAGGAAGAAGGAGGGGGATCCAGTTACCCCCTGGGGCAAGGAGTCGGGCACCGATATGGTCACCCCGGCCGCCGCCACGGCCGCCGCGAGGCTGGGCTCGGGGGTCAGCTTCAGCTTCTCCGCCTTGGTCAGCTGACCAAATTCAGAGAGGTGGGGCAGCGCCAGCAACTCGCTACGGGTAATCGGCAAGGTCGCGACCTTGGTGGGGGCGAAGATCTGGGTCCACTTCACCCCCGCCAGCGCGGTGCCCGTGCCGGTCGCCACCGCCAGTACCGCGATCACCGCGACCACGCTGGCCGGACGGCCGGGGTGGGAGAGACGCCGAGGCAGTCGATCCGCCAAAGAGACCCGCGGATTGGGCCCGCCGGCGACCAGCCGGCGCTGCATCGCGGCCAAAGCCTCCTTCGAATCCAACTTCAGCTCCGACTGGGGGGGGAGGAGCTGCCGAACAGCTTCCACATCGCTCCTGAAGCCTAGAAGGCGACCGGAGCAGCGCGAACAGCTTTGGACGTGGGCCTTGATGCGGTCGGGCACCAAAAGTGGCTCGTCGACGATCCGCCGCAACTGTCCGTCAGCCGGATGGAGCAGTGTCATCACGATCAACCTCCTTGCGTAGGGCCGCCTCGGCGCGCCGAAGGCGCACCCCCACCTGGCTCACCGGGATCGAGAGGGCCGAGGCGACCTCGGAGTACGAGAGGCCGCTGTAGCGCAGTACCAAGAGCGCGGCGTGGCGGCCCTTGATTCGGCCCAGGGCCTGCCGGACCTCGCGGCGGGTCTCGGCCGCCAGGGCCACGGATTCTGGATTTTCGCGGGACGCCCGCTCTCCTTCGGTCCGCAGCTCGCGCTGGAAACGTCGACGATCACCCCGCAACCGGTTGAGGGCTCGGTGGGCCGCGGCCAGGCGCAGCCAGCCGGGAGCCGCCTGGTGACCCTGGGGATGACGGAGGTGGAAGTCGAGGAAGACCTCCTGGGCCACGTCCTCAGCCGCCGACTGTTCCAAGAGCACTCGGGCGGCGACCCTCACCACCGAGGCGTACTCGGCTTGGAACAGCGCCTCGAAGCCAACGGCCCCAGCCGAGCTGGGATGGGATTCGACCGGCCCTTTTCCCACTCTCAGCGGCTGAACCGGCGAGAGACCGCGAGCAGTACTGTCCACACCAAGGTCAGCACCACTGCGCCCAGGGTTGTGACATTTCCCGTCGCCGGCGAACCGGCTCGAGATGGGCCGGCGACTCACGGGCCGCGCTGAGTTCCGCGGCTACCCCGACGGACTGGCAGACGGCGTAGCGGTGGCCGTGGCCTTGGCGGTGGCTTTAGGAGAGGCCGACGCCGTGGGGCTCGCGGTCGGAGCCTGAATCGTCACCTGGGCGGTCGGGCACCCGAAGGGTACGGGCTTGATCGAGATGGTGGGAGTCGGTGACGCGGCCGGCGAGCCCTGCGCCTGGATCACGACGGCAGTCGTGCGGGGGCAGGGCGGGGCAACCGGGATGGCGGTGGGCGAGGCAGCTTTCACGATCAGGGCTACCAGCACGGCCAGGCCTCCCAGCAGGGCAGTGATCACAAACAGGACAGCCCCCCACTCCCGCTTCATGTAGTCCCGATTCAACTCAGCTCAGGCTCCTTCTCGGCCAATTCGTCCCCGCCACCGCTGCCAGGATAGCCAGCCCATGCTGCGCGCCTGCTGCTGAAGCCGGAGCGTGAGCGGCGGCCCCTGGGGCCGGCGGTACCGCTCCAGCGGGCTGGTGGACGAATTCTCGATGGCCCGGCGCAGGTCCAAGGCGGTGCTCCCCGGGAAGACCGTGACGGTCCGGGCCAGGTCATGGCTACCGAAGTGGCTGTCGCTGGAGCCGAGCGCCGCCCCCAGCCGATCCCGATGCAGCTGGTAGAACTGGTCGAGCCCCCTGATCCGACCCTTGGTGGTCGGGCAGGTGTGGCGAAGCTCGATGCCGTCCACCGGCAGCTGCGCGATCAATTGGCGCAGGCCGCCCGGGGTGATCGAGGCGAAGTAGGTCGGCATCCACGGGTGCGCCATGACCGCCAACCCCCCCCGGTCGTGGATGGCGGCGATGGTATCCCGCACCGGCATGCCCATCCTTATGGGCCCGTCCAGGAAGAGTCCCAAGACGTGGACGTTGGCGGGGGACGAGGTGGTCACTTCCTCCCCCGCCACCACCTGGACGCCGAATTCCTGCGCGGCCTCGAGTGCCTCAGCGCACCCGGAAAAGGTGTCGTGGTCGGTGATCGCGATCACGCTGAGTCCCGACTCGGCAGCGGCCGCGACCAGCTGGCGCGGGCTGACCATGCCGTCACTGGCGGTCGTGTGGGTGTGGGGATCAGCTACCGCGTGGCCGGGCGGGATGGGAACGCTGGCGGTGAGCCGCCCAGAAGCCTGGCTCAGCGACCGAGACCCGGTCCGACCGCCGAAGTGGGCGCCGGCCGATCACCGTCGTCGGGGTGGTCGTTCTCTTCCTCCGTCCCCGGCCGATTGCGCATGTTGAGGATCCGCAGGAAGTCCTGGGCGCGTGCCATCGCCTTCCAGCGCTCTGGGTAGAAGTCCTGGGCCACAATGCTGGAGTCCTCCAGCCGCAGCACCGAAACACACCACTTGTTGAGGGTGTGCGAGACCTCTACCTCGAAATCCCCCTCCTGGCTGCGGTAGCGCAGAAGGTCATCACCGCGCCGCGGGCGTTGCATTGCCATTGCACTACCTGAAGTCGAATAGGTTTGAGGACGGGTTGCTCCGCACCGATTGCCATCTGGCTCGGCAGTATAACTCCGTCCGGCAGAGACTTTTGGGGACTCGAACAGACGAATCGGAGCGCCGCCGATCGGCCCCCACTGATCCCCTTAGCTCGCGTCCAACTCCAACTCTTGGATCCTGGCGTGCAGCATCGGTCCCAGCTCGGGATCCCGCCACACGATCTCCGCGTTGGTGGAGAGCCAGCTTTCCAGGGTGCCCACGTCGAGCAGTTGTCCGGTGAACTCCAGCCCCACCACCTTGCCCTTGGTTGTGAGCCGCCGGATGGCGTCCGTCAGCTGGATCTCGCCGCCGGCGCCGGCGGAGGTGGTCTCCAGCTCCGCCAGCACGTCCGCGGTGAGCACGTAGCGCCCCATCAGGGCGAGGTCGCTGGGGGCGTCTTCGGGCGCCGGCTTCTCGACGACGTCGAGCACCCGGTAGACCGGTCCTTCGCCCTCCACCGCGGCGACCCCGTAGCGCGATATCTCCTCCTTCGGGCAGCGCCGGAGCGCCAGCACCGTGCACCGCTCTCTCAGGTAGACCTCGATCAACTGCCCAAGCAGCGGCGGTGTACCTGCAAAGAGGTCGTCGGGCAGCATGACCCCGATCGCCTCCTCTCCCCGGACGTGGGAGGAGGCGCACCAGACGGCGTGACCCAGACCGAGCGGCTGCGGCTGCTCGACGAACTCCATTCGGCAGAGCTGGGAGATCTCCCTCACCCGCTGGGCTAAGTCGGCGGAACCGCGGGCCTCGAGGGTCGCCTCCAGGTCGGGATCGGGGGAGAAGTGAGCTTTGATCAGCTCTTTCCCGGGAGCGGTGATGATCACCGCTCGCTCGATGCCGGACGCCACCGCCTCCTCGATGCCCCATTGGATGGAGGGGCGATCACCGACGGGGACCATCTCCTTGGGCATCGCCTTGGTGGCCGGAAGAAAGCGGGTACCGAGCCCGCCAGCCGGCACCACCACCGTTCGAACTGCGCCCACGACCATCGATTCTAGGGGCGGAGCCCGATCCTGCCGAGCGTAGAGGAGCCGTCCGGCCCTCGAGCAGGGCCGGACGGCTGCGCCGGAGAGAGGGCCTAGCGCTGCCCCGACGGAGCTGCGGTCCCGGTGCGGGAGGGGACCTGACCGCCCGGCTGGTGCCCGTTGCCGGAACTGGTGGCGCCGGCTACCCGTGCGCCTAGCTCGGGGTCAACCTTGCTCCAGTAGTCGATCACTCGGGCCAACACCTGGGGCTCGACGCCCTGACTGGCATGCCCGGCGATGTTGGTCACCAGCCGCTCCCGCGCCGGCTCATCGAGAACCTTGCGGTAGAGCGTGCCCGGCTGACCGAAGTCGTCGTCGTCCCGGCGCTTGGTGTACGCCGCCCGCACGATCTCTCCGGCGGCCGTGTACCAGCTGGGTTCGGCCGTGGACGGGTCTGCCTTAGGTCCGCCATACGAGTTGGGCGCGTAGACCGGATCACCCGGGTTGGAGTAGCGCATCGCCCCGTCGCGGTTGTAGGAGTTGACCTCCGACCGGGGCCGGTTCACCGGCAGTTGCAGGTAGTTGGTCCCGATGCGGTGGAGGTGGGTGTCCGGGTAGGAGAAGAGCCGGCCCAGCAGCATCTTGTCGGGACTGGGGCCAATCCCGGCCACCATGTTGGCGGGCTCGAAGGCGGCCTGCTCGATCTCGGCGAAGTAGCTGTCGGCGTTGCGGTCCAGCACCATCCGCCCGACCCGATGCAACGGATGGTCGCCTTGCGGCCAGACCTTGGTGAGGTCGAAGGGGTTGAAGCGGTAGTCCGCGGCCTCCTCGAAGGGCATCAGCTGCACCGAGAGAGTCCAGACCGGGTGGTCACCCTGCTTGATGCTCTGGTGCAGATCGCGAATGTGGCAGTCGGGGTCTGCGGAAGCCATCGCCTGGCCCTCGGCCGCGGTGTAGAAGTCGATCCCCTGATCGGTATGGAAGTGGTACTTCACCCAGTGCTTCTCGCCGGCCGCGTTCTCCCACAGATAGGTGTGACTGGAGTAGCCGTTCATGTGGCGCCAGGTCTTGGGAATGCCGCGGTCCGACATCAGGATGGTCACCTGATGCGCCGACTCTGGCGACAGCGTCCAGAAGTCCCACTGCATGTTGTTGTCGTGGGTGTGAGTGTCGGCGCGCCGCTTCTGGGAGTGGATGAAATCCTGGAATTTCTGCGGATCTCTGATGAAGAACACCGGGGTGTTGTTACCCACCATGTCGTAGTTTCCCTGCTCCGTGTAGAACTTCAAAGCGAACCCGCGAGGGTCGCGCACGGAATCGGAGCTGCCCAGCTCACCGGCCACCGTGGAGAAGCGTGCCAGCATCGGCGTGCGCCTACCCGGTCGGAGGAAATCGGCCTTGCAGAAGGAGGTCATGTCGTCGGTGACCTCGAAGAAACCGTGAGCGCCGCCGCCCTTGGCGTGCACCACCCGCTCGGGCACGCGCTCCCGGTTGAACTGGGCCATCTTCTGAATCAGATAATGGTCCTGCAGCAGGATCGGCCCATCCGGCCCGACCGTCAGGGAATGCTCGTCGCTGGCCGCGGGGATCCCGGCGTCGGTCGTGGTCACTTTCGGCCTTTCGCTCATACTGTCCTCCTTCACTTCACCGGCCCACAGCAGGCCCGGAGGCGCCCACTGGCACCGCCTGACACTCCGGGCAAATGCCCCAGTAGGTCACCTCAGCCTCATCGACCTGGTAACCGAAATCGCTGATCGGTGCGAGGCAGGGCGCGTGGCCCACCGCGCAATCCACATCGGTCACTCCTCGACAGCTCCGACACACCAGGTGGTGGTGGTTGTCGGCAACGCGCAACTCGAAGAGCGCGGGGCTGCCCGCCGGCTCGATCCGGCGGATGAGACCAGCCTGGCCGAGCACCCCCAGCGAGTCGTAAACACCCTGCAGGGAGATCGATCCCAGCCGCGCTCGGGAGGCCTGAGCCAGCTGCTCAGCCGTGGCGTGGCCCAGCTCCTGGAGTAGCTCCAGTATTGCCACACGGAGAGCTGTGATCCGCTCGCCGGATACCCGGATCCGCTCTTTGGGGCTGGCCGTCACGTCGAGTGGCACTTCATCATGCTAACAGGAAGACTGGAGTGACTCAGTTAATTGCCGGAACCAGCTAAGTCCGGTAGGCGCAGACCACAGCCATCCTCAAATCCGGCGTCACCCGCACCCCGCCTCCGGTGGTCGGCCAGGCTCGGCGGGAGCTGCAGGGGTGGGGCTGATAGCAGTCGCTTGGTCGCCCACTCGCGGAGGTGACCTGACTGCGCTCCGGGGAGTGGAACTGGTGGCAGCGGGGCTAGATGCACTCGTTGGGGATGTTCTGTAGCGTCTCCACTCCCGAGCCGACGGACACTGAAACCGACGGCTCGATATTGCCGCCCGCCGGGTAGCGCGCCGCGAGGACGTACGCACCAGCCGACAGCACGAATCGGTACCGTTCGCGCTTGGTCACGGTCTGGGAGCCCGCCCTGACGGTGGGCAGAACGCTCCGGGTCACGCCACCTGATTCAGGGACGAGAGTCATCACCCCGTGTAAGGCGATAACAGTTCCGGGGACGAATCCCCTGCGTCCGCCGATCGCGATTGCGTTGCAGGCATCAATTCGTCCGAGGACAACGCCGTCGCCCGCCAGAACGCGGGCGGTGCGAGGTTGCTGCTGGGGACGGGCGTTGGGTGGGGCTGCGCACGCGGAACCCAGCACCGCCAAGCCCGCGCACGCGACTGCACTCACCCAGGCTCGCCAGCTGAACCCGCGGTTCGTCACATACATGCGCGTGGGGCGAGCCCGTCGCATTGTTCACTCGGCGTCGGTGGGACGTAGTGCACTTCGGCGGATCCGCCCGCGCCAAGGCCTTCACATCTGGCCCCATTCCGCAGCTTGAGTTTGCTTCGTTGGACAGCTGGCTGGGCTCTCTTGTCGCCTGAGTGAGGGGGTCGGAATTAGTCGCCAGGCGCCCAGGCGGAGTCGGGGTCACTCCTGGAGTTCAGAGTCCCGCGGCCGGAGCAGCATCGCCACCACCGCAGCTCCGGCTACCACTCCACCCAGACCCATCCACACCGGAGCCGGCACCTGCCGGGCGACGCGCCAGAACTCTCCCCAGGGGTCCTCCATGGCGTCCGCGAAGCTGATAGTCACCGTCCCCGGGCGAGCCTCGGCCAGAGCGCGCTCGTAGAGTCGGGCCCGGGTCACCGGATGGAGTGGGGTCGGCGCCAGGGCGTCGACCAGCAGCACCGCGGTGCGCGCGATGGCCCGAGCTGCGGGATCGCGGGTCGGGGCGGGCCCGTCCCCTTCCAACCAGCCAGCGAGCTCACCCGCAAGCCGCCTGTCTTCTTTGCTGGTCACAGGCTCACTCCTCTCCTTCGCCATCGGCACCGCCGCCCATCGCCAGGTACGGTGGTGACTGGAATTCGGGCCCGAGCCGCCTCTCCAAGGAGCGCAGGCCGCGGAAGATCAGCAGTTTGACGGCGCCTTCGCTCTTACGCATCACCCGGCCGACCTCAGCGTTGCGCAGCCCGGTACCGAAGCGCAGGGTGATCGCCTGCCGCTGATCCGGCGAGAGCTGGCGTACCGCTGCCTGAATGCGCTGCACCTGTTCGGAGCGGATGGCGGCGTCCTCTGGCCCCTCGCCGGGGTCCACCATGTTCTCTGGGAGAGTGATCCAGCCCTGGCGACGGTGCTCGCGCATGACCAAGTTGGCGGCCACCCGATACAGCCAGGCCGAGTAGGGGACTCCCCGCCACTCGAACCGGCCAATCTCTGCGTAGGCCCGCATGAAGGTGGTGGCGGTGACGTCCTGGGCCCGCTCCCAGCTGCCAGTCTGGTGGTAGGCGAAGGCGTGGATCTGGTCGACGTAGCGGTCGTAGAGCTTGGCGAACGCCGCCGGGTCATGCTTGGCCGCTTCCACCAGCCGGCGCTCCTCCTCCAGCTGCTCGGTGGGGCGAGTGCTGGGACGGCGCAGGCGAGGAAAGCGGCGGGACTTGCCCGCTTCTTGCTCCGGCGGGACACCGTCATCGACTGATGACAATTCACGGGACCGGGCCACGGTTACGCTCCCCCAGCGGGGGCACTGGCGTGGCGGCGGGGCTCAATGTCCAGAACCTGGCCAGATTCGGCAAAGGCCTCCAGAGCTCGGTCCAGTTGGGTCCGGGTATGGGAAGCGGTGACGATGGTGCGGACCCGGCCGCGGTCCTGGGCGACGGTGGGGAAGCCGATCGCGGTGACGAAAACCCCCCTCTCACGAAGCTCCTGGGCGAGCTTCACCGCCCTCTCAGCCGCCCCCACGATCACGGGAGTGATCGGGGTCTCGCTGTGACCACAGTCGAAGCCTAGTTCCTCCAAGCCTGCCTTGAAGTAGCGGGCGTTCTCCCAGAGCCGGGCCTGAAGTTCAGGCTCCTCCTCCATGACCTCGAGCGCCGCGATGCAGGCGGCCACTACGGCCGGTGGGTGGGAGGTGGAGAAGAGGAAGGGTCGGCCGCTGTGGATCAGTGTGTCGCGCAGCGCCTGAGAGCCGGCCACATAACCCCCCAGCACCCCGACCGCCTTGCTCAGCGTGCCGACCTGGACCTGGACTCGACCCTCCAGCTGGAAGTGGTCTACGGAGCCCCGGCCGTTGCGTCCCAGAACACCGGAGGCGTGGGCGTCATCCACCATCACCGCCGCGCCATGGGCCTCGGCCAGGGCCACGATCTCGGGCAGGGGGGCGATGTCCCCATCCATGCTGAAGACCCCATCAGTCACGATCAGGACCCGGCGACTGCCATCCTTGCGGGCCTCGGTCAGCCGCTGCTCCAGCCCCTCCATGTCCTTGTGGGGGAACAGGTAGCGCCGGGCCTTGGTGAGCCGGATCCCATCGATGATGCTGGCGTGATTGAGCTCGTCGCTAATGACGGCGTCGGACTCACCCAGCGTCGCCCCCAGCACGGCGAGATTGGCGCTGAAACCGCTCTGCAGAGTCAGCGCCGCCGGGGTCCCCTTGAACACGGCCAGCTTGGCCTCCAGCTCCTCGTGCAGCAGCTGGGTGCCGGCGATGGTGCGGACCGCGCCGGAGCCAGCGCCCCACTTCTGGGTCGCGGCGATCGCCGCCTCGATCAGGCGGGGGTGAGTGTTGAGGCCCAAGTAGTTGTTGGAGCATAGGTTGATGAACCGCCGGCCTTCGATCTCGACCTCGGAGTCCTGCGGGCTCTCCAGCACCGTGAGCGGATGCCATCGACCATCCTGGCGGAGCCGGGCCAGCTCCGCGTCCAAGCTCTCCTCAAAGTCAGTCATCACCAGCCACCTTCCGGAGGATAGAGCACCACCTTGCCCACCTCCGCGGCCCCAGCCAGCTCGAAGGCACGCTCGAAGTCGAGGAGCGACACTCGGTGGGTCAGGATGGGGCTGACGTCGACCCGACCAGAGCTGAGGTAGGCCCCGGTCTGGTCCCACGTCTCGAACTGGCGACGACCGGTGATCCCGAAGAGGGTTATCCCGCGCATCACCACCTGGCTGGAGAGGTCCAGGGTTAACTCACTGTCGCCCAGCCCCAACAGGCTGATCCACCCTCCGGGCCGAATCGCGGCCAATGCGCCCTGGATGAGAAGGGGATGGCCGGACATCTCCAAGACCACGTCGGCCTCGCCGCGGCAGGCGGCGCGGAGGCTGGCCACGAGATCACCGGAGGAGGTGTCGACAAGGGCGTCCGCCCCCATCTGCTCGGCGATCTTGAGCCGACCGGGCACTCGATCGACCGCTACCACCAGGCGGGCGCCCTCGGCGCGGGCGATCCCGACGGCGGCGCAGCCGATCGGGCCACAACCGGTCACCACCACCACTTGGCCCTTGAGGTCGCCTTGGGCGGCGGCGTGGACAGCGTTGCCCATCGGCTCCTGGAAGGCCACCACCGCCGGGTCCAGGGTAGGCGGCGCCACCCGGCAATTTCGGGCCGGCACGATCACCCGCTCGGCGAAGACTCCGTCAACGTCCACCCCCAGAATGAGAGTGTTCTCGCAGACCTGGTAGTCACCGCGCAGGCACTGGGGACAGGTCAAGTCGACGAGGTGACTCTCCACGCCCACCAGGTCTCCGACTCGAGGGGTCTCCACCCCCTCCCCCACGGCCAGCACCAGACCCGCCATCTCGTGCCCCAAAACCCGAGGAGGGTGCACCCTGCCGGCCGCCCAGGCGTTCCACTTCAGGATGTGCAGGTCGGTCCCGCAGATGCCTGCCGCCACCAGCTGGAGCTGGGCCTCCCCGGCGAGGGGCGCACGTTCAGGGACCGTCGCCCAGGCGGCTCCCGGGCCGGGAGCGGGCTTGACCACCGCTTGCAACTGATGTGCGCCTCCGTGGGCCCCCGGGGGGGGCCAAAGACGTTCGCCTAATGATGCGTTGACCGCAGGCTGCGGGGCCGGGATGGATCGGCTATGGTGAGCTGAGAGGCGTGGCGCCCACCGCCACGGTCAGCTGTGGAATGAGGGAGGGCCTGCGATGGTCAGGGCCTACATCTTGATGACGCTCGAGCCGGGCAAGGCGATCGACGTCGTCAAGCGGTTGCGCGAGGAGAAGGGCGTCAGCCAGGTCGACGCCATCACCGGGGAGTTCGACGCCATCGCCCAGGTGGAGGCCCCGGACGTCAAGGGGATCGGCACTCTGATCGTGGACCAGCTTCAGGGCGTGAGCGGGGTGGTCAGAACCATCACCTGCCTGGCGGTCGAGTAGCCCGCCCGACGCGCTCACCAGCTGTGGTTCTCGACGAGCTCGTCAGCTGAGGTAGGGAGCTACGCCGCACCCCTGCTGAGCGGCGTCCATCACCACCTCGCTGACGGTGGGATGGGCATGGATCACCTCGCCCAGTTCCGCCATCGTGAAGCCGTCGGTGATGGCGACCCCCACCTCATGGATCAGCTCGACCGCGTGGGGTCCCATGATCGTGGCCCCCAACAGCAGGTCGGTCCGGGCGTCGGCGACCAGCTGGACGTAGCCCTCGGACTCGCCCTCGGCCAGCGCCTTGGCCTCCCCCACGAAGCGCGCCTGACCCAGCTTGATCTCCCGGCCCTGCTCCTTGGCTAGATCCGCGTGCAGGCCCACCGTGGCGATCTCGGGAAAGGTGAAGATGCAGTTGGGCACGACGGTGCGGTCGAGGGGCCGCTGAGGCCCGTGCCCCAGAGCGTTCTCCACCGCCCGGGCCGCCTCCGCCGAGGCCAGGTGCGCAAGCTGCAACCCACCGATGCAGTCGCCAGCTCCCCAGATCTTGGGGTTGGCGGTCTGGAGCAGTTCGTTGACCTGCAGCTGGCCCTGGTCATTGAGCTCGACTCCCGCCTCCTCCAGTCCAATTCCCTTGGTCTGGGGCACGCGCCCAACCGCCACCAGCACCAGGTCACTCACCACTTCAGCGGCCCCTGAGAGGACTCCCCTGACGCTCTCCTTCCCGTATTCCAAGGACTCGACCCGGGACTCCAGGTGAACCTTCACCCCATCTGCCTCCAGCAGCCGCTGGAACTGCTGGGCGGTGCGGCGGTCCACCCCGGTGAGGAGCTGGGGCAGGAGTTCGACCACCGTCACCTCCGTGCCCAGTGGAGCGAAGAGGCTGGCGAACTCGCAGCCGATCACCCCGCCGCCGATGATCAGCAGTCGCCGGGGGATCCGGTCCAGCGTCCAGACCCCATCCGAAGTGATCACCAGCTCCTGGGCCATGTCGATCCCGGGCAGTCCCGACGGCTCGGTTCCTACGCAGATGATCAACTGGTCGTATGGAAAGGTCTCCCCTCCGGCCACTACCTGGTCGCTCTGCAGCCGGCCCTCCTCCTGAACCACTTTGACCTGGTGTCGCTTGCAGGCGGCCTCAACGCCCCGCCGCATCTTGAGAACGATCTCGTCCTTGCGGGCCTGCATCTTGGGAAAGTCGAAGCTGAGCGCGCCGACCAGGAGCCCGAAGTCGTCGGCATGCTGGATCTTCCGGGCCAGCGCCGAGATCGCCAGCAGGGCCTTGCTAGGTACGCAGCCTCGATTAAGGCAGGTACCGCCCAGCTCCCGGCGCTCGATCAGGACCACCTCGGCCCCCAGCTGGGCCGCGCGTAAGGCGGCCACGTCGCCGGCGGGGCCCCCGCCTAGGACCACCACCCGAGGGCTCAACTACCTACCTCAGCCGGAGCCGGCTCGGTCAC
>DATKSR010000143.1:0-43168 GCA_035531555.1 Candidatus Dormiibacterota bacterium
GCACATCGAGGTGATCGTCCGCCAGATGATGCGCAAGGTGCGGGTCGAGTCCGGTGGCGACACCGAGCTGCTCCCCGGCGAGATCATTTCGCAGTTGGAATATGACGAGGCCAACGCCCAGGTTCTGGCGGAGGGAGGTGAGCCGGCGATCGCCGCCACCGTGCTGTTGGGGCTGATCAAGGCGGCCCTCAACACGGCGAGTTGGCTCTCGGCGGCCTCCTTCCAGGAGACGACCAGGGTCCTCACCGAAGCGGCCATCTCGGGCAAGGTCGACCGGCTCCGCGGCCTCAAGGAGAACGTGATCATCGGCAAGCTGATCCCGGCCGGTACTGGGCTCGACTACTACCGCAAACTTCGTGAGGAGGCAGTGCGCTACCTCGAGGAGGGCAAGGCTCTGCCGGAGGGCGCCGTCGCGGAGGGTGGCGAGATTTCCGACGAATTCGAGGATGCCGAGGTGGTGCTCCCTACCCTGGACCAGGTCAGCGACTGAGCGCGGGCCCGCCCGGGCCCGCGCCGCCGGGGCGCCTTTGCGCGAGGTGCCGGGTGGACCTGTCACCCGGCGGGTATTAGCGGTTCGGTGGGTCAGCTATGGCGGCACCAATGTGGTGCTACCGCTGGCGCGGTGAACTTCGAGCAGAGTCCGTCGACCAGGCGGGCTCTGCTAACTCAACTGGTCGACCCGGAGGCCGCGCGGCTGGCGTACCGAAGCTTCCACTGGCAGGTGATCGGCCTGGTGATCTACGTGGGGGGCTTCTTCGGGTAGATAAATTTCGAACAGAAGCCTTTGGCTATAGTCGCATTTGTGGTGTTGATTCGCCGCGCCGCGCTGATCGTCGGCGGGTTCCGGGTCTCCACTTTCAGCGGCAGGTGGGCCGAGCGGCGACGGCATGTCTCTCCGAGCGCTCCGGTCGCCCAGTATCCGGGAAGGGCGCCAGCATTTGGCTGTGGGTGTGGCGGCGCGAGCTAGCCCATGCAGCCAGACGGGGGCTGCGCTGCTAGCGGTCCGACGCGCGGGGGGTTGACCCACTGCGCCCTGGTCAACCCCGGAGCTCTTTGGCGAGGGCCGAGAAGTTGTCCACAAACCGCTGGACATCACCCTCGGAATGCTGCACTGAGACGGTCCAGTTCTCCTCGGCGCCGGGGGCCATGAGCACGCCGCGATTGGATTGGAAGAGCCAGGACAAGTAGGCCATCGACTTGTCGGTTTCCAGGTAGTCACGGTAATTCCGCACGCGCTCAGCGCGGTAGGTGAGACCTCCGCGCGCTCCCATGGTGATGGCGTGAAATGGCAGCTCGTGCTCGGCGATCACCTGGTCCAGCCCCCCCTGGAGGATCTCCCCGAGGGCGTCAAAGTGCGAGTAGGCCATGGGCGTCAGGATCTCGGTAAGTGTGACCCGCGACGCGGCCATGGTGAGGGCGTTACCGTTGAAGGTACCCATCTGGCTGACCCGACCCTCTGAAATCAGGGCCATGACGTCCTCGCGCCCGCCGACCGCCCCGCAGGGCAGACCGCCGCCGATCGCCTTGGCTAAGCAGACGATGTCGGGCGTCACCCGGAAGCGGTCGGTCGCTCCTCCCGGGGCCAGGGTCACCCCGGTCTTGACCTCGTCGAAGACCAGCAAGGCCCCATGGCGGTGGGCCAACTCCTTGAGCCCCTCCAGATAACCGGGCTCGGGAATGATGATCCCCACATTCATCATCGCCGGCTCCACGATGATGCAGGCAATCTGGCCAGGATTACGCTGGAATCCGGCGCCTACTGCGGCCAGGTCATTGAAGGGCACCACCGTCACCAGCTCGACCACGGAGTGAGGAATTCCTTCGCTTTGGGGCACCGAGTTGGGCGACTCGGCAGGTCCCATCTTCTCGGGACTCGGCTCGACCGAGACCATCAGCGAGTCGTGATGGCCATGATAGGTTGCCTCGATTTTCATGATGCCCTCGCGGCCAGTGAAGGCACGGGCGAGGCGGACGGCGTCGAGGGTGCTTTCGGTGCCGCTGTTGGTGAAGCGCCACTGGGGCAGCCCGAAGCGGTTGGCCAGCTCCTCCGCGACCACCACGAAGTCCTCACCAGGCTGGGCAAAGTGCGAGCCCTGAGCGATCCGCCGGCTGACCGCTTCGACGATCTTGGGGTTGGCATGTCCGACCACGTTGACCCCGAATCCGTTGTGAAAGTCCACGTACTCGTTGCCGTCGGCGTCCCAAATTAGGCTGCCTTGTCCCCGGTCGATGAAGATTGGGAAAGGCGGACTGTCTTGAAATGACGACGGCACCCCTCCCGGGCTGTGGCGCTCGGCCCGGTGGACCAGGTCCAGGGACTTTTGGCGAGCCGCCTTGAAGGCGTTCTCCTCTCGCTCAGTGAGCTCGACGATCCGGCCAGGGTCGACTGGTTGCGGGTTTGAGGAAGTGGTCATGGATGCCTCCGATAGGCCTCGGACAGCGCCGCCGGGAGTCGGGCGTTGGGCGTCGGCCCAAGCTGAGAGCGTCCTGAGGTTACTCCGCCTTGTAACTGACGGTCGGCCGGTGAAAGAAGTCCGACGTCGACAGTAGCCGAGCGAGGATCACCAGTGGCACGCCCAGCCCGAACGTGACGATGATGGGCATCGAGTACCCGACTCCGGACTGGGCAATCACTTGGTACATCACCCAGAACAGGAAGATGCCTCCCAGCAGCGGCAGGAGTCCGGCCAGGATCAAATTGACCGGTGACTTGAAGAGGATGTGCCGGTACGCCCAGGCACACGCCAGCCCGGTGATCCCGTAGTAGAAGGCAACCAGGACGCCGATGTTGCCAATCAAACCACTGAAAGTACCGCTAACCGTGGGAGAGAGGGTGGTGATCAGCAGTCCGATGCACGCGATCAGGGCCAGGACGAAAGTTCCTTGGGCCGGAGTGTGGAAGCGCGGGCTGATCTTGCCGAAGAGTTTGGGCAGGACTCCGTCCCGGGCCATGGAATAGGTCACTCGGGAGGCGGGGAGCAGAGTGGTCTGGGTAGTGGCGACGGTAGAGCTGAGGATGGCCACCAGCATCAGATAGTTCCAAGGGGCGGGAGCCAGCCGTTGGGCGAAGAAGAAGAGGAGGTTGCCCCCCTCCTTGTTCATGACATGGAGGGGAAGGAGCGACTGCATGGCCGTGGCGTTGATCAAAAAGATCACCAGCAGGATGAACATACTGAGGATTCCCGCAATCCCAGGGCTCGTGTCACCGTTCTCGGACTCCTCATTAAGGTTGGCGGCAGTATCCCAACCCCAGAAGAAGAAGACCCCCAGCGCAGCTCCGATGGCGAGCCCGTCGATGCCACCCACAGAGCCGGGACTGAACCAGCTGAGTGAGAAGGCGCGGGATCCGGCGGGATGGGCGGCAAGCGCTCGCACCAACCCGGTGATGGAGAACGCCAGGACCACCAAGTACTCGAGACCCACCATCACCCATTGGAAGTTGGCGGTGAGGCGGATTCCATAAATCACCATCGCACTGACAAAAATCAGCCAGATAAGACCAATCAAGGCGGTGAGAAGGCTGCTGCTGGCGGTCTTCCCAGTGATCCACCCGAACGACTCAAGCAGCGCCAGGGTGTTGGCGCCAGCCAAGGCTGGCGCCGCAATGCAGAAGAGCACGCTGGCGGCCGTCTGCACCCATCCGTTGAACCAACCGATGTATGGGTTCACGGTCCGGGCCAGCCAGGCGTACGACGCCCCACAGTCCGGATCGCGGCGGTTCATGAAGTAATAGGCGATGGCGATGCAAAGCACCGGAAGGAAACTGATCAAGATCATGGCCGGCGTGCCGAAGCCCACCGCGGCCACCAGCAGGAAGGTGGTGGCCGCGATGGTGTAGGCGGGTGCCACACTGGCTACCGCGATCGCCGTCGTGTCGAAGAGACTCAGGATGTCGCCGCGGAGTTTTGGCTCCTCAGCGCTCACCCGTCGCTCGAACCCCCCGACCGGGGCGCTGGTGACGTCCACTGCGGGCCAACTGTAGTCGCAGGGGTGGAGAGCGTCTATGTCGACAACCGCCACAGTTCCCTGCTGCGGGCTGTGCGGAATGCACAAGGGACCCTGGGAGAGGGGAGACCGACTAGGATGGCCGCCGGATGAGGTGTTGCCAGGCTGGGCTGAGAGCGAGCTCGGCCGAGTTGGACTCTGAGCCATGCGGGTAACGCATCCAATCTGTGCACTGGGATTGGACTCCATCAGCTACTGGTTGGAGTCGGTTGGTCCGATTGTTCCGAGACCCAGGCTAGAGGGTGATCTCACAGTCGATGTTGCCGTGGTGGGTGGCGGATTCACCGGCCTCTGGACCGCCTACGAGCTCCAGCGCCGGGACCCAAGTCTGCAGATCGCGGTCTTGGAAAGCGAGGTGGCCGGCTTTGGGGCTTCGGGAAGGAACGGCAGTTGGTGTGTTCCGGAGCTCAACGTGGGCATTGACTTGCTCAGCAAACGGTTTGGCAGGGAACGAGCCATCGCCGTGCTGCGGGCGCTCTCCACCACCTTGGACGAGATCGGTCAATCATTCCAGGAGGAGGGGATCGACGCGGGATTCGACCGCTCCGGGGTGCTTCTTCTAGCGAGGGGGTCGTATCAGCTGCCCCTGCTGGAGGAGCACCTGAGGTCGTACCAGTCGCTCGGGATGGCTGGGGAGTACGTATGGCTCGACCGCGAAGCGGCTCGTGACCGACTTGCCGTGACCGGGGTGGAGGCCGCCCTCTATACGGCGAACGGGGCGACACTTGATCCGGGCCGGGCGGTCAGGGGGCTGGCGGAGGCAGTCGAGCGGCGCGGCGCGACGCTCTACGAAGGCACCCGAGTCACTCGAGTACGACCTGGGCAACCGGCGCTGATCGAGACTGAGCGGGGCCGGGTTCGGGCCCCGGTCGTGGTGCTCGCCTTGGAGGCCTATCTCAGCCAACTTCGGGGATTCCGCCGTCGGGTCCTGCCCATCTACTCTCTGATAACCATCACCGAGCCGCTCAGCGAAGAGCAGCTGGCGAGTGTCCGCTGGACAACCAGGATGTGCGTGGCCTCGATGCGCCTCACCGTGGACTATCTGGCTCGAACTGAAGATGGGCGGATTCTGGTCGGAGGGCGCGGCGCGCCGTATCAGTTCGGTTCCCGGATTACCTCGAGCAATGAGCACCACGCCGCGACTCACGCCAGCCTCCAGCGGCTGTTCGGAGAGTGGTTCCCCCAGTTACGGGGGGTCCGATTCACCCACTCTTGGGGCGGCGTGTTGGGGATGCCCAGGGACTGGATCCCCCAATTCGGGCTCGACCGTGAGCAGGGGCTGGCGTACGCCTACGGGTACACCGGGCACGGGGTCGCCACGGCCAATTTAGCCGGTCGGACGCTGGCGGATCTGATCACTGATCGGCACACCGAGCTGACGGACTTGGCGCTGGTCGGGCACCGCTCCCCGAGCTGGGAGCCGGAACCACTTCGCTGGTTGGGGGTCAGGTACGTGCAGGGCGCGCTGGCTCGGCTGGACGCGAGAGGGGAACGGACCGGGAGACCTCTTCGCGGAGGGGTCGTGGCGCGGCGGCTGGCGGCTCATTGAATCCACCCAGAGGTCGCTCTTCCGACGCCTACAATGGCTCCCCGGAGGGCCTGTTGGTGGGGAAGCGATCGTGAGGCTGAGCCAGGCGCTCGATCTGGCGGCACTGGGCGAGGCGGAGCTCGTCGCCGGCCGGGGTGGGTTGGACCGTGAGGTCCGCTGGGCCCATGTTGTCGACATCCCCGACCCCCTGCCCTGGGTCAGCGATGGCCAGTTACTGCTAACGACCGGGTTTGCCTGGCCGGCGGCGGCGGATGAACAACGGCGCCTGGTGCGCGATTTGGGGGGGCGCGGGCTTGCCGGGGTGGCCCTGGCAGTCCCCAAATACCTGGACCACTTCCCCGAGGCTGCCAAGGAGGCTGCGGATGCGGCGAGGCTGCCACTGCTCGAGCTGCCCTGGGAGGTCACCTTCTCGACGGTGACCCAGGCGGTCAATCGCACCATCCTGGCCGAGCAGTACGAGGTGATAGAGCAGTCCATCCGCATCCACCGGGAGCTGACCAAGGCGGCGGTCACCGCGGCCAGCCTGCAGGACCTGCTCGACACCCTGGGGCGGCTCATCGATCGCGAGGTGGTCTTGGAGGATGCCGAGGGCCGGGTACTGGCGTTCTGGCCCGGGGGAGAGGCGTCGGACCCGGTCCGGCGCGCCACGCTGGAGCATGGTCGCTCACCAGCCGAGGTGCTGGCTCAGCTCGACCGGCTCGGTCACCTGGACCGGATCAAGAGTAGTTCGGTTCCGGTGCGGATCCCGGCCGATTCCGAGATCCAGCTCCTGGGCCGGGTGGTCTGTCCGATCTGGCTCAGGGACGAACTGGTTGGCACCGTCTGGATCGTGGAGGGAGAGCAGGAGCTCAGCGATCTTCATCTGCGGGCGGCGGAGCACGCCGCCGTGGTGGCGGCCCTCCACATTGCCAATCAGCGACAGCTCTCTTCTTTGGAAGCGCGCTTGGGCAGCACTTTCCTCGACGCGCTCCTGGAGGGGAAGTTCGACGCGACTGCCCATAACGTTGAGCGGGCGCGACTGGTGGGGTTCCTTCCTGAGGCCAGCTATCGGGTGGGGATCCTGGTATTCGAGTCCCAGTTGCCCCTCACTCGTGACGGGGTACTCCGCCGAGACCGGGCTGCCGAGCAGCTGCGGCACCGCCTCAGCCGGATCGGAGAGATCCCACTCACCTCGTCCCGGTTGAATCAGGTCGCCTTCCTTCTCAGCGAGAAGGCGGCCAGCGCGGCGGTGTGGGAGCCCGGGGCGGGCGAGTCCGCTTCAGCCTTGGTGCTGGGGATGGCCCAGCCTGGCTCCGACGGGGTCAGGCGCAGCTACCTGGAGGCACTGTCGATCGTGGCCCATGCGGTGCCGGGCCAGATCCGGCAGTACGAGGAGATGCTCTTGTTCCGGGTGCTCAACGGTGATCAGACCGCCCGCCAGGCATTCCTGGACCAGCTACTGGGTCCAGCCCAGCGGGCCAAGGGGGGCGGTACGCTGGTCACCAGCCTGCTGACCTTGGCCGAATACGGGTTTCACCGGCGCCGGGCGGCGGCAGCGTTGCATGTGCACCCCAATACCCTTCGCTATCGCTTGGAGCGTGCCGGTGACCTGCTGCGCCTGGATCTGGCCGACCCCGAGGTAAGGTTTCGGCTCCAGCTGGCGATGAACCTGATGTCTACTGCGCACAACCGGCCGGAGTGATTTCTGCGTCTGTGGCACCTAGCCCGAACTGGGGGGCGCCCCTAAGGTCGGTCCATGGCTGAGCCTTTGACCCCGAGTCGGTCTGACGAACTGTTGGCAATCCGGTACCGCTCTCTACCTCGAGGGCTCAAGCCCGCGGTGGACTTCCTAGTTGATCGGGCCCAGGGTTCCCAGGTCTGGAGCATGGCGGGCGACGAGTACATCGACTTCATCGGCGGGATCGGCGTGCTCAACGTGGGCCACAGCCACCCGAAAGTGGTGGCTGCCGCCCACCGACAGATCGACCAGCTGGTCCACATCTCGGCCCAGGTCGCCGTCTACGAGCCCTACCTCCACCTGGTCGATCAGCTCTGCCAACTGACTCCCGGCGACTTCTCCAAGAAGGCGATCCTGTTCAGCACCGGCGCCGAGGCGGTGGAGAACACGGTCAAGATCGCTCGATCGCACATGGCCCGACCGGGGATCGTGGCCTTCAGTCAGGCGTTCCATGGCCGGACCCTGTTGGGGATGAGCCTGACGGACACCGTCAAGCCCTATAAGGAAGGGTTTGGCCCGTTCGCTCCGGAGATCTACCGCTCACCGTTTCCCTACCAGTACTGGGGCTGGGACACAGCACGCGCACTGGACGCGTTGGAGGAGTCGCTGCGTACCAGCTGGCCCGCGGAGCGAATGGCCGCCTTCCTGATCGAACCGGTGCTCGGCGAAGGGGGGTTCGTCCCCGCTCCATTTGAGTTTGTGCAAGCTCTTCGCCGGCTGGCCGACCAGCGCGGTCTACTGCTGATCGCCGATGAGGTTCAGAGCGGTATCGGCCGCACGGGACGGCTATTCGCGATCGAGCACAGCGGAGTCGCCCCCGACCTGATGGCGATCGCCAAGAGCCTCGGCGGAGGCTTTCCCCTGTCGGCGGTGGTCGGGAGGGCACAGGTGATGGACGCTCCCACTCCGGGCCAGTTGGGGAGCACCTATGGGGGCAACCCGGTGGCGTGCGCGGCCGCTCTCGCGGTCTTGGAGGTCATCGATCAAGAGGGCCTGCTCTCCCGAGCCGAGGTGTTGGGGTCCATCCTGGAAGAGCGGATGGGGGAGTGGAGCCGTCGCTTTCCCATGGTCGGAGACGTTCGGGTGCTCGGCGCGATGGCCGGACTTGAACTGGTGCAGGACCGGGCAACCAAGGCACCAGCCAGCGAGGCGACTCAAAAGGTCATCGACGGATGCCGCGAGCGGGGGTTGTTGGTGCTCCGCGCCGGTCCCCACCACAACGTCATCCGCACCCTGATGCCCCTGACCATTTCCGAGGAGCTCCTGCTGCAAGGTCTCGATATCCTGGAGCACGAGCTGGCACGCGTGAGTTCAGGCAGAGACTGAGTCAGGCGGAGGCCGGCCGGATGGCCGCCTCCACAGGAGGGAGTTTGAGATGGCGGCAGTGCTGGACCGCAGCAAGATGTTCATCGGCGGGGAGTGGATTGAGAGCGCCGGCGACGGGGTGCAAGAGGTGTACAACCCGGCCACCGGCGAAGTGATCGCCCACGCCGCCAGAGGCTCCAAAGAGGACGTCGACCGGGCGGTGGCAGCAGCCCGGGGCGCCTTCGACGCCGGCTGGGGCGAGTCGACGCCCCGGGAGCGGAGCGAGGCTTTGCTGCGCCTGGCTGATCGGGTCCAGGAGCACGGCGCGGAGATCGCCAAAATGGAGTCGCAAAACGTCGGCAAGCCGATCTCTCTAGTGGTCTCCGAAGAGATCCCGCCGATGGTCGATGCCCTGCGCTTCTTCGCGGGGGCAGCCCGCTGTCTGGAGGGCAAGGCGGCCGGCGAGTACGCCCAAGGTTTTACCAGCATGATCCGGCGCGAGCCGATCGGAGTCGTGGGGTCGATCGCGCCCTGGAACTATCCCTTGATGATGGCCATTTGGAAGATTGGTCCAGCTCTCGCGGCGGGTAACACCGTAGTGCTCAAGCCATCGGAATGGACCCCGCTTTCCGCCCTCCGGCTGGCCGAGCTGGCCGCTGATATCCTCCCGCCCGGGGTGCTCAATGTGGTCACCGGAGACGGTGAACCGGTCGGCGCCAGCCTGGTTCGTCACCCGGGTGTGGGGATGGTTTCTCTGACCGGCGATGTCGCTACCGGGAAGGAGATCGCCAAGACGGCCTCCCAGACCCTGAAGAAGGTTCATCTGGAACTGGGGGGCAAGGCTCCCGTGGTGGTCTTCGACGACGCCGATATCGACGCCGTTGTCGAGGGCATCAAGGTGGGCGGCTACTTCAACTCCGGGCAGGACTGCACCGCCGCGGCCAGGGTGCTGGTTTCCGGGCGACTTCACGATCGGCTGCTCTCTGAGCTGGTGCCGGCGGTGGAGTCACTGAAACTGGGCGACCCCTTGGATGATTCGACCGAGATGGGTCCGGTTGTCTCCTCGGAGCAGCTGGAGCGGGTTTCTGGCTTCGTGGATCGGGCTCGGAAGGCTGGAGCCAGCATCGCTACCGGGGGGGCGAGACTCGATCAGCCGGGTTTCTGGTACCGCCCGACGGTGGTGCTGCCCACCGGCCAGGACGCGGAGATCATCCAACGGGAGGTTTTCGGGCCGGTCGTGACCGTGCAGTCCTTTGCGGACGAGGAGGAGGCGGTGGCCTGGGCCAACGATGTCGATTACGGCCTGGCCGCCTCGATCTGGACCAGGGACGTAGGCCGGGCGCTCCGGGTCTCGCGCCGGCTCCACTTCGGTACGGTCTGGGTAAACACCCACATTCTCCTGGTCAACGAGATGCCCCACGGCGGTTTCAAGCAGAGCGGTTACGGCAAGGACCTGTCGATGTACTCACTCGAGGACTACACCCAGATCAAGCACGTGATGTTTTCCCTGGAGTAGCTCCTCTCTCGGGCTGGATCCTGTTCCGCTGAACGGTGCGGATGGGAGCGCGTGTGAGAGTGCTCTTGAGTACGGCTCAAGTTTGACAGTGCCCCCGTTCGGCGATAGAATGAACGTCCGCGCTTCCGGAGGGGCGTCAGCTTGTCAGCGCTTGGCCATCGCCCCGGAACGGCCAAAGTTCCCCAAGGTCAAATTCAACTTGCCCACCATCCAGCAGTTGGTCCGCAAAGGTCGCCAGCCGGTGACCAAGAAGACCAAGTCTCCGGCTCTTAAGGGATCACCCCAGCGCAGGGGTGTGTGTGTGCGCGTCTTCACGACCACCCCCAAGAAGCCCAACTCTGCGTTGCGGAAGGTGGCGAGGGTGCGGCTGACCACCAAGACCGAGGTCACCGCCTACATCCCCGGGATCGGACACAACCTCCAGGAGCACTCGGTGGTGCTGGTCCGCGGCGGCAAGGTGAAGGACCTTCCCGGAGTCCGTTATCACATCGTGAGGGGCGCTTTGGACACCGCTGGGACCAAGGCTCGCAAGCAGGCGCGCAGCAAGTACGGGGCCAAGCGCGAGAAGTCGGCCAAGGCTTCCTGATATGCCACGCCGCGCGCGGGTTTCCCGCCGAATCATCGTTGCCGACCCCCAGTTTCACAGCGAGGGATTGGCCAAGTTCATCAACTCGGTGATGCTCAACGGCAAGCGTTCGACCGCTGAGCACATCGTCTACGATGCCCTGGGAAGGATCTCCAAGAGCCAGCGTCGGGAGCCGCTGGAGGTGTTCGACCAGGCCATGCGCAACGTCACCCCGATCATCGAAGTGAAGCCGAAGCGGGTCGGGGGGGCCACCTACCAGGTGCCGGTCGAGATCCGCCACGATCGCCGATTGGCGCTGGCTCGTCGCTGGATCATCCGCGGGGCTAGGGCGCGGCACGGCCGGAGCATGGCCGACAAGCTGGCCGCCGAGCTGATGGATGCCAGCAACGGCATGGGCCAGGCGGTCAAGCGCAAGGAAGATACCCACAAGATGGCGGAGTCCAACAAGGCCTTCTCCCACTTCCGCTACTGATGGGCACCCAGATGTCAGTGGCGCCCAGCGGCGCCGGCGCCACCAGGGGCCGGCGAGTTCCGCTCAGCCAGGTTCGCAACATCGGGATCATGGCCCACATCGATGCCGGCAAGACCACCACCACCGAGCGGGTGCTGTTCTACACCGGACGGATCCACAAGATGGGAGAGGTCCACGACGGCGCGGCCACGATGGACTGGATGGTCCAGGAGCAGGAGCGCGGGATCACGATCACCTCGGCCGCCACCGCCGCCGAGTGGCAGGGCCACCAGATCAACATCATCGACACCCCCGGACATGTGGACTTCACCGCCGAGGTGGAGCGCAGCCTGCGGGTTCTGGACGGCGCCATCGCGGTCTTCGACGCCGTCAGCGGGGTCGAACCCCAGTCGGAGACGGTCTGGCGTCAGGCTGACCGCTACGACGTCCCCCGGATCTGCTTCATCAACAAGATGGACCGGATCGGGGCGGACTTCGGCGCGGCCGTCGCGTCGATCAAGGACCGGCTCGGCGCCCGGGCGATTCCCGTACAGCTGCCGATCGGAGCCGAGGACGGCTTCCACGGGGTCTACGATCTTCTCCGGGAGCAGGCCACGGTGTACACCGACGACCTCGGCACTTCCTTGACCAACACCGAGATGCCCGAGGAGATGGCCGCCGCGGTGAAGGCGGCCCGGATGGAGCTGGTGGAGGTCGCCGCTGAGTTCGACGATGAACTGATGCAGACGTACCTGGACGACCGGCCCATCGATCCCGGCCAGCTCAGCCGGGCACTGCGCAAGGGCACGGTGATCGCCGAGATCTTCCCGGTCTTCTGCGGTGCGGCCCTGCGCAACCGTGGGGTGCAGCCGCTCCTGGACGGGGTGGTGGAGTTCCTTCCCAGCCCCTTGGACCGGCCTCCGATCACCGGCCGCGACCTCAAGTCAGGCGAAGAGCTGGTGCGCGAGGCGGCCGACGACGCCCCCTTCTCCGCCTTGGCCTTCAAGATCATGACCGACCCCTACGTCGGCAAACTCACCTTCTTTCGGGTGTACAGCGGGACGCTCAAGTCCGGCAGCTACGTCTACAACGCCAGCAAAGGCGAGAAGGAGCGGGTCGGCCGCATTCTCAAGATGCACGCCAATCGGCGCGAGGAGATCGAGCAGGTGATGGCCGGCGACATCGCCGCCGCCATCGGGCTGCGCCACACCTCGACCGGGGATACGCTCAGCGACGAAGGCCACCCAATCGTGTTGGAGTCGATCACCTTCAGCGAACCGGTGATATCGGTTGCGATCGAGCCCAAGACCAAGGCTGACCAGGACAAGCTGGGGATCGCGCTCCAGAAGCTGGCCGAGGAGGACCCCACCTTCCAGGTGCGGACCGACACCGAGACCGGTCAGAACCTCATCTCGGGGATGGGGGAGCTGCATCTCGAAGTGATCGTGGACCGGCTGCTGCGCGAGTTCAAGGTCGACGCCAACGTGGGCAAGCCCCAGGTGGCCTACCGCGAGACCTTGCGCAAGGAGGCCAAGGGCACCGGGAGGTTCGTTCGCCAAACCGGTGGCCACGGCCAGTACGGTCACTGCGAGCTTCTAGTAGGCCCTAATGAGACGGGCAAGGGCTTCGAGTTCATCAACAAGATCGTGGGCGGGACGATCCCCCGGGAATACATCTCGCCGATCGAGAAGGGATGCATCGACGCGCTTCAGTCCGGGGTGGTCGCGGGCTATCCGGTGGTGGACGTCAAGGTGACCCTCTACGACGGCTCCTTCCACGACGTCGACTCCTCCGAGCAGGCCTTCCAGATCGCCGGCTCGATCGGGATGAAGGACGGGATGCGAAAGGCGTCGCCGGTTCTGCTGGAGCCGATCATGAAGGTAGACGTCACGGTGCCCGAGGCCAACCTGGGCGATATCATCGGGGACCTCGCCTCGAGACGGGGACACACCCTGGGGATGGAAAGCCGGCGGGGCATGCAGATCGTGCATGCCGAGGTGCCCTTGGGCAACATGTTCGGCTACGCGACCCAGCTGCGCAGCATGACTCAGGGTCGGGCTAGCTACACCATGGAATTCGACCACTACCAGGATTTGCCGCAAAACCTGGCGGAAGAGATCACGGCCAAGCGCAAGAGTTGAGTCACCACCAAATGAGTGCAGAGCGCCAAACGCTAAGGGCAGGGAAGAATGGGTAAGAAGAAGTACGACAACAGCAAGCCGCACATCAACGTCGGGACCATCGGTCACATCGACCATGGCAAGACGACCCTGACGGCGGCCATCACCAAGGTCCTAGCCGGGGACGGCCTAGCGGACTTCCGCGCCTTCGAGACCATCGATAACGCTCCGGAGGAGAAGGCTCGCGGAATAACCATCGCCGCTTCGCACGTCGAGTACGAGACCGCGACTCGTCACTATGCCCACGTCGACTGCCCGGGCCACGCCGACTACATCAAGAACATGATCACGGGCGCCGCCCAGATGGACGGCGCCATCCTGGTAGTTGCCGCCACCGACGGCCCCATGCCCCAGACCCGCGAGCACATCCTGCTGGCGCGTCAGGTGGGAGTGCCCTACATCGTGGTGGCGCTCAACAAGGTGGACATGGTCGACGACGAGGAGCTCCTGGAGCTGGTCGAGTTGGAGGTCAGGGAGCTGCTCACCAAGAACGAATTCCCCGGCGATGACGTGCCGGTGGTGCGGGTCTCGGCCCTCAAGGCTCTCGAGGGCGACCCCGAGGCGGTGGCCCAGATCCGCCAGCTGATGGAGGCGGTTGACACCTACATTCCGGTGCCCGTGCGCCCCATCGACCAGCCGTTCATGATGCCGGTCGAGGACGTGTTCTCGATTGAGGGGCGGGGCACCGTGGTCACCGGACGGATCGAGCGCGGCCTGGTCAAGGTCAACGACACCGTCGAGATCGTGGGCATCAAGGACACCACCAAGACCGTAGTAACCGGGGTGGAGATGTTCCACAAGCTGCTGGACGCTGGTGAGGCGGGAATGAACTGCGGCTGCCTCCTCCGCGGGGTCAAGCGCGAAGATGTCGAGCGCGGCCAGGTGCTGGCCAAGCCCGGCTCGATCAAGCCGCACACGGAGTTCGACGCCCAGGTCTACGTTCTCGGCAAGGACGAGGGCGGTCGGCATACCCCCTTCTTCAGCAACTACCGGCCCCAGTTCTACATCCGCACCACCGATGTCACCGGCCAGGTCGCCCTCCCTGAGGGCCGCGAGCTGGTGATGCCCGGGGACAACGTCGAGCTCAAGGTGTCCCTGATCAACCCGGTGGCGGTGGAGGAGGGCATGCGCTTCGCCATCCGCGAGGGTGGACGGACCGTGGGTGCCGGCGTCGTCACCAAGATCGACAAGTAAGCCCAGAGCAAACAGGAGCCCAAGGCAACAAATGGCGCAGCGCATCCGGATCAGGCTCAAAGCCTATGACCATCGCGTCCTGGATCAGGCCGCGGCTCGCATTGTCGAGACCGCGACCCGCAATCAGGCGCGGGTGGTGGGTCCGGTGCCGATGCCGTCCGAGATCAACAAGTACACCGTGATCCGGGGCCCGTTTATCGACAAGGACTCCCGCGAGCAGTTCGAGATGCGCACGCACAAGCGGATCGTGGACATCCTCGACCCCAACCCTAAGGTGGTCGACGCGCTGATGCATCTGAACCTGCCCAGCGGCGTCAACATCGAGATCAAGCTCTGATGGGTCGCACCCTCTTGGCGCGCAAGCTGGGCATGACCCAGATCTTCGCCGAGGACGGACGCTGCTTCGGGGCGACCGTGCTGGAGGCGGGCCCCTGTCCGGTCGTCCAGGTCAAGAATCTGGCCAAGGACGGCTACCAGGCCGCCCAGATCGGCTTCTCCCCAATGCGCAAGGGCGTCAACAAACCGCTGCGAGGACACTACGAAGCGGCCGATCTCGAGCCGCACCGCCACTCCGCCGAGGTCAAGGGGCTGGGCGAGGTCACCGTGGGCCAGGTGCTGACCGTCGAAGGATTGGAGGCGGGTGCGTTGGTGGATGTCACCGGGGTCAGCAAAGGCAAGGGTTTCGCCGGTCAGCACAAGCGGCACAACTTCGGCCGGGGCCCGGTCACCCATGGGAGCCACAACGTCCGCCAGGCTGGCTCGGTCGGCTCGGTGGACGCAGCTCGGACCTGGCGGGGCCTCAAGATGGCCGGCCACATGGGCGATGCCCGCACCACCGTCCAACGGTTGGAGTTGCTCCGGGTCGATCTGGAGCGCAACCTGCTGCTGGTGAAGGGCGCAGTTCCCGGGGCCAAGAACGGGGTGCTGTTAGTCACCGAGTCCCGGTCCCGGATCCGCAAGGTCAGGGGGCAGCACTGATGCCCACCGCCGTGCTCCGAGGGCCCGAAGGGGGCAAGGCGGGGACTGTTGAGTTGCCGGACGGCGTCTTCGGAGGGGAGGTCCACGGTGCCGTTCTGCATCAGGCGTTGCTGCGGCAGCTGGCCGGGGCCCGCCAGGGTACTCACGACACCAAGACCAGGGGGGAGGTCAGCGGCGGTGGCCGCAAGCCGTACCGCCAGAAGGGCACCGGTCGGGCGCGCCAGGGTTCGATCAGGGCGCCGCAGTGGCGGGGCGGCGGCACTATCTTCGGGCCGACCCCGCGTGGGTATCGCCAGTCGATGCCGCGCAAGCAACGCCGCCTGGCCCTGCGCTCAGCCCTCGCGGCGAGAGCCGCGGACGGTGCGATCCAGGTGGTAAAGCAACTCGAGTACGAGCAGCCCAAGACGGCCAAGCTGGCCACCTTCCTCGACAAGGTCGAAGCGGGACGTCGGGTGCTCATCGTGCTCTCCGAGCACTCCGAGAACATTGAGCTCTCGGCCCGGAACATCCCTCAGGTGAAGCTGGTGCTGGCGAGCAACCTCAGTGTTCGCGACCTGCTCACCGCCGAGACGGTGGTGTTCACCCAGGCGGCGCTGGACGCGGTCGGGGAGCACTTGGCATGAGAGACCCCTCGCTGGTGCTGATTCGCCCGGTGATCAGCGAGAAGTCCTACGCCGGGATGGCCAATCAGCGCTACGTGTTCCGGGTGGCTACCTACGCCAACAAGCTGGAGATCCAGGCTGCCGTCGAGTCTGCGTTCAAGGTGAAGACGGTCGCGGTCAACGTGATGACGGTCAAGGGCAAGACCCGCACCAGGATGCGTCGCGGCGGGCGCACGGTGGGGCGCAGCCGGGACTGGAAGAAAGCCGTGGTCACCCTGCAGGCGGGTGAGACCATCGCCAACCTGTTCGAGGGAGTTTGAGATGCCGGTGAAGCGCTACCGGCCGACTTCCCCGGGGCGTCGCTTCATGAGCGTGAGCTCGTTTGAGGACGTGGTCAAGACCAAGCCGCAGAGAGGTCTGACGGTATCTCTGAAGAAGCATTCCGGACGCAACGCCACCGGCAAGATCACGGTCCGCCACCGGGGTGGCGGCCATCGCAAGATCTACCGGGTAATCGACTTTCGCCGCGACAAGGTGGACGTTCCAGGGACGGTGGCCACGATCGAGTACGACCCCAACCGGAGCGCTCGAATTGCCCTAATCCACTATCGCGACGGTGATAAGCGCTACATCCTCGCACCCGAGGGACTGGCGGTCGCGGACCAGATCATGGCGGGGGAGAAGAGCGAGATCCGTACCGGCAATTCCTTGCCTCTGACCAAGATCCCTCTCGGTACCACGCTGCACAACATCGAGGTCCAGCTAGGCAAGGGTGGTCAGCTGGTGCGCAGTGCCGGAGTCGGAGCTCAGCTGGTGGCTCGCGAGGGACGCCACGCCCAGCTGCGGATGCCCTCCGGCGAGGTGCGGCTCATCGACGTACGCTGCAGCGCCACAATCGGACAGGTGGGCAACTCCGACCACTCCAACGAAACCTGGGGCAAGGCCGGCAAGACCCGCTGGCGCGGCTTCCGGCCCTCGGTCAGAGGCTCGACGATGAACCCGGTCGACCATCCCCATGGCGGCGGCGAGGGTCGCTCGGGGCCCGGGGGACATCCCCAGACGCCCTGGGGCAAGCCGGCGCTGGGCCATCGCACCCGCAACAACAAGGCCACCAATCGGATGATCGTGCGCCGGAGAAAGAAGTAGGCAATGAGTAGGTCAGTCAAGAAAGGCCCGTTCTGCGACGCCCCGCTATTGAAGAAAGTGTTGGAGATGAACCGCGCCAAGGAGAAGCGGGTGATTCGAACCTGGTCGCGCCGGAGCGACATCTTCCCCGAGATGCTGGGCCACACCATTGCGGTGCACGACGGTCGCAAGCACGTCCCGGTCTTCGTCAGCGAGGCCATGGTGGGACACAAGCTGGGCGAGTTCGTGCCCACCCGCCGCTTCCGCACGCACGGGCATCACACCGAGCGCAGCTCGTCCCTCAAGTAGGACTGGAGAAAGCAACCGATGCAGGTACAGGCGACCGCCAAGTGGGTCCGGGTTCCCCCGCGAAAGGCCCGGTTAGTGGCCCATGTGGTCGAAGGCATGCCGGTGGGTGACGCCCTCGTGGCGCTTTCGTTCATGACCCAGGCCGCCGCCGAGGATGTGGCCAAGGTGGTCCGATCGGCTGCCGCCAACGCCGAGAACAATTTCAGTCTGGAGCGGGAGCGCCTCCAACTCCTGCGGATCGAGGTCGACGGGGGGCCTACCATCAAGCGGTTCCGCCCCCGCGCCCGGGGGTCTTCCTTCTCGATCTTCAAGCGGACCTGTCACCTGAAGGCCGTGGTGGAGGACGGTCTGGAACGGCCCACCCGGAGCCGCGCCAGAGTCCGGCCGACCCCGGCCGCCGGCCCGCCTCCGGCGGCTGAAGAAGAGGAGGACTAGGAGAGGGCATGGGACACAAAGTCCACCCCAACGGGTTCCGCCTCGGCATCTACCGCAATTGGGACGCGCGCTGGTTTGCCAGTGGCCCCGAGTACACCAAGCTGCTGCAGGAAGATCTAGCCATGCGCCAGCTGATCGCCAGTCGGCTGAAGAACGCCAGCGTGGCCCGAATTGAGACCGAGCGCTCCGCCAATCAGTTGACGGTGATCATCCACACCGCCAAACCGGGGATTGTGATTGGCCGCAGCGGGGCGTCGGTCGACGCTCTGCGCGACAACCTGGAGCGAATCTCTGGCAAGAAGGTTCGGGTCACGATCCAGGAGATCAAGACCCCGGAGTTGGACGCCCAACTGCTGGCGGAAAACGTCGCCAACCAGCTGGAGAAGCGAATCGCCTTTCGCCGGGCCGTGAAGCAGTCGGTGATGCGGTCGATGCGCGCCGGCGCCAAGGGAGTGCGGATTCAGGTCTCCGGCCGGCTCGGCGGTGGCGACATGAGTCGCCGGGAGTGGGACCGCGACGGGCGGGTGCCTCTTCACACTCTGCGGGCAGACATCGAGTTTGGCCAGGCGGAGGCCAAGACCACCTTCGGTCAGATCGGTGTCAGCGCCTGGATCTACAAGGGAGACTTCACCGAGCCTCAGGTGACGGCGGCGCCGTCACCTGAGGCGGCCGGCGAGCCAGCGCTGGGAGTCGAGACAGCTCCGCTGGTGATCGCGACCGAACGGATTCGGGTCGCGGCCGCCAGCGCTGAGAATGCCCCCGTCACCGAGTCAGCCGAGATGGTTTCAGGGGGGTCTCCAGTTTCTGACGCCCCTATCGCTGAGGCGGTCGATCTGAAACCCAAGCCCAGATCGCGAGCCAAAGTGGCGACAACCGCTGTCCCCGACCCGGAGGCACCTACCGTCGAGACCTCCGAGTCAGTGGCCACCAATCTGAAGATTTCTCGGCCCCAAAGTGGCAAGGCGACTACAGCCAAGGCGACTACGGCCAAGGCGACTACGGCCAAGGCGACTGCGGCCAAGGCGACTACGGCCAAGGCGACTGCGGCCAAGGCGACTGCGGCCAAGGCGACTGCAGCCAAGGCACCTGCAGCCAAGGCACCTGCGGTCAAGGCACCTGCGGTCAAGGCGATCGAGGCGCCGCGCAAGCGGTCGACCAAGCGGACCGCCGACGAGTCCGAGAAGGACGCCTGAGGTGCTGATTCCTCGCCGCCCCAAGCATCGCAAGCAGCACCGCGGCCGCATGACCGGCGCTGCCTATCGCGGATCATCACTGGCCTTCGGGCCCTACGGTCTGCAGGCCCTGGAACCGTGCTGGATGACCAATCGCCAGATCGAGGCGGCCAGAAGGGCGATGACGAGGCACGTCCGCCGAGGCGGTAAGATCTGGATTCGAGTTTTTCCGGATAAGCCGATCACGAAGAAGCCCGCCGAGACCCGCATGGGGTCTGGCAAGGGGAACCCCGAGGGCTGGGTGAGCGTGGTGCTGCCGGGGCGGATTCTCTTTGAAATGGATGGTGTGGGCTTGGATACGGCGAAGGAAGCGATGCGACTAGCCGCGCATAAGCTGCCGGTGAAGACCCGGTTCGTCGCGCGCGAAGAGGCCGGTACCTCGGAAGGTGCCGAATGACCAAGCAGGCCGTTGACGTGCAGCAGTTGCGAGATTTGGACGACATCGGCCTGGAGGAGGCGCTTCGGGATCGCCGTCAGGAGCTCCTGCAACTTCGGCTGCAGCGCGCGACCGGCCAGCTTGAACAGCACCGCCGGATCCGCGAGGTAAGGCGGGGAATCGCCCGCGTGCACACCTTGATCCGAGCTCGGGAGCTGGAAGATATCGCCGGAGAGCCAGCATGACCGACCCGACCCCGCTAGTGCGAGAACGCCGCAAGGTGCGGGTGGGATTGGTCGTCAGCGACAAGATGGAAAAGACGGTGGTTGTCGAGGTCGAGGACCTTCGCGCCCACCCCCTCTATCGCAAGGTTCTCCGCCGCAGCCACCGCTTTCAAGCCCATGACGAGACCAACGAGTGTCACACCGGCGATCGGGTTCGGATCATGGAAACCCGCCCGCTCAGCCGCACCAAGCGCTGGCGGGTGCTCGAGATTGTCGAGAAGGCCAGGTAAGCGTTGATCCAGCAAGAGACGGTGCTCAAGGTGGCTGACAACAGCGGGGCCCGCGAGATCCTGTGCATCCGAGTGATGGGTGGATCGGCGCGCCGGTACGCCTCGCTGGGGGACGTCATCGTGGCCGCGGTCAAGGTCGCTCAACCCAACTCCGGAGTGAAGAAGGGCGATGTGGTCAAGGCGGTGGTGGTGCGCACGGCCAAGGAGTGTCGGCGCCCGGATGGGACGAGGATCCGCTTTGATGACAACGCGGCCGTGCTGATCAACCCCCAGAACAACCCTCGCGGGACCCGGATCTTCGGACCGGTGGCCCGCGAACTCCGTGATCGCAATTTCATGAAGATAATCTCCCTAGCTCCGGAGGTGCTGTAGACGTGCGCCGCCGCCGTCATGAGCCGCTGCCACACGTGCGCGCCCTCGACATTCGCTCCGGGGATACCGTCGTGGTGATCTCCGGTGCTGAGCGCGGAAAGCGGGGCGTGGTTGAGCGGACCCTCTCGGCGGAGCAGCGCATCGTGGTCAACGGCGTCAACATCCGGAAGCGCCACCAGCGGGCCGGCGCTCGGCGGGGTGGCACGACTGCCATGCAGGGCGGGGTAATCGACTTTCCGGCACCGCTGCACTACAGCAACGTGCAGTTGATCTGCCTCAATTGCGACCAGCCCACCAGGCTGGGACGGCGCTTGGAGGGCGATCATTTCGTCGCGTACTGCAAGCGCTGCGACCAGGCGTACTTGAGGCCACCTCGAGCATGAGCACCCAAGTCGCCGCAACTCCCCGTCTTCAGGAGACCTACCGAGAGAGCGTGGTCCCCGGGATGGTCACCGAGTTTGGCTACCTCAACATCATGCAGGTGCCCAAGCTGCAGAAGGTGGTGGTCAACATCGGAATCGGCGAGGCCAGCTCCAATGCCAAGGCCCTGGATGCCGCCACCTTGGACCTAAGGATCATCACCGGACAGCAGCCCGCAGTACGCAAGGCGCGCAAGTCGGTCGCTGCCTTCAAGCTGCGCGAGGGGATGCCAGTCGGGCTCAAGGTGACCATGCGGGGCACGCGCATGTATGAGTTCGTGGATCGGCTGGTCAGCATTGCGCTACCCCGAATCCGCGATTTCCGGGGGGTAGTGGCCCGTTTTGACGGGCATGGCAACCTCACCTTGGGTCTGGCCGAGCAGTTGGTGTTCCCGGAGATCGACTACGACAAGATCGACAAGTTGAGAGGCATGGAGATAACCATCGTGACCACCGCGAAGACGGATGCCGAAGGACGCAGCCTGCTGGCCGCGCTTGGCATGCCGTTCCGGCGTTAGAGAGGGCTGCTAGTGGCTAAAAAGTCCAAGATCATGGCCAGCCGACGGGCTCCCCGCTTTCCGGTACAGGCGCGCAGTCGGTGCAACCTCTGTGGTCGGCCGCGGGGTTACATGCGCAAGTTCGGGCTTTGTCGGATCTGCTTTAGAATCCGGGCCTCCCAGGGACAGATTCCTGGGATCCGCAAGTCGAGTTGGTAGAGAAGAAATGCTGAGCGACCCTATCGCCGACATGCTCACCCGGGTGCGCAACGCCAACATGGCGGGGCACGACCGGGTGCAGATGCCGGCCAGCAAGGTGAAGGCGGAGATCGCCCGCGTCCTCCAGGATGAGGGCTACATCCAGGGTTTTGGCCTCTCCGAGGAGGAGGGACACCCCCAGTTGTGGCTGGATTTCAAGCGACGCACGCCCCAGGGCAAGCCCCTGACCGGCTTGCGTCGCGTCAGCAAACCGGGCCTTAGGGTGTATCGCGGCAGCCAGGACATTCCGCGGGTCTTCGGAGGCCTCGGGGTCTCGGTGGTCTCTACCTCAAAGGGGATCATGACCGGCCGCGAGGCACGCCAGCAGCATCTGGGCGGCGAAGTCCTGGCCGAGGTCTGGTAGCCGGCTGATGTCCAGGATCGGAAGAGCCCCCATCCCTGTGCCCGAAGGGGTCACTGTGACCTTGCTGGGCAATTCCGTGTCGGTGGTCGGCCCGCGGGGCGAGTTGAGCCGCGACCTGCCCCCGGTGATCACGGTTCGCCAGGAAGGAGGACAGGTCCTGGTGGAGCGTCCCACGGACTCGGCGCCGCACCGCTCCCTGCATGGGCTGACCAGGACCTTGGTCGCCAACATGGTGACCGGGGTCACAACTGGGTATCGCAAAGAGCTGGAGTTGCAGGGCGTGGGCTATCGGGCGTCACTCCAAGGTGGTGATCTCCAGCTGGCGCTGGGCTACTCGCACCCGATTCGAATGACCCCACCTGAGGGGATCAAGATCGAAGTCCCCGAGCCGACCCGGGTCATGGTGCTCGGTAATGACAAGCAGCTAGTGGGTCAGACCGCGGCCCGGATCCGAGCCACCCGCAAACCCGAGCCCTACAAGGGAAAGGGTGTGCGCTACCGGGGTGAGGTGGTTAGGCGCAAGGCGGGTAAGAGCGGTAAGGGAGCCAAGACCTAAGCCATGTCCCAAGTTGAAAGAAGTGGCGCCCGTCAGCATCGGCACAAGCGGGTGCGCTCGCGGGTGACCGGATCCGGGTCGCGCCCGAGGCTGTGCGTCTTTCGCAGCCTTCGGCACGTCTATGCGCAGGTGGTCGATGATGGCAGTGGCCGCACCCTGGCCGCAGCCAGCACCGCCGAGCGGACTCTCAATGTCAAGGGCGCCAACCGGGCCAGTGCGGCCGCGGTCGGGAAGGTGATTGGCGAGCGGGCGCTGGCGGCTGGCATCAAGCAGGTGGTCTTCGATCGAGGAGGCTACCTGTACCATGGGCGGGTCCAAGCCCTAGCCGACGCGGCCCGCGAGGCCGGTCTGGAATTCTGAAGGCTATTTGATGAGCATGAACATGTCGCGCCCTGATCGGGACGCGAGAGGGGATCTGACCGAGCGCGTGGTCAGCCTGAACCGGGTCGCCAAGGTGGTCAAAGGAGGGCGCCGATTCTCATTCAGCGCCCTGGTGGTGGTCGGTGATGGTGCGGGCCGGGTCGGAGCCGGCCTGGGGAAGGCCGGTGAGGTCCCCGAGGCGATTCGCAAGGGGGTCGACGACGCCAAGAAGCACATGATCCGGGTGCCCATGGTGGGCCGCACCATCCCTCACGAAGTGCTGCGCAAGCAGGGGGCCGCGAAGGTCCTGCTGCGGCCAGCGTCGCCCGGCACAGGTGTGATCTCCGGCGGAGCGATGCGCGCCGTCGTGGAGCTAGCCGGGATCAAGGACATCCTCACCAAGTCACTAGGCACCGACAATCCCATCAACACCGTCCGGGCCACCATGGCCGCCCTGGGGGAACTCCGCACCGCAGAGACCGTGGCCCGGCTACGGGGGAAGACTCTGGCTGAGCTGGGCCTTCGGCCCTCGCAGGCTGCGGCCGGCTCCGAGGAGACCGGCGGTGGCTGAGGAGCAGCAGGGCTTGCGGGTGACTTGGGTCAAGAGCGCGATTGGGTATGGCGACGACCAGAAGCGGACCATCAGGGCCCTGGGGCTGCACCGGCTCCACCACACCGTGGAGCACCAGAACACGCCGTCGGTCCGAGGCATGGTCGGAGCCGTCCGGCACCTGGTTCGGGTGGAGACAGTCGAGTTGGCGTCACCCCCAGCTGCCAAGCGCCCAGCCCGGAGCCCCCGTAAGTGAGGCTGGACGAGCTAAAGCCGCCGGCCGGAAGTAGGCGCACGCGCAAACGGGTTGGTCGGGGAATCTCCGCCGGAGGCGGCAAGACCGCCGGCCGCGGACAGAAGGGTCAGGGCTCGCGGAGCTCCTGGAGCGTCCCGCGGGGATTTGAGGGTGGCCAGATGCCGCTCACACAGCGGGTCCCCAAACTGCGTGGTTTCTACAACCGGTTCCGGGTTGAGTATCAGGTGGTCAACTGTGGCAAGCTGGCCCGGTTCGAGGCGGGGGCGGTGGTGGATGTGGACGGACTGCGCAAGGCAGGGCTGATCCGTCACCTCAACCAGCCGACCAAGCTCTTGGCCGGGGGCGGCGACCCGCCGGCCTTGACCATCCGGGTCAACCGTGCCAGCCGGGCCGCGATCGAAGCGGTGACCAAGGCGGGAGGCACGGTCGAACTCCTGGACGCTCCCAAGTCGGAGCAGGAGGCTGACGCCAAGCCCTCGGCGGCCCAGCGCAAGCGCGCCGCAACTCGGGCCAAGGCCCAGGCGGCTGAGGAGCAGGTGCCGGAGCACTCGGAGCCCGAGGCTGATGAGCCTCAGGGCGGAGGGCAGGAAAGCTCGACATGAGCCTGTTCGGGGCGCTCCGCGCCGCAATGGGGGTCCCCGAGCTTCGGCGCAAGCTGCTAATCACGATAGGGCTCATCGTTGTCTTCCGAGTCCTCGCCAGCATCACCATCCCCGGAGTGAACGGCGCCGCTCTGCGAGACCTCTTCAGCACCAACGGACTGTTGGGGCTGATCAACCTTTTCTCCGGCAGCGGATTCTCCACCTCCGGATCCAACGCTGGCATTTCCATCGTGGCGCTGGGGCTGAACCCCTATATCAACGCCACCATCATCATGCAGTTGATGACCGTCATCTCCACCCGGGTCAAGGAGATGTCGAAGGAGGGCGATCTGGGGCGCCGCCGGCTCACCCAGTACGCCCGCTACCTGACCGTTGCGCTGGCCTTGGTGCAGGGTTTCGGTTACACCCGGCTCTTCGAGAGCTTCAACTTCGACGGCCAGGCCATTCTTTCACCGACGACGTCGTGGCCGACGATCTTGGAGATCGTGATTATTTTGACGGGTGGAACCATCGTGATCATGTGGTTCGGTGAGCTGATCACCGAGTACGGGCTTGGCAATGGCGTCTCGATCATCATCATGGCGGGCATCCTGGGGCAGGTTCCCGGCGCGGTTCTCTCGTTCACTAACGGGGGGTCGGCGGAGACGTTCACCGTCTTCATGCTGGCGGTGATCGGAATTGTAGTCGCTGCTGGGATCATCTTCGTGCAGCAGGCGACCCGCAAAATTCCTATTCAATCAGCCCAGCGGGTGGTGGGGCGACAGGTCTACCAGGGCCGGAGCAGCTTTCTCCCGCTGCGGGTCAACCAGGCTGGAGTCATTCCCATCATCTTTGCCATCTCCATCATGTTCTTCCCCACGATTTTCGGAAACTTCTTCGCTCCGGCTAGCGGAACCGGTGGGGGCGTGATTGGTACGGCGGCCGTCTGGGTGCACACCAATTGGAATCCCTTCGGGCCTATTGTTTGGGTCGACATTGGCTATGAGTTCGTCTATTTCGCGCTGATCATGGGCTTTACCTTCTTTTACACTGCCGTGACCTTCGACCCTGACGACGCGGCCGACAATCTGAAGAAGAGCGCCACTTTCATTCCGGGGATCCGTCCCGGCCGCGCTACCGCGCAATATCTGGCGCGCGTCATGAGCCGGATCACTCTGGCTGGGGCCATCTTTCTTGGCCTCATCACCGTGGTTCTGCCCATCTTGGCGGCGCTCCTGACGGGACAGCAGCCCAACCAGGGGCTCTACCTGGGTGGCACCGCGGTGCTGATTGTGGTGGGGGTATCCCTCGACACCATGAAGCAGCTGGAAACCCAGCTCTTGATGCGCCAGTACCGCGGATTCATCCACTGAGGGGAGGGGATTGGGGTGGCTGACACAACCCGGCACAACCTGGCTCTATTTGGGCCGGCGGGTTCGGGGAAGGGCACTCAGGCGGCGTTTCTAGAGCGTCAGCTTGGCGTCGAGCACATAGCCACCGGGGAGATGCTGCGCCACGAGAGGTCACTAGGCACCGAGCTGGGTCAGACCCTGGCAGCGTATCTGGACGCCGGCAAACTGGTCCCGGACGAGGTGATCGTGGCGATGATCCGGCACCGACTCAGCGAACCCCAGGCGGACGCCGGTTTTGTCCTAGACGGGTTCCCTCGAACCGTGGCTCAGGCCCGGGCGCTCCAGGAGATGCTGGCTAAGTTGGAGCGTCCGCTGGATCTGGCGGTGGTCCTCGGCGTTGGCGACGAGCAGCTGGTTTCGCGCCTCGCCCTGCGGGCCCGCGTAGAGCACCGGGGCGATGACACGCCGTCGGTAATTGCCGAGCGACTCCGGATCTACCACGAGCAAACAGAGCCGATCCTGGAGTACCTGGCCCAGACCTTGCCAGTGGTGCGCATCGACGGTGCCCAACCCGTCCAGGAAGTCAGCCAGGCCCTGCTGCGAGCGATCGGTTGATCACTCTGAAGCGCGGCGACGAGGTGGACCTGATGCGGAAGGCAGGTCACCGCCTGGGAGAAGTGATCCAGCTGCTGGCCGAAATGGTCATCCCAGGGGTCACCACCACCGAGATCGACCGAGCGGCCAACCGGGAGATTCGGAAGCGGGACAGTTTTCCCGGATTCCTCGGGTACGAAGGGTTCCCCAAGCACCTGTGCGTCTCGGTCAATGACCAGGTGGTACACGGCATCCCCGACGGCCGGCGGATTGTCGAAGGGGACATCGTGAGCCTCGACTGCGGTCTGATCTATCAGGGGTGGTGGGCCGATGCCGGGTTGACCGTGTCGTGTGGCCAGGTGGATCCGGAGGCTGCGCGACTCATTCAGGTGACCAAGGAGGCGCTGGATCTGGGCATCGCGGCCGCGGTTCCCGGGAATCACCTGGGTGATATCGGCCACGCTGTGCAGACCCACGTCGAGCAGCACGGCTACTCGGTGGTTCGAGGCTACACCGGCCACGGGATCGGCCGGGACATGCACGAGTCGCCCGAAGTGCCCAATCACGGTATCCCGGGGCGGGGGATCGAGATTCGACCGGGACTGTGCCTGGCCATCGAGCCGATCGTGAACGAGGGGGAGCCGGAGACGGTGATCGAACCGGACGGCTGGACTGTGATCACCGCCGATCAGCGGCGATCGTGCTACTTCGAGCACACCATCGCCATCGGAGTGGACGGTGCCGAGATTCTGACCCGACTTCAGGGGACGGTCTGATCGATTTCGCCATCTGTCCAGATCGGCTATACTTCCGGGCGGGCGAAGCTCGCTCGGCTTTCGTGTGCCCATCACCATGAACGACCCTGGCGGTCTCCGGGGCCGAGTCCTTGAGCCTTTGCCGAACTCGCTCTTCCGGGTGGAGTTGGAGGGCGGGGGCAAGGTGGTGGCTCACGCGGCGGGACGGGCGCGCTTGGCGAGTGTGCGGCTCCTACCCGGAGATCGGGTTCTGGTCGAATTGTCGACCACGGATCCGGGGCGGGGTCGGATCTTGGCTCGTCTGGTCTAAGAAGCAGTGCAGCGGAGTGTCAGATGAAGGTCCGGGCCTCGGTGAAGAGGATCTGCGACAAGTGCAAGGTGATCCGTCGCTCGGGAACCGTCCGGGTCATCTGCGAGAACCCCAAGCACAAGCAGCGGCAAGGCTGAGGCAGGAGGACTGATGGCTCGGATCGCTGGCGTTGACCTGCCCCGTGGCAAGCGCATCGAGATCGGCCTTACCTACGTCTACGGGATCGGCTTGACCACCAGCCACAAGCTGCTCCGGATCGCTCAGATCGACCAGAACGTCAAGACCGACGATCTGAGCGAGACCCAGGTGGTCCGACTTCGCGACGTGATCTCCAAGGAGCTACCAGGTAAGGTCGAGGGAGATCTTCGACGTCAGGTGGCGCTCAACATCAAGCGACTGATGGAGATCGGTACCTATCGAGGACTGCGCCACCGCCGAGGACTCCCGGTGCGAGGCCAGCGAACTCGCACCAATGCTCGGTCGCGCCGCGGCCCGAGGAAGACCGTCGGCGTGCGCCGGAAGAAGGGCAAATGACCAGGGGCCAGCCACTCAGGCCGGTGCTGGGGAACTCGAGGAGCTGATTTGGCGAAGAAGAAGAAGGTGGTCCGGACTCGCCGCCGCGAGCGCAAGAACATTGCCGTGGGGCGCGCCCATGTGTTCAGCACCTTCAACAACACCATCGTGACCCTCACCGACCCTGCCGGCAACGTGATCGCCTGGGGTAGTGCAGGTTCGTCGGGATTCAAGGGCTCCCGCAAGAGCACCCCATTCGCCGCACAGGTAACCGCCGAGGCGGCCGCCAAGCGGGCGATGGAGCACGGGCTCAAGGCGATCGAGGTTCTGGTGAAGGGGCCGGGCGCCGGTCGCGAAGCCGCCATCCGGTCCCTGCAGGCTGCCGGTCTGGAGGTGACCTCGATCACCGATGTCACTCCGGTCCCCCACAACGGATGCCGCCCTCCCAAGCGGCGCCGGGTCTGAGGAGCTAGCCCAGATGGCCAATCCACACCCTCCAGTCTGCCGCCTCTGCCGGCGCGAGGGCGTCAAGCTCTTTCTGAAGGGCGACAAGTGCCTGGGCGAGCGCTGCACCTTCACCAAGCGCAACGCCACGCCGCCGGGCATGCACGGGCTATCCCGGCGGCGGCGGATCAGTGACTACGGAATCCAGCTGCGCGCCAAGCAGCGGGGGCGACGGATCTTTGGGGTGCTTGAAACCCAATTCCACAACTACTTTGATGCGGCGGCGACCCGCAAGGGGGTCACTGGCACGGTGCTCTTGCAGATGCTGGAGCAACGGCTGGACAATGTCGTCTATCGAGCCGGCTTCGCTTCCTCTCGACGCGAGGCGCGGCAACTGGTATCGCACCGCCATTTCAAGGTTGACGGACGGACGGTCAACGTGCCTGCCTTCCAGGTGAAATCAGGCCAGGTGATCACGGTGCGCGAGCGCAGTCGGGATCTCGAACCCATTCGCCGCTCACTAGAGTCCCGGGGCGGCCAGGGACTGCCCGGGTGGATGACGCTTTACCCCGATGAGCGCCGGGTGCACGTTACCCGGCTGCCGGAACGCCCGGAAATGGAAACCAGCATCGACGAGCAGCTAATCGTCGAGTACTACTCCCGCTAACTGACGGCGCTTCGGCCAGAAACTAACGAGGACATTGCTACTTATGCCAGAGACTGCGATTCAGCCGACGGTCCACGAGGTCGAGACGTCCAAGGACCACGGACGCTTTGAGATTGAGCCACTAGAGGCCGGATACGGCACGACGCTGGGCAACTCCCTGCGACGGGTTTTGCTATCGTCCCTGACCGGAGCGGCGGTCAGCGCGGTTTCCATCGAGGGGGTCGCCCACGAGTTTTCCAGCATCAAGTACGTCAAGGAAGACGTGGGAGAGATCCTGCTCAACATCAAGCAGTTGAGTCTCACCTGCCACAACCCCGAGGGGGCTCGCCTCTCGCTTGACGTGCAGGGTGGCCGGCGGGTGACGGCGGCCGACATCACCGCCAACACCGACGTCGAGATCGCCAACCCCGACCTCTACCTATGCACCCTGGACGGGGCCCACGCCAAACTCCGAATGGACCTTACCGTGGAGCTGGGGAAGGGGTACTCGCCGGCCGACCGCAACAAGAAGGAGGGCCAGCCGATCGGGGTGATCCCGGTCGACGCCATCTTCACGCCGGTGATCAAGGCCAACTTCCTAGTGGAGAAGACCCGCGTCGGGCAGGACACCGACTGGGAGAAGTTAATCCTGGAGATCTGGACCAACGGCACGATTCCGCCTGTGGAGGCGGTGAGTCGGGCGGCGGAGTACTACACCCGTCACCTCAGCCTCTTCGCCACCTTTGGGGAGAGCATCACCGAGGCAGCGGTGGGAGCGGTGGTCGGGACCGACCTGAAGAGCCGTCTGGCCGAGGTGGCGGTTGATGAGCTGGAGCTGAGCGTGCGCGCTCTCAACTGCCTCAAGGCCAACGACATCACCAAGCTCGGCGAGCTGCTGGCGATGCGGGTGGAGGAGCTTCTGGCCCTGCGCAACTTCGGGGCGAAGTCGCTGGACGAGATCAAGCAGAAGCTGGTGGCGCGGGGCTTCGTTGCCGAGGAAGAGGTCGACGAGCTCTTCCAGAAGGGAGATCGGTAGGGGAGATGCGCCATCTCAAGGCGGGCCGGAAGCTCGGGCGCACCTCAGCTCATCGGATTGCGCTTACCCGCAATCTGGCGACTGCGTTGTTCGAGCACGGCCGGATCGAGACCACCGAAGCCAAAGCCAAGGAGATCCGGCGTTGGGTCGAGCGGTTGGTGACGGTCGCCAAGACCGACGACCTGGCCGCGCGGCGACGAGTTGCCCGAGTGGTCACCCGTGAGGAGGTTGCGGTCAAGCTCTTCACTCAGTACGCGGATCGGTACCGCGAGCGGCCAGGGGGATACACCAGGATCATCCGGCGCGGTCCCCGTCAGGGTGATGGGGCCCCAGTAGTGATCATGGAGATGGTCGAATAGTGGCCACTGCCGCTCCCACCTCCTACCGGATGGTCCTGGCTTACGACGGGTCGCGCTATCACGGCTGGCAGGCCCAACCCCAGGTCGCGACCGTCCAGGGTGAGGTGAGCCGAGTGCTTCAGGAGTTGACCTGTGAGCAACCCGTGATCAAGGCGGCTGGCCGCACTGACGCTGGGGCCCACGCCCACGGCCAGGTGATCTCCTTTAGCCTCCAGTCCGCGTGGACGCCTGGAGCTTTGAAGGGTGGCTGCAACGCCCGCCTTCCTGAGGACATCGGCGTGCTGGAGACGACTCTTGTGGGGCCGGGATTCCACCCCCGGTGGCAGGCCTGGCGCCGCACCTACCGGTACCTGGTGCGGGGCGCTGCCATCCCCGACCCAGTGGGCCGCCAGTACGAGTGGCGGGTTCGCCAGTCGCTAGAGAGCTCCCCAATGCGCGCTGCGGCCCGGCTCTTACTGGGAACCCACGACTTCGCGGGGTTCGGCTCCAGCCCCTTCCCGTCCGGGTCGACGACCAGGACGGTGGACCGAGCCGAGATCACCGGGCAGGACGGGTTGTTGATCATAGAGGTCCGGGCCGACGCGTTCCTCAAGGGCATGATGCGTAACTTTGCCGGGGCGCTGGTGGCGGTGGGAGCGGGACGGGCTTCGGCAGCGGACCTGGCGAGAGCTCTGGCCGAGCCGGCTCCGCTGAGCGCCGGCTGGGAGACGGCCCCGGCCCACGGACTGCATCAGTGGCAGGTCGAGTACCGGGCGTCGGGCGCGGAGGTGCAGGCGTGAGCACGGTCGCCCAGAAGAGTTTTGTCGCAGTGGAGAAGCCCGGCGAGGAGGAGTGGGTGCTGGTGGACGCCCGGGGCGAGACCCTGGGTCGGCTGGCCGTCAACCTGGCCCGGGTACTCCGGGGCAAGCACCGTCCCAGCTACACGCCCCACGCGCTGTGTGGCGACCAGGTGATTGTCGTCAACGCCTCCGAGATCGTGGTGACCGGAGCCAAGCGCACCGACAAGATCTACGACCGCTATAGCGGCTATCCCGGGGGCCGGAGGGAGCGCACCTACCAGGAATTGGTAGATCGCGATCCGACCGCGCCCTTGAGGGAGGCGGTGCGCGGGATGCTGCAGCACAATAACCTGGGTGACCGCCAACTGCGACGGCTTAAGATTTACCCGGGCAGTGATCACCCCCACACGGCCCAGCAGCCGGTGGCGATCAGGTTCGGTGACCACGCAGAGGTAGTGAAGCTTTGACCGAGCAGGACCAGACCAGATACTCGTACGGCACCGGCCGTCGCAAGACGGCTGTCGCTCGGGTGCGAATCTACCCTGGCGACGGGACGGCGGTCATCAACGATCGGGAGCCGCTCCGACACTTCGGTCGGCGGGAGTTGGAACAGGCGGCCATGCGCCCCCTCGAGGTTTCGGGGCTAACCGATCGCTTTCGGATCTCGGTGAAGGTGGTCGGCGGGGGGGTGTCGGGGCAGGCCGGGGCGGTGGCTCACGGGTTGGCCCGGGCCCTTTGCGCGTTTGACCCCGAACTGCGCGGTCCCTTGAAGGCGGCCGGGCTGATGACCCGCGATCCCCGGATGAAGGAGCGCAAGAAGCCCGGTCTGAAGCGGGCCCGCAAGGCTCCCCAGTACACCAAGCGCTGAAACAACCCTTACACCCACCCGTTCCACTATCGGTCCCACCGCCCAGGTGGGGTCCGAACACAGCCATGGGGTGAAAGTGAGCCAAGACCTGCGCGGCCGCGACCTGCTAGCGGTATCCGACCTCAGCCAGGAGGAACTCCTGGCCCTGCTGGATACGGCTGCCCAGCTGAAACGTGGGCGGGATCCGGGAACCCCGCTGGCCCGGAACTCGGTGGCTATGGTCTTCCTGCGACCCAGCAATCGGACCAGGGTTTCCTTCGAGGCCGCAGTGCACCGCTTGGGCGGACACCCCATCTCCCTCTTCGATCGGGAGATCGACATGGGCCGGCGCGAGTCGGTGGCCGACGTGGGACGTATCCTCGACCGATTCGTGGTGGGGTTGGTGGCCCGCATTCCGTCTGACCGCGACCTGCGTGGCCTAGCCCAGGCCATGGAAGGGCCCGTGATCAACGCCATGACCGACCTTGGTCATCCCTGCCAGGTTCTGGCCGACTGCCTGACTGTCCAAGAGCAACTGGGGCACCTGGAGGGCGCCCGGATCACCTTCGTCGGCGACGGCAACAACGTCTGCAACTCGTTGATGGAGGCGGCCGAGGTAGTCGGGCTGGACCTTAGGGTGGTCACTCCTCCGGGCTACGAGCCAGCCTACCCGACGTCGGATCTCGAGTCGGCGTTGGCCGACACCGAGATCATCTACACCGATGTCTGGACCTCGATGGGCCAGGAAGAGCAGCATGAGGATCGGCGCCAGGACTTCGGACCCTACCAGGTGAACCAGTCCCTGCTGGGCAAGGCCCCCAAGAGCGCCAAGGTCATGCACTGCCTACCTGCTCATCGCGGCGAAGAGATCACCGATGAGGTCCTGGACGGACCCCAATCGGTGGTGTTCGCACAGGCGGAGAACCGGTTCTGGGTCCAGCTGGCCTTACTTCTGGGCATCTTCGCTCTTGAGTCCGGATTGCCATGACTGAGCTCGGCTGGCTGATGGGCAGCCTCAATGTCGGGCAGGCGGCCCGCGTGCTCCTTCAAACGGTGGGCTGGAGAACCGTCCTCGACATCCTGATCATCGCCTTCCTGGCGTACCGGCTCCTGGTGCTGATCCGTGGCACGCAGGCGGTGCAGCTACTGCTCGGGCTGCTGTTGCTGGGAGCCCTCGGGGCCCTGGCTTACATCCTCAACTTGCCGGTCCTGAAATTCCTGTTCAGCAACGGCGGTGGGGTGATAGTGATCGCTGTGGTGATCCTCTTCCAACCGGAGCTGCGCCGTGCTCTGGACCAGATGGGCCGCCTTGGCAGAATCCGACCCGGGCTGTTGGCCCCGGAGACCGCCCAGTTGAAGCGTGACGTGGACGAGGTGGTCCGCGCGGCCATGCGGCTGGCGGAGGCGGCCACCGGGGCCCTGATCGTTCTCCAGGGCGACATCGGTCTGGAGGAGATCGCGGCGACCGGGGTCCGAATGGATGCCATTCTCAGCGCGGATACTTTGGTCACCGTTTTCACGTACCGTTCGCCGCTGCACGACGGAGCGGCTCTTCTCCGTGCTGGACGCATTGTGTCCGCGGGATGTGTGTTGCCCCTAGCGGAACAGACGGGGGCAGAGGGGCGGGTGGGGACCCGCCATCGGGCGGCCATGGGATTGAGCCAGGCGACCGACGCCGCGGTCGTGATCGTCTCCGAGGAATCGGGTCGGGTGAGCCTGGCGCTCGGGGGTGAACTGCAGCGGGAGTTGGACGTAGATGCGCTCACCAATCGACTGGGAGCCTTCTACCGGCTGCCGCTTTACGAACGCCATCGACGCAGCCTGCGGCTCCGTGGCCGGGGCTCCAAGGAGACCGCCGCTGCACCCCGGGCTGAGCGACCATGACCGGCCGTCTCCCCAAGCTGATCACCCGGAATTTCCGACTCAAGCTGATCGCCGTGGTGGTGGCCTGCGGGATGTGGGTGGGGGTGGTCTACGCGAGCGACCCGCCTGCGATCGTGACCTACAGCGTTCACGTCCAGCCGAGTGGAGTCCTTCGTTCCGGTCTCGTTCTCTTGGATGCCATCAGCCCGGTCGAGGTCAAGATCGCGGGGGTCGCCAGCAACGTCAGGAGCGAAGGGGTGACGAGCCACCTGTCGGCGGTGGCCGACCTGAGCCATATCACTAAGCCGGGGGTTTACTACGTGAACCTCAAGGTGGACCAGAGCGACGACAGTGTCTGGATCTGGTCCGCACCAAAGAAGGTAGAGGTGAAGATCGACCACGTGTCGACCCGCTCGATTCCCGTGCACCTCACCGTTACCGCGGCGCCGCCGGTGGGCTCCGTGCTGAGCCTGGCCCAGACCACGATCACTCCGGCCGACGTGAGCGTGCGGGGCCCTGAAAGCGTGCTGGCGAACCTGCAGGCCGAGGCGATCGTCAACCTGTCCACATATCGGACCTCCCTGCCAATTCCCGATACGGTGAAGCTCATCAACACTGAAGGCCACAGTGCCGAGCTGACCGTGACCCCCTCGGCGGTCAGCGTAGGCGTGGTGATCACTTCGGAGAACACAGAGCGGGTGCTGCCGGTCACGCCCACCTTCTCGGGAAACGGGCAGCCAGCTTCGGGCTACATGATTACCGGCATCGTGGTGACGCCGGCGACGGTGACCGCGACCGGCCCCTCATCGGTGCTCACGGCCCTCACCTCGGTCAACACCCAGCCCATCGACTTGGCTCACGTCACGTCCAGCGAAACGGTCAGCGAGCAGCTGGTCACGCCGAGCGGGACGACCCTCTCGACCACCTTCGTCAGCGTCGTCATCACCATTGCCCCGGTCCCTTCCCCAACGCCCACCCCCTCACCCTCACCCTAAGCCGACCCGTAGTAACCTGACACGAGTCAGGGCCGTTGGAGGTGGCGTGGAGTTCGACCGGAGTGGGAGGTAGGTAGCCAGACCGTGTGCGGGATCATCGGCTACTTGGGACCTCGCCCGGCGGCTCCGGTGCTGCTCGACAGCCTGCAGCGGCTCGAGTACCGGGGCTATGACTCGGCCGGAGTGGTCGTCGTGGAGGCTGACGGTACAGCCACCGCGCTCAAGGCTCCCGGCAAGGTTGAGGCTCTGCTAGCCGCCAGCCAGGGCACGGAGATCCGCGGTCGCGTGGGAATGGGCCATACCCGGTGGGCGACCCACGGCCGGCCCTCATATGCCAACGCCCATCCGCACAGTGATTGCACCGGCCGGTTCTTTGTGATCCACAACGGGATCATCGAGAACTTCGCAGCCCTCAAGCAGGAGCTCGTGGCCGCGGGTCACGAATTTAGCTCAGACACCGACAGCGAAGTGGTTCCACATCTGATCGAGCAGTACTACGCAGGTGATCTGGTGGCCGCCACCCGTCGGGCCCTGGTTCGTCTCTCCGGCGCCTACGCCTTGGTGGTGCTCAGCTCGACCGACCCGGAGACCCTCATCGGGGCCCGACTCAATGCCCCGCTGGTGGTCGGCGTGGGCCGCGACGAGTGGTTCCTCAGCTCCGACCTGACGGCGATCATTCCCTACACCAAACAGGCCCTCGTCCTAGGCGAGGGCGACATGGCGGTGCTGAGTCCGGTCGGTCCGGTGATCAGTTCGATCGTCGACGGCACTGAGTCCGTACCGCGGGTGGTCCGGGTGGACTGGGATGTGATCGAGGCGGAGCGTGGGGGATTCCCGAGCTTCATGGCCAAAGAGATCAACGAGCAGCCGGCCGCGCTGGAGAACGCCCTTCGAGGCCGACTCCTCGGTGACGGCAAGGTCGAGTTTGCCGACTGGGCCCTGGACGACGCCACCATCAAGTCCTTCGAGCGAGTCCAGATCGTGGGTACCGGCACCGCCTACATCGCGGGGCTCCTCACTAAGTACGCCATCGAGGATCTCACCGGACTGCCGGTAGCGGTGGACGTGGCCTCGGAGTGGCGCTACCGGCCCCAACCGCCGGGCGGGAAAACCCTGATGGTCGCGATATCCCAGTCTGGGGAGACAGCGGATACCCTGGCGGCCGCCCGACTGGCCCGCACCGAGGGCAGCCATCTGCTGGCCTTGACCAATGTGGTTGGGAGCACCCTTTCGCTGGAGGCCGACGCGGTCATCAATATGCACGCCGGACCGGAGGTCTGCGTGGTGGCGACGAAGACCTTCGTCAACCAGGTGGGTTGCGGGCTGCTGCTGGCGATGAAGTTGGCCCAGGCCCGGGGCTCGGTGGCGGAGGCGGACCGACGGGAGTTGGGCGCCGCCCTGCGGGGGGTTCCCGCGGTTCAGCGCCAGATCTTGGAACGTGAGGACTCCATCGCCCCTTTGGGCAAGTGGCTCTCCGGCTACCAGTCGGCGCTCTATGTCGGCAGGGGGTACAACTATCCCGCTGCGATGGAGGCGGCCCTCAAGCTAAAGGAGGTTTCCTACGTCCATGCTGAGGCACTTCCGGCGGGAGAGCTCAAGCACGGCCCGATCGCGCTACTGGACCCCGGCATGCCGGTGGTGGCCTTCGCCACCGAGTCGCTAACCCGGGAGAAGATCCGCAGCAATGTCCAGGAAGCCCGGGCCCGCCAAAGCCCGATTCTGGCGATCATCAACGACGGAGATTCGACCATGGAAGGCGTTGCAGACCACGTGATCAAGGTGCCGCGGCTGACCGAGATGATCGCTCCGTTGGCCACCGCCTTGGTGGGGCAGTTGCTGGCCTACCATTCCGCTATGAGCAAGGAACTAGACGTGGACCGACCCAGGAATCTGGCCAAGTCCGTCACCGTCGAGTGAGCCGACTCGCCCCGGAGGGCGTGAATCCGCCCTTCTCCGTGGGAATCGACGTCAGCTCGGTCGAACGCGTCCGCCAGCTAGTGCAGCGCCGCCCCGAATTCCTGACCAAGTACTTCACGGCCGAAGAGGCGGAGTACTGCGCGGGCCGACCCGAGCGCTTGGCGGCCCGCTGGGCGGCCAAGGAGGCGGTTCGCAAGGTGTTCGGCGGCCTGGGCTGGACAATCCCGCCCTACAGTCGAATTGCTGTCGTCAGGCGTCCAGGCGGCGCTCCCGGCATTCTGGTCGAGGGCCATTCGGTGGCGGGCCTCACCATCAGCCTGACCCATGATGCCGGCCTGGGGGCGGCGGTAGCGGCACTCAGCCCGCTGGGTCGGGGTAGCCGTTGGGTGTGGGGGGAACTCCCGTCCGATCTCCGACTACCAGAGCGTCCAGATGTCAGTCACAAGGGCACTTTCGGTACGGTGGTGGTGATCGCCGGCAGCCCCCAGTTTCCCGGAGCCGCCATCCTCTGCTCGCTCGGAGCCCTGCGAGGCGGTGCTGGCAAGGTCAAGGTGCTGGCGCAGGGCTCCGAGCTGGCCGCCGCCCCGCCGGAGCTGATCCGGGTTCCCGTCGACTCCGCAGAGTCCGGGTTGGGGGGAGCGGCGGTGAGGCAGGCCAATGCCACCCTGGAGTTGGCGGACGCGATTGTCTGCGGCCCGGGCCTCGGTGAGTCGGACGCCACCAGTGAGCTGCTGCAGGAGCTGTTTCAATTGGATGGCCGAGCCCAGTCGCACTTGGTACTCGACGCCGATGCCCTCAATGTGTGCGCCGGTCAGCCGGAGCGGCGCAGACACATCCCTCAGGGCAGCGTGCTGACCCCTCATCCCCTGGAGGCCGCGCGGCTGGCGGGGGTCGATGTGAAAACCATTCAAGCGGATCGAACCCGGTCCGCTCAGGCCCTGGCCCGGGAGCTGGGAGCGGTGCTGGTGCTGAAGGGGGCCGGCACTGTGGTGGCCGGTCCCGATGGGAGGACCTGGGTGGACGGCCACGCCACCTCCGCTCTGGCGACCGGCGGAACCGGGGACGTCCTGGCGGGATTGATCGGGGCGCTCTTGGCTCAGGGTCTCGAGCCCTACGAAGCAGCCCGCGCCGGTGTCTTCGTGCATGGGGAAGCGGGGACCAGGCTCTCGTTCCTGCGGGGCCGGGCCGGGATCCTAGCCAGCGAGGTAGCCGGGGCGCTGGTTGAGGCGCAAGAAGCGGTACGGCGACAGCAGGAGGAGGCCCGGCCGGAAGGGACCTTCTCCGGGTGAGGGATGGAGGAGGTCCGACTGAGATCTTCCGATCTGGGCAACGTCCCACGTGGATTGAGCTTGACTTGGACGCTCTGGCTCGGAACGTCGCCGTGGTGGTCGATGAGCTAGCCGGGGTTCCCTTGATGGCGGTGGTGAAGGCCGGCGCCTACGGCCACGGGGCGGTGGCGGTGGCCAGGACCGCGCTCCGCCATGGAGCGAGCTGGGTCGCAACGGCCACGGTGGCCGAGGCGCTGGAGCTGCGCCATGACGGCATCGCCGCTCCCATCCTGGTCTTCGGCTACACGCCGCCTGAGCAGGTGGGAGAAGCCGTTGCTGGCCGACTGGCGGTGACTCTCTTCGATCGCGAGGTCCTGGCCGCCTTGGATCGGGCGGGCGCTAACCAGGGTCGGCCCGCCACCGCTCACCTCAAGCTCGACACCGGGATGAGCCGGCTCGGGATTCAGCCGGAGGAGGTGGCGGAGTTCCTCGAGGCGGCACGTCAGTTCAAACACGTCGAGTTGGAGGGCTGCTACACCCACTTTCGGAGGGGGTCCGATCGGGAGGTGACCCAGGTCCAGCTGGCACGGTTCCAGACCGGCCTCGAGCAGGCTGCGGCGGTCGGGCATCACTTCCGGCTGCGCCACGCTGCCAACAGCGCCGCCTGGCACACGGTTCCCGAGGCCCGCTTGGACCTCGTCCGCTGTGGGGTTGAGCTGCTGGGGCTGCGGACCCCGGATGGTCGACAGCGGGAGCCCGTGCTCAGTTTCAGGACGACGGTCGCCCAGGTGCGCTCGATTAACGCCGGCGACTACGTCGGATACGCGGGCAAGTTCCAGGCGGAGCGGACCATGACCATCGCCACCCTTCCGGTCGGGTATGGGGATGGGTTTCGGGCCGGACCCAGGAATTGGGGTTCCGTCCTCATCGGCGGTCAGGAACGGCGGCTTTTGGGAGATCCCTGCATGGACATGAGCATGGTCGACGTCACCGAGCCGCCGGGCGTAGCGGCGGGCGACATCGTCACGTTGATCGGTACCGACGGCGGGCAGCGCCTCAGCGCGGAGTTGATCGCCGAGCGTCTGGGGACAAATAACTATGAGGTCGTGACCCAGCTTCGGGGGCGAGTACCCCGCGAGTTCCTGGCCCCGGTATCACCGGGCGGGACTGCATAAGATTGAGCTATGTCTCAGGCCTGGGTGCGGCCCGCCCGGTCCGAAGCCGGACTGGCTCGCAGGGCCCAGCTGCGCAGCGCCCGGCTCTACTTTGTGACCGACGATGAGACGCCTGCGGCGGAACTTCCTCTGCTGATCTCTCGTGCGGTTGCCGGCGGGGTGGACCTGGTTCAGCTGCGCCGCAAGCGGGTTGGGGCGGGGGACTTGCGGGAGTTGGCGCGCGCCTGCCTTCAGGCGGCCCACTCCGGCGGGGCGCTGTTCCTGGTCGACGACCATGTGGGGATGGCCGTGGAGATCGGGGCCGACGGGGTGCACCTCGGACAGACCGATCTGGACCCAGTGGAGGCCAGGACCCAGTTGGGTCCGGAGCCCCTGCTGGGGCTCTCGACGCACAACAAGGCGCAGGTGCTGAAGGCGGCCGGCCAGCCGGTGGATTACCTTTCGGCGGGACCGGTCCATGCGACTCCGACTAAACCGGGTCGGCCGGCGGTGGGCTTCGAGCAGGTCACTCTGGCGGCAGCGCGTGCGACCGTCCCGGTGGTCGCTATCGGCGGGCTAGGCCCGGGCACGGCGCGAAGGGCGGTCGCCGCCGGGGCAGACATCGTCTGCGTGGTTCGGGCGATCTGCCAGGCGGAGGCGCCCGATCGAATGGCGGCGGAGCTCCGGCACGAGATGAAGGAGGCCATGCCGTGGATTCGTATTCGCGTCAACGGCGAGGCCCGGAAGTGTCCAGCAGGACGGTCGATTCGAGACTTCCTTGATCTAATAGAGGTCGGACGAGATGGGGTGGTCGTCGAGCGAAACGGCGAGATCTTCCGGGCTTCCGAACTGGAGGAGGCGGCACTGGTAGACGGCGATGATCTCGAGGTAGTGCACCTGGTTGGAGGAGGCAGTGACCATGGCTGAGACCAAATTGCGGTTGGGGGGGGTAGAGCTCAAGTCCCGGCTGATTCACGGGACCGGAAAATTCCCCTCCCCGGGGGTGCTGGCCGCGGCGATTGCCGCCTCGGGAGCCGAGATGATCACGGTGGCGGTACGTCGGCTCCACCTCGATGGTGACCAGCGATCCGAGTTGGCGGAGCTGGACCTGGGCACCTACACCATCCTCCCCAACACGGCCGGGGCTAAGAGCGCAGCGGAGTCGGTGCGGCTGGCGCGTATGGCCCGGGCTGCTGGCCTCTCGGACTTCATCAAGATCGAGGTGGTCGGTGACGAGCAAACTCTGCTTCCCGATCCGATCGCCACCCTGGAGGCAACCCGAGAGCTGGTCGCTGAAGGCTTCACGGTGCTGCCCTACGCGAGCGACGATGTCGGCTTGGCGCTGCGTCTGGCCGAAGCCGGGGCGGCCGCGGTCATGCCCGGGGCGGCCCCGATCGGGTCCACCCTGGGGGTGCTTAACCCCCACAACATCCGGGCCATCATCGAGCGGTGCCCTGTGCCAGTAATCGTGGACGCCGGCCTGGGCTCCCCCGGGGACGCGGCCCGGGTCATGGAGTGGGGGGCGGCCGGGGTGCTGGTGAACACCGGCATCGCCTACTCGCGGGATCCGGTCGCCATGGCGGCTGCCTTTGCCGCCGGGGTAGAGGCGGGTCGGGCAGCGTTCCTGGCCGGACTGGCCGAGCTTCGACCCGATGGGGGATACGGCGCCAGCAGCCCCGTGGCAGGGCTACCCGAGTCCCTGGCCCGGGTCTCCGGCTGAGTCCCCTTCGGTTGGTCGTCTCCAGGAGCTCGCTACGCACCGCCAGTTGGGCTGGCGGTGATCCGGTGTCGTCCACCGGGGAGACCGCCTTACTGAGGCAGTTGATGGAGCTGGCGAGAGACTCGACGAATCAGGCTGAGATGGGGCCGGGAGACGATTCCGCAGGCTGGCGGGCGCCCCCTGGGGGGCTCGTGCTGTGGTCCACCGACAGCCTCTGTGAGGACGTCGACTTTCGGCGGCAGCACCAGACCCCTTACCAGGTGGGTTGGAAAGCCTGGATGACCGCGGTCTCTGATCTGTCGGCCATGGGGGCCCGCCCGATCGGTGGCTTGGTGGCGGCTCTGCTCCCGGCGGAGACTTCGACCGAAGCCGTCTTGGCCATCCAGCTGGGTCTGGTGGAGGCGGCCGAGGTCGATGGGGCCACGATCATGGGAGGGGACCTCAGCCGGTCGGCGGGTCCCTTGGCCTTGACGGTCACCGTTTTGGGTGAGGTCACCGATGGTTCACCGGTCACCCTCGGCGGCGGGGTGGTCGGTGACCGGATCCTGGTGACCGGGGCGCTGGGGATGGCGGGAGCGGCGGTCGAGAGGCTGGAGGAAGGCGGCGACTCAGTACCAGGGGAGTGGCTGGAGCGGCTCCTCATGCCGCCTTCTCGATCCCGGGCCGGGATGGCCCTTCGCAGGGCGGGCAGCTCGGCCATGACCGACCTCAGTGACGGGCTGCTGCTCGACCTGGATCGGATCTGTCAGGCGAGCGGGGTCGGAGCTGACCTCTGGCTGGATCAGGTTCCCCGAGGACCGGGACTGGGAGATGCCGAGCGGGGAGTGGAGCTGGCGCTCACCGGCGGAGAGGATTTCGAGCTTCTCGCGACTATCCCGGAGACGCTGGTCGGCGCGCTTTTAGGAAACTGGCAAGATGGGCTGCCCAGGCTTTCCGTGGTGGGTATCCTCACCGCGCGGCTAGGGACCCAGCTGTTCTGGGAATCAGGTGGGGATCCGGTAGAGGCGCCAGCGGTCGCCGGATTTCGCCACTTTTGAGCCAAATGCAAGGATGAGAGTGCGCACCAGGAGCGCCGCCGAGACGAGAGCGCTGGGGAGAACCATCGGTGCCGGACTGGAGGCGGGAGACTGTCTGGCGTTGCGGGGCGAACTGGGAGCCGGGAAGACGGTAATCGCCCAAGGGATTGTGGCGGGCGCGGGCGGTGGCGAGGACGTTCGCAGCCCCACCTTCCTGCTGCATGCCATCTATGGGGGCCGGATTCCCGTGCATCATCTCGATCTGTACCGGCTCGGGGCCGAGTTCGACCTCCGCTCTCTGGGGATGGACGAGGCGCTGGTGGAGGGTGCTGTGATCGTCGAGTGGCCGGAACGGGCCCAGATCGGCTGGTTCAACGGTGAGATCAGGCTGGAGATCAATTCCGGGACGGATCGAGAGATTCACCTGCAGCTTCGATCGGGCCTGGGGGGCGATGGCTAGCCAGGCGGCCAAGGACTGGGTCCTGGCGATCGACGGTTCGCAGCGCGACGACCCGCTGGTGATTCTGGTTTCCACGGGTGGGGAAGTAACGTGGAGCGCACCCTCACAAGTCGCGGCCCCGGTTCTGGTCGGCACGGTCAGGGCGGCGCTGCTCGGGTATCGAGACCGCGTCGGGTCCGTGGTCGCGGTCCGGGGTCCCGGATCCTATATGGGGGTGAGAAGTGGCTTGGCGGCAGGCCTCGGAGCCGCCCAGTCTCTCGGCTGCCCCTTGGTCCTGGTTGGCTCGCTGGAGGTGGTCGCGGCCCAGGTTGATCCCAGTGAGGAAGGGGTGCTCGCGCTGGCGGACGCCGGCCGGGGAGGTACGTTCGGCCAGGAAATGGTGCGAGAACTGGGCTCGCGCACAACAGGTAGGTGGCAGGCCGGGGGCTGCGCCAGGTTGCTGGGTAGGGAGAGTCCCTGGCCAGACGCCTGGGCCGAGCTGGGTCTCGTTGTCGGAGCCCCGGGTGCGGGTCGCCAGCTACCGGAGGGGACCAACTCGATATCTCCTATGCGCGATCGCCAAATGGCGCTAGCCTGGGTGGTGTCCGCCGGTCTGGTGCCGATCTCGGGGTACGATCAGGTCACGGCGGACTACGCAGAACCAGTAGGAGCTCGGTAGTGGTCCTGATCGGCGAGCAACTGCAACTCAGCCCGATGCGCGATGAGGACATCGCCGAGGTGCGGGCGATCGAGCTGGCCGTGTTTCCCACGCCCTGGCCGGGGAGTGCGTATCAGCGGGAGCTCAACAACAACCGGGCAGCTCACTATTTCTGCCTGCGGCGCAATCGCCTGGTGGTCGGCTACGGCGGTCTGT
>DATKSR010000144.1:0-5054 GCA_035531555.1 Candidatus Dormiibacterota bacterium
GGTTATCTCCAGGACGTGGTCGAGGTTGTTGAATCCATTTCGCCGCCCCAGTTCCCGAGCCCAGGTCTCGACCTCTGGGGCGCTCAGTTCCACGGTTAGGCCGCAGTGACGACAGATCAAGTGGTGATGGTGCGAGACCAGGTCGCAGCGCCGGTAGAGGGTTTCCCCGGACTCGCCCCGCCGACTGTCCACCTCGCCGGCGTCCACCAGCGCTCCCAGTTGGTTGTAAACCGTGGCTAGTCCAACTTTCTCCCCGGCGTTTCGCAGGCGCGCATGTAATTCCTGCGCACTGGTGAACTGGTCGGTCTCGGCCAGCAGCGCCGCCACGGCGCGCTTCTGTCGCGTCATATGCGACTCGCGGCCTGGCGCCGTCCGCTCTGAGGTCCCGGTACTTTTTGATTCCACGGGGTTTGTTGGCGTAACTGAATCCTCTGCCGACGGATTCATTCTAGTCGGCCCCCCAGCCCGCCGGCCGGGAGCTGACGGAGGTTGGGATCCGCTCTCCAAGCCGGGGGGGTTTGCCACCGGAGTTGGCTGGGTCAGGCCGGCAGGGGCCCGGCGCGGCAAGCCGGAGTCCTGAAGGGACCCCGTTGCGGGACGGGTCTCGCCCAGTTCAGTTCTGAACTCGCTCACCGGCGACTCCTGAAGGTTGACAGTCATTATGAGAATGATTATCATTTCATATAATGCCGCACCTGGGCAGCCAAAGCGGAAAGTAGGGGATCAGCCTTCGGATGGAGAGCCATGCCGTCCCGTTCCGCGTTACCGCCGCGCTAGGAGTTCTGGCTGTGATGGTTGGGCTACTTGGGGCTGGCTGCTCGTCTGCCTCCATTAGCAGCCAACGTTCGGGGAGGATCGTCGTCGTGGGAGCGGAGAACCAGTACGCCAGCGTGCTGGGGCAGGTCGGAGGGAAGTACATCGGCGTCACTGCGATCATGAGCAATCCCAACACCGACCCCCACACATTCGAGGCCAGCCCGAGCGTGGTGCAGTTGGTGAGCTCCGCCCGGCTGGTGATCCAGAATGGTCTCGGCTACGACACTTTTATGAACAGGATCGAGGCCGCCTCGCCCAACCCGAAGCGCAGGGTGATCGATGTCCAGACCCTCCTCGGTCTGCCCGACTCCACCTCGAACCCACATCTGTGGTACAGGCCGAGCACCATGCCCGCCGTGGCCAAGGCTGCTGCCGCCGATCTGTCTGCGCTCGAGCCCGCTCACGCCTCGTTCTTCCAGGCCAACGCAGCCACCTTCGATGCCTCCCTCAAGCCTTGGTATCAGGCAATCATGAAAGTGAAGGTGGAGTTCCCCGCTGCGCCGGTGGCGACCAGCGAACCGGTCTGCGACTACCTGCTTCAGTCGGCCGGGACTTATAACCTGACGCCCTGGCCACTGCAGGCGGACATCATGAACGGGGTCGACCCTTCCCCGGAGGACGTCAGCATCCAGCAGAGTCTCTTCACTCAGCACCGGGTGAGGGTGTTCGTCTACAACCAACAGGTCACCGACTCACTCACGCAGGCGTTCCTCAGTGACGCCAAGCAGGCGGGAATCCCGGTGGTCGGCGTATATGAGACGATGCCGGCCCCGGGCTACGACTACCAATCGTGGATGCTGGCGGAGACGCATGCTATCTACAACGCTTTCAAGTACAAGACCTCCACCCAGCGGTTGTGAATGAGTCACCACAACCTCGACCACAGCCCGGACCAGGTCCTCGTTCTCGATAAGGTCAGCGTGTCGCTGTCGGGACGGGAGGTTTTGCACAATGTCCAGTTCTCCATCCGAGCCGGTGAGTTCACCGGGCTGATCGGCTCCAACGGTGCGGGCAAGACGACCATCTTCCGGGTGATCCTGGGTCTCCAGCCGCCTACATCCGGCACGGTTTTTGTGGCCGGCAGCTCGCGCCGCCGCCGCAATCAGTCGATCGGTTACGTGCCCCAGAAGGTGCTGCTTGATCCGGACATGCCGTTACGGGCCCGGGATCTGGTGGGGCTGGGCCTGGATGGTCATCGACTGGGAATCGCGCTTCCTTCGCGCGCGCGCCGCGAGCTGATCGACGAGGTGCTGAATGCCGTGAACGCGGACAGCTTCGCCGACGCGCGAGTGGGCAACCTCTCGGGAGGCGAGCAGCAGCGTGTGCTGATCGCCCATGCATTGATCAGCCGCCCCAGGCTTCTGCTGCTGGACGAACCCTTGGCGAACCTGGATATAAGGAGTGAGCAGGAGGTGGTCCGGCTGCTGGCCCGCATCGCCAAAGAGCAGCAAATCGCAGTGCTCATCTCGGCTCACGAGATGAACCCATTGCTCCCGGTGATGGACCGGGTCGTTTACGTGGCGGCCGGCCGGGCCGCCAGTGGAACCACGGCCGAAGTGGTGCGACCAGAGGTGTTGACCAAGCTCTACGGTCATCACGTCGACGTGGTCCGAGTGCACGGTCGCATTCTGGTCCTGGCCGACCTGGGCGTTGACGCTGATGCGATCGAAGCGGACGACACCGCTCCCGCAGGGCTCAAGCTGTGGCACTGAGCGCCGGTCAATTCTTGAGTCCGGTGTTCGCACCCGGATTCTTTCAGAGTGGGTCGGTTCAGGTCGCCCTGGTCGTGGGGGGCGTCGTGGCCCTGGTCTCAGGAATGGTCGGGGTCTTCACCGTCATGCGCGGACAATCCTTCGCTGGCCACGCCCTGGGCAGCGTGGGCACAACCGGGGGTTCGGCGGCGTTCCTCCTGGGAATCAGTCCTCTCTGGGGTTTCATGGGCCTCGGGGTGGTGGCGGCGGCGGTGATGGAGCTGGTCGGAATCCGCCGGCCCCGAGGGCGTGACCTAGCGACCGGAATCGTGCTTGGGGCCGCCCTGGGCATAGCGGCGCTCTGCCTCTACCTGGACACGACGTTCAAGAACACGACCGGAGCCACCATCACCATTCTCTTTGGATCGATGTTCGCAATCAGCGCGTCCATCGTGCCCCTGATCGTCCTCTTCAGCCTGCTGTCCCTGGGCACGGTAGTGGTCCTCTATCGGCCGCTGTTGGTTACTTCGGTGAGCTCCGACATGGCGGCGGCGCTAGGCATTCCGGTGCGTGCGGTCGGGATCCTTTATCTGCTGGCGATGGCGGTGGCGGTTTCGCTCTCCGCGCTGACAATCGGCGCCATCCTTAGCACCGCGCTGCTGATCGGGCCGGCGGCGACCGCGCTTCGGCTGAGCCGGAGACCGGGCGTGGCCATGGCCCTGGCTGGCCTGATCGGAGTGGCCGCCACCTGGCTGGGGATCCTGCTGGCCTACGACAGTTTCTATTGGCCGCCCCGCGGACACGGCTGGCCGGTCAGCTTCTTTGTGGTCAGCTTGATCTTCGTCTTCTATCTGTTGGGAAACCAGCCGATCGGGAGCGCCGGCCGGCGTCGGCTCGCCCCGGGCGGCGATGAGCTCGCCGCCGGCCTCGGTCAGTAGGTTGGAAGAGTTGCGCCGGCGCTGTCCTGGCGGGGTTACCTAGGAATGTTCTCCGGCTTCATGACCAACACCTGGCTGGTGGCCACCATCGTGGCGGTGGTGGCGGGCTGCGTCGGGTTTTTCACGGTGCTGAGAGGTTCAGCATTTGTGGCCCACTCGGTGCCGGAGGGTGCCTTCGCAGGCGCCGCTGGGGCTAGCTTGCTCGGTCTCAACACCATCGTTGGATTGGCGGTTTTCGCCATCGGTGGCGCGCTGGGCATCGGCTGGCTCGGGCGGCGAGGCCGGCACGACGTGGTGACCGCGCTCGCCCTGGTCGTCATGCTGGGCATGGGTGCGCTGTTCCTCAGCCTCAGCGTCGAGTACGCGCCAGAGATGTTCTCGCTTCTCTTCGGTGAGGTCCTGGGGGTCAGCAGCAGCCAGTTGCTGCCGACCGCAGTCCTCGGGGTGGTCTGCGTTGGCGCCATCGTGGCGCTCTACCGGCCACTGATGCTTTCCTCGGTGATGGCCGAAGTCGGCGAGGCCCAGGGAGTCAGCAGCCGTCGCATGGAGATGTGCTTCCTGGTGGTGGTGGCTCTGGCCACCACCATGGCAGTGCCGGTGGTGGGCGCCCTTCTGATGTTCAGCGTGATGATTGGACCCGCCGGCGCAGCGCGCACCTTGACCAACAATCCGCTGGCCGCCATGGGACTGTCGGTGACGTTTGCGCTGGCGACCGTCTGGGGGGCCATCGTGGCCTCGTACCTGTCCAATTGGCCGATCGGATTCTTCGTGGGAGCGCTCGGTGCAACCTTCTACGTCGCGGCTCGGGGGATTGCGTCCCTGCGGCGCAAAGGAGTGGTCCACCCAGGGAGTGAACCCAGTCCTGCCTCATAGGTCGCCGGTCCGGTCTCGGGCAGCCGGGATCTCACTCCAGAGCGCGGACCAGCGCGGACCGCGGGTGAACCACACCGGAGAGAGCTCGCTGGACCTGCTTGGCCGAATCGGGTCAACAAGTCACGGGGGCGAGGGAAATTGGGCTGTTGGGACGAATGCTGTCAGAGGCCGCCCGGGCCAACTCCCGCAATTCCTGGGGAACCAGCGCCAGGTACCGGGGCAGTTCCGCCCGGCTCACCCGGAGCTGGTCCAATTGGTCGCAGAGCAAGCTGGAAGAGCGGGGCCCTGGACCAGCCCTCCGCCGGCGAGCTGGTCTGGGTCGAGACGACGTCGCAGCTATTCGGCCAGGAACTGGCGCAGGACCATCGGCAGGACTCCGCCGTGGCGCAGGTACTCCACCTCGTTCTGACTGTCGACCCGGGCTATCACCGGGATCGACCGGGTCTGGCCAGCGGAGTCGGTCACCTCGAGGGCGAGGGCGACCCGGGGCTTCAACGTCTCATCCAGGTTGTGGATCGAGTAGGATTCGGTCCCGTCCAGCCCTAGGCTTTCGGCCGAACTGCCCTCCTGGAACTGGACCGGCAGGACGCCCATGCCCACCAGGTTGCTTCGATGGATCCGCTCGAAGCTCTGGGCCAGAACCGCCCGCACCCCCAGCAGCGCGGTTCCCTTGGCCGCCCAGTCACGCGAGCTTCCCGAGCCGTACTCCTTGCCACCGATCACCAGGAGCGGCACC
>DATKSR010000145.1:0-8828 GCA_035531555.1 Candidatus Dormiibacterota bacterium
ACCGGTGTCGAAGCGTTCGGGCCCAAGCCACATCCGAACGGTGGCGAGGTCGCGGCCGACTGTGACACGTCCGTCATCGGGTGCTGGAGCAGATCGGCACTAGGGTCAGTCGTATGAGCGCCCAGAACGGGAGGGGCTCAGCGCGCCAGATCGCGGAATCGGCGATATCCCCCCTAGTTGCGAACGGGAAGGGACCGTCGGCGAGCCCGGAGCGCAGCCGCGTTGGCGCCCGGCGGCATAGTGCTCCCGACCGGGACGGCTCGTCCGCTCTGCTGACCGCCGGCGTCCCCACCACCAGCTTCTCCGAGCACGAGCTGCTGAGGGCCACCGTGACGGGCTCGCCTATCCCTCTCTTGGTGGTGGATGTCACCGGCATCGTGCTGCTCTGGAACCCGGCAATTGAGCGACTGTTCGGCTGGAGCGCGGCCGAGGTCCTGGGCCGTCCTCTACCCATCATCGAGGCGGGTTCCCGCAAGGAGTTCCACCGGTTGCGCAAGGAATCCGTTGCCGGTCACGACGCGTTCGAGGTAGAGGTCCGTCGCCGACACCGCGACGGCCACCTGGTGGACGTCGCCATCTCGACGGTCGGCCTGCACGATCCCGGTGGTCGGGTCATCGCCGTCCTCGGCGTCTACCAGGAACTGACCGGACGCAAGGCCGCCGAGGCCGAGCTCGTCCGCCAGGCCCACCATGACGACCTCACCGGCCTGGTCAATCGGCGCGGCCTGTTGGAGCAACTGCACCAACTCCGGGCTGGCAGGCGGCGCCGAGTCGCCGTGGTTGCCTTCGACCTCGACCACTTCAAGAACATCAACGACGCCTTCGGCCACGAGGTGGGCGACCAGGTTCTGGCGGCCTTCGCCCGACGTTTGGTGAACTCAGTCCGACCCGGTGACCTGGTGGCTCGACTGGAGGGGGCCGCCTTCGGCGTGCTGATGCGGGGAGTCTCGGGGCCCGCCCTGGAGTCCACGGTGAGACGGCTCCTCGCAGCCGTTTCACAGCGTTACGGAGTGGCGGGCCGCGAGGTCGCGGTCAAGGTGACGGGCGGGGTGGCCAGCGGCTCAGGGCTTGAGGAGCCCGCGGAGATGGTCCGGCGGGCCGAGGTGGCGATGCACCATGCCAAGCAGGTCAGCCGCGGAGGCTTGCAGGTGCTCGACCGAGAGCTTGACCGAGCCTTCCAGGACCAGGTCCAGCTCTCGGAAAGTCTTCTCGACGCGGCCGACCGGGGAGAGTTGCGCCTCCACTTCCAGCCCATCACCGCAGCCGCCTCCGGCGAGACCGTGGGGGTGGAGGCCCTCGTGCGATGGCAGCACCCCGAGCGAGGCCTGCTCGGCCCTGACCAGTTCATCGGTCTAGCCGAGGAGAGCGGCAGCATCTCCTCGATCGGGCGCTGGGTTCTGCGCGAGGCCTGCACCACTCTAAAGCGCTGGACCAAAACCGAGCCGGCCGCCGCTTGCCTCGCGGTCTCCGTCAACCTCTCCGTAGCCCAGCTGCAGGACCCGCGGCTGGTCGAGGACGTGAAGGAAGCGCTGGGAGAGGCGGGACTGGCGCCCGATAGGCTCCGCCTGGAGGTCACCGAGAGCGTGCTGAGCACCGATCCGGAGTCCGCCGCCTTGGCCCTTGGGCAACTTCGTGGCCTTGGGGTTTGGCTCGTGATCGACGACTTTGGCACCGGCAACTCCTCGCTGACCGCTCTCCAGCGCTTCCCATTCCGGGTCCTCAAGATCGACCGGTCGTTCGTGAGCGGAATCGGCGTCCGTGCCGAAGCTGAGACCATCGTGACAGCCACGCTTGCCCTGGCCCACGGCCTCGGCCTCTCGGTGGTGGCGGAGGGAGTCGAAACCTCGGAGCAGGCGGCGTTCCTGACCCAAAATGGCTGCGAGGAGCTCCAGGGCTACCTCTTCGGCCGTCCGGTGAGCGCCGAGCAGATGTGGCCCACCCTCGCACGTCGCAACCTCACGGTCCGGCGTCGAAAGAGGGGAGGCGAGACCTCGTCCCGGTCGGGTGGGGAGAACGCCGCCCGCTCACACGCGCGCCTCACGCCAGAGCCGGCACCCCGACTGGTCTCCTTGCCGCGCGCCGCGGAGCGGAGTATCCAGAAGCGCAGTGCTTGATGACCCACCGGGATTCACCGGAGACGAGCCACCAGGCTGCCCTCCGGCCCGACCGCAGGGCGGTTCCGGACCCAATCAGTACCCGCCGTCGCCGTCTGAGGTCGCAAACCTCCCGAAGGCGACCACGCCTCCAGCGGCTTCCTTCAGGCTCTGCGGCGAACAGCGGGCGTGCGGACCAGCGAGGGACCAGAGTCGCTGGCTCGACACGCAGCCGTGATGGACCTCGTCATGTTTCTCGGCCTCGTCTGCGTCGCACTCGCGGTGTCCCTGATCCTAGTCTCGGTCCTCCTGATCCGGATTCGGAGGAAGCTGAAAACCACGGTGAGCCAAGCGGAGCTGGACGCTCGACTGGCTCGATATGGCGGGTAGGCTTTTGGGCGAATGGGGTTGAGGGGACCCCATTCGTCAGTCCACAAACAGGGGCCACATCACCTGGACTCACCGCCAGGTGTCCCGTCAGCACCGTGGACGCGCAGAGGCCTTGACGACTTCAGGCTATCGTGCAGGCGAGCGTGTCCTCGAGCTACAGCCAGCGTCGGAATAGGTTGACGGGAGTCCCTTCTCTGTTCGGGGTGAACTGCCGGACCGGGGAGGTTCGATGATCGAAGTCAAGACTCGGCCCTCAGATCACTTCCCTTGACGTGAGCGCTGCCCTGCGAACGCACCGAAGCCTACATCCACTGCATCGACGATACGAGCGCCTCCCATTTTCGCCACTAAGGCTAATGCCTGCCTCGCACCTAGGCTCAGAAGATTGCACTAACCCGCGCCTCCTCGAAGCTTCTACACGATTGTTCGCAGCGCCTCGCTCGGGGGTAGCCGCGCAGCACGGAGCGCCGGGTAGAGCGAGGCCAGGCAGGCTATCGCAAGCGCCACCCCCACCCCGAGCAGCGCTACGAGGGCTGGCAGCACCGGAGGTACCCCTTCGTGCAGAGCTCCGCCGATAGTGACCCAAAAGCCAAATAGTAGACCAACGACGCTTCCCGCCACGGCTATCATGAGCGCCTCGGCAATCAACATTCCCGCGATCTCAAATCGCGTGGCGCCCATAGCTCGTCGGACCCCGATCTCAGCTCGTCGCTCTACCACAGCCACCAGCAGAGTATTCATGACGCCGATGGCGGCGACTAGCACGGCTACCACGGCTAGGCCTAGAAACAGCCCCTGGAAGGCGGTAGCCGCTTCAGCCGAAGCCAGTAGCGTCGAGCTGTCTTGTTGTACCTGCAGCCCCAAGCTACCCGACGGGTCGATCGTCGGCAGAAGTAGGCTGCTCACTTCCGCCGAGTAAGCTACCGGCGCCCTTACGTATATCGTGTCCAACCTGTAACCGAATCCAAGTGCCCGATGGGCGTAGGCTGCGGGCACAAATAAGGAAAGGTCCCCGGGCGTGTCTACTGGTGTGGCGCTCAAGATGCCTACGACAGTGACCGATTGCGTCCCTGCCCACACCTGCATGGGAAGGAGGCGCCTGGTCACCCCGAGCGCGTTTGCCGCCTCCGATCCAATCAATGCGTCGGGTAGGTCCCATGCGCTGCTTATGCTGCGCCCAGCCACAATGTGGGTCCCCGTAGCACTACTGAGGTTGCCTTCGAACGCAACGATACTGATCCCACTCTGACCTGAGATCAACTGCGACCGCTGCACCGAACCCGGAAGGGTGCGCGTGCCGGCTACACCTTGGACCGTCGGAATGCGCTGCACCATGGCAAGCACGCGAGGCGGCACCAGCACTGCGACCCCGCTGCCGCTGCCTCCCGTGACGCTCATAACGTCACCAAGAGTGTTGAGCTGTGCCAACAGGCCCCCCTGGATTGTTGACGATACTCCGAGCACGCCCACTACCGCTCCCACCCCGACCGCTACTCCCAGCGCGGATAGCGCGGCTCGTCCGGGGCGTACGTGGAGAGCCCACATCGCCCGCCGGGTGAGGTCCCCGAACGTCATGGAGACCCAGGGTCCAAATATCCGCCAACAAGCCGAATTTGACGGTCACACTGCGCCGCTATATCCGGATTGTGGGTAGCCACTAGAACCGCTGTGTTTGCGCCAGCCGACAGCAGCGCCTCCACGACAACCGCCCCGCTTTCGGGATCAAGATCGCCAGTCGGCTCGTCCGCTATGACCAAGGTCGGTTCATTGGCAAGAGCTCGGGCGATGGCAACTCGCTGTTGCTCGCCGCCCGATAGCTGGTACGGAAGGTGCGAGGCTCGCGCCTCGAGTCCAAATTGTTCCAAGAGGGCTCGCCCGCGGGCTTCTCGCTCGGGGCTCGGGACTCGCCCATACATAAGGGCCTCAGTCACATTCTCCTGAGCGGTCAATCGCTGCAACAAATTAAAGTTCTGGAATACAAATCCTATGTGCTGCGCCCGGAGCCGAGACACTGCGCGGTCCGACATTCGTGCAAGGTTCTGCCCTTGGATCATCACCGATCCGCTGGAGGGGCGTTCCAGTGTCCCTGCTATGGCCAGCAGAGTCGACTTCCCGGATCCCGACTTTCCCACGACGGCTACTCGTTCACCCGGAAGCAGCGTGATGCCCACCCCAGAGAGCGCCGCAACCGGTACACCCTTTCCAAAGGACTTTGAAACGTCATGAAGTTCCACCACGGGCCCGATCACGCCGGTGCCTCTACCGCCTCGCCCACTTTCAGCCCGGGACCGCTCACCTGGGCTAGCCCATCGATATTGTCCAGGAGCCCGACTCTGACCGGGATGAAGGTACGGCGCCGACCCTTCTCTACCTGAAGAGCATAGTCCCCACCAAGCGTCGCCACCAAGGCACCGATCGGGACGATGTAAGCCTCGCGTACTGATTCGACGTCGAACTGGACAAACACGGACTGAGAGGAAAGCGACAGTTGAGCCGGCGGCTTGAGTAGGGTGAGCTGAATCTTCACGTTCGCCGACGTGCTGGCCACGCGTGTCATCACCTTCGCCGTCACCATTTCTGGCGGAGAGGAGAGCTTCACGACCGCTGGCGTGCCAGCAGCTATTCCGGCCGCCTGGGCAGGAGCAAGGTCTACAGTTACCAGTGGTGTGCCCATGTCCAAAGAAACGACGGTACCCCCGGCTGCCACGCTGTCCCCCAGCGTGACCGGGTCAGCGGCGATTACCACTGGCCCAGGCTCGAATAGCACCGTTCCGAGGGCCAATTGGTCTCCATAGGTCAGCCCTTCCGCCTTCGTGAACGCACGCACGGCTTGCTCGTCAGCGAAGTTGAAGTCTCCGTTCGCCACCAGCCCAAAGACCTGACCAAAACCTAGCTGAAGCAGATCCTGCTCCAACTGCACTACATCTGGGCCGGATGTCATCCCCGGCCCAAACGCACGGTAGACGGGAGTTGACCCGTAGAGTAGGACGACCGGCTGGTTGTCAACCCGATATAGGATTTGACCCTGGCTGACGACCGAGCCCACCGAGGGCAGCCCCGTTACAACGCCGGCCGCCTGGGCACCGGCTGCGATCGGAACTGGACTGCCGCTGAGCGTTCCGCCACCGGTAACCTTGTCAGTCAGCGTCCCTTTTCTTACATGCACTGTCGTGAGCCCAGACGTAAGGGTGCCAACCGGAGCTGCGGGCCGACTCGCGACGATGAAAGCTACCGCTGTGCCAGAAGCAACCGCGACGATTACCAAGATCCCTGCGACCCAGCCCCATCGCACCTTCATGACGCCATCCTCACCCGCAGAGTCTCGCGATCTTGAGTCGAACGAGGGGAGTAGTATATATCGGCTCCTGCCCACCGGGATATGGGCACCGCTGGAGCCCCAGAGGGGCTACGCCAGGGAGCCGCACTGCTTTTGAGCTGCAGTAAAGCCAGGGGTGGTCGGATTAACTCCCGGGCCATAGTTGATTTCGTACCCATCGTCGGGCAGCAGCGCGTAGGTGTTAGGGAATCCGTGCGCAGTCATACACTTGCTGGTGGCGGCGAGCCTCTGACCAAAGGCCGTGGTGGGTGGCGGGGCGGGCGGCTCATAGCGCTGACACTCATGGATCACGGCGGCGCCCGCCCTGGGCTTCGTTACCCCATGCGGATCATAGGGATCGTAGCCTGCCGGCACTGACACGCCGTGTTGGCGCAGGCACTCATCCCAGTTGGACCAGGAAGCAGTGACCGCCTTGGGCGCACCCGATTGCTTAACACTTGGAAACTGGGGACTGCTCGCGCAACCGGTGACAGCAAGCGCACATAGAGAGCCAAGTAGCACCGCATAGATGATAGCCCTAGCGGAACTAGCTTGGCGCCCAGCCTCATATTCGCTCATCGAACTAATTGCCTACCCTTGTGGAGAGAGTCGTGGGCTCTCCTCGTATCCTCCGTCCGATAAGAAACGCGCCGAAGCAGGAGCTCTCGCCGCACAGAAATCCAGAGAGCCCCTGCTATTGGTCTATAGTCGTATCAGCTTCGCTTTGGGTCACCCCGCCTACTCGGTCTCATATCCAGCCGTGCAGGCGACGCCTCCTCCTGGCCGGTCCATCTGGCAGCTACTCCAGTTGTCACCAGTGCCCTGATTATGGGGCGGATAGTAATAGCCCCCATAGTAGAGTACGTACGGCGACGAGGTAATCGGATCCGTATAGTTGGTATTGAGGTAACCTTGAACCCCTACGTAGGCGTCGTCGCAGATCCCCTGCGATTCGCCCCCGTAGTAGTACTGCCACCAATAACCATTCGTATTTAGGTACGGGTCTGGCCATTGGAAACCAATCGTTACATATGCGCACGCCTGATTATCCCCGGAAACTTTAGCGCTGTATATGCTCCCATAAATGTCGTGTAGCGACAGTTGCTGCCCGTCGGTCCCAGCCTGCGCAGTTACGACTCCGAGGAGACCCGAGAGTAGACCGCTAGCTCCCAGCATGGCGAGGAAGATGTACCTCCGATGTCTCACAGATATGGTCCTCCACAATCGGGTAAGCAATAGCGTTGACGCATTGCGTGCGGAGGGTAGCATGGTGGCCGGACGCGGTCAAGGGCGGCGCTGCCATCCTCGGCCGCTTAGCGAACGTATAGCTCGCCGGCCATCCGGTGTGTACGACGAGCGGACGAGTCCGCATCTTCGGTTCGTGAGATGCATGCTGGGAAAGGTTGAACCTTCCTGCGGGGCGGGTACCGTGCTGCACTACATGAAGATGTAGTTTTCAGCGAGCCGACCTAAACCGCCGTCGTCCGTGTTACGACGACGGTTCCCGCACCATTCAAAGACCCAGTGGCGGTCCCTTCAGCCGTTCGGGTGTGGTACGGCTAATGGTGTCATGAATCCAGCGGTGCACCCGCCTGACCTTACCTACTTCGCCGCCGGACGCGACCCGGAGCCACTTGGTCACCGCCGGGACAAGTATCGGTCGTGTCCTGGGCACCACGAATTGGTGGGTAGCTGGTCCACCATGATGCGGGTGGGCGCAGAGTTGCTCCACTCTCTTCCCGCATCGTGTCGGTTCTCCATGAGGGTCGGAGTGAAGCTGTCGCCACCGGCATATACCTTGGGCATCGCCACCTCCGCCTTTTGAACGTCTCAATTCTCACAAACCGAGCCCAGCAACAGGGGGCCGGATCACCTGGACTCGCGGCCCGCGGTCCTGTCACTCTGACTACACGGAGTTGTAGTGTTTTCTCGGCATCCTTGATTTCGCGCTGCCGATTCCGGCGTCGCAGTTACCGTGAGCGATAAGTGCGGGCCCACAATCTGTGACTTGTCGCGGTCGGCGGGGCGATTGGATCCGCCCGCTTGAACGTACCGTACCGCCCCGCTCCGAGTCCGCGTGGCGAGTAATGCGGATGGTACAGATCTTAGCTCGCGTGTCGGTTCGTCCGCGCGGGCCATAGCACCTTGGAATGCCTAACTCGGTGCTGACTCGCAATTGGCTTCGAACTAGCTAAGTCTTCCACGCATTACAGCAACGTCCTTTATGAGGCCATACAGATGAATGCTCACCATTTGCGGCTACTTCCGACTCTAGGTCTGCTCACGGCTTTTGTCGTCTTGGCGACGCCCGTGGTCTTCGCCGGATCGTCCGGACAGCAGATCACCGTGTACACCGGGTCGGCGACCCGGAGCGTGAAGATCGGTGGGGACAACCAGTTCGGCGCGGAGACCCACCAAACGCTTGAGACGCCTTCTAGCCCGACTAACGACGGCGGGTACTGGTGGGAGCGCACGATCCAGATCACGTCCTATTCAGGGACGGGAGGATCAGGGTCGGACTTGGGAACGGTCGACTGCAATGTGCCGGTTAGCCAAAGCGGCAACTGGTACGACTGTTTCGCCTACTAGCCACGCGGTGGCCGGACGGGGTCCCAGCCCCCGGGCCGGCCCAATGCGGCAGCGGGTCAATGGATGTGGGGTAACAGGGACTCCACAAAGGAGAGCAGAAGTGGAGTCGACACCTGCCCGCCCCCATTCATGACGATGAGAACACCGGGTAGGGTCTTCCACTCCACGAACAGGACTTGGCTACGGGTGTTTTGCTCGATCTGGTAGGAACCCCCATCGACCGTGATCACCGAGAGCGTCTCGCCCGCGCCAGCCGAGACGTTTGACCCCTTCAACTTGGAGATCAGGGGGCCACGGCCAGAGTTGTACTCTCGAAGAGACACGGTCTGGCCTTCTACGTCGTACACGAGCGCCACCGAGCCCTCGTCACTGGGAGCTGCGTCCGCTTTGGTGCGGCTTGTGGCTCCTTGGAACGTCACCGACCGCAAGGTTACCCGGGC
>DATKSR010000146.1:0-4627 GCA_035531555.1 Candidatus Dormiibacterota bacterium
CATCGGGATCGCCTCGCCAGTCGGTGAAATAGACGGCGTCGCCCGCCCGCAAGGCGGAGACTTCCTCTACCAGTCGGCGGTAGTAATTGGCTCCGTGGATCAGGGCCGTGACTAAGTTGCCTTCCGTGAACGCCGTGCCGGACAAGGCCAGGTCATCGAGATGTGTGTCGGGATTGCCGCGCTCCCGAGGGCTGAGGAACCAGTTCAGCTCTTCGCTCATGGCCGGGCCCTTCCAGTCGCAAGGGGATGCTGGGCCGCCAGTTTAGCGGGCACTATCGAATGAGGTGGCGCGACTGCGGTGACCCTCAGCACCCAGCGCTTGGGCTCGCGGCCCCGCCGCGTGCTGCAGGTATAGCGCCACGCTCGGCATGGGGCTGACTCTCGGAATTCTCGGCTAGCATAGGTCATCAGGTGGGTGTCGGGACTCCGGTCCGGATCAATCGAGTGGTCTAGCAGCGGGTAGCCATAGTAAGTGGTGGTCGCTCAGAGTCGCCCGCGCCAACCTAGACGCCTACATCAAGGCCAGGCGGGAGATTCTGCAAAGGGTGCCTAATCCACACCCGATAACTTCACCCGCTACGCTCGCACCCTGGAAGTGGGACGCACAGCGCTTAGGCCTAGGTGCTTTGTAAACAGCTGGTCGGGAGTTCGAATCTCCCGGTCGGCTCCACAAATTGATCTCAGGCGGTTGCAGGAGATTGAAGTCGCTTGCAGCCAGGTTGCAGTCAAGGTTGTAGTCAACTTGAGCCGCGCGCATGGGGTCAGCCGTGAGCCGGGCGGGGCATGAGGTCAGCCGGGCCGTCGCCCCACCGGCTCGGCACTTTGCGCCGTCGGCCATCGGAAGGCCGGCGGGCCAGTTGTAGTCGGGCGGGTGCGAGAGGTCGCGGTCTCTGCCAATCGCCTCTACGGCCACCGCTTCCCGTTGATTCGGGAGGAGCATCGCGTTGATGCTGGCACCGCCTGCCAGTGGGACAAGTCGGCGTGTGAACCAGGAATTCCCAACCTTGGCGGCATCGATAACACGCGCTCGCCCATGGCCACCGGACGCGGGCCGGTTTTTACGTCAGCCTCGGGCGGCGACTCGGCCGCCTTCGCGCCTGGCGACGCAGGCTCCTATGAAGTCACCTCGGCCAGCGGTACGTACGACAAGCCCCGACCCGGTCGACGAAGCCCAGGTCAAGGCCCGGGGCCTAGGTGGGGAGGCTGAGCCTTCCCGAGGACGGTGCGCCAGTGTCAGGCGTCCCGGGTTGGGTTCTCCCCGCGCCTGCGTCCATGCCAGACGTGCTCGCGATTCCGGGGATGTGATTCAAACTGAGGCTACTCGGCCGTGGCCGGGGTGGCCCGCGGCTGCCGGGCGCACAGGTCCCGACCGTACCTCTCCTGTCACGGCCTAGAGCGAGCGAGGCACAACCATAAGCAACAGTCCTTGCGCAAGATATGTTGATTACGCTAATTTGCGAGTTATGCCAGCCAAGGCCGCCCACGACCGAGGTCCCAGCGCACTCCGGCTGCGGGCCCTAGCACACCCCTTGCGTTGGAAGCTGATCGACCTGCTGGGAAGTGAAAGGACCGCCACTGCCACTCGATGTGCGGAGGCCACCGGGGAGAGCGTGGCGAGCTGCTCCTATCACCTTGGCGTCCTGGGCAAGTACGAGTACATCCAGCTGGTGCCGGGAATCGCCGGTCGCGAGAAGCCTTGGCGCTTGACCAGCCGCCGCCAGGATCTCTCCTCCCCCGGCCCTGACCTTGAGGACCAGTTGGCCTCGGAGGCGGCGACCGAGGTCTTCCTTGACCACGAGCTGGAGCGGATCAAGAGTCGGGTGCGGACCCGGGGGCTTGAGCCACCGGAGTGGCGCCAGGCCACTTCGGGAGGAGGGTCAACGATATGGGTTACGGCCGCTGAACTCGGCGAGATCAAAGAGGAGTTGCTGGCCATCCTGCGCCGCTACGAGAGCCGCGCCGAGGACCCTCGTGAGCGCCCGGCGGATGCCCGCGCGGCACGCGTCTTTGTGAGTACGTCAGTTCATCCCACACGGTGAATCGCGGCTCGCGTGATGGCTTTAGCTTGACCTGGAGCGATGCTTTGCTTCTGCTGGGGACCTCAGGCCCCAGGGAGCCGGGGCCCCGGCCAAGGATGGCTCAAGACTCATCTGGTTACCACCTCGTCGGGCCACCCAGCTGATGCCTCTGAGGCGAAGCCTTCGCAGCCTCGCCCCCTTGCGCCATCGGGGATTTCGCCTGCTGACGGCAGGCCAACTCACCTCCAACGTCGGGGACATGATCTACGCCGTGGCGCTGCCCTGGTATGTCCTCGCCGACCACGGCGGGGTGCTGCTGCTGGGGACCGTGCTTGCCGCCTACGGGGTGCCGCGCACGGCCTTCATTGTCATCGGCGGCCACGCCAGCGACCGCTGGCATCCGTGGACCGTGATGATGGGGGCCGACACGGTTCGAGCGCTGGTGGTGGCGGCGCTCGCGGTCACCGCTGCGGCCGGCCGGCCCAGCCCCTTGACGCTGATACCGATTGCGGTAGTGCTGGGGGTTGGGGAGGGTCTGTTTCTCCCCGGATCGTTCTCAATCATCCCAGCCCTGCTGCCGGATGAGGACCTTCAGGCAGGCAACGGCTTGGCTTCGAGCGGCACCCAGCTCGCCACCTTCGTCGGCCCGGCGATTGGCGGCGTCCTGGTCGCTCTGCTCGGCCCCGCGACCGCGTTCGGGTTGGACGCCGTGACCTTCGCGGTTTCGGCGTCGACTCTGGCTGGCGTCCGGGCTGAGCAGCGACGGGTGGCGAGTCAGCGGGCACAGCGCGTGGAGTCGCCAGCGGCGCGTGCGAACTTGGCTCCGCAGGCACCGACTTCTGGGCTAATTCCCAACGGTGACTCGCCTCAACCGAAGCTGCTCCACATGCTCCTCTCTGAGCGAGTCTTGCAGATCATCCTGCTAACCACGTTAGTGGCCAATTTGGGGTATGGAGGGGAGAGCGAGGTTGCCCTGCCGGCCCTGGCCCACGGCCCCTTCCACGCCGGCGCCGGCGGCTACGGTGCGCTGATCGCGGTCTTCGGAGCCGGAGCCTTGGTCGGGACCTTGGTCGCCGGCCAGGCGAGACGGCCGCTGCGCCCGGCGGTGGTGGGATCGGTGGCCTTCCTGCTCGAAGCAGTGTTCGTGTCGCTGGTTCCGTATCTTGGCGGCCCCTTCGGCGCCGGAGCTGCGCTGGTCGCCTGTGGCGCCCTGAACGGCTTCGGCATCGTGATCACCATCACCGCCTTCCAGCGTTGGGCACCCTGGGGGATCTTGGGCCGCTTGATGGGCGTGTTGGTCCTAACCAGCTTCGGCAGCTTCCCGGTATCGGTGGCCCTCGGTGCCCTTGCGGTCCATCGCTTTGGTCCGGCACCGCTGTTTCCGATAGCGGGTGCTGGGCTCGCTGTCGCCACCGTATTTGGCCTCTCCCAGCGGAGTTGGAGGGAATTCGGAAGGGCCGGGCCGGTAGCGGTCACCTCACCGGCTCCGTGAGTTCTCCCCGGACCGCTGCCTCTAACCGGTCGCGGGTCGGAATCTCCAGATCGTGCCAGAGGCGAAGTCTCGGGCCGAATCCGCCCATGGGTCACCCCGCTGGCCAGCCATCGGGCCTGGAACCATCAGCCAAATCTGGCCGGTTGAATCTACCGCGCCGCCGTTGGGATGGACCAGGAGAGGTTATACGGATCGGATCTTCCGTCACCCATCGAGCAGGTCTCGCAGCGTCCGCTTGTAGGTTTCTAGTGCCACGCGCCCCTGGTTGGTGAGCTGCACCGAAGTTCGCGACTCAACCCCGCTGCCGGTCTTGTCGCTGCTGAGGGAGCCGGTATCCTCGAGCTTGCGCAGGTGGGTGATCAGGTTGCCAGGGGTCAGCCTCCCGGTCTTGCAAGGGTCTGGTAGCGGGGCGGCCTTAGCTTTGCCACCGCCGCGGGAACTTTGCGGCCCCACTACCTACACCAATTCCTAGGGACCTGACCCAGGGGCTGCCGGATAGAAGCGACTCAGCGGCGGGTGGCCATGCTCCCCTTGGAGAATTCCGAAGGTCGAGAAGGCGAGCCTCGCGCTCATTTAGCGTCCCGGCTTGCCCATCCGGTGCCCAGGTTTCGTGAGCTCAGCCCAAGGCCGGTGCGGTGCGAATCTGCCGCGAGCCTACCAGCCGGAGCCGCGGCAACCTCACTGACCTCGCGACGTGCTCCAGCTCAGGCGAGATCTCCCCCAGACCTGATCGCCGTGCCAGGAACGGTGGACTGACCCCAAATTGACCTCCGCGCCGGAAGATCCTGAGCACATCGCCAGGGCGGGAAGGCGCCTCCAACGGCGAAGGGACTCGCCTGATGCCGACCGACATAGCGGCGCCAATAGGCGGTCTCGCGGGTGCGTCATCTGGGACCTCGCCGCTGGGGCGATTCCGTGATCCTCCAGCGGAGCGCGCTCAGCCGATTCTCAGGTCCAGCGGATAGCCTTTGGCCCCATGCCTGAGCGAGTGAAGCACCCGCCGTCGGACAACAGTCGCGGTCGGAGGGAGTGGGGCGATTCCGAGGCCTTTGCGGACCGCGGCGTCGAGGGAAATGCCAGACTGACGGGAACCCTTGGCCTACTGCTGCTGGCCCTG
>DATKSR010000147.1:0-12924 GCA_035531555.1 Candidatus Dormiibacterota bacterium
CAGGGCCACGTTGGGGATGTGTCGGTAGTGGAACTGCCCCTTGGTGAGGCCGATCACGTCGGGGTTCTTGAACATCGAGAAGCCCCGCTCCACATTGGTGCGCTTGGCGTACTTCTCCTCCCACTCGGGAGTGCCCCAGAAGGGGAACTGGAAGATGCTCGGGATCTCCTCGGCCTTCAGGGTGGCGGTCTGAATGCCCAGGTCGTTCCGAGAATGTCGGACCCAGATCCGCGCAGCGGCTTAGCGTCCTTCGGGATCGTTCCCCCATGGGTTAGCCGCTTGAGCACTCGGCTACAGGTAGCGCGCTGCTCTTCGACGACGTAAATGGAGGCAAAGAGCCTACGCTGTAGTTGGTCAAGATCGTCCAGGGTCTTCGCAGCCCGCAGTAAGTCAAGTAGCACCCTCACCCGGTCTATCGCCTCGAGATGAATAGGATGGCCCAGGACTGCGTCCCTCTGCTCATCGACCAACGACATCAGTGCCCGCACAGATACATTGTCCGCGCATTGGGTGCCTGGTAGGCTAACTCGCTTCTGCCTGTTCTCCGTCTCCGGGAGACGCACCCGCTCCGCTCGTCATGAGACCCCGCTCCCACGCACCCCCACGGCCCTCCAACCGGCGTCAGCACGCCCGGAATTCCCGTGCTGAGGCCAGTTTCAGGCAGTTCCGAGGTCAAGACGTCCGCCGCAACCCACTCATGACCACGCGGTGACGGCCGGCTAGCCACTATCCCGCCAGTGAAGGCTCACCAGCTCTGCCGCGACCCTCCCCTGCACCCGGTCGGTGGATTCAGGCTGAGGTCCGGAATGCCCGCAAGAAGGCTGTTGGCGAAGAACGGAAATGCCGCACTCCTGGCTTAAATACCCTAATGAGGCAAGGACAAACCATCTTGGACATCCGACTGATCCGTGAAGGATGCTGGGACCTCGACCGGCTTTGACGCATCAACCGATGGTGTCGCTGTGGGCATAGCTCGTGACGCTCTCGTTACTATGGGGTTGAGATCATTATTAGCTTCAATCCTAAGCATGCGTATGTCTCTTACGGCGGGAGCGAACCAGCTATACTCCTGCGTGAGATCAAAAACGGCCAACATGCAGGCTACTGCATCCACGGTCTCAGGGTCGCCGAAGTACACCGAGCCCTGTTGATGAGAAAAACCGCGCTGCTGCAGAAATCTAGCAAGGTCGCCATAAGCGTTCTCATAACTTGGTACGTGGTAATGCTGTTGCAGTTGTTTCACGTCTAGGTCAAATGCAATTGCGTACACCGTTCCACCCTCCTTGTTGGACAAGCGCGCGGTAAGTCTTGGTCGAGCTTCGGGTGCGTAAGCAGCCAACGCAGTCATATCACTGATTATAGATACAACTCACAATCTGTCAATGGCATTGGCTTCTCTAGGCAGGGATCACTTCGAAACCTGCCGGGGAGTTGCTGCCCGGTACTGGTAGAGGGAAGCGAGGATGGCGAGGTGCAGGATGATGGCCTGTGGGTGCAGAAAACTCCATCCACGCCTGGAGCCTAGTTCGGGACGTTACGCTCTGCGCACCGATTAGGTCATCGGTCACCCCAAGTTTCAACTCCTGGGAAGCCGTCCTCGACGCCGACCCCGTGCATGCTTTCGTCTGGCGTATGGCGGGGTCTGGCCGCCGGCGCCGACGCGAGACTGCGCTGCCGACTCCCCCTCAGCTGCCGATAACAACACTTATCAGCGCCTCCGGCGCCTCGGCGACCTGCTGTCTGCCGCCGGGTCACGCGCCCTTGTGGGTGCCGAAAATTCCATCCGCGACTTCAGTCTGGGTGGGCGACTTCCGTGCTCGGGCTGAGGGCGCCTGAACCTCACGCGCGGCGGGGTGCCGCAAGGTCCGGGAGCAGCCGTAGCCACAGGGCCCCGAGCAGTCCCTCTCGATGACTCTGCCTGGCCGCCGGTTGGGAAGCGAGTTCGACTGCCACAGTCATGATTGTGGAAGCCGAGAGAGCCCTTCCTTGATCTCGTTCACAGGTCCGGGGCTCGGGCGCAAACTCCAGAACAGCTCATGGCACCGCATACCCCGGGACTGGGACAGACGCCACCGTCGTCGCCCTCCGCCCACAGCCCTTTGCACCCACTGAACCCGGCGTATGATCCGATTGTCGAAGACTCACCTCGCGCTGATCGAGAGAGGTGGCGATGAAATCCCGGGTGTATGGGCGCGTACGCGAGTTGCGGTCACTCGGACTGGTTGCCGGACTACTGATCTTGGCCGTGGCTGCCGCGGCAGTGATCTTAGCCACCCGGAGTCCGTCCCTGGACGCTCGCATCGCAGTCGTGAATGCGCTGTATAGCGCCATTCACAGCGATCCGCCATGGAAGGCGACGTTGATATCCGACCCCCCAGTGGTTCCGATTTCGGCTGAGGAGGCTGCCAACCGCGCGGTCGTCGCCTGCCATGAAGGAGCAGGGACCAGGACGATCGCCACCGCCCTGGTCAACACGAGCCAAGGGCCGAACCCCGAGTGGGCGGTCTTCCTCAATCCGCCGGGAAAGCACTTCGGAGTTTATGCGGGCATGGAGCCGCCCAAACACCCCGCCATCTTGAACTGGTACGCAGCGTTTGTTCCGGTGCGTGGCTCTCAGCCGATCTTCTGTACCTTCGGCAGGTCCACTCGGTTGCCCGCCTTGCCCATGTTCGGCTCTCAGAAGTAGAAGTCGCCGGCGGTGCCACGCAGCCCACTCTCCAGCATCGGCGCGCAGTCGGCTCGCCGGCGCGGAACCTGTTGGAGCCACCACGACCCGGGACCGTTGCGATGAGCCGGCCCCTCCACATTGGACCCGACTGTCCTTAGGATCACCGAAGGTAGCGGATGAGGTTCTCGGTACCAACAGGGCGCTCTCGCCCGTGCGGACGCCGGAGTGGTCGCCATCATCGGCACGGGCACCCAGGCCTATGCCCAGGTGTGGGCACTGGCTGCCGTGCGGGACCTACGAGAGGTCCGCGTGTATTCCAGGGACCCCGGCCGTCGAAAGTCGTTCGCGGAGCGGGTCGCCCCGCTGGTGGGCGGCGCCCGTCGACCAGCCACCGACGCCAGAGCCGCCTGCGAGGGCGCCCAGATCGTGATCCTCGCCACCAGCAGCCACACCCCTGTGCTCGACCCAGCCTGGATCGACCCCGGCGCCTACGTCACCACTCTCGGGCCCAAACAGCAGGGCCGGGCCGAGTTCGGCCTCGACCTACCCGAGGCCGCCTCCTTGCTGGTCACCGACTCCCTCGACCAAATCGGCGCCTACGACCCCCCGAACGTGCTGGTCGGCACGCCTGGGGAGCACTGGCTCGTGTCGCTGGGGGCGGTGCGGACTGGGGAGGTGGCCGGGGCGGCCCCGGATGGCATCTCGCTGTCCTTCTCCGTCGGCCTCGCCGGCACTGAGGCGTTCCTGCTCGACCGGCTGGCTGCCAGCATCGAGAACGTGCACCAGTAGCCGTCCTTCAGCGGGGGTCGGTCGTTGTGTCGCCTGGTCGCTCACCGCGCATCCGTGCGACGTAGCGGTCTGCCGAACGGCGGATCGCGCCAGCTCCGTCCTCGACGACGACGCGGCCCCACCAACCGCCGTACACGCGGTCGAAGCTGAATCGTTCGACTCGGGCGGCGATGTCGAGCACGGTGTGCTCGTCGAGGGGGACGAGGTTGGGGTAGCTCCACATGAAGCTGACCCAGTCACGGTCCTGGACGACGGTGATGGTGTCTCCGGTCAGCAGCGCGCCGCGCCCGTCGGACCCAGCTGGCCAGTGCAGGACGGCCGCGCCGTCGAAGTGACCACCGATTCGTGCCAGCGTGAGTCCCGGCAGCGGCTCGACCTCGTCATCGAACAACTGGATCCTCGGGGACTGACGCTGGATCCAGTCTTGGTCGGCTCGAGGGATGAACACGCGGGCGCCGAAAGCATCAGCGACGTCGATGTTGGCGCCGTAGAAGTGTGGGTGGGACATGCAGATCGTGTCGACGCCACCCAGCTCGGTGATCCGGCGTCTAGCGGCGTCGTCGAGCAGCGCGATGCAGTCCCAGAGCACGTTGCCGTGCGGCGTGCGCACGAGCAACGCCCGTTGGCCGATCCCGAATGTCGGTTCAATGCCGACGCCGATCAGGTCGGGTTCCTCCTCGCGCAGCTCGGTGACGTGAGCACGGGCCAGGTCCGCGGCGGTGGTCCATTGCTGGCCGTGCCAGCCGACGTACTGGCGTTCGTCCTCGCAGATAGCGCAGTGCGCGGGTGGCTCGTTGGTGTCGGGGTATTGCACGGCGCAGGTCACGCATATCCAAGCAGGCATCACAACATTATGTCCTCGGCGCTTCAAGCAGGAGTGCCGGAACAGCTACGATAGCTCCCAAGTGAGTCGTCAAACTGGCGTCACCCTCGCCGAGGCCGGATTCTTGCTGATCCTGTTTGCCGGTGTCTGGCTCGTCGCTGCCCAGATCCCAGCCTTCAAGATCCCGGTTGCCAGAACGATCGTCGCAGGCGTTGCGCTCGCCCTGGCTGGCCTGCTGCTCATCATCGCCACTCGCTGGGGTCATTTCGGCGGACCCTTCTGAAGGGGCCCGGCCCGGCTGGCGCCAACTCTCCACGACCATAGGACGCCTGTGGGTGCCAAAAACCCCCTCCGCGGCCAGGCTCAGATCGGGAGACCTACTCCACGACGTTGTGGGGACGGAGCGAAGCAGCCGACAAGGTGGCCGCTCGCCAGGGCGAAGCCCAAAGCGCCACTTGGCGGCCTTGACACGCCACCGACCCCGGGTCCAGCCTGACTTCACCATTCAGGGCGGCTGAGATCAAAAAGTGTAAACATCCGGAAAGTGGCGTGTAAAGATGCCCCTCCACACCAAGATTGGTGCTGATGAGTGGGAGTCAGACAGACTTGGACAAGCGAGATCTCATTACGGCACCGCGAAGGAGAGTGGCTGTACCATCGGGGTGATACCGCCAGGATCCCCTACGTGCCGCATGACTCGCAGCAATTCCTCGGGAGCCCGGCCGGCCGAAGCAACCAAGCACCCTGGTAGTTGAATAGGCGAAACGGGCTTTAGACCATAACTCGACATACTGCGACGTCCAAAGATAACCACGTTCTCGGTACCCGGAAGGGCGGCGCTGGGATATCGCCAGACAGATGGAAACTGCGGGTCCTGGCGTCCAAACTGCTCTGCGGCTCTCTGGCATAATTCGAACTCGTCCGAAAGAAGAGCATCAGCAGGGAGCCCTACCAACCCAGCCGATTCAGCCGTCAACTCGAAGACATCAGTGACATCAAGCACAAATGCCCACACCTGATGCACAAACGCCCAATCCGGGTCCCCTTGGGACAACGGATGCATTCTCATCCGCTCCAAAGAGCGAATGATTTCAGCGTAGGGGCCAAGCGGATGAAGACAGAAGTACTGGGTGGAAGTACTCCCTGAAAAATTGAACCGACCGGCACTTGTCGCCGATCCGCTCCAGAGCGGTTGTGGAAAATCCGAGATCCGGTATGCGGTATCGTGCAGGCTCGTGAGGAATTTATCGGGCGGCCTCAAAGCGCCCTCGCGCTCCGGAGATATCTCGCCAGCTCGGCGACGAACCACTCGTCACTCAGAACAGCTATCGGTGACTGACCTGCTGCAATCGGGTTCTCGTGGGTAAGCCACTGTACTCGAGCTCTGCCATTAGCTAAGTAGCGAAGCTCAGTTACCAGGCGAGCTAGCGCACGTATCTGCGCTTCGTCTTCCCCTGAGGGAGAACTATCCTCTCCAGTCCAGCGTTGCAGGCTGCGCACACTGGTGCCGATCCAGCTGGCCAGCTCGTGCTGTGTGATCGGCAACTCTTCACGCAGCCATTCCAAGAGGGTCAAGGGATCAGCATCAGCCCAAATGGCGGGTCCAGCTTCAAAGTTATCAATTACGTCAGCGACTTCAATAAAGGAGAGGAGCACCTCATCGCGGTCGGAGGGACGACTAATCCCTCTTTCCCTGTCAGACATGAGGGTAGTAAGTCGCCTCATCGGTGCCGCCAGGGAGCGCGCAAGCTCAACATAACCTGGCTCTTCGAGCGCCTCAGTGACACCAAGCACCAGCTCATTAGTCATTGCTCTAATGCGTGGCTCGAGTGGAGATGGAATCACGCGTTCTCGCTCAAGTTGCGAGGCAATGGCTCTGCCGTCCTCGGCCCAGCCCTTCTCAATGAACTGAATTGTGTGCGGTGGCTCTAGCCCTGGCATCCTCATGGCACTACTATACGTCACTCGGCCGCCAGGTGTCAAGGCCCCCAATTGACCAAGCGAGAATCGCACCCCGGGGTGATCACTCTCTCAGTCAGGAATGACACCGAGGATCGGCCGTCGGAGATCAGGCCGAGATGAGCTGTGTTGGGGTCCGATCGGAGCCGAAGGCCCGCGGGAACCCCGACCATCTCTTCCCCGAGCCGCTCCAACCATTCTCACCAGATCCAGCCCGGATCTTGCTGCGACACTACCAGCCCACCTGCTCGCCTCGACCAGCGTATCCACCATGGAGTGCCACCTCCATGAGCTGCGCCGCGTGCTGGTGTGCCGGCGCATGAGCCAGACCGACCCCGTGAACTGCTCCGCCGTGGGATCCCCGTCATGGTGGGCTGGTGGCGAGACCTGGACGCCCGTGGTGACCGGGAGATCGACCTGGTCCACCGTGGAGTCGATCTGGGTTCGGTGCGCCATCGTCGGTGAAGCCTACGTGGTCAACCCGGAAGGCTCTGGCTCGCCATCGAGGAAGAATCGAGCCCGACTTCACCGTTCAGGGAGCCTGAGATCAAAAAGTGTAATAATCGGAAAAGTGGCGTGTAAAGACTGCTGCTAGCCTCGCAGAAAGCGCCCACCCCAAGCGGCGCTTGTAAAGTCGTAAAACCCTCGACGGGAGGGTCTTGCGAATAACTCGCAAAACGCTTGCGACTTTCGCGAACGAGACGCCCGGAGAGCAATCTCCGGGCGTTTTGCTGTCTTCTGGACTCCTGGAAGTGAAAGTCAGTCCCTGAAGAAACGAAGAACGCGCCCCGGGGCGGCGGTCAGGCCGGCCACAGGGCGCGTTTGGTCCAGGAAGATTTAGTCCTGGTCGCTGGAAGGTGTCGGGGCCGCCCTTACGGGGCCCGGGAGTCTTCGGCCACCACCGGCTCCTCGAGGAGGGCAGAGCCAGGATCCGTCACCAACGCCACCTGGGAGCTCCGCCGGGGCAGGAGCCGGTGCTTCTTCAGCGCCGCCGCGGCCGCCTTGGCCGCGTCCCGCTCCCGCTTCAGCCAGATGTGGAGGTTGTGGGCACCCCACATGAAGGTCACCAGCAGCGCCATGTCAGTGCCGAAGTGGCACGTGACGGACGGGTTCGCTGTTGCGAGTGTCTCCCTCGGGACTGGCGAGCTGTCGCTCCAGGTCCGTGAAGGCAGCGATGATGTCGGGCGCCTCGAACGCCCGATTCCGGCGCCCGACCGTGACCTGTCGAAGGATGCCAGCTTCGACGAGGCGCACGATGGCCTCATTCGTCTGAATGAAGCTCCTGCCGAGCATCTCAGCAGCGCTGTTGACCGTAACGACCGGCGCACCGACGAGAACTCCCAAGAGCAGATCGGCAGCCGATCGGGCGCGAACCTGTCCCAGGCGCTCTCGCCACGTTGCCTCGATGGCACGTGCGCGCTGCTCAAACGAGGATGCGTTATCCACGGCTCGCTTGCAGGCAGTGGCGAATCGTCCGATCCAGAGGTTGATGCCCTCGCTCGCCGCCTTCGACGTGGCCGGTCCTCGGTACCGCGTGGCAACGAGACCGCCGATGTAGTCCTGCGCCCACGTCGCAAGGACGAGGGAGACTGGCGGCAGGACGCGAGGAGCCACGCCTCGACGCCGGAAGATGAGGTGGACCAGGGCTCGTCCAGTACGTCCGTTGCCGTCCACGAACGGGTGAATGGTCTCGAACTGGGCGTGAGCGATGGCGGCCTGGGCGACAGCGGGCAGCGAGTCGTCGTTGGAGAAGGCGACGAGGTCAGCGATCAGGTCATCGACGTACTCGTGCGGAGGCGGGACGAAGGCTGCAGTGCAGGGGTTGTACGCATTGCCGCCGATCCAGTTCTGCTCGTCGCGGAACTTCCCGCCGTACTGCTCCTCGCGTGTCCGTGCGAGAAGGCGTCGATGGACCTCCAGCACCAGCTCCACGGTGATCGGGTCTCCAGCATCGATGTGCTCGATGGCGAAGACCATGGCGTCAATGTTCCCGAGCACCTCGACGGCTGTCACGTCGGACGGGTCGTCGCCAAGACCTCTGGCGGCTTCTGCTCGCAGCAACCTACGAGCCCCGATCTCCAGCCCCTCGATCCGAGAGGAGGCGACAGACTCCGCCCGCAGCAGGATGCGTGCCAACGCCTCCGTATCGACCAGGCTTGTCGCCTCGACGTTGAGCCGGGCGATGGCGGCCTCGGCGTCAGCGATGTCGGCAGCAACCCCCCCCTCGATCGTGAAGGCACGACCGACGAGGTGGTCGGGGACGTAGGCTTCGTACTCACACCCGCGGTTGTCCTTGCGGGACGGCCCCGAGTGGTCGCTGATCCAGCGGCGGCGGATAACCCTAGACATGATTTCTCCTTACTGAGGGTTATTATACAACCCTAAATAAGGCTCTGGTGTGTTTAGGGTTGTGATTGCTCCCCGACACCCTTGGGCGATCAGCTCGGCCGCCAGGACTGCATCGTGGTTCGCGTCCCACCACTCCGGGTGGATCATCGAGACGACGCCGACAGTTAGCTCGAACGGAAGCTCCGGGACCTGTTCCTCGCCGTCCTCATCGGCTACTTCGTCGTGCTCCTGGTGCTCGTGGTGATGGTCGTCCTCATGCTCGTGATCCTCGTGCTCGCCATGGTCTTGGTCATCGTCATGGTCATGAGCGTCGTCCACGGGATCAGTCTGCTCGGCTAGCGCCCAGACGGCAGTGCGGGTTGCTTCTTCTGTGCTCCGAGCACCTGCCCCATGATGGCGGCTGCTGCTCGGGTCCGCTCCTCGATGGCATGGCTGTAGACCCGAAGCGTCAGCGAAGGATCAGAGTGACCAAGGAAGTCGGCGACCGTGCGGACATCGACCCCAGCACCGATGAGCTGGGTGGCCGTGAAATGGCGGAGGTCGTGGAGGCGGACGTTCGGTGCGCCAACGGCCTCTCGGACACGAATGAAGAAGCTCGTCACCTTGTCAGGGCGGAAGGGCACCGTGGACTCGACGAGGGGAGAAAACACGAAGGCATCCGGAGGAAGTTCGCCTCCGGATGCCTGTGCCAGCCAGGTAGTGACCTGTGCGAGATGTCGCTTCAACAGCGCCATGCCGACGACATCGAGAGCGACCTTCCGGGAGCGGTCGGTCAAGGTGGTCTCCTTTTACTCCATCACTTCCGCCTTGGGGTGGGTCCCTTTTAGTCTGGCGATTGCACCACATCGTGGTGGTCCGTCATATCGGGTCAACTCCATTCCGCAAATTTTGATCTCAGGCTGCTTTGCGGTCGAGATCAGGCGGAGCGGCTGCTTGGGGGCTCTTCGCGCAGCGACATGTCGGCGCATCGGGGTAGCGACATCACGTCGCTACTGGTGTATACTGGCCGTATGACCAGACTAACCCCGAGCTTCCTTACCCAGCACGAGATGGAGACGTTTCTCGGCGGTGGCCGGACTGGGGCGCGCCAGCTCCAGCGGCTCCGCAATGAGCACCGTCTGCCCGAACCGTATTGGCTTCCGCGTGTTGACCGCCTGCGAACGGGCATCTATCCGATCTTCGCCCTTTCGGGACTCGTCGCCGGACTGGAAATGCGGCGGGAACTGAAGGAGTGCGTCGATCAGCTTCGGGACGAGGTCTTCGCCTGTATCGCCTTCCGCGAGGTCGCCGAGGCGCTCCGGGCATCTGTAGCGGACCTGCGGCGCGAGCAGGGAGATGCGACTTGGCGTTTCGACTTGGCGCTCCGTCGCGTCGCCGACTACGCGGGTCCGGCTGTCGCCGAGTGGGGCGGCATCATGGAGGAAGCATCGGAGCAGCTCGAGGACTGGGGCGTCCGGCTCTCAAGCGAATTGGGTAGCGTCGAGTCGACGGCGGGACTCGAGTGCGTCGTGGCTGTGGCGGAACATCGCGAGCACCTCCCGTTCAGCCGAGTCGCCTACCCCGTGTTCAGCGGCGGCGTGGTGGCCATCCAACACGTCGTCGTGCTGGATCGAGGGATGGATTTCCTGATGCCGACTATCGACATGGCACTGACATTGGGTGACGATCAGCTTGATTGGTCGGCAGTCGCTCCGGACGATTGGAAATCGGCGATCACGGCGACGAACAAGAGGGGCCGTGCCTTCTCCTTCGACCAGTCCTACTGGGGGGACGAGGTCGCGCCGGTAACCCGCGAAGGCCCGTTCTCATTCGTCGCCGTGTCGTCCGGACGCGAGATGGCGGAAAGGCTGCTCGGCTCGCGCCAATCCGCGTGAGTCATGGCGTTCATCTCTCCCCGGCCTGACGTTCTGTTCGGCGACATCTTTGAGGCCGACTACCTCTTTGATGTCCATATCGAAGGCGACGCGATGCGACTAACTGAGAGCACGTTCCCGCCCAGGGCTCCTCTTTCCGGAGTCTTCTATACCCAGCCCACGGACAAGCTCCGACTTGTGGGCGACTACGTCCTGGCGCACGGGCGCTCGGGACGAGAACGCCCCGGGAGGGAGGGTCAAGGCACGATTTCCGAGCCGGGACGGGCTGTCCTGCTGTCGGATGACTGCTACATTCCGACAATCTATGGAAGTCGTGGCGACCGCAGATTGGGCAAGGGCCGGCTTCTCTTCGCAATCATTACGAAGGCCGAAGACGGAACAGATGTGGTGACGACGGCAGGAAACAACTTTGCCCGTTTCGCTTTGCCGGCGGATGGACCGATAACATGGAGCGGGATTGCCGAACTCAAGAACACGTTTCTTGTCCGCGCGCGCGATGTCGATCCTTCCCACCGGATCGCGAGCCTCGACGACGCAGGCAGGTTGGCACTTGACAAGCGATGGAACGCTTTCGTCTGCAGACGCGGACCAGAGGCGTCGCAGATCAATGCTCAGAAACTCGGCACTCTCATCGTCGGGAAGAACGCGCCGACCCCAGATCAGGAGGCCGCCATCGCACTCCTCTGGCAGACGCTCGACCTGAACTGGGACTTCGAGGGACGCACGATGCGCTCGGTGTCCGACGCGCTGGAGGCCGGCCAAGGTCCCGCACCGTCGCTGTCACTGGTGATCGAGGACCTGAGGCGTATCTCCATACTGGCGAACGAAGCGGCAGGTCGGCTCGAAGTAGAGCAGCAAAGCCTAAGCGCTCACTGACAGAAGCCGGCCCTTTGCGGTCGAGATCAAAGTGGGGTGACACTCCTAGACCTGCAACCCATGGGAGTGGCTGCTGGAGCATCTCGGGGGTGGGTGTAGATGCCGAGAGTGTCGTTCTGTGGGTGCCGACAACGCTATCCGCGGCTCAGGCTCAGATCGGGAGACCTACTCCACGACGTTGTGAGGGACGGAGCGAAGCAGCCGACAAGGCGGCCTTGACGTCCCACCAACCCCAGGTTCAGCCCGACTTCACCATTCAGGGCGGCTGAGATCAGAAAGTGTAAAAATCAGGAAAGTGGCGTGTAAAGATCTCTCGCAACATCGCAGGAATCGCCCATCTAAAGCGGGCTTAGAAAAGTCGTAAAACCCTCGACGGGGAGCCTTTGGCGAATTTCCGCCTAACCATTGGCGACTTTCGCGAAGCAGAAGCCCGGAGAGCAATCTCCGGGCGTTTTGCTGTCCAGAAGCAGGATTCCCGGCTCTGGAACTCAGTCGAGCAAGCCCTCAGGGGCCCTCGAAGACGAGATCAGCCCTCACGAGGACGTGCGGAATCCTCGGAGGGCTGAACTGTAATCGCGGAGCGGGCTCTGGGTCAGGCGGCCAGAGCCACCTGACCTCGAGAGTGGGGAACTTTGGGCGGGTGGGCTGCCTCCTCCCGATCCAGGTGACGCAGGTGGAGGTTGACCGCCACCCAGCCGATCATCGCGAGGAGAGACACGTTGATCTGGCCTCGCAGTTGGAAGTGCTCTTTGCTCATGCCAACCACGTTCTTGTTCTTGAACAGTGGAGTGGCCCTATGGGAATAGACAGGTACCTAAGCTGGACTCATCGAGTAAAACCGAAGAGGACAGAAATGGCAGGAGCGACGAGACGGAAGTTCACCGCTGAGTTCAAGGCTGAGGTGGCGGTGGCCGCCCTGAGGGGCGACAAGACCCTGGCCGAGATTGCCCAGACCTATGGGATCCATCCCACCATGGTCACCCAGTGGAAGGGCCGGCTGGAGAAGGAGGCGGTCCACGTGTTCGAGGGCCCCGAGAGGAAGGCCGGACCTCCAGTGGATGTGGATGCCCTGTATCGGAAGATCGGTCAGATCGAGATGGAGAGGGATTTTTTAGCGTCGCGGCCAGGGATCATTGCGGCTCTGCAGAGAGGAAGGCGATGATCCAGCGAGAGTCCCCCAAGGTCTCGGTGGCCCGGCAATGTGGTCTCTTGGGGGTAAACCGCTCCAGCCTCTACCTGACGCCATCACCCAAAGCGGACCCCCGACTTCCCCTCACCAGCGCCATTGACCGGATCTATTTGGAGCACCCCTTCATGGGGTCGCGGCAGATGACCCGAGCGTTGCGCGCGGAGGGGTTCCTGGTGCACAGGAGCCGGGTCCAGCGGCTCATGCAGCTGATGGACCTCCGCTCCATGGCTCCGGGCCCGCACACCAGCCGCAAACATCCATCACCCCCATCTACCCCTACCTGCTGCGGGACCTGGAGGTCACCCAACCCAACCAGGTGTGGGCGACCGACATTACCTACGTCCCCTTCCGGAAGGGGTTCTTCTACCTCATCGCCATCCAGGACTGGTACTCCCGC
>DATKSR010000148.1:0-22157 GCA_035531555.1 Candidatus Dormiibacterota bacterium
GCCAGCAGCCAAGCCAGCATGCCGGTTGCGAGATACCTCAGAGGCAACCACATCTCTGGAGAGCGCTGGGGCCTGATCACAGGCCAAGCTTTAGCACGAGTTCCATCGTGTAATTATCCCACGGTCCGTCCGTGCCCAGACAAACGGACTGGAGCCCGGCCAGGCACACCTCCACGGTCCCCAGATCCAAGGTGATCAGCTCCGAGAATCGGAGGTCAGGGTCGCCGGGCGAATGGAACAGGCCCTGCTCCTTGGCGTAGGCCCCGACTAGAGCGATGTGGGTCTCGGGCCGCCCGGTCATCCGCAGGTAGTCGAGCGTGACCTGGTCGATGGGGCTGATCGCGCAGGTGGCGCCGTACTCTGGCGCCATGTTGCCCAGGGTGGCCCGGTGCTCAGCCCGCAGCCCCGTCAGTCCCGGCCCAGTGAACTCCACAAACTTGCCCACCACGCCGTGGTGGCGCAGGACCTCCGCCATGGTCAGCACCAAGTCGGTGGCTGTGACCATCGGCGACAAGGAACCGATCAGCCGGACGCCGACCACCGCCGGAAATGGCACTGACAGCGGCTGGCCAAGCATCGCGGCCTCCGCCTCGATACCGCCTACTGCCCAACCGAGCACGCCGATGCCGTTGACCATTGGGGTGTGTGAGTCGGTCCCCACCATGGTGTCCGGGATAGCCTCCCCCGCGTCTGTCGCCGACACCACGCGCGCCAGATGTTCCAGGTTGATCTGATGGCAGATGCCGGTGTCGGGTGGCACCACCGCGAAACGGTCAAAGCCTTGCTGCGCCCAGCGCAGAAAGCGATAACGCTCGGCGTTCCGAGCAAACTCCAGCTGCCGGTTGGTCTCGAAGGCGTCAGCGGTGCCGGCCACGTCCGCGATCACTGTGTGATCGATGATGAGCTCTACGGGAATTCTTGGATTGACCAGGGTTCCATCGCCGCCCAGCTTCGTTACCGCATCCCTGAGAGCGATCAGATCCACCACTGCCGGGACCCCGGTGAAGTCCTGCATCAGGACTCGCTCCGGCCTGAACGGGAGCTCCCGGGACGTGTTCGAGCCGGCCGGCCATTTCGCCAGGGCCCCAATATCGGCAGCAGTCACGGTCCGGCCGTCCTCGTGGCGCAGGAGGTTCTCGAGCAGGATCTTGACGCAGTAGGGCAGCCGGCTGATGTCCCCGACACCTTCCAGAGCCGAGAGTCGGCGGATCTGGTAGCTCCGGTCTGCAACCGTCATCGTGACCCTGGAGCCGAAGCTGTCATTCACCACTCGTTCCTCCTCCTCGTGCGTGGTTTCCGTCGTGGGCGGGGCCGGCACTGGATCGGCCGGCTGCCGGTGGCGACGGGTTTGGCTGACAGTCGTGGCGCGCCGGCTGAGAAGCGCCAGCACCTACCGCCTGTGAGCCCAGCCAACCTCCACCCCAAGGCTGCCGGAGCACCTGGCCAGTGGAGGTTGGGCGGAGTGGTGGCCTCGGCTCCGGGCAGGAGCCCGGGACAGCCAACGCGGTGAGCAGCTGGATCAGTCACATGCGTGGCTTCGCTCCAGGCCGTCCAGAAGCAGATGGAAGTAAACCATCCCGGCAAATGGCTGCCAAGCTGCAATCAGCCGCCGCACATCGTCATAGCCCGGGCTCGCGCTGAGCCCAAAGCGCCGCTGCAGAGAGTTGCGTGCCCCCACGTCGTCACCGGGCAGGATCTGGCATCGGCCGAGTCCCCGGAGGAGGACGTACTCCGCACTCCACCTGCCGATGCCAGGCAGCTCACACAGCCTCTCCCGAGTCACCCAACCGGTCAAGCTCCAGCGGGTCCAAGTCGCCGTCAAGCACGGCCGCGGCGCAGCCGACCAGAGCTTGTGACTTTGCTCGGCTGAGTCCGAGTTCGCGCAGGGACTCCAGGTTCGCCTCGGCGATGCGCTCTGGCGCGGGCGCGGCCCAGCCAGCACCGCTCAGGCTCGGGGGAGCGGCTGCGCCGAAACTGGCGGCGAGCCGATTGAGCAGGTGTATCCCCACCGCCAGGCTCACCTGCTGGCAGACGACAGCGTTGACGAGGGCCTCAAAGAGGGTGGGAAGGCGCGGTGGCCGCAGGCCCCGGAAGCGGTCCGCCAAATCGTTGATCCCAGCATCTCCCCGGGCCATCTGGTACAAGCCCGCGAGGTCCGCGTCCAGCCCCAAGATCCGTTCGAGCGAGGACTGGACCCCGGCCACCGTCTCGTCCGCCACCTCCGCCCCTCCCCCTTGGACAGTCATCTCGAGCTCGGGGTCGGAGGCGCTCCCGCGCTGGCGCACCCCGACCGCGACCAGGCCGGTGTCGAGGCCCAGGGTCCTTCGGTACCAGAGGCCATTGAACCGATCCACCGCGTTGTGGGCCCGGCGCCGCAATACCCACACGGTCAGATCCAGACGGAATGGAGGCTGGGGACTCAGCCGTAGCCGTCGGCAAGCGATCCTCACGGCTGTCGGCCCCGATGCTACGTCGGGGTTCCCAGGTCATCGACCCGACCTGCATCCGGCCCGGCGCCACGCCCGCTGCGGTCACGACTCGTGGGTGTAGCTCCCCACCGGCGTGCGCAGTCCCACGGCAAACCGGTTCCAGCCATTGATGGCGACTATCGCCAGGGTCAGAGCCACCACCTCCGCCCCGGCGAACACCGCCTTGACCGCCTCGTAGACGGCATCGCGAGCACCCTCCTGGGGCAGCATCGTCAGCGCCTCGCACCAGGCCAGGGCCGCTCGCTCACGTGGGGAGTAACAGGGCGCTTCCTGCCAGGCCGCGATCAAGTGGAGGCGCTGCGGCTCCACGCCCAGCGCAGTCGCGTCCTTGCTATGCATGTCCAGGCAGTACCCGCAAGCGTTGAGCTGGGAGGCCCGCATCTTGACCAGCTCCAGCAGCGCCGGCTCCAGGGTGCTGGAGTGTACCGCCGCCTCCAGACCGATCATCGCCTTCAGCGCCTCCGGGAAGGTCGTCCGGTAGTCAGTGCGCATGGGAAGCGCCTCTTGGTAGTCAGGTTTGCACGAGGTGCTGGTGGAAGCTGCGCGGGGCCGCCCCCTACGGTTTCCTCGTCTGGCACCGGTTGCCGGTCGTCTTCGCGGCCGACGCCCGGCCCGGCGTGTAGTGGTTCGTGCCTATCCAAGGACTTGTCCCTCCTGCCCGGGCCCTTCTCTCAGCCCCACCGATGCAGTAAGGATGTGCCTTCCACTGGTCTGGACGGAGCTTGCCTCAGCCGTCATCTTGGCGTCGGCGCCGTCAGCCTTTGGCTCTTGCTCTGCACCGCGTCGAGGAGAGCGGCCCAGTCCGCGCTGAAGCGTCGAGCTCCATGGCTTTGCAGGGATTCCCCCAGAGCCTCGACGTCCAATCCGTGTGCGGTCAGGGTGGCGATCAAATGCTCCGCCAAGGTATGGTCTGGTTGCAGGAGAGCGCCCACGGTCCCGTGCTTCCCGAAGCTGAGCAGGGTGGCCTCCGGCATGGTGTCAATGGTGTCGGGTGCGGCCAGAGAGGTCACGTAATAGGAATCTGGTAATTCCAGTTCCTTGGCCGAGGTGGGGGCCCACAGCAGGCGCTGTGGGCCGGGCACCGGCCGCGGCAAGCGCCCGCCAGCGGGTCACTGGCCAGCAGGGCTAGATACGCACTGTAGGCCTTCTGGGCCACCGCGATTCCCAGCCGGTTGTGCATCTCGACCGGCAGCAGGGGATTGGCGGCGGCGTCCCAGCGCGACACGAAGACCGATGCCACCGATGGGATGGAGAGGCTGGAGTGTTCCTCGAGCCGCCGTTCCAGGGCTCGCATGTAAGCCTCCGCCGCCTGCAGGTAGTGGGTCTCCGAGAACTGCAGGGTCACGTTGACCCCGACGCCGGCCACCACCAGCTCCTCGACTGCGGTCAGCCCGGGCGCGGTGCCGGGGACCTTCACGAGGAGGTTCGGCAGCTTCGCCTGCCCCCAAAGCCGCATGCCCCAGGCGACACTGTGATCAGCCGCATAGTCTAGATCCGGCGGGCCGGGCACTCCCGATCGGGCCCGTGTGATTTTCACGATTAGGGCCCACATCCTCGAGGCCCACTACGAACTCTACGAAGAGGTCATGAACATGTACCAGAGCGGATTGCACCTCGAATTCGTAGACCAGGCTATCGAGCTCGCCACCAGGGCGGATCGGAGAAGGGCTGAGGTGCTCGGAAAGGGGTGTGACCAAGGGCGAGATTAGCAGTGCGCTCGTTCAGGCCGTTCGGAAAGGAGGTCATTCTCGGGCTACAACCCTCAGTCGGCATCCAGAAACGGGTACGACTCTTCGCCCTCACCCAGCCAGCCAAGATCCCACTGCCATTGGGCGCAACCCCGCTGACATTCCCCTCCGGGCACCCACACCCATGCCTCAAGAGCCGGAAGATCGCCTTACCGGTGACCAGACTCCGGGTCCGACGTCGGCCGTGGGTCATCGCCCGCTGTGGGGACGATCGCCACGCCTCGGACATATATAAGTCCAGGTCCCCATTTACCGCAGCGGACGTGTGGGCTGCATCGCTCGCAGCGACGGTAGAAGCTCTCGGCCCCATAGGTCCAACTGCTCAAGCTCGTCGGTGTAGGGATGGATGATCAGGTGCTCCACCCCCGCGGCCGCCCTCCGCGCACAACCCTCCAGTACCTCATCGAGAGTCCCGAACAGGTAGTATTCCTCGAGCAGACTCGGCGGACGCTGGTCGGATGCCACAGAACGCACATAGCGGTACTGGATCTCGCGCGCCCGCTGCGGGTCCGCTTCCGTTGTCAAGTGCAGCCACTGGCCGTGCGCAATGGTCAGATCCTCAGGTCGGCGACCAGCTGCGGCGATGTACGGCTGCAGCGTGTCCCAGTCGGCAAGGATCTGCTCAGGCGCAGCAGTCGGTCGAATGAACCAGCCATCACTGTTGGCAATCCGCCGAGCGACCGCGGCCGCCAGCACTGGGCGTTCAACCGACGCTGAATGGGCAACCTGGCTCCCGCCACCAACCCAAATGGGTATCGCTTCAGCCCGCGGGTCGATGGTGACCCCATCGAACTGAAAGAAGGAGCCGTGGAAGTCGACGCTCTGTCCACTTAGAAGCGCTCGAGTCGCCTCCAGGACTTCGTCAGTCCGCTTGCCGCGCACAGCCACAGTAGTTCCCATGGCACGCATCTCGGCGGGAGACCACCCGGTACCAACCCCTAGTATCAAACGTCCCGCGGATAGATGCTGAATCGTGGCAAGCTCCTTGGCCAGCAGCACCGGTTGCCGGTAGGGAAGCAGAAGGACGCCCGTACCTAACCTCACCTGCTGCGTCACTGCCGCCGCATAGGCCAGAGTGGCAAGGGGTTCGAGCCAGCTGGTGGCGTACATCGCCGATGCCCGGAGCAGATGGTCCGTCACCCACAGGGAGTCAAAACCGAACTCTTCGGCAGTGGTGATCCACCGGCGGAGTCTCTTGGCGTGGTCAGTGGCACTCGGGTCGTATGCAAAGCTCGGCAGGTAGATCCCAACCTTCACGCGTTATCTCCCAGTTGAACCGTCATCTTGTCGGCCACGGGGTCAGCGCCCTCGGCGTTCAACCGCGTGGCATCCATCCCGCCGGTGGCTGAATCGTGGGCCCCCAACCAAGTCGTGGCTAAGCTGCCCGCCAATACCCCCTTTTTGACTGACTCAACGGGAGTCGCGCCCCCCGCCAGACCAGCTGCGAAGGCGCCATTAAAGGCGTCCCCGGCGCCAGTCGAATCGACCACCGCTACCGGCGGCGCGGGAACGTGATGCCAATGGTCTTTTGTCAGTAGGACGGCCCCCCGTGCGCCCAACGTAACTACCGTTCCGGCAAAGGCGGATCTCGCCAACAGCTGCTCGATCGCGGAGCGGTCAAGGGCCGCCCAATCGTCAGGCGCGAACTCGCCCAACATGCTGGAGGCCTCTACCTCATTAGGGGTCAGGAAGTCGACATGCAGCAAGATGTCCGCAGGCAGCTGTCGAAACGGTGCCGGGTTGATAACGAGCATCCATCCGTGAGCTCGAGCGACTTCAACCGCAGCAGCCACTGGTTCATCCCGCACCTCCAAACTCACCAAGACGACCAGCCGACTCTCAATCTGTCGACCAATGGCCTCCAGAGCCAGGCGCACGTGATCGGGGTCGAGATGACTGTTAGCGCCCGGCGCCACTGCGATCTGATTCTGGCCAGCCGCATCGAGCATGATCATCGCCACACCAGTGGCCTGGGCCGGAACGCTCTGCAGGAACTCCGTCCGAACACCTGCCCGGTCGAGTTCCAACCTGACCTCTGCCCCTTGCGCGTCATCCCCAACAGCGCCCACGATGAAGGTGGCTACCCCGGCTCGAGCCGCTGCGGACGCCTGGTTCGCGCCTTTCCCACCATATCCTTGATGCAATGACGTACCGAGTACGGTTTCACCGGGAGTTGGAAGTCGGTGGGACAGCAGGGTGAAGTCCAGATTCAGTGAGCCGACCACGGCCACACCTCCCCGTAGGGGGTCGGATGTCCCCGGGATCCCAGCGGTCACTCGGCCGGCCGGTCTACCAAGGGGAGTCCGGCCTCGGCCAGAATCCACTCGGTCAACTCCTGGGTCCGTACAGCTTCGTCCGCGTTGGTGAGCGGAGTTTGACGGGTACGCACACATTCGAAAAAGTGCTCTACCTCGGGGCCGAACCCAAGGGTTTGATTGACCTGGGCCCAGCCATTTGCCTGCGCCCGCATCTCGATCCGCTTCGTCGCTCCGCCCTCGGCAATTTCCACCCAGTCGGGAGGTGACACGCGCACGGTAGCCGAATCCCCGAACAGGCTCAACCCCTCCTCCCACTCTCCGGCGCAGCGCGCGGCGACAAGGCTGCCAACCGCGCCGGAATCAAACCGGATTAGCGCGGAGGTTCCGTCCTCATGCCAAGGATCGGGAGCTAGTGAGTGGGCCGCAACTTTGACGGCCTCGCCACAGAACCACCTCAGGAGATCGACCATATGGATCGCATTCTCCAACGTAGCTCGGTACTCGCTCCCGTTCCGGCTCTTTTGTGCTAGGGCGAACCGAACTTTCTCCGTCGCGAAGCGCTGGCGGGCGATCTGGTAAACCGGGGCGTAGCGCCGGTTAAAGCCAACCATCAGCAGGCGCCGGGATCCCCGCGCCAGGTCAGCAAGCCCCCGCGCCTCCTCAAGCCGGGTGGTCAGCGGCTTCTCGCAGAAGACGTCGAGGCCATGGCGCAGCCCGTCCTCCACAAAGGCCGTGTGTCGGCCCTTCGGTGTCAAGACAAACAGCACGTCCAGTCGACCGTGGTCCAACATTTCCTGAAACGACTCATACGGCCGCTCGACTGACCATTGACGAGCGCAAAGTTGTGATCGTTCAAAGTCGCTGGTAACGACTCCAGCCAACTTGATCCCCGGAGTCCTTGCCAGGGCGGGCAGTTCCGCGATGTTAGCGATTGACCCCGCCCCCACCAACCCAACCCGGATCAGATCACTCACCGGGCCCCCGGGCATCATGAACGGCACCAGAAAAGGCTGCGCCCTGTGTAAGGGCGGCCGTGGTGAGATCCAAGCCGTCCTCCAAGCGAATGGCGGGGCCGCACCCAAGTTGACCCTCCAAGTAGCTCCGGTCCAGCCGCCATGCGGCGGGCGGTGGCACCGCTTTGTGGCCAATAGCTTTGGCCTCGGGATACCGTCCCTCTAGGTGCTGGATGGCGTCGCGCACGTAGCGAAGGTCTCCACCAATGTCGACCACAGGGGCATGATCCGGGGCTCGATCCAGGACCGCCAATAGCCCCTCAACCGCGTCTGATATGTACGTCCAATCAAGAGGATCGGGGAAGTTCGGATAGTGAATTTCAGCGTCGCCGCGAGCAAACGCCTCGATAACTGCTTGCAGGTCACGCCAGCCCCGAACCCGGCCCGGGCCATAAACCCACCCCAGTCGCGCCATACTAACCCGGGTCTCAGGATGTTCTAGCTCCCATAGGCGGGCGAGATGCTCAGCATATCGTTTCGTCAGCCCGTAGACACTTTCCCGCCCCGGTTCACCTAGGGCCGCGACCGAGGTCGTAATCAGAAGCCGTGCGACCCCGACTCTTTGGCAAGCCGCTAACATCACGGCGGTACCGAGACAGTTGACACTCGTGCCCTTGACAATATCCTCAGCGCAGCCGTCGGTGAGGATCGCTGCGAGATGGACCACAGCTTCCGGGTGGCACCTGTCGAAGACCCCAAGCATCGCGGTTGGATCCGCTACATCTATGTGGAGCTGCTCGACGCCAGCTGGCAGCTCACGAGCAAAGGCGCCATCCACCACGATCACGGGGTCGCCACGTTCCGCTAACGCCCGTACCAGGGCGGAGCCTATGAAGCCCGCACCACCCGACACGAGGACTCTCATCGCGCCACTCCATGGCACGGGGCCACCCCGATCAAGTGCGCAGCACTCCGAGTTCATTAAACAGATCGTAGACTCGCTGGACGACCGACGCCAGCTCCGGCCGCTCCTGAGTGGCTACGGGTCGGGGGCGCGGCGCGTTGACAGGCAGGTCGTCGACAATCCTACCGGGTCCCGGGGACAGCACCACGACCCGGTCCGAGAGCCGCACTGCCTCCTCAACACTGTGGGTAATGAACAACACGGTCTTTCGCCTGGCCATCCACATGGCCTCGAGATCGTGATGCATCTGGGTACGACTGATTGCGTCAAGAGCGCCGAAGGGCTCGTCCATGAGGAGCAAGGACGGACTGTGGATGAAAGCGCGAGCAATGGATACTCGCTGCCTCATGCCACCGGACAACTCGCGGGGATACCTCCCGACTGCTTCACCCAGGCCCATCTGGCTAAGGAGAGCCCGCGCCGCCGACTCGGCGGCGGCCTTCCGCGATCCGCGGATCTCAAGTTGGAGGGCAACGTTCCCAAGGGCTGTTCGGAATTCCAGGAGCAGGTCCTCCTGAAATACGATCCCGATGTCGGTGAGCGGTCCGCGTACCTCCATCCCTCCCACCTCGATTGTCCCCTGGGACGCCTGGACCAGCCCGGCCACCATCAACATCAAGGTGCTCTTACCGCACCCTGAAGGGCCTACGACGCTGACGAACTCGCCAGCTCCAACGGACAGCTCAATCGAGCCCAAGGCCTGCACAACGCCGCCCCTGAGGCGGAACGCCTTGCTCACATTACTGAGCACAATGGCCCCACCGCTGCGATCCTGCAATCCGTCGGAGTCTGACGAGCCCATGTTCAGCTGCCCTGACCCGATCCCGTTAGCCGCACGTGGGCGGGGACTTGGGCTCGAAGGCGGCAGTGTAGTAGTCACCGACCGGAAGCGTGGTCGGAAGGTTGTCGTACTTAGTCAGCAAATTGTAGGTGTCCTGCCAAATTGCCGCAGGTACCGAGCCCAAATGCGTGGCTCCGGGAGCAGAGCACAGCAGGTTTAGGTCGACTTTCAACTCCGGCAGGTATTGCGCGGCGGTTCCGGCAGCGGGGAACTGGGCCGCGACCGCGTTGGCAGCGGCTTGTGGGTTCTTGCGGGCCGCCGCCCACCCCTTCAAGCTCGCGCTGACGAACCGAGAGATAACACTCGGTTGCGTCTGGACCAAGTGCTCGTTCGCGATTATGGATAGCCCAATAGTGGGAACCCCAATTTTGTAGTAAAGGAGCTGGTTGAGCTGAGCCCCCTGTTGCTCAAGTTGGATGGCCTGGAAGTCTGCGCCCCCGAGAATGGCTGTCACTTTATGTTCAAGCAGCAACCCGATGATGGCCGCCGGTGCCACGTTCTCAACGTTGATGGAGCTTTGTGACATCCCGTTCTTTGCCAGGATCGCATTGAGCAGCGCTGTCTGTGCGGTCCCGGGTTGAAGGGCGATAGTCTTACCCGCCAGTTGCGAAACGGATGTGATGTTCGACGACTTGAGCGTCATGATTGAGAAGCCGTTCGTCTGCAGGATAGGAGCGACGATCTCGAGCGCCCCGCCCTTGGCGATGACGGACATGCTGGACGGACCGTCGCTAAAGCCAAGTTCAGTGGTCCCCGCCGCCACTTCCTCAGCGGTTGTGACGGAGCCGGTCCCCTCGATGATCTTCACATTCAGCCCTACCTGGCGGTAGTAGCCAAGCTGCTGAGCATACATGAACCCAGCTTGGGGGCCGCCCGCCGTGAAGTTTAGCGTGAAAGTGACATCCGTCAAGCTCGTGGGTTTCGGTTGAGGCTTGGCGGTGCCCGTCGATCCACATGCGGCCATTAGCAGGGACACTGCTCCCGCTAGGGCCAATTTGGTCCAGATACTACGCGGCATGTTTCTTCTCCTCCCTACCTGAGCTGCGTCAGCGCGACTGCGCCGACAAATTCCGGCTGTGATTCCTTGCTCCAAAAAGTGCGCTGCCGTCCCCGGGCCGCCCCATATGGATCGGCGACTCTGAGGCCGATCAATGTCGAGACCTCCGCCACGGCATTACGAGCCACTGGACACCGTTCATCGCATATGCCAAAACAATTCCGAATACGCTGAGGACCACCAAATCAGCGAAGACCAAGGGGGTGTCCAGGAAGCCGGTAGCGCGATCGAGCAAGTACCCCAGGCCGGCGTTGGAGCCGATGAACTCCCCCACGATCGCCCCGGTCGTCGCAAACACGATTCCCACCTTCAGCCCCGAGAACACGTAAGGCAGTGAAGAGGGCACCCTCACTCGAATAAACGTCTGCCACCGGCTGGCCCCCATCGATTTGGTCAAGTAGAGCAGGCGAGGCTCAAGCTCGCTGAAGCCGGTCATGCTGTCAATGGCGATGGGGAAGAAGCAGAGCGTGAACGTCAAAACGGTGACTGGAACTTCCCCTATTCCGAACCAAACCACGAAAATCGGCGCAATCGCAATCTTGGGGATGACCTGGAAGAAGACGACTAATGGGTACAGAGCGTCCCGGACGACTGGGATAGTCGCAAGAACGAAGCCCAGGGGAATGCTCACTAGTGCGGCTACGAGAAATCCGTATAGCACCTCCTGGCCGGTCACTAGGGTCGCGGACCACAGGATCGCCCGAGAGGTGACAAGTTGGACAAGGAATTTGCTAGGTGGCGGGAGGATGAAGATCGGAACATGCAGCCAGCCGACCAGGCCCTGCCAGAGCAGCCCGACCGCAACCAAGGTCGCGGCGGGAAGCGTGGTCCGGCGGAGAAGGTGGCGGCTCGGGGCGGGGGGGAGCGCCGAGTACTCCGTGAGTTCACTATCGCCCCGGGTCGGAGTAGCGGCGGTCCGATCACTCATCGGCGACCTCCACAGGACGAATCAAGAACTCTCGGATGGCTGGATTGCGAAGCGCTGCCGCCACTCCGCGTCGCTCCTGAGCCGAGAGGACCGGAAGAGGTGAGGACACCTCCCCGGACCCGAACCCCAGATCGGATAGGGCGGCCATCAGTGCACTTATCCAGTGACCGTAATCGAACAAAGACGCCACTTCCGTGACCGATCCCTGCAACTGCAGGGATCGGTCCCTATCGCCTGCCTCGGTGGCGGCGATGGTTGCCCCCAGCAAGGTCGGCACAACGTTCGCCAGCGCCGACACCGTCCCCGCAGCCCCCAGCCAAGCGGAAGCGCTCAGCAACTGTTCTCGGCCCTGCATTACGGCGAAGGTGCCGTTCTGCAGCCCAAGGTATCGCTGAAATAGGAAGAGGTCCCCCGAGCTGTCCTTAATGCCCACAATACGGGGATCACCAGCGAGTCGTTCCACCAGTTGGGAAGACAAGGAATATCCCACCGCGGAAGGAATGTTGTACAAGACCACTGGAACGGGGGCCGCCTCGGCAGCTGCGAGAAAGTGCTCCAGAAGGAAGGCCTCGTCAGAGACCTGCTGAAAGTACGGTCCACAAATCAAGACGCCCGCCGCCCCATCCAAGGAGTAGCGGGAGAGGTTCAGGGCGACCCGGGCGGTGCTGGTGTCGCCAGCGCCGACGTAAACCGGTATCCGATCGCGGCACTCGTGCAAGGCAACCTCGACGGCTGCGGCGGCGACATCAGGTGCCAGCAACGCCAATTGGCCCGACGATCCGAGGACCACGATTCCCGCAACGGTTGGGAGCAGAGCAGATAAGTGGCGGCGGAATGCCTCTTCGTCCAGGTGCCCGTTGCGCAACGGAGTGGCGACTGGGCAAACAACTCCGCGCAGGCCGGCGGGAGTCACTCGGGCTCCTCCGCCAGCATGCGCAGATGTTGGAGCTCCAAGAGACCGGCTCGAGCTGAAGCCACCTTGGGCCGGGCGTGGGTTTCAACCGACACCCACCCCTGATAACCCGAGTCGACCAGAGCCCTGATTTGCCCGTTCCAGTCAATGACGCCACGAGTGTCAAAGACCGCAGCGCCATCAGCCTGGCGGCGGGCCTGCTTGAAATGCACGTGGCGAACCTGCTCTTTCAGGATGGCCCAACCACTCGGATATGGCGCTTCCTCACCAGCCGCGAAGGCATTGGCCGGATCCCAATTGATGCCGATTCCTGGACGTCCGACCCTCCGAATCAGATCGTTGGTGGACTTGGCGTCGCGACCCCAACACACGTGTTCTACCTCAATCGCCAGGGTGATCCCGGCGGAGGCGGTCTGGTCGGCCGCGTCCCGCAGTACGTCGACCACCATCTGGGGCGCATCTTCTGGAGTCTCCGCCCCAGAAGATGGGGTCTCAAAGCTGAAGGCCACGATCACCCTGCAGTCGAGTCGCTGGGCCGCTTCGATCGCTGCGGGGAGGAGCCGATGCAGGTGGTCGTCCGCAAGGGCCTCGATGCGCTGGTGTGCTTCAAAGACCTGCGCATCCTCCCAACGGAGGATCTTGGTGGCGTCAGGCTGCGGAGACGGCAGGGGAATCTTGAAAAGCCCTGGCGAAATAGCTGCCACCGGCAGGCCCGCCTCTTGAACTAGTTCGGGTACCCTTCGCCGCCACATCTCCCCGACGTCGGGGTAACGGCCACCCCAGACGCCTCGGACCTCGACCCCCTCAGCCCCCCAATCCTTGGCCAGCTCTAACGCTGTTTCCAAGTCCGCGCTGATTTCATCCGTCACTACGGAAAGCTTCACCGCACGATCTCCGGAGCAACCGCACGTAGGTAGTCCGCACTGCGTCGGAATCCCTCCGCAGGATCGGGTAGATCGTCGGGGTGCCAGCGATATTCATATTCCAGCGACAGGTAACCGTCGTATCCCTGATCATCCAGTCGGGTCAGAATGTCCAGCCAATCGAGGATCCCGTCCCCAACAACACGGGACCGGACCGATCGCTCTTCCTCGGCCACCACGGCTACCTCCGAAGCCGCGAAGGGCTTGCCGGGATCCGTGAAAATCAGGTCCTTCACATGCACGTGACGAATCCACCCACGCTGCACCTCGACAGCCACTGGCGGGTCCTCCGAGTGGGTGAAGGTGAGGTTGGCTTGGTCGTATAGGATCCCCACACCCTGGTGGTCAACACAGTTCATCAACTCCCTGGCCTCACGCGCCGTCACGGTCATGGTGCTGAAGTGGTTTTCGACCACCAACGCCACGCCGCGTGCTGCCGCGAAGGGGGCCAGCTCGGCCAAACTGGCGACCAGCTGTCGCCACCTTGCCTGACGCTCCGCCACCTGGTCAGGGCGGAAGGTACCGGCATAAGTCCGGATGCGATGGGCGCCGAGCCGCTCGGCATCCTCTATGCACCGCCGGAAGCGCAGGAGGTCCCGCTCGCGCTCACCGTCGTCCAAGCTGTTCAAATTCACCATGTACGGAGTCAGGCAGCAAACCGTCACACCGTGTTCGGATGCCTCACGATTCACCTCTGCCAGCGCGGCCCCACCGTCAGACTCTGGCAGACCGCTGAGGTAGCCGTCCTGCCAGATGATTTCGATCGCGTCGATTCCCGCAGCCCGAAACAGTCGGACTGCTTCCGGTGGGGTCAGACCAGGGGTGCCCAAGGTATGCCCGGCCAGGGTCATGGTCATAACCGCAGATCCCGCACGGCCATGGGCGGGGCTGCGGTGGAACCCCGGACCAGCAGCTGTGGACGGAAGATGACAGAGGGTGCAGGCGGCGGCCCGTCGACGTCTTGGACTCGGTCGAGAAGGATCTCAGCGGCGCGATACCCAATCTCGGTCGCCGGCTGCGCCACGGTGGTCAGAGGCGGCGACGTGTAGCGGCCAATATCGATGCCGTCAAAGCCGACCACTGAGATGTCCCCAGGGACTGTGAGGTGGCAATTTTGAAGGTGGGCGATCGCCCCGAGCGCGCAGAGGTCATTAGCCGTCACCATCGCGGTGAATGGAGCCCCCGTGGAGAGCAGCTCCTCGGTCGCCCTGGCTCCGGCGTCTTCAGTGAAGTCGGCGCGGACAATGAGAGCCGGGTCCGGCCGCAGACCAGCCGCACGCATCCCTGCCCGCCAACCGGCGAGTCGCTGAGCGCTGACATAGAGCCCGTCCGGTCCGAGCAGACAGGCAATTCGAGTGTGCCCTAGGCGAGTTAGGTGCTCCACTGCCATGATCGCGCCCTGACGGTTGTCGACTTCGACCGATACGGACCCCGGCAGCGATACCCGTCGGTCGAGGGAGACCACCTTGGTGCGGTTACGCGCCAGTAGCTCCAAAGTAGGTGAGTCCAACTGGACACCAATCAGGATTACCCCCGCTACCTGGTCCCGCCGAATTAGGTCCAGGTAGCGCAGTTCGCGTGCCGGGTTCGAATCCGTCTGGCACAGAAGCAGAGCAAAGTCCCTCTCGTCGGCGAGTTTCTGAACACCCTTCACCAGAGCCGGGAAAAATGGATTGGTGATGTCAGGAAGCAGCAGAGCCATCGACCTCGTCACGCTCGTGGCGAGACTACGGGCTACGGAATTGACCTCGTAGCGGTGCACTGCAATTGCCTGGGCAATTCGCAACTGTGTCTCATCTGCCACCCGGGTCGTCCCGTTTAGAGATCGCGACACAGTCGATGTCGAAACTCCGGCGGTTCGGGCGACGTCATAGATCGTCGGCCGGGTCGTCCCTGACTTCCGTTTTGGCTTTGCAAGCGGTTGCATGGTCGGCAGTATGGCATCGGCTCTGCTCCTTGTCAAGCTGGCTCGGACCGATGGCAGGACGACGTCAAAGTAGTCTGAAGTGAACTGGGGGAAGAGGGGCTGGCCTTTTCGGACGAGTTGCGGTATACCCTCAGAGATCGACCACCTCAAGGTCTCCGGGAGAGGGCTGAGGCGAATCGACCGCCGGTTGTGGTCCGGCTGGTGAGGCCGGAGGAGGCAAGCCGGTGGGACGAACTCATGGTCGCCCACCATTACCTGGGGTTCCTGATCCTGCCTGGAGAGCGTCGGCCCAATCTCGCCTTCCATGTCCTGGGGGCGAACCCGCGTCCGCTGTCCCAGAACTGGCCGGCGGTATCTGGCATCCGATCGTGATCGCGGAGACCTTCGTGGGCCGCACCACCACCGCCCATGCGCACGCTGCCTCAACTGCAGCCGCGCCCACTTCCCAAAGGACCGTAAGCTGGGTTTAGCCTACCTCTCGTTCGCCCTTGGCCACGCGGGATCTTGGCCCGGGTGGGCTGACAGTGGCCCTTGGCCCAGGGACGCCGGGATCTGACCGAGGTTGGGAGGATGCAGCTCGGCGCAACCCTGTGGAGAGTACTTCCCACTCGGATGGGGAGTTGGTCCGAACCGCGATGGAATCACTGGCCACGGCGGTGATAGCGGTCAGATGGCGTCGCAGATCACATCAGAGTCACTTCCTCTGCTGGTACCCGGCGGCACCAGCCAAGCCCGTCGGCATCAATCTTCATCAGCGACGGCGCCCGTCTCGCCTGGCCGGGCTCGTCAGCGCCCACTCTGATCGAGATCTGCTGGAGGCGACTCCGGGAATCGAACCCGGGATCGCGGTTTTGCAGATCCCCCGGATCAGTCCGGGAGCGTCCGCCGGCGTCCGTTTCGAGATCAAGAATGAGCTCATCCGACCGCTGGCGTGCGCCTGAGGCCGCCGAAGTTCGTCCGGGTTGGGGTCAAACTTGGGGTCAAGATGATCAGGCTGCCAGAGGCACCCAAGACCGACGCGTCCCGCGCACCAGCCAGGCGGTCTCGTGCGGCCCGAGAGCCCCATCAGGATCCGGGACGGTACGGTTTTCGGCCCCTCCAGCGTTGATGGCACACGTGGATCATTTGAAACCGGTGGAGGACCGCGCACATGCCTCGTGGAAAGGGACCGACCGAGGGCAGGCACCTCTGGTCCCGTTCGACGAGGTCTATCAACGCCACAGCCACGACATCTACCGCTACTGTCTGGCTAGGCTGGCAAACCCAGCAGCCGCAGAGGACGCAACGGCCGACGCGTTCATGAAGGCCTTCTCCGCCTACTTGAGAGTCCGACCCGAGTCAGACGGCGTCCGGCTCTGGCTATTTCGGATCGCCGGGAACGTCGTTAATGACCACTATCGCCGCCAGTTGCGAGGCAAGCGCCTGCTTTCAGCCTTGGTTGGCCGCCTTGGATCTGCCCAAGATCCCGAAGCTCAAGCGATCCTCACCGTGGAGGTACGGGGAGTTCTTGATGCTCTCGCCCTGCTTTCTCGTCGAGAGCGCCAGCTGGTCGGCCTTCGGGCGGGGGCCGGACTCCCGTATTCGGACATTGCAGCCTTGACCGACATGAACGAGAACTCCGCCCGTGTCGCCACACACCGAGCGCTGCAGCGGCTTCGAGCCGCCGTGGGGGCAAACCGATGAACGACGACCTGACTCCGGACGAGCTCTGGCTCGCCGAGGCATTGTCATCGATAAGCCACAGGTACCACGATGGTGCCACCTTCAATCCGCGCCCTCCTAGCTCCCAGCGCCGAATCGCCACCATGGTCCTTGCGGGGATCGTGACAGCGGCCATCGTCTCCGCGGCGATCCTGCTCCCCCGGATCGCGACCCCCGCCAAGCCGCGTGTACACCGTCCCGTCCACACGCAGTCCACCCGCCTTTGTCAGGTGCCGCTGCCACAGGCCTGGAGTGCCGCGCTATCCCAGAACCAGACGCCGGTAACCGCCGTAACAGTGGCCACTCCCCTTGCATTCGCAGTCGCGCCAGATGGCGCGAGCTACTTCGCTGACTTCTATTCAAGTTCTTGGTCCGGGATCGTCGAGGTCGGTCGAGCCTCTGGCTCGGTGCAACGCGTCTATCAGTTTGCGTCGGCCACCGACGAAGTACTGTCGGGAGCGTTCGATGGACGCTGGCTCGTCTGGACCCTATCAACCACCACGACCAATCCTCAACCCGCGAGCTTGATGGACTGGAACGCCCAGACCGGGCGAGTTGCAACCCTGGTGCCGGATTCAAACCCGTTCACGGCAATCTACTTCACCCTGGATGCAACTTCGCCAGCAGGCGGCCAAGGATGGCTCGCTTGGACAGTGCTTCCCCAGGGCGTTGGCGGCGGTCAGTACTTTCTCGGAGACCTCTCCAGCGGCACACAACGCGCTCTACCTCTCGTCACCATTCCCGGGTACGGCTACTTCGTTGGTGACGTCTTCGTGTATGCGGTACCGCCAGCCTCCGCCAACCGTGAGCCAAGCCCACTCCCCAGCCCCAAGAGTACTTACGGAGCTGTCTCAATGACGTCCTTGACCGCCACCCCAGTCCCAGCGGAGTTGGTCCCAGAGCTGGACGCGGTCCGCAATAGCCTGGTCAGCTCCTGGGTCGCCGGCACGGCCGTTTGGTCCAAGCAGTCCGGAACCCTGGACCTCTGGCCGGGAGGACGGTCCGCGGCATTCTCCGTGTCGATCGGTCAAGCAATTGATGGCGTCGCGCAGGCGGGCCCGCTGGTGACCTGGACGGATGGGGACGGCTCCATGTACATCGCCGACCTACGATCGGGCTCATTCGCCAGATTGCCCATGACTTGGGGTGGAGAGAATGGCTCTGCCGGAGCCCTCCTGTATACGTGGAGTCCCAGCCCCCTGACGCAGAAGATCAGTCCCCTCTACACCAGCTCGATACTTGACGTCGCCAGCCTCCCTCCCCTACCACATTGCTGACCGTGATGCCCATCCCGGACGCCTCGGCGCCATGCGATGGGCCTTTCAGCGCGAGTCCAACCAAAGCTCTGGAGGCGGCACCTACGCCGGTCAAAACGGGGTCGGGCGGTTTTGAGTGACACTGCCATGGCCCCCGGCGGCCGTGGCAAATTCAGCAGCTCACCACTGAAAGCGTCGCGTCAAGCCGACGGATGTCTTGTGGGTCACTGGTGACAACTGTTGCGCGGAGCCGGCGGGCCAGCAGCGCCACGCTCGAGTCGACAATGTCCGCCGTGTCGGTCAACCCACATAGGGCGCCAGTGGCCTGTGCCTCGGTAAGGTCGAGGGGAGTCACCTCAACGCTGCTGGACCCGATCAGGCGAGCCAGCCGCACTTGGCGGCCGCCATCGCGCCAAACCTGCGCGACTACCCCAGCGGGGACGTGAAGCACCCGGTCATGCTCCACTGCCAGCTCAACCAAGCGAAGCATGAGCCGGTCGGCGCGCTCGAAGGCGATCAAGGCGCCGGCGTCGAGGACTACAGGCCTAGTACCTGACGGGCCCATTCGTCCTCCGCCGAGGTGACCGGCCCAGCTTCAGCCCGCATCTCCGCCAAGAGGTCCGCGAGCGCTTGACGCCTCACCTTCTCCTCCATTGCCTGGTCGACCCAGGCGCTCAGTGAGGGAGCGTGACCGTGGGCGACCGCCTCCCCCGCAGCCGCCAGAACCTCTGGCCGAACCGTGATGGTCACCCTGGATCTCTGCATACGATCATCATACTAATCACTGACGGGCATGCGGTTCCACTTGACATCCGGAGAGGCCAGTCTCCGTGCCTCTCCCTCCTTGCCTCGAGCCGGCGGTCGATCGTGCCAATTTCCTTCGGAAACGACGATCGCCTCCATCACCCGAACTGCCTCCTGCTGCGTCGGTAAGTCAGCTAGAGGTCGTAGCTCTATGCCGTCCGAGACCGCTACCGTTGGCACTCGAGCAGGGGTCGCCGTAAGGGTCCAGTGTCCTCCGAGGCCCGCTCAGAACGACGCCAATTGGCGCGGCCCAATGTCAAACTAGCTGGAGGCGACTCCGGGAATCGAACCCGTGATCGCGGTTTTGTAGTTCGGGCACGTTTGTTCGTAAGTGTCCGTAGACGTCCGTTTCGCACTCAAATCTGAGGTGCTCGAGCCGCCACCGGCCGCTGACGTGCGCCAAAGTTCGTCGGCGTTGCCGTGAGCGGTGCCCTCAGCCTGGAGTACCAAGGCTGACGCCAGGCCACGTCTGGTAATGGCAGCTGGATCAGCTCGCGGAGTGCCAAGCGGCCGGGGCCATCGCCATGCTCGGGGTTTGGCTCAGCCAAGTATGGCTCCCGCCGAGGATCGAAGGAACACAAACGCCCGCCGATCGGGTGTCCCGTCGCCGCACGAAGTCCGGTGGGTGGGGAATTTACGGCGATGCCGGAGCGGTACCGAGTGACTGCGGGAACTCGCGCACAGACCAATGGAGACCAGCATCAGTGGTCTGGATCAGCTCAGGGTGGGGACCGGCCGGGGAGGTGACGGCCCAGCCGATGTCGGCGGTGACAAAGTCGATGATGGCTCCTTGGAGGTCCGCGGTGGAGGCTACGGTAAACCACCGCCCGCCGGAGTTCGTGGTCCATGTCACTTGCTCGCCTTTGACCGCGACCCAATCCGCAAAACTTGTGAAATCGACCCTGGTGGCCCCGGTCGGTATCCGGGTCGGCTGCCACTGCTGGCCGCCACTCGTGGTTGTGTACACAAACTGCGTGGGCGTCTGAGGCGGGTAGAAGCTGACCTGTTCCACTCCATTCGAGGAACCAAAGAACTCTGGAGGCGTCGTCCCACACATGCAGTCGCTGCTATCTTGGGTGGGCACGCCAGGCGGGAGCGGAAGCGTTTGCGCCGCCCAACTCACCCCCCCGTCGGTAGTGCGATAGAAGTACAACGCCCTTCCTCCGCTGCAGAATCCGCCAAGCCAGCCGACCTTGGGTGAGGCCCAGCCCGCGCCGGTTTTGTCGCACACCGGGTACAGCCCCTCAGTGGCCGGTCTGCCGGGGCCCGCCCTGGCTACCGCTTGCCACCGTCGCCCCCCATTCGTCGTAGCCCACAGGCGCATGCTGGACGAGCCCGCCGCGACTCCTCCGGCGACTACGTCAAAGCCGTCGTTGGAGTTGAGGAACGTCAGTTGCGACCCTCCTCCAGAAACACTCGAGACCGCGGTCCATCTCGCTCCCGCGTCGGCGGTGAAGTAGACCGTGTCTCTATCTGAATACAGGTTGCTGCCTGCCGTCAGGATCGGGACCCACGCCTCACTCGCGGTCAAGAACTCCTCTCCTTGGATTGGCGGGTCCGTTCCCGCCACCAACGATGCGCCCGACCGGTTTGCGCCGGGAGGTGTGACGTTGGCCCAGGTCCGGCCGCCGTTGCTCGTGTGCCAGAGGGAATTGATCCCGCCCAAGGTCTGGGTGACAGCCCATCCCTGGGTCGAGGTGATGAAGTCGAGGTTCACCAGAGAGTTCCCCCTCAAGGTCTGAGTTGCCCGCGATGGCTTACTCGATGGCGGCGCTGACAGACCCGCTGACGAGCCGCAGCCGGCCAGCGGAATTGCGAGAAGCACCAAACAGGCGAGCTGAGTGCCCAGCCAGGGGCCGCAGCGGTGGGCGTCCATCGCGGTCTCAACGGATGGGTCAGAGAGCGCGTTACGGGGTGGTCAAGCCCGTCCGCATAGGTCCGACGACGTAAGTCCTCCGCACTGCTCCATTCAGTTCCAAACTCCGCCGCCCTTGGGCCGTCTCGACCAAGACCCCGGACGCAGCAGTTCTTTGCGATCGGTGTCGATCCAGATCCGATACGACAAGTGCTCAGGTTGCTCCCGGCGGCTGCAGCGCGCTCCCCCGATGATCACTGCGGAGCAAGCCGCCACCTCCCACCACCGGAACCGCTCACTGTGCACCCAGTAGTCGCGTTGGTAACGTGCCGACGACCGTCGACCGAAGGTCGAGCCGCCTGGCCCGGTCACTGACGCCACCAGACACCCACCCGTCGCAAGGGAAGGCTGTCGCTATCGGCCGCTGGCATCCGCCAAAATTAGACGGCGTTGCCGACAGCCTGGACCGTCAGCGCGCCAGGACGATCATGGGAGACCAAGGTGATCCCGGGGATTACGCTCCGCGGGTCGTCACCCCGCCGGCATCCTCGGCTCCTGGGCTTGCTCCAGGTTGCCGATCAGCTGGCAAGTGCCCGCGCCGCGGCCAGGGCCGGGGCCAGGCCACGTCTGGTGCGTCGTTCGATCTCCTCGAAGGGTGGTGCCCCGAGCGCAAGATAATCCCCAAGCTCACGCTCCCGACGTCCTCGGTACGCGATGAGCCGGCGGTTGAAGCTTGCGGCCCACTCCCTGGGGTCGGTTCGCTGGCGGTTACGGGCAAGGTCGCGGGCGGCCTTGCGGAGATAGAGCTCCCAGGCCTCGAGCGCATCGACTTGGCCTCTGGTCAGTAGCTCATGGAGGTCGTACAGGTCGCGACATTGGAGCCGTTCGGCGAGGCAGCGCAACTTCTCGGCCGCGACCGCACTAAGCGTGTATCCCTCAATCTGCGCACCTTCGATCAGATCCGGCCAGCGAGGTTGCAGGTTCAGGAGCGCGTGCGCCGTGACTAGCTCGGTGTCGGAGATGTCGAGCTTTATGCTCCGCGGCCTCGACATCAGGGGTCCGACATAGGTCACCCAGGCCGTCGCACCGTCATCCCTGGAGACGTTCCAGTGCCGGAAGCTCCAAACGCTCCTGGCAGGCGCTGGCAGCCGCTGCTATGGCAGCGGTGGCCGCGGGTCGCGAGAGCCCGTCGATGGCTGAAAAGTCAAGATCGGCAGAGTAGCGATAGGGATCGAAGTAGCACAGACGCAGCAGCGTCCCACCCTTGAGGACCAGCCGGCGCTCGGCACTCGCCCCGATGTCCGCACACAGTTGGGAGAGCACGTAGTCACGCTCGATCGTCTGGGCCGGCAGCTTCTCGTCATTGGCCCGACGGGTTATGGATCCCTTGGAAATCATTGCGCGGCCACCGCTGCCAGCTCCGAAGCGGGGTATGGCCATGCGACCCCCCACAACTTGTCGACCCATCCGTCAACGTGGCTTTCCTGCGGGTCGAGCTCAATGAGGCTGTACCACGGCGGGGGCTGGAGATTGCGGCCAA
>DATKSR010000149.1:0-107872 GCA_035531555.1 Candidatus Dormiibacterota bacterium
CCACTTCTCCCAACAGTCCATGGCCCGCCTGGACCCCGACAACCAAGACCGCCTCACCAACCCCCTGACTGCAGGCTTAGCGGCCTGATGAATCTATCCCTGAGTTCCGCCCGCTTTTACACCAACGATGGGACTTGACTAGCTGGTTAGAGCAGGGCTCTGATCATTCTCGGGGAGTCGCCATTTTGAGATCAAGCGGTGCTCCCAACTCCAGCCAGCCGCCGAGATTGGAACTCGGCCAATTGGTGCAGGTTTGCTGCACTTCAAGCTAGGCGACTCTGACCGCCCCAGCCAAAGCCTCCGGAGCATCCATCTGGGCGTTGGTTACACCGGAGCGAGAAAGCGGGTCAGGCTTAGCGAAGTGGAACGGCCAGGTCTTCGGGGAGCGTTGCGGCTGTCGCCGCGACCATCGCAGGGGGATCTGCGGCAAGTGCTACCGGGAGAATCCCGCCCCGTATCCGCCCGCCAGAAAATGGCGCCGAAGCACGGCACGACCACGAACCAGAACAGGACTGGAAACGCAACTAAGGGCTTCTATGAGACCGCCAACTATCACGTAGACAGTCGAAGGGCATGCTACCGATTCCTGCGGAAGAGCAAATAGAAAGCAGCGAACACAACGACAATGCTGATATTCACTATCAGCCGTTCCATGATGTGGTGTCTCAGGATCGTGAAGTCTAGGCCAAGTATCACGGCAATCATCACTACCGCGTAAAGGACGATGAGGGGGTTTCTGCTCATTTCGAGTAGGACTCCTGTGGCCTTTATCCAGCCTGGTGTTTCCTCTCCGCCCTGTGGCCTCTTGCCATATCAGCGTGGGGAGTAGCCCTTCGAACCTGCTAGGAGCACGCTGGAGTGGAAATTATATAGATCGACGCTGGTGAACCGCCCCGGGTTTTGTAGAGACTCTGGGCTGCCCTGAGTCTCCAACTTTCCCGGGGCGGTTAAGGGTCGACGAAAGAGGCTTGGGGTACGATCTACCTTGCCTCGGCGGCTTACTCCCGTTGGTGCCACGGACCCCGATTGGTGCAAGCCATCGCGGGGTCTTCTTGCTATGGGATGATCTCGAGAAGGCAACTCTGACTTGATGGCTTACCTCGACAGCCATGAGAGTTGTGTCAGATAACTTGTGTCAAAGGCAAAAATCCGTATCAGGTAGTCTCACTTCGAGCCGAGACACCAAACGGCCCGTAGCTCAGCTGGTTAGAGCGGGGTTCTTATAAAGCCCAGGTCCTGGGTTCGAGTCCCAGCGGGCCGACCGGCCCGCCAGCGACCGCAGTTGCTGTCCAGCCGCGGTGGTGCCGATCTGGTCCAGAGCACCCTTGACCTGGGAATCGGGGATTCAATGGCAATCCATGCCAAAATGGCACCCGCGGCTCAGTGGGCTGTTTGGCCCGAACTCAGTTGGGCCACATATCGGGTCCCCCGGCGGGGCCAACCCAGTAGGAGCACCAGCCCTGTGTCATTAGTGGTGATTCTCTGTGAGGACCGCTTCCTCGAGCAGCTGGAGGCGCTCTCGGTCGAGGTCGGGTACTCCGTACCGCGGAGCGTCGATCTCGACGCAAACGCTGCCGCTGCAGTGCGCGCTCAGCTGGAGCGAGACCCGAACCTGGCTCTGGTGGTGAGTGAGCGGGCGGGCCAGGACTGGGTGAGCGCTCTCGATCGAGAGGACACCCGCTACTGGCTGGTCGAGGCGGGATCCCCCAGGGGTCCCGGGTTCGAACGTCCGAAGCGACGCCCCCACCGGCACCTGCTGGGGCTAGACCAGACCACGCTCGGCTATCTGCGACAGCTGCTCGACGACTGGCGGGACCGAGACCTCCTGCGAGTGGACTGCTTCACCTTCGCCTTTCGCGATGGGATGCCGCACGAGGCGGACTGGGTGGTCGACACCCGCTTCCTGGACAGTCCCTACTGGATCGCCGAGATGCGTGAGAAGCCAGGTACCGATCCGATGGTTCGCGAATATGTCATGGAGCAGCCGGGAGCCCAAGAGCTGGTCGGTGAGTTCCTGCCGATGCTGCTACGGCTGGTCCCGCTCTACCAGGCGCAGCGCCGCTCGGTGCTGCGTGTGGCGGTGGGCTGCACTGGCGGATTGCACCGCTCGATGGCGATCGCGTCGGAACTGGTTGAGCGGATCGACGAATCCGGGATGGCAGCGGCGCGCTACCTCCCAGATCCCCCACTCCATCTGCCCCAGGAGCTCGACTGACGCCTCTCTCGCGGGCCTAGCCCTGGGCGCCGCCCAAGGCGGACAGCAGCGCCTGGGCCCCGAGTCCAGAACGGTCGGCGAGCGGGAATCCCCCGTGCGGCAGGACCGAGCGCACCAGGTCCTCATAGGCGATGCGCACCTCGGGGTAGCGCAGAAAAAGGAGGTGCGCGTACTCCTTCACCACCGGCCTGGGCGGGCGGCGCAAGCGGAGGTGGACCTCGCCGGGAAGATGGTTGGCCTTGCGGCCGTTGCAGCGCTTGCAGGCGACTACCTGGTTCTCCCAACTGCTGGGGTTTCCCCCGCGCGATACGGGGATCACGTGATCGATGGTGAGCTCCGGAGGAGCCGCATGGATGCCGCAGTACTGACAGCAGTGGTCGTCTCGCAACAAGAGATTCCGGCGATTAGGCCGGAGCATCCGTCGCGGAACCACGATGTTGCGCAGCAGTCGGACGACGATCACGCCGTCGCTGAAGCGGCGCTGGGCCAGCTCGTCAACCACCATTGCCTTGACGGCATCGTCCAGGAAGGCGACCCGCTCTTTGGTCAGGAGCACCACCAGGCGGCGACGGCTGATGACATTTAGCGGTTGCAGCGAGGCATTCAGCAGCAGCACCGGCATCCGGCCATTGTGAGCGAATCGCGCCCTAGAGTTCAGCCGCGGCGGAGTCCCAGGGCCGTTCTCAGCCCCGCGATGTGGCCCAGTAGCCCGTGGTTCACCGTCAGCAGGACCAGCGCCAGTACCAGTGCGACCAGCAGAGCCAGCGCCAGGTAGCTGGTGACCGAGGGACCCGATGTCGGTAGCGGAAGTCCGGGCCGCGCCACCGCTACCTCCTCGTGTCTCGATGGAGCGGCTCGTTGGTCCAGCGCCCCTGGCCGTCGACTCCGACCAGTGAGAGACGCCAGCCGTCGCCCTGCCCGCTAAGGGCCAGGGGGAAGAGCCGGGCAACCTCCTCGCGCTGCCAGCTCGTGGTAGTCGCCAGTTGGGCTGGGTCGATCTGCCTTGCCAGCTGCTCCAGAGCCCCGACCAGGGAGTGCTGACGCAGTGCCAGCACCGTCCCGCCGCCAGGTCGCGGCAGGACCCGGATCAGCGCTTCCAAGATCGGATCGGGAGGTTGATCCAAGAAGAGCTCGCCGGTCAGCAGCGCCTCTTGAACGGCACCTGGATGGTGCGGGTCCAGCGCCGGCCACCCAGCCGGGACCCACCAGTCGGCGGACCCGAAGCTGAGCACCCTGGTGCTGGCGAAGCTCGCCTCGAACCGGTCTGCCAGTGCAGCCAGGGCGGGCTCGGGCCACCTACCCGCAACTAGGAGGGCCGCGCCCTCCAGCACCGTCCTCCGGGCCTCACCTAACTCCGCCGGATCCAGCTCGGCGGCAACCCGAGCAGCCACGCGGACGGCCAGATAGGGGCGGTCCGTCAACGGGGGGAGCAGAAATTCGAGGGCGACGTCGCCCACATGACCCTCCCCACCCAGCGCCTCCTCGGGAATGTCGAGATCGCGCCGAGCGGAACTCACTGCCTCGGCGACCGCCCCCGAAGAGAGCGGCTTTCCCAGCTGGGTCCAGCGCTCTCCGACCAGAACCTCCAGCGGGGCTGCCGGTCTGATCCGGACCAGATCAGCGCCTCGCTCAAGGGGCTCGCGAGCGACCGCGGGGGCCCCGCTCAGGTCCAGCTCCAGGGGGTGCGAAAGCGATTCCTGAGGCTCGTCTTCGAGAACTAATGCGCCCGCTGACGGAGGCGGTGGGATCCCCTGAGCTGGACCGCTCTCCTGCCAGGTGGCGGCTGGACTGGCAATGGCCCGGGAGTGCGCCGCGGGCAGAGGCGGAAGGGCACCAGCCAACTCGATCAGGGTCATCACTACACCCGCCACCCGCAGCGAGCCGCCCGGCTCCAGGAGCGCCCGGCCGCCAGGGGCCAGACGTCGCCCGTCGACCCAGCTTCCACTGACCCCTCCGAGGTCGTGCACCTCGACCCCAGCCGGAACCCGGGTCAGCTCCAGATGGCGGTTCTCGACTGCCTCATTGCGATCCAGGTGGCTCACGTCCACGTCGGGGATGGTGCCGCCCGGCACGCTCCTGCCCAGCAGGATCGGATAGCGCTCCAGGGTAACCGTGGCCCCATCCGCAGCCCGCAGGGCGAGCAGTCCCTGGGCGCTCATCGGCTCAGCGTCCGCAGCTAGGCTCGAGCGAGGCGGTCATGCCTTCACCCCCCGCCGCTCGAGCTCCGCGATCAGCGCAGGGACGACCTTCAGGGCGTCTCCGACCACCCCCAGATCGCAAAGTTTGAAAATCGGGGCGTCCCGGTCCTTGTTGATGGCGACTATGTGCTTGGCCCCCTTCATCCCGACCGTGTGTTGCATCGCCCCACTTATCCCGCAAGCCACGTATAAGTCCGGCTTGACAGTCTTTCCGGTCTGGCCGACCTGGCGGGCGTAGGGGACCCAGCCAGCGTCCACCACCGCCCGGCTCGCCCCGACCGCACCGTGGAGGAGTTCAGCGAGTTTCTCCAGCAGCTCGAAGTTACTGGGGTCCTGGAGCCCACGCCCGCCGCTGATCACCACCTTGGCCTCCTCCAGCTTCGGTCCGCTCGCCGGAGCAACCACCGACTCCAGCCGGCGAGCTCCCCGGGGAGCTCCGTCAGGCAGCTGTACCGGGACCACCTTGGCCGGCGGGCCGGAGGCACTCGCGGCAGTCACCGACTTGGGTCGAAGCAGGACGCAGGGACTGGGACCACTCAGCTCCGTGAGCACGTTTTGGGTTGCCCCAAAGATGGAGCTGGCGGCCGCGAAACCGTCGCCCCGGGACAGGACGTCGGTAGCGTTGGCGGCCACGGTCAGGTTCATCCTTGCGCTGAGGCGCGCACAGACGTCCCGAGCGTCGTAGGTCGCTCCGAACAAGACCAGGTCGGGGTGGTGTTCTTCGACCAGGGTTGCCAGCGTGGTCACGGCCGGCTGGGCCACGAACTGCCGATACGCCTCGTCAGCGCCCGCGTAGAGCGTCTGCGCACCAAATTCCCCGAGCACCGCCGCCGCTCCGGCCGCCCCCGGGTTCAGCACCACCACCTCGACGTCTCCCAGCTGACGGGCCTTGGTGAGGACCTCCAGCGAGACCGGCGCCGGCTCGGAACCGGCCAGCTCCGCGTACACCAGGATCTTTCTGGCCATGTTCAGATCACCTGCAGCTGGGCGAGGTAGTCGGCGATCCGCTGGGCCGCTTCCCCCTCATCCTCGACGACCTCTCCCCCCTGGCGCTCGGGAGCGGGCTCCACGCTGACGATCCGCTGGCCAGTCCCCGCCTCGCCGACAGTGGCGGGATCGATCCCAAGCTCCTCCAACGAAGGCTGTTCCAAGGGCTTGCTCCTGGAGGCGACGATCCCCTTCAGGGTTGGGTAGCGCGGCTCATTTATCCCCCCGGTCACGGTCACGACAGCCGGCAGATCGGCCTCCACCACATCGTGGCCGTCGGGGGTTTGGCGGTAGATGCGCACCTTCCGCTGGGTCACATCCAACTGTTTGGCGAACGTGAGTGACGGCCAGCCCAGCAGCTCCGCGATGGCCGCGGGCACGGTGCCGGTGTAACCGTCGGTCGACTCGGTGCAGGCGATCAGGAGGTCCGCCTGAACCCGCTTCGCCGCCGCCGCCAGGACGCGGGCGGTGGTGAGGGCGTCGGAGCCGCGCAGCCGCTCGTCACTTACCAGGACACCCTCCGCAGCGCCCATCGCCATCGCCTTGCGAATAACCTCGACAGCTTTCTCCGGACCCATCGAGATGACCACCACCTCACCCTCGTTGACCGCCGCTACCTGGAGGGCTGCCTCGATCCCGTAGGAGTCTCCGGGATCCAGGACCACCTCTCCCTGGTCCCGCACCAGCAGGTGCGACTGGGGATCCAGCTTGGCGACCCCAGAGGGATCGGGAATCTGTTTCACCAAGACCGCGATCTTCAACCGGGCGATCCTCCACTCATCGAGACCCGTCTGGAAAGGCCTGGCCATCTTAGCGAGCATCGAGATCGCCCCATCTCGATGCTCAAGCCAGATCGTGCGGAACCCGGACGTATAATCGGCCAGCCCTTACGAGGGCGAGGCAGACCGGCGGACGGCCGCCGGCCCGCTCCGGGGCCCCGTGGTGTAGCTGGCCTAACACGCCACCCTGTCAAGGTGGAGATCGGCGGTTCGAATCCGCTCGGGGTCGCCACCCGCCCCAGCGGGCTCGAAGACCGATGGAGTTGGCAGTACGATCGCGGCGATGTCGATGCATCCCGAGGCTAGTACGGGCTTCTCGCGCGGAGCCGCCGCCTACGAGCGGGGTCGGCCAGACTACCCTGCGGCGGCCGTCGGCTGGCTGGCCGCCAGGCTGGGCCTGGGCCCGGGCAAGCTGGTGGTCGACCTGGGCGCTGGGACCGGCAAACTGACGCGCCAGCTGGTCCCCTACGGGGCCCGGGTGATCGCTCTCGAACCGGTCAAGGAGATGGCCGACGAGCTGGAGCGAGCGGTCGCCGGGGTCGAAGTGCTGGCGGAGACCGTGGCCAGCACCTCGCTCGCCTCGGGATCGGTGGACGCCGCCACCGCCGGCCAGTCCTTCCACTGGTTCGCGGATCAGCCGTCGCTGCACGAGATTCACCGAATCCTCCGCCCCGGTGGGCGACTGGGTCTGGTCTGGAATCGCCGCGACCCCCACTCCCAGCTTTGGCGGGCGGTCTCGGAACTGATCGACCCGCTCCGGCGAGGGTCCCCAGACCAGGCGACGGGAGAGTGGCGCCGGGAACTACGGGCCAGCCGCGCCTTCGGGCCGCTGGAGTCCCGGGCCTTTTCGCACCAGCACCTGGCCACCCGGGAGCAGATGGTGGACCGGGTCCTCTCCCTCAGCTTCGTGGCCGCCTCGGATCCGACACTTCAGGAGCGTCTCCGCGAACAGGTGCTGGAGCTGGCCGCCGAGTACCAGAACCAACCAAACCAGCTGATCGCCCTCCCCTATCAGAGCGAAGTCTTCGCCTGCCGTGCCTGCTGAGGGCGAGGCCCCAGCAGAGCTGGACCCTCTCCCGAGCTCATTCCTGGAGTTGCTCGGAGGGCAAGAGGAGATCCTGGTCAGCTCGCGGGACCCTTCCGGGCAGGGGTCAGTGCGGATGTGGTTCGCCGTGATCCCTCCCGGATACATCTACCTGCTCACCCCTACCTACACCAGAAAAGCCGAGCGGTGGCGAGACGACCCGTGGGTGCGTTTTCGGATCCCCGGGACCCAGTCGACTCAGGAGGGAGTCGTGTTTGCGATCGGCTGGGAGGAGGCTCAGGGCAGCGCCGAACAGCTCACGAAGAGCTTCGCGATGGCTGGGGCGGCTACTGCGGAGGCGCTGCGGTGGATGCTCCAGGACGGCAGCCGCCAGCTGCTCAGGGCCGGGGTGCAGCGCGGAGCTGAATCAGAGGGACTCGCGACTGTCCAGCCGGAGGACCGCGGCTAGCAGGGCGGTCACCCCCAGGGCCACCTCGGCGGGTTCGGTCCACTCTTCGGGGCAGTGACTTCGGCCATCCCTGGAGGGTACGAAGATCATCCCCATCGGGCAGAGATGGGCCAGGTGCACGGCATCGTGGCTGGCTCCCGAGGGCAGATCGAGGAGCGACTGCCCGAGCTCTTCACCGGCGGTGCGGATCAGCTGGCGCACCTCCTCGGCACAGCTGACGGGCGGGCCGGACGAGAGCCACTCGACGCTACCCCCGACGTCGCGCCTTCTTGCCAGCTCCCTGACCCCCACTTCCAGCTGGAGATGGCGGTCTCGCAGCCAGCTCTCCACGGCGCCCCGGAACTCCACCCAGGCCGCTACCTGACCGGGAACCACGTTGGCTGCGCCCGGCGTGACCTCCAACCGGCCCACGGTGGCGACCCCCGATCCGTCCTCCGCAGCGGTCTGGCCGAGCCGCTCTACCAGCAGGACCACCTCGGCTCCCGCTGCCAGTGCGTCGCGACGCGCGGCCATGGTGGTGGTCCCGGAGTGGTCCGCCCGACCCCTGATCGTCACCACCGCCCGGTGAATCCCAGCGATGGCGGTGACCACCCCGAGCCCCACTCCCGCCCGCTCCAACGTCGCCCCTTGCTCGATGTGGAGCTCGAGATAGGCATAGAGATTCCCCGCCGGCCAGACGCCCGCAGCCAGGTCTCCCGGACGAGCACCGGTTGCGGAGAGCGCCGCTCCGAGGGTCTGCCCTGCCTGGTCCAGCAGCCCGAGGTCGGCTGGGCTCAGAAGACCGGTGACCGCCCGGCTGCCAAGACAGCTGAGTCCGAAGCGGTTGGGCTCCTCGCCGACGAAGTCGACGATCCACAAGGGGTGGCGGAGCGGCACCCCTCCCACCCGGAGAAGCCTGGCCACCTCGATCGCGCCGACCACCCCCACCATGCCGTCGAAGCGCCCGCCCCCGGCTACGGTGTCGGTGTGCGAACCGAGCACGATTGCGGGAAGGCCCGGGTCCGCACCCGCCAGCTCCCCGATTAGATTCCCCACCGGGTCGGGGTGGACCACCAGCCCGACCTTCTCCATCTGCTCTTCGACCCAGGCGCGAGACTGTTGGTAGGGTTCTGAGAAGACGCGCCGGGTGTGGCCCGGCTGGTCCTGCTCCCGAAATTCAGCCAGCTCCATCAGCTGGCGCCAGAGTCGGTCCTGATCGGGAGACGGAAGGGTGCTCACGGTGACTCCCGCGACCGTAGCAGCCCGGGGTCGGGTTGTGCGGCCAGCCAGGGGGATGGGACGATGGCGGCGATGCCCACGCGTGCCGAAGCCCTAGACCTCCTCTACGAGACAACCCAGACGGAGAGCCTGCGCCGGCACGGGCTGGCCCTGGAGGCGGTCATGCGCCAAGCGGCCCGCCGCGTCGGGGGTGACGAGGAGGAGTGGGCGATCACCGGCCTGCTCCACGACTTCGACTACGAGGCCCACCCGAAGGAGCACCCCTTCTGGGGTCGACCTGTGCTGGAGTCGCGTGGCTATCCGCCAGAGGTGGTCTTGGCCATCCAGGGCCACGCCACCTTCAGCGGGGTGCCGCGGGAGACCGAGATGGCGCTCTGGCTCTTCGCCCTCGATGAGCTGACCGGTTTCGTCATGGCGGTAGCGATGGTCCAACCGGGGCGAGCGGTGAGCGCCGTCAAGACCTCGTCGGTACGCAAGAAGCTGAAGGACAAGGCCTTCGCCCGCAGCGTTCTCCGCGAGGACATCGCGCTCGGCAGCGAGGAGTTGGGGATCGCGGTCGAGGCACTCATCGAACTGGTGGTGGCCGGCCTCACCCCGATCGCGGCTGAGCTAGGGCTCGGGTCTGCCGAATAGCGACGCCTATACTCGGTCGCTGACCTTTCCGGGGAGGTGGCTGAGTGGTCGAAAGCGCCCGCCTGCTAAGCGGGTGACGGGGGTTAACCTCGTCCGAGGGTTCGAATCCCTCCCTTCCCGCGCTGTGACGTCTCAGGTGATGGTGGCCACGATCTCCTGCGACATCCCCTCCCAACTCCGGCCACTATGTCCTGCAACCAGACACCTCCCTTCCCGCGCCGGGGCGTTCTCGACACCCTGTTGCGTGAGCCAGCTGCTCGCGGCAGCGAGCCCACCTCCCGTGTGGGATTAGGCTTTGGCCGTGCCCAGTGAGGAGGCGACCGACTCGCGTCGCGTCCCGAACCGAGACGCCGACGAAACCATAGTTGCACCGCCCGGGCGCTTTCGCATCTACCTGGGGGCCGCTGCCGGGGTGGGCAAGACCTGCGCCATGCTGGACGAGGGCTGGCGCCGGCGGGAGCGGGGACGAGACGTCGTGGTGGGATTCGTGGAGACGCATGGTCGGCCCCATACCCAGGATTTCCTGCGGGACCTAGAAGTTGTGCCCCGGAAGCGGATCGAGCATCGAGGCGCGGTGTTCGAGGAGATGGATCTCGACGCGGTCCTGGCCAGGCAGCCGCAGCTGGCCCTGGTCGATGAGCTGGCCCACACAAATGTGCCAGGGAGCGGGCGACACGCGAAACGCTGGGAGGACGTGCTGGAACTGCTGGAGAACGGGATCAACGTGATCAGCACGGTCAACATCCAACACCTGGAGAGCCTCGCCGAGAGCATCGAGAGCATGACCGGCACGAAGGTGCGGGAGCGGGTGCCCGACTGGGTGGTCCGGCGGGCTGACCAGACCGAGCTGGTCGACTCCTCCCCGGAGCAGCTGCGGCGCCGGATGGCTCACGGCAACGTATATCCGGCCGACCGGGTCCCGGCGGCGCTGACCCACTTCTTCACCACCCGCAACCTCACCATCCTGCGGGAACTCGCGCTGCGCTTCGTAGCCGACGAGACCGAAGAGGTGCTGCTCCGGGAGGTCGAGGACGCCACCAAGGGCGCGATCGAAACCGGAGAGCACATTTTGGTCGGAGTCGGCGCTGCTCCCGGCACCGATCACTTGCTCCGGCGGGCGGCGCGGATCAGCGCCCGCACCAAAGGGGACCTGCACGTGGTGCACGTGATCGCCGCCGACTCCAGCCGGGCAGTCGACCAGGGCGCCCTCGAAGCCCTGAAAACCCTCACCGTCTCGTTGGGTGGGGAATGGTCGATGCTGCGCGGTGACGACGTGGCGTCAACGCTGGTCTCCTTCGCCCGGAGCCACAACATCACCCAGGTGACGGTGGGCTCCGACCCCGGTCGCAAGTGGGGCCTGGGCCGAGGGAGAGTCCTCAAAGAGCTACTGCAGCAGGCTGGCAAGGCCAACTTGGACGTGCATGTCATCTCCCTGCCGCGCGCCCGCGTCAAAGCCTCTGCCGAGGTCGTTGCTCCGGGCGACGGATGACGTTTATTCGGGCGCGCGGCCGGCGCCCGGCCACCGGGGTGGCCGCGGCGCTAGCCCTGACCGCGGTTTTGTCAATCCTGATGCTGCCCGCGCGCACCCACCTGGGGACCAGCACCAGCGCGATGGTGCTGATCATTCCGGTCGTCGCCGGGGTCGCCATCGGAGGCTGGTTCGCCGGAGTGGTGGCGACCGCCGCCGGATTCTTCTGCTACGACTTCCTCTTCATCCGCCCGTACTCCACCCTTGCGGTCTCCAATTACCGGGACTGGGTCACGCTCGGGGTCTACGTGGTGGTGATGCTGATCGTCGCCCGGGTGGTGTTCGCCCTCCAGCAGGCTCGCGTTCAGGCGCGGCGGCGGGCGGAGGACGCCCGCCATCTGCTCGAGGTGTCCGACCTGCTCATCGGGGACAAACCGCTGGAAGAGCTGCTGGGAACGGTGGTCCGCACCGTGCAGCGCGAGTTCCGACTCAGCTCGGTTGCACTGCTGCTTCCGGTGGCGGAGCAGCTGGAGATCGCCGCCCACGCTGGTGATCCGATTCCCGAGGAGGCGCTCCGGGGTGGGGTGCTGACCGGGGTCTCGTCGACCGCGCTTGCGCGACACGGCCTGAGCGGGATTCGAACGCTACCTCTGGCCACCGCCGAGCGCGCGATCGGCGTGCTGCTGCTGACCGGACCCTCGCTTTCCCCGACCGACCAGCAACTGCTGAGCACTTACGCCAACCACGCCGCGCTGGCGGTGGAACGGGCCCAGCTTCGCGAGCAGGCGCTGCAGAGCCGCGTCCTTCGCGAGGTCGACAACTGGCGACGGGCGCTGCTCGGCTCGGTGGCTCATGACCTGCGCACTCCTTTGGCCTCGATCAAGGCGTCGCTCTCGGACCTAGCCGACTCCACGGTGCCTCTTTCGGAAGGGGACCGCCAAGAACTCCTGGTCACCGCCGAAGATGAGACCGACCGTCTTACCCGGCTGGTGAAGAATCTGCTCGACATGTTCCGGATCGAAGCCGGTATGCGACGCCTGATGGCGGCGCCAGCACCGCTGATAGAGCTGGTCGACGAGGCCCTGGAGGCGATGCAGGGACCGCTCGAGGCACGACCGGTGGCGGTCGACGTCGCCGCGTCGCTGCAGGTCAGGGTGGACCGAGCACTGGTGGTTCGGGTGCTAGTCAATCTGCTGGAGAATGCCGCGCGCCACACCCCCGACCACACCCCCGTCGCGGTCCGGGCTCGGCGTCGCGAGGGCTGGGTCGAGCTCGAGGTGGAGGATGGGGGTCCGGGTCTCAGCGCGGAGCGGCTGGCCACCATCTTCACCCCGATCCCCGACAGCGTCGACTCCGCGGGATCCCCGAGTGGGGTTGGACTGGTGATCTGCAAAGCGTTCATCGAAGCCAACGGAGGTAGGATCAGCGCCCGCTCCGGTCCCCGCGGAGGTCTGCAGTTGGACGTCCTGCTGCCAGCGGCGTAGGTCGAGCTCAGATGGCGAGCCTCCTACTGATCGATGACGAGCCCGCGATCCTGCGGGCCCTGGGTATTGGGTTGCGGGCCCGGGGATACGACGTCCACACCGCTCGCACCGGAGCCGAGGGCCTGGCAGAGGCGGTCCGCCACCGCCCCGAGGTGGTGGTGCTCGATCTGCAGCTTCCGGACATGGACGGAATCCAAGTTTGCCGCCAGCTGCGAAGCTGGACTGAGGTTCCGGTACTTATCCTCTCCGCACACGGCGAAGAAGACCGCAAGGTCGCCGCGCTCGACGCCGGCGCCGACGATTTCGTCACCAAGCCCTTCGGCATGGCGGAGTTGGAGGCGCGGATACGGGTCGCTCTTCGACACCGGCACGAGCAGTCCGGTGGCCCCGAGCTGATCGTGGGACCGCTCATCATGGATCTGGCAGCCCATACCGCGTCGATGGATGGACGGCGCGTTGCACTGACCGCTACCGAGTACGAGATGCTGGCGTATTTAGCGCGCAATGCCGGTCGGGTAGTGACCTGGGAATTGCTGCTGGCCCATGTCTGGGGTGGGCGGTATGGCGCTGATGCCCACTACCTCCGCGTCTATGCCAATCGGCTTCGGCGCAAACTCGGTCTCGACCATGGACAGTTCTTGGTCACCCATCCCGGGATCGGTTACGAGTTGCGACCGCCGGCTGCCTGACCCGACCGGAATCAGCCGCCGGAGCCGCTCTGGGCGACCAGCTTCGCCAACGCCTCGTTGAGCTCGAGCACATTGACAATCGGATCTCCCAGGAAGCCCAGCTCCGGACCACTCTCCTGTTCGATCACCAGCCGGTGCACCGCCGCCGCAGAGAGGCCGCGAGCCTTGGCGACCGCATTCACTTGCACCAGCGCCGCCGCCGGAGAGATGTCAGGGTCGACGCCGCTCCCCGACGTGGTGACCAGATCCGCCGGAGGATTGTCGACCCCGAGCTTCGCCTCCGCTTTGATGGCTGCCCGGACCGCGGCGGCCAGCGCCGTCGAGTTCGGCCCGTAATTGGTAGGCCCGGTGGCCATTGGATCGTCGGCGTCGGGTCGTCCGTGGAACCAACCGGCACCCTTCCACGGCTGGCCGATCAAAGTCGAGCCATGGCTCGTTATCGACCCGTTCGCCTGGGATGGGAACCACCACTGAGAGAGTCCCGTCTCGACCAGTGGGTACATGATGCCGCAGATCACAGTGAGAATCGCCATGGCGACGAGTGAGCGGCGCAGGTTCAGCAACATCACGCAATCCTCATCGCAGTCAGGGCCAGGTCAATCAGCTTGATGAAGATGAAGGGAGCGATCAGTCCGCCGACCCCATAGATCAGCAGATTGCGTCGGAGCAGCGCCGACGCGCTCGACGGCCGATAACGCACGCCCCGCAGCGCCAGCGGAATCAGAGCCACGATCACCAGGGCGTTGAAGATCACGGCTGAGAGGACGGCCGTATGAGGGCTGTGAAGCTGGAGGATGTTGAGCGCCTTCAGCTGGGGATAGGTCGCTACGAAGAGTGCTGGAATGATGGCGAAATACTTGGCAACGTCGTTTGCGATCGAAAACGTGGTGAGCGCACCCCGTGTGATCAGCAGCTGCTTGCCGATGGCCACCACTTCGATGAGCTTCGTCGGATTGGAGTCGAGGTCGACCATGTTGCCTGCCTCCTTGGCAGCCATGGTCCCAGTGTTCATGGCGACCCCGACGTCCGCCTGCGCCAGCGCCGGGGCATCGTTGGTTCCGTCTCCGGCCATGGCGACCAGCCGGCCGCCTTCCTGCTCTTGGCGAATCAGCGCCAGTTTGGCTTCCGGGGTGGCCTCGGCCAGGAAGTCGTCCACCCCTGCTTCGGCCGCGATGGTGGCGGCGGTAAGCGGGTTATCGCCGGTGACCATGACGGTACGGATGCCCATCTTGCGCAGTTCGTCGAAGCGCACGCGGATGCCCGACTTGACGACGTCACGCAGCTCCACGACCCCCAGGATTCGCGGACCATCCGCCACCACCAGTGGAGTGGAGCCCGCCCGCGACAGCCTTTCTACGATGGGGCCCAGTTCGTCGGGAATGGTTCCACCCTGCTCCTTGGCCCAGTTCCGTACCGCCTCGCCAGCTCCTTTGCGAATCTTCCGACCATCAATGTCGAGGCCCGACATGCGCGTCACCGCGCTAAAGGGAATGATCTGATGGGTCGCGCTCAGCTCCCGCCCACGGAAGCCAAACCGCTCCTTGGCTAGGACGACGATGGACCGGCCCTCGGGAGTGTCGTCGGCAAGAGACGCCAGCTGGGCCGCATCTGCCAGGTCACGCTCGGAGACCACGCCGATGCCGATGAACGTTTCCGCCATCCGATTGCCCAGTGTGATAGTGCCCGTCTTATCCAGCAGCAGAGTGCTGACATCGCCCGCGGCCTCCACGGCCCGACCGCTCATGGCCAGCACGTTGCGCTGGACCAGTCGATCCATCCCGGCAATCCCGATCGCGGACAGCAGGGCGCCGATGGTGGTGGGGATCAGACACACCAGCAGCGCGATCAGAATGACGACCGAAACCTGCCCATGGGCATAGCCGGCGAAGGGAGCGAGGGCCACGCAAACCGGGACAAAGATGATAGTCAGCGCCGCCAGCAGGATGGTGAGCGCGAGCTCATTGGGAGTCTTTTGGCGGTCGGCGCCTTCAACCAGCGCGATCATCCGATCGAGGAAAGTGTGGCCCGGCTCGGCTGTGATCCGCACGACGATTCGGTCTGAGAGCACCCGGGTACCACCGGTCACCGCTGATCGGTCTCCCCCGCTCTCGCGGATTACGGGTGCCGACTCGCCGGTGATGGCTGATTCGTCGATTGAGGCCACCCCCTCAACCACATCCCCGTCCGATGGGACGATGTCATTGGCTTCACAGACCACCCGGTCGCCCCGGACCAGCGCTGCCGCCGCCACGCTCTCCTCGGAGCCATCCTCCCTCAGACGCCGAGCCATGGTTTCGGAGCGCATGCGGCGAAGCGCGTCCGACTGCGCGCGACCTCGTCCCTCGGCCGTAGCTTCAGCGAAGTTGGCGAACAACACGGTGACAAAGAGAGTCACTGTCACCGCCCAGTCGAACACCGACGGATGGGCTATCGAGGCGATCAGGGTGACCACCGTCCCCAGCAGGACCACGAACATGACCGGGTTCTTGATCTGTACTCGAGGGTCAAGTTTCACAAAGGAATCGAGAATCGCCCGACCCAGAATGTCCCGCGTCATCCAGGGCAGCTGACGGCGACCGCGCCCTCCGCCTGATGGGGCCATGGGCGCGCCTTCCGGTACGCCCGGGTTCGCCAGGGTCTCTGGGGCGAAGGAACCGTCCCCCGGCACGGCAGTCAGATTGGCGCTCATTAGAACAGCACTCCGTGATGGAGCAAGGCTTCCGCAATGGGGCCGAGCGAGATCGCCGGCAAGAAGGTCAGACCTCCGACCAGCACAACGGTCCCGAGCAGCAGACCGACAAAGATGGGTTTGTCGGTCTGCATCGTTCCCACCGTGTCGGGAACGTGACTTTTAGCTGCTAGCGAGCCGGCGACCGCGATGACCGGGATGATGATGCCGAAGCGCCCCAGAAGCATAGCGAGTGCTCCCGCGAGGTTGTAAAAGGTGGTGTTTCCGTCGAGGCCCGCGAACGCTGACCCATTGTTATTTGCTTGCGACGTGAAGGCGTACAGGATCTCCGTGAATCCGTGCGGCCCGTGATTGAACACGGAGCTCAGGCCGGCCGGTATCGCGACCGCGAGAGCGGTGAGCGCCAGCACCGTGATCGGCATCATTAGTACCCCGATCGAAGCCAGCTTGACCTCTCGCGCCTGGATCTTCTTGCCCAGATACTCGGGCGTTCGCCCCACCATCAGCCCTCCGATGAAAACGGCGACGACCGCGAACAGGAGCAATGTGTACAGGCCACTGCCATCGCCGCCGGGCGAAATCTCACCCATCATCATGCCGGCCAACAAACCGGCCCCCCCGATCGCGGTGTAGGAGTCATTGGAACCGTCGACCGACCCCGTGGAGGTTTCCGTTGAGGCGATGTCGAAGAGGTCCGACACTGCCGGGCCGAAACGTGTCTCTTTGCCTGCGATGTTCCCGCCAGATTGCTGTTGCTGCGTCAATCCCGCAGCGGAAAGTGCCGGGCTGGTCCCGGTCTCGGCAATCAAACTCACCCCGAAAATGGTGCCGAAGAGGACGATCATGGTCGCCAGGAGTGCCACCCCTTGGCGGAGATTCCCCACCATCTTGCCGAACGTGTATGTCAGGGACACTGGGATGATCAGGATGAGCAAGATCTCCAGCAGGTTGATGAGCGCGGTGGGATTTTCGAAGGGATCGGCGCCGTTGGCGTTGAAGAATCCGCCGCCGTTAGTGCCCAGTTGCTTGATCACTGACATGGAGGCCACGGGCCCCAACGCGATTGTCTGGGATACCCCGTTCAGAAGGTCGTGAATGTGGGCCGGCCCCCCAAGGGTTTGGACGGCCCCCTGGGCCACGAAGACCAGGGTGACGACTAAGCTGATTGGTAGCAGAATGTAGTATGTGCCCCGGATCAGGTCCACCCAGAAATTGCCGATGGTCGGCGAATCCCGACGGATAAAGCCGCGAACTATTACGATTGCGATTTGAATCCCGACTGCGGCGCTGACGAATTGCTGCACGGCAAGACCGGCCATCTGAGTGAAGTACGACATCGTCGACTCCCCCAGATAGTTCTGCCAGTTGGTGTTGGTTACGAATGAAACGGCGGTGTTCAATGCCAACCAAGGCGCCACTCCCACGAGGTGCTGCGGGTTGAGTGGAAGGAATCCCTGCAGTCGCTCGATGGCGTAGACAAGGAGCACCCCGACCGCCGAGAAGACCACCGTTGCCGCCGCATAGCGCTTCCAGGTCTGCTCGGCGCCGGGATCAACCGCGAGCAGGCGATAGGTGGGATTCTCTAGCCATTTCAACCACTGACTCTTACCCGTGTAGACATCGGCCATATACGAACCGAGGAAGCGCCAGATCAGGGCCAGAGCGATGATCAAGACCAACAAGGTCAGCCAGAATCCCATCAGAACCGCTCCGGCCGAACGAGGGCGAAGACCAAGTAGACGAAGGTGACCGTCGCCAGGATGAGCAAGAGGATGTCTTCAACGCTCATCCGATCTTGTCCAAGGCTTCGACGAACAAATAGAACACAACGAAGGCCAGGATAACGAGCACTATCGCTAGGACGTCGAGCATATTCTGAGGCTACTTGGGCCATCGTCAACGCGGCGTCAATGCTGTATCAGGATGCATCAATAGATCGTCAATATTGCAAGTTCTGCGTTGAGCGGCGGGCACAGCGACAGCACCGGAGTCCTAGGATTTGGTCACCGATGGAAGGTAGCCCAGGTAAGCCAACCGGACGATTCAGCCCCGAAAAGCGCGCACCCGATGGTGCGGGCACGATTCGAGTAACGCAGCCGGTCGACACTACATTTGATTACTTGGCGGATGGCACGCACGACTCGGCCTGGCAATCCGAAGTGTCCACCTCGGAACTGTTGCGGTATGGCGGTGGCGTTGGCGCCGTGTATCGCCAGTCCCTGCATGACACCGTCCTGGGCGGCAGCGAATTCCAGTACCGGGTCATCCACCACCGGCGACCGGTCTTGCTAGTGGTGGAGGCCATCAGCCTGACGGGCCATCCCCAGGCCAGCTACCGGCTCGAGCCGCTCGGGCCGGCTCTGACGCGGATTACCCTGGTGATGGAGCTGGCCGGACGGGATGCTCAGAGCCTGCTGGCGGCCGACGCGGTGCGGTGGCACGACCGTCTGGTCTCCAGCCTGCCGCACTTGAAGGCCCGCCTGGACGAGCTCCCCGTCTGACCGGACCTGCCCACCGGCTCGTCGCCGGCGGCCATGGACCTGACGTGCGGGACTTGGCGACATGTGAGCTCGATTGGGCTCGCTGATGAGGCCTCGCCGCCCCGCCGCGGCTTGGGCTCAGGCTGTATCACCCCGCAGCCCACGGAGCTCGCCGTACCCAACCCGGACCCCGGCGCGGAAGCTGCGGCTCACAGGTCGGCTCTCTGGGGCGGTCGAACTCGGACCGACTTCCCCGCGACCCTCACCTGCCCGTTTCCGGTGCCATTGCAAGCCAAACACAGGTACGATGCCACGATGAGCCAAGGGGAGGCCAGTTCTGCCAAGCACGCCCATAGTCTGCTTTCGCTGCCGGGCCGGCTCGTCCGGAAGTATCGGGAGACCGCGGCGGAGCGCCCAGATGAGGACATCAACATGAGGGTGTTGACCGCCTTTCTGGCCACTTTTTCCTCCGTTCGGATCATCACTCATGGGATCCGCCACCAGTGGCTACCGCTGGGCAACATCGTGCTCGGAGGTGGTGGGAACAAGAAGGATGGGCAGCCGCTCCACATCCACCACATGGTGTGGGGCATTCTGGCCCTCACCGGCTGCGGCTACGCCGCCCTGCTTCAGACCGACCTCCGCTGGCGGCGACGGCTGGCCCCGGTGTACGGCGCCGGGGTCGCGCTCACGTACGACGAATTTGCCCTCTGGCTGCACCTGGAGGACGATTACTGGACCAAGCAAGGGCGGGACAGCGTGGACGCGGTGGTCTTGCTCAGTGCCCTCTTCGGACTCGCCTCGGCATCGCCCCTGTTCTGGCAACGAGCCCTGGTTGAGGTGACCAACACCGCAGTTCCCGGAGCCCCCGGGGAGGCGGCGCTGGGGAGTTCACATCGCCCAGGCGCGCTTCATCGCACCAAGGGAGAGAACCTAGATGCCTGATGACTATCTGACAGTTGATGAGGTGGCGGCGCAGCTGGCGCTACCCCTGGAGATGATCCAGCGCCGGATCGAGTCCGGCGACATACCGGTGCACTGGGTCGAGATTGGAGGCAAGCTGGAGATGCGCATCAGCGCATCCGAGATCGGCGTGGACGACCCCGGCCGGGTACCAACTCCCTTCCCCACTCCTGAGGGCTTCGTCCCCAGCGAAGCCGGAGCCGAAACCGACGACGAGGTGGCACCCTCAAGTTGGAGCGTGCGCGAGAGTCAGTACCCTTCGGACGTCTGGACTCCAGCCGAAGGCGAAGCTCCCGCTCCGTCGGCGCCCGCCACCCCCACCCCGTGGGAGGCTGAGGTGGAGGCCGAGGGCGACGACGTGCCGGCGGCTGTGGCGGAGCCGGCCGAGGAGTCCCCGGCAGAGCCGGTCTGGCGACCCGACCCAGGTACCTGGGAGGATGAACCGCTCGATGCGACAGCCGTCGACGACACGACGCCTGACCTCACGCCGTTCAGCCCTCCCCCCACGGACGCCTACTTTCCCTTGGAGGAGGCCCAGGCCGACTTCCCCGCCCCACCGCTGCCCGCGGCCACCGGTCCCTTTACCTCGCCCACCGAGACCTCGGAGTCGGCCGACGAGGACGAGGAGGAAGCGCCTTTTGGCAGTGACGACGATGACGACGATGAGATCGTCGCCGTCGAGGTGGGACTGGATCTGGAGTCACCCCTCCCCAGCGAAGTGATGGGCGTTCCCGAGCTGGTCGAGGTCCCTCGGCCTTCGGCCCTGGCGGCCGCCCAGGGTCCGGACAGCGCCCTGGCGATCAACTCCATCGACGCCCGCGAGCTGGTGGCCGGACTCTTCGAACGCTGGGAGCGCGCCTTGGAGCAGCGGATCCAGGCGGAGCAACGGCTTCGTTTCGAGGCGGAACTGGAGCGGCGGCTACGCCAGGTCCGGGACCTGCGGCAGGAGCTGGAGAACACCAGGAAGTCCACGGCGGCGCAGCTGGCCGAGCGTGAGCAGGAGGTACTGGCTCTCCGCAATCGGCTCCGCGAGCAGGGACCAGCGCAGCCGAAGAGCCGAGGACTATTCCGGCGCTAACTCGCATCGACGACTCTTCCCTCGGAGAAGTTCAGCCCCAGGCATCGGTCGAATAAGCGATCAGGCACAGTGAGTAGCGAACGTGCGTCCGAGGAGATCAAGTCCCGGCTAGACATCGTCGACGTGATCGGCGGCCACGTCAGGTTGACCCGGGCCGGGCGCGAGTGGAAGGGACTCTGCCCGTTCCACACCGAGCACACCCCTTCGTTCTACGTCAGCCCGGAGAAGCAGCTCTGGAACTGCCAGGGGTGTCACGAAGGCGGGGACATCTTTGACTTCGTCGAGCTGATCGACCACACCGACTTCCGGGGGGCACTGGAGGAGCTCGCCAAGCGGGCTGGGGTGGACCTCACCCAGGACCGGCCCCAGAGCGCGGCGGAGCTCCGCCGTCGGCGGCGGCGCGAGGCACTGCTCCAGCTGAACCAGTTGGCGGTTGATTACTACCACCACGTGCTGCTCAAGAGCCCGGCCGGGCAGCAAGGACGGAGCTTTCTTGACACCCGAGGAGTCACCGAGCAAGACCGCGAGCGATTCAAGCTCGGGTATGCCCCGCTCGGCACCACCCAGGACAATCTGGTCCGCTTTCTGCGCCAGCGGAAGGCCGAACCCGCTGATGTCGCGGCCTCCGGGCTGGCCCGGAACGACCGCGGCCGGCTCACCGACTTCTTCCGCCAGCGACTGGTCGTGCCCATCCGGGACGAGCAGGGCCGCTCGGTGGGTTTCGGGGGCCGCGCGATCGGTGAGGGAGTTCCCAAGTACCTCAACACCAGGGGTGGCGCCTCCCTCTTCGACAAGTCGAACGTCCTGTTCGGCCTGGATCTGGCCCGCGAAGCGATCCACAAGGAGCACCGAGCGGTGCTCATGGAGGGGTATTTCGACGTGATCGGCGCGCACCGGGTCGGGATCGCGAACGCCGTCTCAACCTCCGGCACCGCCCTCACCGACGCCCAGGTGCGCCTGCTCCGGCGTTTCTCAGACGAGGTGATCCTGTGCTTCGACGGCGACTCAGCCGGCCAGACGGCCGCCGGCAAGGCGGTGGGCCTGGTCGCCCAGGCGGGGATGAACTGCCGGCTTCTCTCCCTTCCCCAAGGCCAAGACCCTGACGACTTGGCCCGCAGCGACCCAGGCGCGCTTCGCAAGCTGGTGGACCAGGCGCCGCCGGCCTGGGAAGCCCTGGTCGATGGGGCACTCGGTGAGGCTTCCCCTCGATCTGGTGGCGAGAGCCAGGAAGCTCTCCGGCGGGCCATAAAAGTTTTGGAGCGTATCCCTGAGGCCAGTATTCGCGCTCTATATGCAGAGCGAGTCGGCCGCCGACTGGGCGTCGACGCCGCTCGGATCCTGAGGGATGTGGAACGAGGTGGCCCAAAGCAGCCGACCAAGTCAGGAGGAGCAGGTTTGAGCCAAGCGCCGAGCGGGGAGATTGCAATGGGAGCCTCTGCCCATTTGCTGGGGATGCTCTGTCACAGTCCGGAGTTGGTAACAGAGGTGCGAGATCAATTTCAGGTCCGGCGGGACGATTTCCTCGACCCCCAGTACGGCGAACTCTATGCGGCGATGGCCGAGGTCGCGCCGGCAAGGCTCAGTGCGGCCGACCTCGCTCCGGAGCTCCGGGTACGGTTGGATGAGCTCCCCAAAGGCGGCTTCCCCGAACTCGACGAGAATGCCGGGGCTGCCCGGCGCACGCGCTCGCTGGGCGACTACGTGAGAAGGATCCGGATCGAGACCCTGGAGAATCAGGCGGCGGGCATCACCCGGCAGCTCGGCGAGTTGGGCCACCACCGCGAAGGCGAGGGCCCGCAACTGATGGCGGAACTTGATCGGAAACGGCGGCAGATCGAGGCGCTGCGGAGAAGCGGCGGAATGGAGGCATAGGTTGGTCAAGGCGATGAAGGCACCGGCGGCGGCTCCCGCTCCCCCACGCACCGAGGATCTGGTGCGGCTGGCTGAGCAGCTGATCCTGAAGGGGAAGGAGCAGGGCTTCCTCGCCCCCAACGAGATCCTGGAGCCGTTCCCCGAGCTGGACACCGACCCCGACCAGATGGAGCGGCTCTTCGTCATCTTCCGGGAGATGGGGATCGTCGTCTCGGACGGCGACAAGGACTTCGACGCCGAGGAGGCCGACGACGACGTGCTGGCGGCCGATGCCGACGCGGTCTCCCTGGACGACCCGGTCCGGATGTACTTGAAGGAGATTGGCCGGGTGTCCCTGCTCAAGGCCGAGGACGAGGTGTACCTGGCCAAGCTGATCGAGCAGGGCGACGAGGACGCCAAGCACCGCCTAACCGAGGCCAACCTACGGCTGGTGGTCTCGATCGCCAAGAAGTACATCGGTCGCGGCATGTCGTTCCTGGACCTGATCCAGGAGGGCAACATGGGGCTGATCCGGGCGGTGGAGAAGTTCGACTACCACAAGGGTTACAAGTTCTCCACCTACGCCACCTGGTGGATCCGCCAGGCGATCACCAGGGCCATCGCCGACCAGGCCCGGACCATCCGCATCCCGGTGCACATGGTCGAGACCATCAACAAGCTGGTCCGGATCTCCCGCCGTCTGCTCCAGGAGCTGGGGCGCGAGCCGGCCGACCCCGAGATCGGCGAGGAGATGGGGATCACCCCGGACCGGGTCCGAGAGATCGTCAAAGTGGCCCAGGATCCCGTGTCCCTGGAGACGCCCATCGGCGAGGAGGAGGACTCCCACCTCGGCGACTTCGTCCCCGACAGCGAGGCGGTGGCTCCTTCGGAGGCGGCCTCTTTGACCATGCTCCGGACCGAGGTCGAGGACATCCTGGACACCCTGACCCCCAGGGAGCGCCGGGTGCTGCAGCTGCGCTTCGGCCTCATCGACGGCCACCAGCGGACGCTGGAGGAGGTGGGCAAGCGCTTCGGGGTGACCCGCGAAAGGATCCGCCAGATTGAGGCCAAGGCGCTGCGCAAGCTTCGCCACCCCTCACGGAGCATGAAGCTCAAGGACTACCTGGAGTAAGCCTCCCCTGGCTGCCGCCCTGGGCCAGGAGAGCGGCGCCGGGTAGACTGCGCGGGGTCATTCCGGAGTAGCTCAACGGTAGAGCAGGCGGCTGTTAACCGCAAGGTTCACGGTTCGAATCCGTGCTCCGGAGCCATCCCTTCACTCACATCGAGATTGGAGCTAGCCATCCAGAAGCCAGCTTGGCGCTCATCCCCGGTCGACATCGTCGAAGTGGCTCTGTGACAAGCAGTGACATGTGCCCCACAATCACGGAAGTGTGAGTTTGAAGAATGGACGTAGTTGGCGATGCCTCCCGGGGCGCTACCCCACCCGAGCGGCGGTGGGCGTGGTGGCGAGCCTGATCGTGGTCGGCTGTGGGAGCACCGTGCCCCCCGCCCAACACCACCCAACCCCGACGCCAACGGCAACGGCAACGCCAGTAGTCACGTCGACTCCCGTCACGCTCGCCGCTTGTCCGGTGACGAGGATCACGGCGTCGCAGGGTCAGTCCAACGGCGCAGCCGGACACCAGAGCTACGCATTCGTCTTGACGAACACTGGCTCTACGTCTTGCACTCTCGACGGATATCCGTACGTCCAACTGCTGGATGGCAGCGGGAACGCACTCGGCACAACTCCCATCGAAAGTAACGACGGGGTCACGTCGGTCAGCCTCCTGCCCGAAACGGTGACTCTTGCCGTCGGAGGGACTGCGTCATTCGCTCTCCAGTACGAGGACGTACCCACCGGCAGTCAGACCTGTCCCGCGGCGGCGTCTATGCGCATCTATCTTCCGGGAACAGCTGACACGACTGCGCCGTCGCCGGTGACCGTAAGCACCGATATCGCGCCATGCGGGGGGATCGTTTACCTCTCGCCAATCCGTGCGGGCACTTCTCCCCCGTGAGGGTCTCAGCTAAGGCGGACTACGCCGTGCGGGCGGTGATCGAGCTGGCCGCGGGGCGTGGCTGCGGCCCGGTCACGGCAGAGCACATCTCCAGCATTCAGGACATCCCGCTCAAGTTCCTCCACAACATCCTGGCGGAGCTCAAGCGGGATGGGATCGTGAACAGCCACCGGGGCGCCGCCGGGGGCTTCATCCTGGGGCGGGACCCCACTCTCATCTCCCTCGGGGACATCATCCGGGTGGCCGACGGGGGACCGCTGGCCCGGGTGGGGGACTACCGTCCGGACGAGCTGGCCTACACAGGCCACACCGCTCCGCTCCGCGACGTGTGGGTGGCGGTACGGGTCGGCATCCGCGACGTACTTGACGAGGTCACCGTCGCCGACATCTGCTCCGGGCAGTTGCCGGAGGTAGTCCACCAATTGCTGGGCCGCCCGGACGCCTGGTCGCCCCGGGTGAAGCTGATTCCAGGAAAGGCCCCTCGTGCCGGTGTCCCCGGCCCTCGAGCGAAATACGGGGCAACGTCGCCGAGCTGGGAGGCTACCGTCGCGGATCCCAAGTGATCGGCGGTCGGGCCTCTTGGGAACCTGGCGTCCTTCAGAGTCCCTCCTCGTCGGGTAGGACTGGCTAGGAGCCAGCCGATGCGGGGTCGAACCGGAAAATCCGGGACGCCAAAACCAACACCACAACCCCGATTCCGATCAGCACCAAGAGATCCGGGACGACGGCGCCCAGACTCTGCGCCTGGGCCATCAGTCCGCGAAGCCCGTCGGCGAAGTACTTGAGGGGCATGATCACCGACAGGTCACGGAGCCACGCCGGGGCACCGGACACCGGATAGAAGATCCCGGCGATGAAGAGCTGGGGCAGGGTGATCAAGTTCATCAAGACGATGGCTGCCTGATCGCGATTGGCGATTCCAGCGATCAGAAATCCGCCGCCCAGGAAGCAGAGCGCTCCCACCAGCAACATCAGCACGACAAGTGCCGGTGACGGCCCCAAACCAACTCCGTACAGGACGTGACCAACCCCCAATAGCACCACCACCTGGACCGCCACCAGAACCAGTTGGGAGATGACGCTGCTGGCCAGAAAGGCCCACACCGGGATGGGGGTCGCCCGCACCCGGCGCAGGGTGCCGCGCTCGCGGTCCCCGACCAGCCGGATCCCGGCGCTGAGTCCGGCGGTAAGAACCGCGTAGGCGAGGATGCCCGGGGCCAGAAAGTCGATGTAATTGGCGTTCGCCAGTGAGCCGGCGCTCACTCCTCCTTTGGGATGGAGCTGAGCCACACTGGGAATCACCGCCGGGGCAGTGCGCAGCAGCGTCTGGTTGAGGCCGTAGAGGGCCCCCTCGGCCGCCGCCGCGAAGGCCGCGTTCTCGGTGATGTTCCCCGCGTTCTCCTCGATCTTTGCCTGGAGTGGCGGTCTCGTGCCGGTGATCACCAGGGCGAAGTCCGCGTTGTTGTTGAGCACCTGCCGCCGGGCGGTGGCAGCGGACACCTCTCGCACCGTGAAGGAGCTGTGGGGCAGGGCTTGCTTGAGGATCGCCGCGTCGGCGGCCGGAGCCACCACGTCGACGTTGGTCTTGCTGCTCTGAAAAAGTCCCCCGAAGATGACGATCAGGAGCAGCGGAACCAGGATGTTGAAGACCATCACCTGGCGGTTGCGGGCCAGCAGCCTCAGATTGGCCCTGGTCAGCGCGATCAGGGGCAGCCATGGCGAATTGCTGCGGAAGGTCGCGAGGGGCTTGGGGTTCGGCCGGAGTCCCTCGCTCATCCCAGACCCTCCACCTCGATGTGGCGACCAGTGCGCGCCAGAAAGACATCCTCCAGGCTGGGCGGCCTCACTGAGACATCGCGCAGGGCGCCTTCGCCGAGCTGTTGATTCAGGGCGGCGAGGATCACCCCCACCTCCGTGCCCTGGAGCTCCCACCGTCCGTCGGAGTACTCCGACCGCAGGACCCCTGGAGTCGCCTCGAGCTTGGCGTCCTGGCCAGCCGCAATACTGATCGTCGCCGCGGCGCCCAGCTCAGCGACCAAGGTGGTCGGGGCCCCCTCTGCCACCACCTTGCCGCCGTCAATGATGTAGACCCAGTCCGCCAGCTGCTCGGCCTCCTCGATGTAGTGGGTGGTCAGCAGCACCGTTCGACCCTGGCGGTGGAGGTTCTGGATCATCGCCCAGGTCTGGCGCCGGCTCAGTGGGTCGAGGCCGGTAGTGGGCTCGTCGAGGATCACCAGCTCCGGCTCGTTGCAAAGGGTCAGGGCCAGCTGGAGCCTTCGCTTCTGCCCGCCAGAGAGACGCTCGGTCCGGCGTTCGGCGAGGTCCGCCAGATCCACCAGCGCCAGCAGGCCCCGCGCGTCAGCCTCCCAGCCGTAGAGCCGGCCAAACAGCGTGAGGGTCTCGGCACAGGTGAGGTCCGAATACAGAGCACCCTCCTGGAGTTGCACACCTACCCGGCTTCGGGCCTGTTCCGGTGACTGACCGAGGACCTGGACCTCTCCGGCATCCGGTCGACGCAAACCCTCGATGATCTCCATCGTGGTGGTCTTGCCGGCGCCGTTCGGACCCAGCAGCGCCACGATCTGTCCCCGCTGGATCTCGAGGTCAATACCGCGTACCGCCTCCACGGGCCCGTAACTCTTGTGCAGACCGCGAACTGAGACCGCAGCGCCGACTGTCTGGGCAACAGGCTCATCTCGACCGTCGGGAATCTTGCAGCTCCTCCAACTGAACTCGTCGTTCGAGCGGCCTGGCGCGCCCAGGGTAGCAGCCGCTGGAGCGCAGTCAGGCGCCCGCGGCAAGCGGCTGGGCCACCACCTTCATTGGACTCTTACGCCTCGACCGGGATACCCGATCACGATCTTCGAGCAGAGCCCATGGCCTCCCTTAGCCGCCCGCGGGAGGTGAGCGCCGCCCGGGGCGGTGGAGCTGGGTTACCTTCCAGGTGTTGAAAGCCCTCCTGCGTCGGCTGCGGCAATGGTTCCCGGTGCGGGTCGGCGCCCGCTATCTCGATCGAAGCGGACCCAATCTGGCCACCCTGGTCGCCTGGAACATGCTCTTCTCGTTCTTTCCGATCATGGTCTTGTCGGCCACCCTCGCCGGGCTGATGCCCCACCAGGGCGCGGGCATCGGCCGGGGGCTGACCAAGGCCATCGCCTCAGCCCTGCCGGGCGGGAAGGGAGCAGCCGTGGTCAAGGCCCTGGACGCCTTCCACCATCACACAGGCCTGCTGGCGATCGTCGGAGTGGTGGGTCTGCTCTGGGGGGGCTCCTCCCTCTTTGGGGCGATGGACAATGCCTTCGCCAGCCTGAGCGAGACGGGGTCTCGGTCCTTCATCCCCCAAAAGCTGATGTCGTTCGGGATGATCGTGCTCTTCGCCTGCCTGGTGGTGCCGGTGGTGCTCAGTTCCAGCCTGCTGGCGGTAATCAAGTCCGTTCCCGGGATCCCAGTGGTGCTGAGCCATGGCCCCGTCGGCTTGATCCTCCAGATCTGCCTCTCGATCGTGGTTGGCACAATCCTCTTCAGCGCCATCTATTTCCTGGTGCCCAAGGCGCGCCGTTCAGCCAGGGCCGTACTCCCTGGGGCCCTGTCGGCGGGGGTCCTGTTCGAGGCGCTCAGCCTGCTCTTCCCGCTCTATTTCAAGGTCGCTCACGGATTCAGCACCTACGGCACGACCTTCAGCCTCTTCTTCCTGATCCTGGCCTACGTCTTCTTCCTTGCCCAGATCACTGTGGTGGGATTCGCAGTGGTTATGGAGGGAGAACCGCCAGAACCTGAGGTGGGCGCGCCCCCACCACCGGAAGTTGAGTACACGCGGCTCTGACCTGGAGCAGGTTGCTCAGGTGGGAGTCCACGCCGCCTCCGTGCCACCCCTTACCGGACCAGATGAGGCGCTCGGACGACTCCACGCCACGACTAGGTAGCGTGGGCCGAGAACGGCGACGTTCGGTGGGACGTCGGAATCGGTATACCGGTCGTTCAGCCTCCTAGCTAGGGGTTTCCGGCTCCCAGATGCCTGCCCGGTAGAGGCGGCCCGGCAATTCCCGACCCAGCATCGCCTCCAGCCGCCGCGCCACGTCGCAAAGTCGATTAACATCGACCTCCACGCTCGCCCCCACTCGCTGCAGCAAGTACAGCAGGTCCTCGCTGCATACGTTGCCGGTGGACCGAGGAGCGAAGGGGCACCCACCGATGCCTCCTAGAGATCCTTCGAATCGACGCACTCCGGCCTGGTATCCGGCGAGGGCGTTGGCCAAGCCCATCCCCCGGGTGTCATGGAGATGGAGGGACAACCTGGGAAGCGGAACGCGCTCCGACACCATTCCCACCAGCTCCACGACCTGAGCCGGGTCGGCGACCCCAATGGTGTCGGCGAGGCTGACTTCATAGGCCCCCAGCTGGGCCAACTCCGCAGCCAAGTCCACGACCCGTGGAGGCTCCACCCGACCCTGGTAGGGACAGCCGAACGCCACGCTCAAGCTGGCATCCCACTGGCACTCGGCAGCTTCCGCCTCCCGGGCCAGCGCCGCGATCTCCGCGGCCGTCTCCCGCACGGACCGGTTGAGGTTGTGTTGATTGAACGAGTCGGTGACCCCGACGTTGACGATCACATGCCGGGCTCCAGCCCGGAAGGCCCGCTCCAGCCCCTCGCGGTTGGGCACCAGGACCCGGATCCGCTCGAGCTCCCCTGACGCCCCAGCAGACGCCAGTTCGGCCATGACGGCCTCTGCGTCGGCGAGCTTGGGGACCCATTTGGGGGACACGAATGAGGTCGCCTCGACCAGGTCCACCCCACTGTTGAGGGCTCCTCGGATCAACTCCAGCTTGCGCTCCATGGAGAGCTCTTCGGCGAGGTTCTGCAGGCCATCCCGCGGCCCGACCTCGGTGAAGAAGATGCGTTCCGCGGTGCCTACGTCAGGACTCATTTGGCCCGGAGTCTCGTCCGGCGCTGCAGCTCATTCACATGCGCAGCTGAAGGGAATTCGGCCGGTATCACAGCCGGCGAGGGGCCGACCAAGGGCAGCTTGAGGTCGGCCCTCCGAGCCCGAAAGGCCGCCACCTTGGTGCGGCTGAGACAGGTGGAGGAGCAGAATCGCCGCGAGCCGTTCTTGGAGGTGTCGATGAAGGCCCGGTCGCAGTGCCCGGAGCCACAGAGCCCCAAGCGGGCCCCACCTGGGGAGCCGACCACCACTGCCAGAGCGATCACGCACAGGGCGCCTCGGGCGACCGCATGGCCCGCCTCTTTGTCCTGGCTGTGGAAATGGAGGTGCCACGACTCCCCATCGTGACGGGCCAGCTGGGGGGCCGCCTGATAGCGGGACAGCAGAGCGTTGATCAAGGCTGCCGCCCGGTCCTGCCGTCCCTGGGCCATGAGCTCGAACACTGACCGGAGATCGGCCGCCAGCCGGATCAGCTCCTCCGCTGCCTGGCCTCTGAGCGTCACGGGTTTCCCGCTGAGCTTGGCCTCGACCTCCTGCGCCAGCGCCCGCCGGGCGGTCGGTTCCCGGGGCAACTCCCAACTGCGCCCCCGGGACCAGCCCGGGCTCAGCCGGTTGACCAGCTCAACCGCCGACTCAACACCTCGGTCCGCGTAACTCTCGAACTTCATTTTGATCGATACCAAATGCATGGTACTCTGTTATAGTCATCGACAGTATCACTCGTTACACGAAGGAGGCAATCCATGTTTGACGGATCTCTACACCTCCTCGTCAAGGTTCACGAGCGCGAGCTCCAGGAAGCTGCCCTGAGGGACCGTCCCGGGCGGCAGTGGGCACGCCAGTCCGACGAGACAAAGCAGCGCCGCTCGGATGCCGCGCGCAGACTGCTCACCGGCGCCAACCGCCAAGACTGAACTGGGTCCGCCGGACCCAGCGGGTCCCCCCAGGGACTTCGCCCGGGTCACGGGCCGGTGCGCCCGCTGCGGTGGCACAGAGCCGCTGCCGCGGTCGCCGGGGCCCGACAGTCGCTCCCTGGTCCGGTCCTTGATCGTGCCCGCGAACAGAGGCAATCGCCCGGCGGGATGGCCCAGCCTGCAATCATGGCGGCAGTGCAACCTTCCGGGAGCCGACTCCAAGTTGGCAATCTTCACCTCAAGGCCAGGCGGTGGGTTACTCTGCACACCGTCCGCCCCGGGTCGGAGATGGCCATTTGACCGCTGCCTATAATTCAAGCCGGATGGACGACAAGGTCATGGTCGACCTGCTCGAGCGGGTTGGCAATCTTTTCACGTCCAGCCTGGACCTCAAGGTCAATATCGACTTCACCTTGCGGGCGCTGTCGCAGCTGGTGGCCTGCGACGGAGCGACGGTCTTCCTGCTCGACGAGGATGAGACCCGCCTCACCGCGATGGTCACTTTCCCCTACACCGAGCAGGTGAGCAGTGTCGCTTCCTTCGGCTTGGGAGAAGGAATCGTGGGCTGGTCGGTCGCCGAGCGCAAGGCGGTTAGGGTGGATGACGCCACCGTGGACCCCCGTTTCAAGGCCTTGGCGGCCGCGCACGCGCCCCGGAGCTCTCTGGTGATGCCGCTGGAGTCGCCCAACCGGGTGGTGGGCGCCCTGACCCTCACCCGTAAGCGGGTCAAGCCGTTCACCGAGCTGGAGCAGGCCTTGGTGCGGGTCATCTCCAACCAGGCCGCCATCAGCATCGACAACGCCGCCCTGCATGCGGCCGTGCAGCGGCAGCTGCAGGAGATCGCCCTGCAGAAGCACGAGCTGGAGGTGGCCAACGCCCAGATCCGCGAGAACAGCCGGCTCAAGAGCGAGTTCCTGGCCAACATGAGCCACGAGCTGCGCACCCCGCTCAACGCCATCTTGGGTTTCAGCGAAATCCTCAAGGACAACCTAGCCGGCAAGATGAGCGCCGCCCAACAGCACGAGTGCCTGGAGAGCATTCACACCAGCGGCCGGCACCTGCTCAATCTGGTCAACGACGTGCTCGACCTGAGCAAGATCGAGGCCGGGCGGCTGGAGCTGCAGTACGAAGAATTTCCCTTGGGGGCTTGCATTTCCGAGGTCCTCACCGTGGTCCGCCCGCTCGCCGAGCGGGGCGGCGTCACCCTCGAGGTGGAGATCGAGAATGACACGGTACTGCTGCGCGCCGACAAGGGCAAGTTCAAGCAGGTGCTCTACAACCTGCTCAGCAACTCCATAAAGTTCACTCCGGAAGGCGGAACGGCGACTATCAAAGCCAAAGCCCGGCCCCGGGCGGGACAGCTGGTGCTGCAGGTCAAAGACAGCGGAATCGGCATTGATCCGCAGCACCACGACCAGATCTTCAGCGAGTTCTTTCAGGTTCAGGCATCAGACGACCGGCAGTTCGAGGGCACCGGCCTGGGACTGGCTTTGGTGCGACGACTAGTGGGGCTCCACGGCGGCACCATCAAGGTGGACAGCCAAGTGGATCGCGGCACCACCATGACGGTCACTCTGCCCTTGCACGGCCTGCGCCCGGACGGTCAGATGCGCAACCGCATCCTCGTAATCGAGGACAATCCCAGTAGCCTAGAACTTTCCACTTTGGTACTTCGCGGCCAAGGCTTCAAGGTGGACACTGCCACCGACGGTCAGCAGGGGCTGCAAAAGGCCAAGTCGCATGCGTACGACCTCATCCTGATGGACATTCAATTGCCCGGCATCGACGGACTCACGGTTACCCGCTTGCTCAAGGCAGATCCGAGAACCGCCCAGACACCCATCGTGGCGCTCAGCGCCAGGGCCATGGTCGGCGACGAGAAGGAGGCCTTGGAGGCTGGCTGCTCCGGCTACATAACCAAGCCGATCGAGGTGAAGAACTTCGTTTCCACGGTCACCGAATACCTGGAGGCACAGGGTGCATGAGCGGCGGTAACAAGACCATTCTGCTGGTGGAGGACGATCAGGCCACCCGCGATATCGTCAGGCTCGCCTGCGAGCCGCAGCACTACACCGTGGTGGAGACCGGAACTGGTCTGGAGGGGCTGGACATGGCCCAGCAGACCTCCCCCGACCTGATCATCCTCGACATCAATCTGCCCGGAATGAGCGGACTCGATGTCTGCCGCAAGCTGCGGGCCGACGGCTACAAGGTGCCGATCATCATGCTCACCGCCAAAAGCGACACCATCGACGTGGTGGTGGGCTTGGAGCTGGGTGCCGACGACTATGTGGTCAAACCGTTCGAGGTCCGCGAACTTGTGGCCCGGGTGGGAGCGCACCTGCGCCGCTCCGACGTCGCGCCGACCGATCAGCTCAAGGAGCGTTTCGAGTTCCCCGGGCTGACGATCGACCTGCGCCGGCGCCAAGTCTACCGGGATGGCGAGGAGATCCAGCTCACCCTGACCGAGTTCAATCTGCTGGCGCTGCTGGCCAGCCGCCCCGGCCAGGTGATGAGCCGGGCCGAGCTGCTCCGGCGGGTCTGGGGCTACGAGGTGGAGATCGAGACCCGCACCGTGGACGCCCATGTGTACCGGCTTCGGCGGAAGATCGAGCCCTCGGCGGACCGTCCCTCGTACATCCATTCGGTGCCGGGGATCGGCTATCGCTTCGCCGGCTAGCCCCGGGTTCGGGCCGGACCGCTTAGCTCAGTAGATGAAGCCGACGAAGTAGCCCAGCGCCGGGCTGATGGTCCGGGTGTCCTGCACGCCGAGCCCATCTACGTTCATCTCGCTCTGCTCCCAACTGCCGTTGGGCAGGACTTTGGTGACGAGGCCGACGTGCCCGTCGTAGCCGTTGTCGAACACCGCGATCGCGCCCACAACCGGCACCTGTCCCTCGGGTGCACCGTAGGTCTGGGCGTTCGTCCACCAGTTGATCGCATTGCCCGACCACGGAATGTAGCGCTGACTGGCGACCCAGTAAGTGCATTCTCCCCAGGGGAAGGGATCGGTGGCGGCTGGCGTGCTGGGGGTAACTTCGGGAACTCCAACCTGCTGCGGGACAAAATCCTGGGCCGGGAGGGAGGTTGGGGAAGCTGCAGTGGGCATGAGCAGGAAGCTGTTGGCCGCCAGGGTCGTGCCCGAAGTCAGGGCGTTGTAATTGAGCACCACCGCGGGGCTAACCCTGAATCGGGCGGCAAACGAACTCAGGGTCTCACCCGGTAGAACCCGGACCAGCACCGTCGCACCGGCCGGGGGGATCAGCAGGTCTTGGTCTGCCTCGATCGTGGCTGACTCAGTGATCCGGTTGCTCCAGGCCAACTCTTCGGGACTGGTCTGGTACTTCGCCGCAAGAGTGGCCAAGGTGGCACCGACAGGGACACTGACCACCGGGGCGGGCGCCACCTGGATGGTGCCGGGAACTGCGGCCGGCTTGTCGTAGTACTGGCCGGCCTGGGCGGATGACGGGCTCGGCCAGAAGGAAGCCGAGGTGGAGACAGTCTGGATCCCGTTTCTTGACGCAGAAAACCAGCCCATGAGCAGCAGCCCGCAGGCGGCCAGGATCACGGCGACATGGGTAAGACGACTATCAGGACCCGGCAGGAGCTTCTCCCCAGCTGCCTTCGGCAGACGAAGATCGATCGGTGGCGCCCTCACTCCCTCAAGCGGCGCGCCCGCTCTCCGACCCTACCAGAGCGCTCGATGGGCTGTCAAAGTTCCTTGAGTTCAGCTGACTTAGACCCGGCGGGCGCTCCGGATGGGCCAGGGGCCCGCCGACTGGGCACGGGGCCCTCCCTCTCACCTCCCCAACGTCCAAAGTCCTGCGCCCGGCAGCCCTGACTATCCTGGGAGCCGCCATGGCATTCAACATCGACTGCATGGGAAAGAGCTACTGCGGCGCGCCAGAGGTCCTGGATCGCGGGCGGCACCTGGTCTACGCCGAAGCTGTCGGGGCCTCGCCGGCGTCAGACGAGGGTTTCACCCGGCCGCTGGCCTGCTTCGCCGCTGTCTACCTGCTGTGGCCAGTCGTCCCCCAGCTGTTCGAGGACCCCGAGGTGGGCCTTGACGTTGAGCACCTGCTCCACGGCGAGCAGGAGTTCTCCTTCGAGCGGCCGCTCTTGTTCGACGAGACGATCACCCCGGGAGGGGAAATCTCACAGGTGGATCGCCGACGAGGCATGGTCTTCCTGGAATTCTGCTGCGAGGGAGCGGATCGGACCAATCAGGTGGTAGCGCGGTCCCGGAGCCTCTTCGTGATCAGGGAGGCGGGATGACCGATTCGCACCCGCTGGATCGCTTCCCACCGGAGCTGGGAGCCCGCCCTGCGGAGCGCCGCCGGGTGATCACTCAGGCGGTCATCTCGGCCTACGCCGAGGCATCCGGGGACCACAACCCGATCCATTTGGATCTCGACTACGCCCGGAGGTCGGGGCTGCCCGCCACCATCGCCCACGGCCTGCTCACTCTGGGCACGGCCTGCGCCGGGATCGAGAGCTGGGCGGGCAACGAGGGGTGGGTTGCGCGGGTGTTCTGCCGTTTCTCGGCTCCGGTCCCGGCCGGCGAGGGGATTACGACAACCGCCCTGGTGAGCGCGGTGGAAGAGGATTCGGCGATCGTCGACCTGACGGTGTTGACCTCCACCGGTGAGCGGGCCTTGACCAAGGCCAAAGTCGAGCTGCGGGCCAGCTGAGCCAGGTCTAGTCGATGCCTCTGGACTTCTCCCCGACCCCGGAACAGGAGGAGATCCGGGCCCTTGCCCACCAGTTCGCGGAAAAGGAGATCCGCCCGGTCGCGGCAGATTACGACGAGCGCGAGGAGACCCCCTGGGAGGTCATCCGCAAGGCCCAGGAGGTGGGATTGGGGGCGGCCTCCAGCCTGCCCACACAGTACGGCGGGGGCGGGCTCGATCCGGTGACCCAGCTCTTGGTGACTGAGGAGCTCGCCTGGGGCGATGCCGGGATCGCGGTCAGCATCTCGGCGAGCTCTCTGGCCGGTGCCGGGATTGTGGCCATGGGTACCGAGGACCAGAAGGCCCGCTACCTGGGGCTGCTCTGCGACAGCCAGGAGGTCCGTCTGGGGGCAATGGGACTCACCGAGCCGGAGTCCGGCTCGGACTCGCTGGCGCTGCGGACCACCGCCCAGCGGGTGGACGGCGGCTATCTGCTCAATGGCACCAAGCAGTTCTGCACCAACGGCGGCATCGCCGACATCCAGGTGATCTTCGCCACCCTGGACCGTAGTCTAGGCCCGGAGGGGATTACCGCCTTCGTGGTGGAGAAGGGCAATCCCGGCATGCGTCAGGGGCGCAAGGAACGCAAGCTGGGCGTGAGAGCCTCCCACACGGCCCAGGTGATCCTCCAGGACTGCTTTGTGGCTGGGGACGCCCGGCTCGGTTTCGGCGCCACAGGAGAGAGCCAGGGACCGGGCTCCGGCGGCGCGATGGCGATGCTGGAGGCGACCCGACCAGGGGTTGCCGCCGGGGCGCTGGGGATCGCTCGGGCGGCCTTCGAATTCGCCCGCGACTATTCGCTGCAACGCCAGCAGTTCGGCAAGGCGATCGCCAACCACCAGGCGATCGCCTTCAAGCTGGCCGACATGGCGACCGAGATCGACGCCACCCGGCTGCTCGTCTGGAGGGCCGGTTGGCTGGCCGCCGAGGGCCGCGGATTCCCGCGTGCCGAGGGCAGCATGGCCAAGCTGATGGCCGGGGACGTCGCGATGCGGGTGACCGTCGAGGCGGTGCAGATCCTGGGGGGCTACGGCTATATGAAGGACTACCCGGTCGAGCGCTGGATGCGCGACGCCAAGATCTACCAGATCTGGGAAGGGACGGCGGAGATCCAGCGAATCGTGATCTCCCGGGCGATCTTGGGTACCCGGATCTAGTTCACCCCAGATCAGTCGGGTACATCGCCCGACTGATCTGGAACGGAATCGCGGCGGCGAAGGCAACCAGGGCGGCGACTCCCTGCCAAGGGTGATGGACCCCCCACCTGGTGACCCTCGTGGTCCCGTAGCGCCGCTGGTCCCGACGCCGAGGCCGGAGGCTTGCACCGTGCGAGGCGAAGGGCGGTCTCCCGGGGGAGTGTTTGAGGTCACCACCCAGGAGACTAGCCCGGGCGGGAGGCAGTCTCGCTAGATCCCGGTTTCTCGATCGTCTCCACCAGCATCTCTCGCCCCGATGATCCGCAATCCGGAGCGGACCCCGCCACTGACCACGGTTTGGATCACCACTCCCATCCCTCCGCCGCCCGGGCCGCTCGGGATCAAGGGAGCCAACGCCGCCGCCAGCGTCAGGGGCAGACACCCCGCCTTGAGGATTCGCTTGCCCTCCAGAACGCAAACCGCGAGCGCGTTCCGGTCGGCGGGATTGTCCTGCTCCGGCTGGATCAGCACCAGACCCCCGAGACCTAACTGCGGCCGCTGCAAGGCCGCCCGGTGGTACTTCCCGCCCCTGATCTGGCACTAGAACAATCGGTCAGCGGTCGGGGCTTCGTCGTCGAATTTGACCGGCCGCGTAAAGGCAGCATCGAAAAACGGGCGGAAGCCCTGATTGACGACGTGATCGCCCTGGTAGTCATCGAACTCGGAGTCAGCGTCCCACGGGTAGATGGTCAGACGGTCGGGTGTGGGGACCGGTCGCTGGTTCGGATCCCGCTCGGGCTCGGCGCCTCCCGGCTCAGCGATGCGGGTCGGGGACCGCGCGGGGGACGACCAGGATGGCGGCGACCGCCGTCGGCTGCGGGATTTGCGCGCGGTCCTCGCGGATCCCGGCTAGGTGGAGAGCGATGGCCTCTGACATTTGGCGCTTGATTTCGGCCCGTGTCCGGCCGATCGTGATGCACCCCGGAAGATTAGGCACATAGGCCGAATACCCAGTCCGGGTCGGCTCCACGATCACGACGTAGCCGAGGTCGGTTCGCTCCGGGGCCATCGGCACTCTTCGTCCGCTTGGAGGGGGCAGGCCGGCCGCCCGCCGGAGGCTCGCGATCGTGCCCGGCGCAAGCTCGCCGTCGAGGGTGTCAGGTACCGTGATCCGGCCCCGCTTGCGCAGGTGGTAGAACTGGCGGTGGCTGCCAACGACCTGCGCAACCTCCGACCAGCCGTCGCGTTCTAAGGCGGGGATCACGGAGCGCACCTTCGCCAGGCCCCAGGCCGTTCCGGTATCGCGCCGCGAATCAAGTGCACATCTCCTACGGTAGCGCCCTGGACGGAAGCAGCGGGTCAGTTGCGGCACCAGATCCAGCCGGCAGCCGACGACCAGCACCTGCCCGCCGGTGTCGAGGACGGCCCGGATCTTCATCAGTTAACGGTTGGCTGGCGGACGGACCGATAGCCAATCTGGTAGGCAATATCCCCCGTTGGAACTCAAGGGATCACAGCTACCAGATCTGGGAGGGGACGGCGGAGATCCAGAGAATTGTGGTCTCCCGGGCGATCTTGGGTACCCGGATCTAGTTCAGCGTCGGATTGCCCAGGAACCCCGTCCAGGATCGGTTCGCAGCCAAGCCGTACATCGGTCGGATAGTAGTCATGGATAGAGTAGGGCGAGGTGCGGTCGACCGGGACCTGAATAGGCTTTGCCAGCTCTCGGATAATCCAGGTTTGGGGGGACCGCACGGTAGAAATGGGCGCGTATAAACACGTCCCAGAGACCAAAGTAGAAAAGACGGCGTGGCATGCCCAGCAGATCACTAACTATTGAACGGGTGCTGACCCTGCTGGCAGAGACGCCGCCCCGCCTGGCCGCGCTAACAGCTGATCTGGTTCCAGCACACCTGCGCACGGGCCCGGACCACGATTCGTGGTCCGGGGCCGAGGTGCTCGCCCATCTCTGGGCGTGTGCCGACGTCTGGGTCGACTGCATCGTGGCGATCTTCGCCCAGGACAAGCCGACGTTGCGGGCTGTCAATCCCGGCAGCTGGATTGAGATGACCGGCCATCTCGACCTGGAGTTCCCGGGGTCGCTGCGCTCCTTCGCCACGCAGCGAGCCGCTTTGCTGGCGGAGCTAGGGCCTCTGCCGCACCAAGACTGGTCGCGTTCAGCGACAGTCACGGGGGTAGGAAAGGTGCTCGAGCGGACGGTGCTGTTCTAGGCGCAGTGGCTGGCTCGCCATGACAGACAGCACGCGAAGCAGGCCGAACGTACCGTCAACACCGCGGTGGGCAAGGGCCAAGAGGCAAAGACCTAGCCAAAGAGGCTGCCGGGAATCCAGGTGAGCAGTGTTACCGGTTCTGGGAAGGTACGGCGGTGCTTCAGCGGCTGCTGATCGCCCGAGCCGTGTTGGGAATACGCGTCTCAACGGGAAGCTGCGCCGGCCAGCTCCCCTTACGCCTCAGCTGGCTCGACTCGTGACCGCCAGCCCCACCCCGAGACCGATCATCACCACCGCGCTGGCGCCCTGGGCCTGCTCCAACTTCCGAGGCCGCCGGGCCAGCCACGTCCGCGCTGTCCCGGCGGCCAGTGCCCACGCGCTATCGGAGACGAGCGCGATCGCCACCCACATGAGTCCCAATACCAGCAGCTGGTTTGGAGCGTGGCCCAGCGAGCGGTCGACGAACTCCGGCAGCACCGCCGCAAAGAACGCCATCGATTTCGGGTTGGTCAGACCAACCACCACTCCGTCCCAGGGGATCCGCCAGCGGCGGCGGGGAGCGATTGTGCCCCCCCGGCTCTGCGGCGAGCGATCGCCGACCCCTTCCGGCCACCACCCCAGGTACAGGAGGTAAGCGGCGCCCAGGAGCTTGACCGCAGTCAAGGCCAGCGCCGAGCGCTCCAACACCCGGCCCAGGCCCAAGGAGACCACCAAGACCTGGAGGAACTCGCCCAGGGAGTTGCCGACCACCGTGCCCAGGGCGGTACTCCGGCCCAGGGTGACGGCCCGACTGACGATGAACAGCACGCTCGATCCAGGGATCACGATCACCAGGAGGGCGATGGCGCCGAAGGCGAGAAGCCGGGGTAGGTCCATCTAGACGTAGGTCAGAAGAAGATCAGCCAGCCAGGATGGCCGCCAGATTGAGCGGCTTCCTGGGAGCCTTGAGATGAAACCGCTTCCCAAAGTCCCGGAAGATCACCGAGCCCGACCCCGGCTGCACCCAGCGCAGGGGATACGGATTGCCGGTGGTCGCGACGTATAGAGTCCGAGTCGGGGGCTCGCTGACGGCGATCACGGACTGCCCCTCATAGACGCTCGCCTTCCCCCTGACCGCCGTGGGCGCCTGCTTGGCGATTTCCATCTCCAGCGCCTTGGGAGACGTCAGAGTGGCGAACGCCTGGGTTAGATCGGCCGCCGTGGAGCTGCTGGCGGCAATGTATACCCAGCGGTTGCCCAGGTCAGTCTGCAGACCAGCGCCCCCCACCTGGCTCCAGAGAGTGGTGCTGCGGAAGTAGTCGGTGCCCCTGAGCTCCTCTGCCTGAAACGAGATGGTGGACGAGGTGAAGGTGCCCACTCCCTCGTTCTGGCCCTCGATGTCGAAGGTAATCGAGCCCTGGCTGCCCTGGACAGTGGAGGAGGCCTGAATCTCGAACGTTCGGGCGGAGCCCAGCGCCCTGGCGGCGGCCGCGGCGATGGCCGGCCCCTTCTCCTTCTGGATGCCGTTGGGCTCCGGTGCACAGGAGGTGAGGGCCAACGTGGCCACGAGAGCGGCGGAGCTGAGAGCCAACGAGCGTCGAGCAGTGGCACGAGGGATCCCGGCCAGGAACGGTAGATGGGTCAATGAGTTTCCTAGCGCCGCGTCAGTACGCGCCACTGCGATGGCTGGTCAGAGCCGAGAGCATGCCGTCGTGGGCCGACGTCAGCATCCTAGCCGACAGAGGACTGGCGAGAGTTCTCCGCGGGGCGTCAGCGGGTGAACCTCCGGGACCGATCTCCGAGGATGGTCGCAGGCGCCGATCCCGTTCCGGAAACCCGCCCACCGGATGGCTAAACTCGGCCGATGGCGATGTTCGACCTATCTGGCAAAGTGGCCTTGGTCACCGGCGCGTCGAGGGGACTCGGCCGGGCTGATTGCCTGGCCCTGGCCCGGGCCGGGGCCGACGTGGTGGTGACCGACATTCTGCTCGAGTCCGACCCCGATCTCCTCCAGGTCGCCCAGCGCACCTCCAGCGTCCTGGCCCAGGTAATGGCCGCGGACCACGTGGTCTACGCCGAGCAGACCGCCGAGGAGATCCGCCAGATGGGGCGGCGCGCCAAGTCCTATCAGATGGACGTGACCAATCGGAAGCAGGTCCGGTCGGTTATGGAGAAGGCCGCCAAGGAGTTCGGCGGTATCGACATCCTGATCAATAACGCCGGGACGCTGGACCACCTGGCCCAGCTCGGAGAACAGTCCCCCGAGCTCTGGGAGCGCGACCTCAAGGTCAACCTGAGCGGAGCCTTCAACTGCACCCAGGCGGCGTGGCCCTATCTCCGCGAAGGTGGCTTCGGGCGGGTGATCTACATGTCCTCGGTGGCCGGCACCCTGGGCGGATTCGGCCAGGCTAGCTACAGCGCCACTAAGGCTGGGCTACTGGGGCTGATGCGCTCGACGGCGCTGGAGGGCGCCCGCCACGGAATCACCAGCAACGCGATCGTTCCGGGCGTCATTGCCACCGAGGCCTTCAACACCGGAACCCCTAGCATGCGCGAGCGGATGATCCTGCGAACCGCGATGCGGGCGGCGGGAAGGCCCGAGGATGTGGCCCACGCAATTTGCTTTTTGGCCAGCCCCGAAGCGGGATATATCACCGGAGTGGCGCTGCCCGTGGCCGGGGGAATCGAACTCTTCACCTTTTGAGGTGAGCTTGCGACCCAAATTGGGCCCCAATTCACTGCTCCCCTGCTATAGTTGCGGCCGCCAGACGAAGTCCCGGGCGGCGATTCAAGGCACGACCGAGCAGTCCTGGCCAGAACGCGATTTGGAGGATGCTCGGATTGAGCCTCGACGACGTTACCCTAACCTGCCGCGAGTGCGGCTCGGAGTTCGTTTTTACCGGCGGAGAGCAGCAGTTCTACCAGTCCAAGGGGCTGGTCAACCAACCCACCAGGTGTCAGCCGTGCCGCCAGCTGGCCAAGGCCTCGCGCCAGGGACCCAACGGTTACGCGTCAGCCGGGCCTAGGCCGCCGCGTCAGATGTTCGACGTGGTCTGCGCCGACTGCGGGAACATGACCCAGGTTCCCTTTCAACCCAAATACGACCGTCCGGTCTACTGCAGCAACTGCTTCGAGAACCACCGGGCCGCGCGCTAGTCCCTAGATCGGCTGGGGTGCCAGCCGCTGCAAGATTCCGAACCCCTCCTCCAACGCCTTCGCATCGACAGCGCTGGCCCGAATGATCACGCCCCCGGCAGCTTGGGGATAGGAGCCGAAACTCACCTGCGGACAGCTGAGCTCCAACTCGGTTAGCAGCGGGAAGAAGGTCGATTCGGCGACGCCCGGGAAGTACTTCTCCCGGTACCGCCGACCTCCCTCACCGCCTAGATAAACGGGTTCGATCTCCTCTTGGAAGATCGCCTGTAGCTCGGCCGGCACTCCGGGCAGCACGAACAACCAGCGCTGATCCCCACTTTCGCCAAGCGGGATCGCCAGGGGGGGTGCCCCGCCCACCGGATTGCGGAGCACTGTCGAACCCTCGGGAATGAGGGCCATCTTCAGTGTCCCGGGATTGGGTTCGGGGCTGGCCGCCCGACCGTCCCTAAAACGCCGGGCAACGCGCTCTCTGACGGTGGCCAGGACCAGGGGATCCGCGACCAGCCTGACTCCCAGCATCTCGGCGACCGCGGCCATGGTGCGATCGTCCGGGGTGGGGCCAAGCCCCCCGCAGCAAAACACCCGGTCGGGCGTTCCCTGGGCGGCGTCCCGCAGCTCCCTCGCGATCACCGCGATCTGGTCCGGAACCACCACTATCCGGGAGCAGGGATAAGGGCTCTCACTGAGCCGGGTGGCGAGCCAGGCGGAATTGGAGTCGGGGGTATGACCGGAGAGCAACTCATCCCCCACCGCCACGACCCAGCTGATCAAGACGCCTCCTCTACCTTCGCCCGCCGATCTGGCCCATCCTCGATGGTCCGGTCACCATCATGCCTCTCGCTGGCTGCTGGCGAGGGTTTCGACTCGGGAGGCAGCGGTGGCTGCTCCTGAGTGCGCCGAGATCAGAGTGGCGACTCGCTGGGCCGCTCTTGGATACGAAGCACCGTCGCAGACGGTCGCAATGGCCTGGGCGATCTCCCGACCCGTGGCCAGCTCCCGGTCGAGCGCCAGACCAGCACCCAGTCTCTCCACCTGGGCGGCCTGGGCCGACTGGTCCGAGAAGGGATTGGGCAGGCACACCATCGGCACGCCCTGGGACAGACTGGCGACCACCGTGCCATACCCACCGTGGCTGACGGTGACCCCCACCTGGGGAAGAATCTCCAGGTGGGGGACGTAGGACGCCACAGCAGCGTTGGCCGCCATGTCCCGTTCGCTTCGATGCACCGTTCCGGCTGTAACTAGGACGTGAAAGCGATATCCATCGAGCCCCGCCAGAGCGCGGGCCACCCGCGAGCTCTGGTACCACGCACTTCCGGTGGAGAAGCTAACCAGGACCAGTGGCTTGGACTCGTGCGGCGGCCAAGGCGGACGCCAGACGGACCTCGGCTGGGATTCGACGACCGGCCCCACAAACTCACAGGACGGCAGTACCTCGCCTGCCACCGGGTCGAGTTCGGCCACGGTGGTGCAGAGCGAGGGGAACTCAGCCCATACCCCCCAGAGATCACGCACCGGCGCTAGCCCCGCTGCTTGGCGCACCTAATTGACGGTCCCCCGCAGCAGCGCCTCCAGGGGACCCTCCGGCGCCAGGAGTGCGCCCGGGTGCTGTGGACCAGGAGCGCGACCGGGACCCTGGCCCGCGCCAGCGCCGCCAGGGCACCGAACATCAGGCAGTCGAAGACCACCGCGTCGAAGTGACGTTTGGCGAGCAGCTCCGCGATCTCCGCCAGATGATTGGGACTTGCCATGGCCGAGGCGAAGACCGGGGAGCAACCGATTTGGCTGCGCTTAGGACGACTCCAGGCCAATGACGACCGCCAAATCGCCAAGAACTCGAAGCCGCGCTGCGTGAAGTAGATCCGCTGAATCTCGCAGCCGGCGAAGGTGACTCGGTGACCGCGGAGGCGAGCTCCTGACCGATCCGCACGGCCGGTGGCTGATTACCCGCTCCGGGCCAGGTGATGAAGAGGTAGCTGGAGAGATTGGTGGCGTCCTTCAGCCCCAAGCGAGGGTTGCCAGTGACGGGCGGGGACCCATTCTGGCGCCGCCTGGGGCAGCTCCAATGGTCCGCCAGGCTCCGCCGCCGATATAATTCGGCGGCTCCGGTCCGCATCGCCAGGGGGCGAAGCAACGGGCGGAGCGCCACTTCTCTTCTGCTCACATGCCGCCGCGCGCGGATGGAGGATCACCCCGCAATGACTCGAACCGTGCTGATTCCGGTGCTGGTCGCCGGTCTGCTGGCCCTTGCCTATGGGGCCTACCTGGCCGTCGGAGTGATGCGCCAGTCGCCCGGCAACGAGCGGATGCAGGAGATCGGACAGGCGATCCGGGAAGGGGCCTCCGCCTATCTCAACCGGCAGTACACGATCATCGCCGTCATCGGCCTGGTGCTGGCCTTGGTGCTCTTCCTGGGTGGGCTGATCAGCCCGGCTCTGGGCTGGAAGACCGCGCTCCTGTTCCTCTTCGGCGCGGTCCTCTCCGCCAGCGCCGGCTACGTGGGGATGAACGTCTCGGTGCGCAGCAACTACCGGACCGCCGAGGCGGCCCGTCGGGGGCTGGGACCCGCCCTCAAGGTGGCCTTCAACGGCGGTGCCGTGACCGGTTTCTTCGTGGTCGGTTTCGGGCTGCTGGGAGTGACCATCGCCTTCTGGATCCTGGATCAGCCGTCGGCGATCGTGGGGCTGGCCTTCGGGGCTTCATTGATATCGGTCTTCGCCCGCCTGGGCGGAGGCATCTACACCAAGGCAGCCGACGTCGGCGCCGACCTGGTCGGCAAGATCGAGGTGGGCATTCCCGAGGACGACCCGCGCAACCCGGCGGTGATCGCGGACAACGTTGGCGACAACGTCGGCGACTGCGCCGGGATGGCGGCCGACCTCTTCGAGACCTACGCCGTGACCGCGGTGGCGGCGATGCTCCTTGGCGGCCTGGAGTTCCACAACTTCGATCTCACCATCTACCCGCTGCTCCTGGGAGCCATCGGCATCCTGGCCTCCATCTTCGGCACCCTCTTTGTCAAGATCGGCAAGGGCGGGTGGATCATGGGCGCCCTCTACCGAGGCCTGATCTCGGCCGGGATCTTCGCGATCGTGGGCTTCCTGATCGTGACCCTGGTGTTGAAGGGCAACGGCGGTCTCTCCGCCAAGATCCTGGGCCACCCGGTGCTGAACCTGGTCTGGGCCGGTGTGATCGGGGTCGTGATCACGATCCTGATCGTGGCCATCACCGAGTACTTCACTGGGGGCCAGTTCAACCCCGTCAAGAGCGTGGCCCGAGCGTCGCAGACCGGCCACGCCACCAACATCATCGCCGGGCTGGCGGTGGGGCTGGAAGCGGCCGCCCTCCCGGTTTTGGTGATCGGGATCGGGATCCTTGGCGCCTACGCCCTGGCCGGGCTCTACGGCATCGCCATCGCGGCCATGAGCCTGCTCAGCATGGTGGGCATCGTGGTCGCGATCGACGCCTACGGTCCGATCACCGACAACGCCGGGGGAATCGCCGAGATGGCCGACCTGCCGGAGTCGGTGCGCGCCATCACCGATCCGCTCGACGCGGTGGGCAACACCACCAAGGCCGTCACCAAGGGATACGCCATCGGGTCGGCGGCCCTGGCCGCCCTGGTGCTCTTCGCCGGCTACACCCAGACCCTGGGCCACCATCACTTCGACTTCAGCCTCGACAACCCGAGGGTGATCGTTGGCCTACTCTTCGGGGGCATCCTGCCGGTGCTCTTCGCCTCGCTCTCGATGCAGGCGGTCGGGCGGGCGGCCGGCGAGGTGGTCGAGGAGGTGCGCCGCCAGTTCCGGGAGATCCCCGGGATCATGGAGGGTACCGGCCGGCCGCTCTACGGGCGCTGCGTGGCCATCGTCACCCGGGCGGCCCAGCGGGAGATGATCCTGCCCGGCCTGATCCCGGTCGCCGCGCCCCTGCTGGTGGGGTTCGTTCTGGGTCCGGTCGCCCTGGGCGGACTGCTCATCGGCACCATCGTGGTGGGGCTCTTCATCGCCCTGCAGATGACCTCTGGAGGAGGCGCCTGGGACAACGCCAAGAAGTACATCGAGGAGGGCAACTTCGGTGGCAAGGGCTCTGACGCCCACGCCGCCGCGGTCACCGGGGACACCGTCGGCGATCCCTACAAGGACACCGCGGGACCGGCGATCAACCCCATGATCAAGGTGGTCAACATCATCGCCATCCTCATCGCTCCCCTCATCGCCACCCACTTCCTCATCCACTGAGACACTTGAACAACCTCCGCCGCAGGCGCTGCCGCGGGTAGGGCCAGTTCCGGCAGCCAGATGCAAGACGCCCAGCAAGCCGAGTACCAAGCGGAGATCGCCGAGCTCCAGCGCAAGCTGATCGAGCTCCAGGAGAACGAGGCCGCTCCGACCCTGATCGAGGAGTACTCCGCCGAGGTCAAGATCCTGACCGCCCTGCTGGAGGCGACTCAGGAGCTCCAGGAGCAGGTTGCCAGCCGGCCCGAGCTGGCGGAGAACCTATTGGCGGGCGGCTTCCAGGCCGATCACTTCAAAGACCTGTACGCCTATGTCTATGAGAGAGCGCTGGAGATCGAGGCGGCCGGCGGGGAATTCGCCCTGGCCATCCGCCGCACCGATTTCGGAGCTCTGCTCTCCGGCTGAATCCAAACTAGGTCCGGGTCCGGCCAATCGTGCAACTGCGACGACCGCGGAGACCAGCGTGTCTTCGCCTGCGCGGGCGGCACGAGGGGCACGGCCGGGAGAAGCGATCCGATCGGCTGGCGCCACTCGAAGGGCGGGCTGGAGATCAGGATCCCGGCTCCGCTCTAGCAGCTGGGGAGCCGCGACCAGCTGGATTGATGGCATCCGCGCTGCGGCGTCAGGAAGTCGTGGATCCGAACCCGCGACGCCGAGTAGGAGGCCCGAGAGAGTGGTCGCCATGACAACTGCTGCGGCGGCAGTCCGGACGGGCCGGGAGAGGACGGGGCGGCGAGGATTCCAGGCTCCGCACCGGCGGGGCGTATGCATCTGGACGCCGAACGAGTGAACACCGGTGAGGTTTCACTGGGCAGCGACCGCGATCGGCAGGCGCAGGATCGTCTGCCGCCGTAACGGTAGATCACGTCCCAACCACGACCACCTAACGAAACTGTGACATCGAAGTGGTGGACGCGGAGCCATCGGCGCCCTCAGAATTCCTTCGGGACGTGAAGCATCGTTCAGGGAGCGGGGTGCAGGGGCCGGGAACCGAGGTAGGTATCGAGGCCCGGGGAGCTAGCTTTGGCAGTGTCGACGACCGCAGACCCAGGGGAGCACGACGGCACGCCCGTCACGTTGCCGCCCGCCCGGACTCCTGTGCGGCGCGGCTGGCACGCCGCTGCGGCGGTTCTGGGCACCCTCGGCGGGGCGATCCTGATCCTAGTGCTGCTGGCCGCCATCTTCCTGGCGGTGGTCTCCCGCACCAGCGACCGAGGGGTCCCCAGGGTCTTCGGCCAGACCTTCCTGGTGATTCTGAGCGGGTCGATGACCCCCGCCATAGATACGGGAGACGTGATCGTCGACAAGACCGTGAGCCCCAGCCAGGCTGCCCACCTGCAGAAGGGACAGGTGATCACCTTCGAGGCGGGCCCGGCGTCGGCACCGGCCTCGGTGCTCATCACCCACCGTATTTACCGGGTGCGGTACCTCGTGAGCTCTAAGACCCACAACGATGTCCGCGTGTATGAGACCAAGGGTGATGCCAACCCGGGGCCGGACGCAAATGCACTAGCGCGAGATCAGATCCTGGGAGTGTATGAGTTCCGTGTTCCCTTGGCCGGCTATGTACTGAACGTTCTTCACCAGCCGGTCGTCTTCATTCTGCTCGTGAGCTCTCCCTTCCTTCTTCTGATAACCGGGGAAGCGACGAGGCGTTGGAAGGCCGCCGGGCGGACAGAAGGGCCATCAGGAGGATCAACGAAGTAGCGTGGCGCCACTTACTGAGCCTCGCGGAGAGGCCAGCGAACCGACTGCGAAGTACCCGAATTAATCACACCGACAGGGAGGACTGCGCCTTGAAATTCTTGAGAAAGCGATCGACCATCGTGCTGGCTGCAATCGGCGCAGCGGGCGCGATCGCCGCGCTCGCCACCGCCGCGAGCTTCGCGCTCTTTTACGACCCGCCGCACACAGTGTCTCAGACGTTCACCACAGGCTCTGTGGAGGTCGGAACGCCGCATAGCTACAACTGCGTGGCAAACGCCAGCAACCCCTCCACGGATGTTACGCCCAGCACCGTCGTAGCTCCTGGCTACAGCACAATCGGCTACCCGGATCACCTAGGTGATCAGAAAGGCACAGACTGCACGTTTGAAATAACCTACCAAGGGACTATGGATGCGTATCTCGCTACGGATGTCAGCGTGATCTCGTCAGGCGGGTCAGATACTACCGCCTGCGGAGGCGGCGAGCCTGGAACATGCGACCCGCTGTACTCGCCTTACAACGGGACACAGAGTCAGCAGGGTCTCGAGGTCTGGACCACATACACGGTGAATGGCGACACGAACTCCGTCTACGCGCTCGGCATCGGACCCGATCAAACCCTCTCACAGCCCGGAACTACTGATGTGGACACCGTGAACCCCCCGGCCGATTCCAGCGTTTTTGCCTCCTGTCAAAAGACCGGAACCAGCGCGGGTAAGAACTGCCCCGTTACGCAGGGTTTCGAAGTCACATACCAGGTCTTCGTGTATTGGGCCCTCCAGAACAGCGAAGACCAGAATGCGTATCAGAATTCGAGTGCGACGGTGAACCTGACACTGCACGCGGTTCAGGCGTACGACAATCCATTGCACTCCTGCCGCGCTATCACCGACCCGAGCCAAGGGGATGTCAATTGGACTTACACCCGCCCGGATCAGCCACTCGCTGGCTGGGGTATGGGATTTGACTTCACCACTAGCGGACTCGGGAACTCGTGCCCGTCGCTAGACCAGGAAGCGGGAGACTGGACCACTGCAACCACATCCCAACTGGCCACAACTCTTTATCCCTTCTTCCACCCCGATGCGGCTCCGTAGGCAGGGCGTAGGGACGGCAGAGCTCACAGACTGTTGAGGTGAGGGGCGCCAGATGGCTGGCGCCCCTCACGCAGTACTGCGGTCGGGGATGCGTACGTGCCCTCCACAACGCTCTCGCGGAACGAGGTGGCCGGTGGTGCGAAGGACGCATGCTGTCGACAGCCTCGCCCGCCACACCATGGGCATAGGAGTCTGACTTTCCCCGTGGTGGTCGAATCCGGATAAGCCCACCTGCCGGCACGTCTCCGCGCAATCAGTGCGCGCGACCACGACTCAGCTGAGACGTATCACCCGACTCCGCGCGACAGCAGGCCCGATTAGTCAGAGTCTGTCCGACCTGCCAATCTGCAGTTCGCTAGTTCAGTCTCGCCGCGCACCTACCGCAGATGCCATGGCCCAGCAACTCCACCCGCTCAAGCGCAAATCCAAGCGGCTTGGCCGCGCTGTCCACCCATTGCGGCACCTCGGGACAGCTGACATCAAATGTGCCCCCGCAGCGGTCGCAGACGAGATGCTGGTGGGACTCACTGCCCGCCATCACCGCCTCGTAGGTGTTGGCATGGCCAAGCTGGATCTTGCGAGCCAGCCCCAGCTCCACCAGTAGGTCGAGGGTGCGATAGACCGTGGTGCGCTGGAACCCGGGAAGCTTCCGCCCAATGCTGGTGCAGAGCTCGTCCGCAGTGGCGTGCCCAGGGTGCTCTAGGAGAGCCGAGTACACCAGCCGACGCTGGGGGGTGAGCCTTCTGCCCTGCTGCCTTAGGGTCTCAAGACCATTCATGATGATCGCAATATACCTGTTGCGTGCTATTGCAACACGCGACGGGCCAGGGCCACCGTGAGCGGCGAGAGGACCTCAAAGCCCTCCGAGCTATGATCGAGGTCAAGTGTCCGCTATCCGTGAGCCCAATACCCTAGCCGCGCTCGAGGATGCCCTGGCCACAGTCGAGGACCCAGAGCTGCATCGGCCCCTGATGCATCTCGGCATGCTGAAGAACCTCCGGGTCGAGGGCAATACCGCCAGGCTCAGAGTGATCCTGACCACCCCCGCCTGTCCTCTCAAGGACCGGATCCAGTCCGAGATCGAAGCGGCGGTGATCGGAACCGTGGCCGGGATCGAACGGGTCGAGCTGGAGTGGGACGCCGACGTCAGCCGGACCCGCGGCGTGGTCGGCCGCCAGGAGATCCCCGGGGTACGCAACACGATCGCGGTGAGCGCCAGCAAGGGCGGGGTCGGCAAGACGACGGTGGCCGTCAACCTGGCCTTCGCGCTCCTGCGAACAGGGGCCCGGGTCGGGCTCCTGGATGCCGACATCTACGGCCCCAACGTCCCCATCATGCTTGGCCTGACCGAACGGCCTTCCGCGCTCGACGGCCGGATGGTTCCCCTCCAGAAGGGCGAGCTCAAGGTCGTCTCGATCGGCACCATCATCGATCCCGAGCGCCCGGTCGTCTGGCGCGGCCCGATGCTGGCGGGGGCCCTCAAGCAGTTCCTCTTCGAGGTCAACTGGGGCGAGCTCGACTACCTGGTCTGCGACCTCCCCCCCGGGACCGGAGACGTGCAGCTGACCCTGGCCCAGTCCATCCCTCTCACCGGGGCCGTGATCGTGACCACCCCCCAGGACGTCTCTCTGGCAGATGTCGGCCGGGGAATCGCCATGTTCCAGCAGCTGCGGGTGCCGATCCTGGGGATCATCGAGAACATGAGCGGGTTCGCCTGCCCCCACTGTGGGCACGTCACCGACATCTTCAGCCGGGGCGGAGGCCGGGACATGGCCGAGGCTCGCGAGATACCCTTTCTCGGCGAGATCCCTCTTGATCCCCTGGTGCGCACCGGAGGTGGCGAGGGCCAGCCGCTGGTCCTGGCCCAACCTGAATCCGCTCAGGCGGCGATTTTCGAGCAGGTGGCCTCCTCTCTGGCCGGTCAGATCAGCCAGGTCAACTTCCAGTCGGCCGCATCGCCGGAGATGCCCGCGGGCCCCCGGATCCCCCGGAGTTGACCAGGGCGGTTGGGATGAGGAGCTGCTGGTGGCGGTGATCGAAGCGGTGGTCCTGCTGGTGTTGGTGCTGGCCCTGGGCGTGATGCTGCTGCGCCGCTACCTGAGCGGTCACCGCCGCCGGCGCTAGCGCGGGGGCAGTTCGAGCTCGGTCTGGTCTTCCAGAACGATGGCGACGGACCCCGTGAACGCTCCATGTATGGGGAGGCGGTGCGTCATACCAGCACGCCGGGCATGGTCCGCACCGCCGCTTCCCGGATCGCCTCCCGCGCCTCGAGACTGTCGCTGTAGACCCTGAGCCAGACCGTCCGCACCGGAAGTAGCCTGGCCAAGAGCTCCCGGGCCGCCTCGGCCTCGACCCGCCCCGAGATGTGGTCGAAGAGCCGCAGCATCTGGTCGTCGCTGGCGGGGTTGTCCGGCCTTGGCGCGGTACTGGCCAGGTCCACCTCCAGGCCCACTCCCTGGAACTGCCCCGGGAGAGCGGAGCGAATCAGCGCCTCAATCTGATGTGAATCGTTGAGCCCGGCCGGCGACTGCGGCTGGCTCAGCTCGCGATACGCCTCGAAAGCCAGCCGCCAGGGCAAGCGCCTGGTGGTGACCGCCTCCCAGTGACGCCCCAGCTCTCGCTCCTGGTCGTTGCGCGGCTCGCGCTGGAGGCGCTCCACCTCGGTCATGAGCGACCAATCGGTGAGCAGCAGGTACTGGTCAAGATGGTCCAGGGGATTGCCTGGGGGGAGAAGCCCCTCGCAGGTCTTGGCGAAGACCGGGCGCAGGTGGAGGTCAATCCTGCGGACGGTGCGGTGAAAGTAGACGTGGTTGTACATGTAGAGACGAGCGGAAAGGAACATCTCCAGCGCGGGCGCGCCATGCTGATGCAGCACCAAGTTGCCGTCCTTGATGAACATGTAGTGACGCAGTCGGGCCAAGTCGACGGGGCCCACCGCGACCCCGCACATGTAGGCGTCCCGCGGAACATAGTCCATGTTGTCGGTGCTGGCGGGACCGCAGAGAACCGGCTTGAGGGCCCGCAGCCAGAGCGGCGGCTCGAAGCCCTCCAGCTCCCGGGGAGCCATCACCCAGGCGACCCACTCGGGCATGATCGCCTCCCCTTGATCAAAGTCTCCATCGGGGCTGCGACGAATTGCCGCGATCAGCTCGGCCAGCGGCCCCAGCACCAAGCGGCGGCCGATGTCCTCGTGATCCAGGCCGTACTGGGCGAGCACCTCAACATCGAAAAAATGGCCGAATGGCCCATGTCCGACGTCGTGGAGCAGGCCCGCGATCCGCATGGTCTCTACCACCAGCTGGCGCGAGGGCGCATCGGGACAGCTCTCCACCAGACTGGAGTAGAGGTGTTCGGTGAAGGTGCCGGTGAGGTGCATGGCCCCCACCGCATGCTGGAAGCGGGAGTGCTCGGCGGTGTGGAAGACCCACCAGGCGGACTGGAGTTGGTGGATCCGCCGCTGGCGCTGGAGCCAGGGATGGTCCAGCAGCGCCTCCTCCGAACCAGCTCCATCGCCCCGCTGCTTGGTGATGCTGCAGTACTGATACAGCGGATCGGACAAGAGGTTGACCGCCTCGAACCGACTCTCGGGCCCCTTCACCTTGCCCGCCATGTTAGGTGGCGACCCGGCCCGCAGGGGAGGCCGGAAGCGAAGCCCGGCCGGGCCACCACTCACCCGGGGTCGCACCAGTCAAAGTATTTGGTAAACTCAAACCAAGCATTCGAGCAGATGGCAGGAGTCGGCGCTTGAGCATCACCAACGGACTGGCGGCCGTCCGGCGCTCCCCGCGACCAGTCGGACCGCACTACAAATGGATCGCCCTCTCCAACACCACGATGGGCATGCTGATGGCGACGATCAATGCCTCGATCGTGTTGATCGCCCTGCCCGACATCTTCCGCGGCATCAAGCTGAACCCGCTGGCGGCGGGCAACACTCCGTACTTCCTCTGGCTTCTGATGGGCTACATGGTGGTGACCGCGGTTCTGGTGGTCACCCTGGGCCGCATCGGCGACATGTACGGCCGGGTGCGCATGTACAACCTGGGCTTCCTGGTCTTCACCGTCTTCTCGATCCTGCTCTCGATCACCTGGTTCGACGGCTCCGGAGCGGCGCTGTACTTGATCGTGATGCGTGTGCTGCAGGGAGTTGGGGGGGCCATGCTCTGGGCCAACTCCAGCGCCATCCTCACCGACGCCTTCCCCAGCACTCAGCGAGGCATGGCCCTCGGCACCAACATGGTGGCGGCGATCGCAGGCTCCTTCATCGGCCTGGTCCTGGGAGGAGTTCTGGGGCCGATCGCCTGGCAGCTGGTGTTCCTGGTGTCGGTTCCGGTGGGGCTGTTCGGGACCATCTGGGCGTACCTGATGCTGCGGGACACCGGGGTCCGCCAACCGGCGCGGATCGACTGGTGGGGCAACGCCTTCTTCGCGGTGGGGCTGGTGGCGCTCCTGGTGGGAATCACCTACGGCATCCTTCCCTACGGCAAGGCGAGCATGGGTTGGGGAAACCCGCTGGTGTTGACGGCGATGATCGGCGGGGTCGCCTGCTTGGTCTTCTTCACCTTCTTGGAGACCAAGGTCAAAGCGCCCATGTTCCAGATTCAGCTCTTCCGCATACGGGCCTTCGCCGCGGGCAATGTGGCCGCCTTGCTGAGCGCCCTGGCTCGGGGTGGCCTGATGTTCATCCTGATCATCTGGCTGCAGGGTATCTGGCTACCGCAGCACGGCTACAGCTTTGCCGAAACCCCACTCTGGGCCGGCATCTACATGCTGCCGCTGACCGCCGGTTTCCTGGTCGCCGGTCCGATCGCGGGGATTCTCTCGGACCGTTTCGGCTCCCGGATCTTCGCCACGGTGGGAGTCTCGGTATCGGCGCTGATCTTCGCCCTCTTCCAGCTCCTACCGGCCAACTTCAATTACATCTTCTTCGCCGCCCTGCTGGCGGTCTACGGACTCTCCAGTGGTCTCTTCGCCTCGCCAAATCAGGCCGGCATCATGAACAGCCTCCCGGCGAAGCAGCGCGGCGCTGGTGCCGGCATGGCGGCGACCTTTCAGAACTCCGCCCAGGTGCTCTCGATCGGAATCTTCTTCACCCTGATCATCCTGGGGCTATCGGCAACTCTCCCCCACACCCTCTTCCACGGGCTGGTCACCCAGGGGGTGCCGGCCGCCACCGCCACCCGGATCTCCCACCTGCCAGCCGTCGGCAGCCTGTTCGCCTCTTTCTTGGGGTTCAATCCGATCGGGTCGCTGCTGGGACCGGCCCTGGCCCACTTGACCCACGCCCAACAGGCGTACCTGACCGGGCGAGCCTTCTTCCCGCACCTCATCTCCGGTCCCTTTCTGAACGGTCTCCACGAGGCCTTCGACTTCGCTTTCGCCGCCTGTGCCTTGGCGGCCGTCGCGAGCTGGCTTCGCGGAGGCAAGTACATCCACCAGGAGGTTGCCCCCAGCCCGGTGCTGGCCTTCAATTCGCCCCCGTCCGCTCCGGCCGAGCTCGAGCCTGAGCCCGAGCTCCCCTCGTCGGATGAGTCAGATTCCGGGCCAGGCGAACGCTTCCTCGAGCCGGCAGGGGCGGCCGACCGGGACGGATCGGGAGACGGCTCCGAGCCATGACCGGCGCACCGGCTCTCACGCGGATCCCTCCGCCGCGCGGTCCAATCGCTCCCGACGAGGGCCCGATTGCTGAGCTGGAGCGTACCATCACCGCGATCGTGCGCTGGTCCAACAGCCGGGAGGTGCAGATCGAGACGATGCGCCGGGCCAGGTGCGACCTTCCAGTTGGAACCGTCACCATGCTCCAGCGGATCTCCGTGTGCGGACCGGTGCATCCGTCCCAGCTGGCAGCGTACTACGCCGTCGACAACTCCTCCATCACTCCCCGGCTGCAGCGACTGGAACGGGCCGGCCTGCTGTCCAGAGAGCCGGATCCAAGTGACGGCCGTGCTGCGCTGGTGCGGATCACTCCCGCCGGAGAAAGGCTGCGCAAGCGGCTGCACTTGGCCCGTCGCCACATGCTGGAGGAACTGGTGCAGCACTGGCCGCTCAGCGAGCAGCTCTTGGTGGCCGGCGCGACGTCGCGCCTGGCGGCGCGACTGGAGCTCCCGCGTGAGCCGAACGCTACGGTCCCTAAGTAGGGCGGGAGAACTGCCGGATCGCGATAGCGAGCATCACCACAGCCGCCACCGCGACCAGTCCGACCTCGGCAAAAACGGGGAGGTTCCAGCTGCCCCAGCTGACCCCGGGGTCAAACGTGTGACGGATCACGGGTGGTATCGAGAGGTAGGTGAAGACCTCCTTGCGGAGCGGGTCAACGGCGTAGGACAGCGGATCTAGCTTGCTCAAAACCCCCAGCCAGACTGGTAGTTTCGTCACCGGGAAGACCGCTCCCGAGAGGAAGAACATCGGCAGCACGAACAGCTGGGTGATCACCTGGAAGGACTGCACGTCGGAGATGCGTGCCGCCAGCATCACCCCGAATGCGGTGAGGGCGAAGGCGGTCAGCATCATCTCCAGCAAGAGCACCAGCAGCATCACCGGGTTGTAGGGGACTCCCACCAAGCCGGCGAGCGCCAGCATGATCGCGCCCTGGATGGTCGCCACCGTTGCGCCGCCCAGACACTTCCCCAGCACCAAGGTCCAGCGGTGCACAGGCGCCACCAACATCTCGCGCAGGAAGCCGAACTCCCTGTCCCAGACGATGGAGATCGCAGAGAAGATGGAGGTGAAGAGCACCGTCATCCCCAGCACTCCGGGGAACATGAAGGTGCGGAAATCGAAGCCGTCCGCAGTCGAAATAACCGTGGACAACCCGGTCCCCAGGACGAAGAGGAACAGTACCGGCTGAGCCAGCGAGGTGAGGATCCGCATTCGGTTGCGACGGAAGCGGATAAGTTCCCGCTTCCAGACCACCCACAAGGCCCGCAGATCGTCGCTGGTGCGTCCTCCGGCAACCCTCACTCCCGGCACCGCCACGCTGGCCGCCATGGCTATCGCCTCCCTCGAGCTCGCATCCACGGATTGGCGCGGAGGCGCTCGGAACCGGATGCCTCAGCGTCCCGGATGGTGCGTCCGGTGTAGGTCATGAACACGTCGTCGAGCGTGGGTCGAGCGACCCTGATCGATCGGATGGTCACGCCCAGTTCCGCGAACAGGCGAGGTACGAACTGTTCCCCGCCCGGCACATGAAAGGCTACCGCACCCTCGCTGATCTGAGCCTTGATCTGAAACTGTTGCGCCAGCCGTTCGATCGCCTGCTGATCGTCGTCGGTGCGCAGCTCCACGCGGTCCTCACCGATACTGCCCTTCAGCGCTTCGGGGGTGTCGATCGCCACCAGCACTCCGTTGTCGATGATCGCGAGCCTGTCGCAGTACTCGGCCTCGTCCATGTAGTGGGTGGTCAGAAAGATGGTGATCTGCTCACGCCGACGGAGCTCTTGAATGTAGCTCCAGATATGGGAGCGGGTCTGCGGGTCGAGACCAACGGTCGGCTCGTCGAGGAAGAGGACTGACGGAGCGTGCAGCAAGCCGCGGGCAATCTCCAGCCGCCGCTTCATGCCGCCCGAGAAAGTCTGCACCAGACCGTCGCGGCGCTCCCATAAATCAACCATCTCCAGCACCTGGCGTAGGCGGACCGCGACCACCTCGCGTGGGACGCCGTATAGTTCGGCGTGAAACCGCAGGTTCTCGGTGGCCGTCAGATAGTCGTCGAGAGTGGTGTCCTGGAAGACCAGGCCGATGCGCTGTCGAACCCGCGCCTGGTCCGCCACCACGTCGAAGCCAGCCACGTGAGCCGTCCCTTCGGTGGGGAGGACCAGGGTGCAGAGCATGGAGATCGTGGTGGACTTGCCTGCGCCGTTCGGACCCAGAAACCCGAATATTTCGCCGGTCGCAACCTCGAAGCTGACCCCCCGGACCGCCTCGATCTCCCTGTAGGTTTTCTTGAGGTCCTTGGCGACGATCGCCGGCTCGGCCGATCCACTGCGGGTCACCGCCGGGCGAGTTTCAATCTGGGTCACTGCCTAAGCTTGCCACAAGGATCTACTCCGCCTAGCCGGCAGGTCCGGTTGCCGGACTCTTTCCCGAGTCGGGTCGCCAGCGAAAAACCGGGTGCTCGGAGCTGGCCCGGGCCAGCTCCTCGTCGCTGGAGTCAGCGCCGATCGTCATGAAGGAGCGCCCTCGGCTCTGATCAGCCTTTCAGCCCAGCCAGGAACTTGGAGCCATGGGGACTGCCCCAGCCGGTGCACGGGTCCCAGCCCGGGCCTGCCTGGTAAGCGCCGTTGTTGCCGTCGGTGATGTCCCGGGTGACGCCATCGCTGTCCAGCGTCTGATACAGCAGCGGGTTGAGGTAGCCCGGAGCGTGGCCCAACGCCTGCGTGCAGCGGATCAGCAGAGCCGCCCAGAGCGGCGCCACCGCGCTGGTTCCTCCGAACACGGCCCGCTGGCCATCGACCAGGACCTGGTAGCCGGTCTCAGGGTCGGCGTCACCGGCCACATCGGGGACTCCCCGGCCGGGCTCGTGGCCCGGGTCGGTGGAGGGCGGAACCTTCGCCTTGTCCTGCCAGCTGGGTAGGGCAAAGATGGAACTGACGCCGCCACCCGTAGCCCCGCCCTGAGCACTGTCGTTCCAGGTCACCTCTGATGAGATCTCCCCTGCATTGGAGGAGAGGCTGGTGCCCCCGCAGGCGAGCACATGCGGGCTGGAAGCGGGGAAATCGACATGGGCCGCTCCGTCGGCCAGCCCGTCGCTGGAGCCATTGTCCCCGGCGGCCACGCAGACGCTCACCCCGAGCAGTGACGCGTCCTGGAACGCCTGATCAAAGGCGGTCATGGTGGCCTTGGGCCACTTGGACTCGGGCCCACCCCAGCTGATCGAGATCACCGAGGGCCGGTTCGTCTCGTCATGAAGCGCCGCGTTGATGGCGGCTAGGAATCCCTGGTCGGTGTTGGGGGCAAAGTAGACAGCCAGCCGGACCCCAGGCGCCATCGCCCCGACCAGTTCGATGTCCAGCATCACCTCGCCATCCGGTCCGTCCTGGACTCCGGTGGGGTCGTTGGAACCTCCGGCCACGGTGATCGCTACCAACTCAGGGGCCGGTACCCCAAGACCGCTGAAGTAGGTGGTGACGTCGGCGCTCTGGAAGCCTCCCCCCAGTTCGATCAGCCCGACGCACTCGCCAGCCCCACTCGTGCCGGCAGGGAAGCCGTACAGTTCCGCTACCTGGGTCGGCAGGTAACTGAGCGGCGCCGCCTCCGACAGTGGCCCGACCGGGTGCGGCAGTGGCAGGGGACGGAACTGAGGCTTCGCCGCCGGTATCGTCTCCAGGCCGAGGACCGCCACCACCCGATCCGCAACCTCAGCGGGGACGGCGGCGGGGCCTCGGGTCGCCCTGAACTCCCGGCCACCGACCCCGCTCCGGCGGAACTCCACCCCGAACAGCTGGCCCAGCCGCTCGAAGCTACCCCTGATCTCGACGGTCCGCCGCTCGGCCGCCACCGAGATAAGTTCCACTCCGACCGCACTGCTCCAATCCCGGAGAGCCTCGACGTCATCTGGATGTGCTCCCCGGGCATCCCCCAATTGCTCCCGGGACAGGTGGGCCCGAAGCCTCGGGCTTAGCCGCCCAAGGTCCGCCGGAATCGGCGCAGCGGTGTCCTGCCTAGGGCGCAGCACCAGCGTGAGTACCGCCTCCTCGTCGGGGTCGACCGGCCCGAGATCGGTCCAACTGGGGTCGGAAGACGGCTCTCTTCGCGAAGCGCGTGAGGGGCCGAACTCGGCAAGCTCCATGCACCCCAGTATCGCCACGCCCGGGGACTGCTGCTGTCTGCGAACTCGCGTCGGCGAGTGTGTCGCGGCCCCGCCTACGGTGGTGACTCGCTGATACATTTGGCGGCTTGTAGCCTTCAGGTGAGGATCTCAGTGGCGGACTTCGACGAGCTCATCGCTGAGGCGGAGTCCCATCCCATACACGGCTGGGACTTTGAGTGGCTGGGCGACCGGGTGACCACCACTCCGCTCCCCTGGAGCTACCGCACCATGGTGCAGCGGCTGGCACGGGAGTCCTCGGATCTACTGGACCTAGGGACTGGTGGCGGTGAGTGGCTGGCGAAGCTCGACCAGCGGCCTCAGCGCACCGTCGCGACCGAGGGGCGGCCGCCCAACCTCACTATTGCCCAGACCAGGCTTGAGCCCCTGGGGGTCGAGGTCGTCGCCTATAACGGACCTTGGGACAATGTCTCCCAAACTGGCGCAGACCCTCCCCTCCCCTTCCCGGATCGCTCTTTTCATCTGGTCGCAGATCGCCACGGAGCCTTCCTGGCTATAGAGGTGGCTCGGGTACTGGCCAAGGGCGGGCGCTTCATCAGTCAGCAGGTGGGCGACGGCCGGGAGCTGGCAGCCCTGGTCGGGGTCGCACCGGCCCAACCTCTCAGCCGCATCTGGGATCTGGCGCTGGCCTCTTCCCAAGTCGAGGCGGCCGTCCTTCGGGTCACCGACGGGGGCGAGGTAGATGAGGTGGAGACGATCGCCGACGTGGGAGCTTTGGTCTGGTATCTCCACGCGGTGCCGTGGGAGCTCGCCAGCTTCGCTCCCGCGGCGTTCCGGGAGCGCCTTGTGGAGCTGCACCAGCTCAGTCAAGAGGTGCCACTCCGGTTCGAACGGCGCGCCTTCTGGGTGCTCGCCGAGGCCTAAAGGAGACGTGGGGAAGACTGTCTCAGCGCTCCTGGGCGATACCCCTGGTGATCTGGAGCAGGCCGACGAAGCGGCCGTATACCGCCAGGCAGTCCTCTCCTTCGACGACGACCTCCAGCTCGGAGAGCACGCGAACGCCCCGAATCTGGGCCGCCAGTTGCACCAGGTCAGCGTTCCGCAGAAGCACCCTCAGCTGGACCGGAGGTGGGAGGACGGGCACCGGGATCTCCTGGAGCCGCGCGAGGGCGCTGATCGCCCCGTCGTGGATCCGTCGGCGAGCTACCGCAGGATGGAGGCTGCGCGCCGCCAGCCGCGTCAGAGACTGCTTCACCACCACACTCTCCGCTCCGACGAGGATTGACTCAGCCTGGGCGGCGGTGTGTTGGTCGCCGGTGATGAGCGCCACCGGAACCCGATAGTGACTGGCGACCAGCGCGTTGATGCCGCTTTCACCAACCAGATGACCATTGAGCTCGACTCTTTGGATGGCCGCCGGGTTGTAGGTGTGAGACAGGACAGAAGCGGCCCCGCCCACCGCTCCGTGGTAGCCGATGAAGAAGCAGGCGTCGAACTCGTCGTCCAACCCTTCCATCATGTAGAGAGGCTTGTACTGCCCCGAGCAATACTCCGCGTCGCCCTGGAGCTGGTCGAGCGCCAGATTCCTCATCGATCCGTGGGCGTCGTTGACCAGAAAGCTGTGGGCTCCGAACGCCACTGCGCCGTCGATCGCCGCGTTCACCTCCCCCAGAAGCAGCTGAGGTCCCATCGCCCTCTCATCGGCGACCGCGACTTGGCTCCAGTCGACGATGCCGGCCACGCCCTCCATGTCGCAGGAGATGTAGATTCGGATTACGCTCCCTCCGGCTGACGATTGGGCTCGTCCAGTCTAGGTGGGATCGTCGCCAACCTGATCCACCCAGTCCACCCGGGAACGATGGACGAGCGTTGCGAGCGGAGCAATTAGACCGGAAACGGCCCCCGGGCCCCCGGACGGAGCGGAGCCAGCCTACGACCAGATGAGTCGTGGTCCTTCTCCTCTGGATGACTACCGCTGAGCTCAGTCGCCGGCGCCGGGGCTCCCCGCACCATATTCATGCATGCGATAGATACCAGCTGCCGAGAAGCCGGCACCTGTGCTTGCCAGTGGAGAACGCGCTGCCGTATGCAGCAGGCTGGCGCTGCGCGTGTACCAATTGACTGCCGTCTGGACCATCCAATGTTCTCCGCATACTCGCGGTCCTGCTGTCTCTGCTGAGACGTAATCGCGAACGTTCGGTCTTCCCGGGCACCCATGCACTGCAGTACCGGGGCGACGCTGCTACGGTTCTTCTGCTACCGCTACTTGTTCTTCAGCTAACCCACCGCCCACTTCCCATAGCGGCCGTGACCGCTCTTGCTCTCCTCACTTTCCTCATGATCCGGCTTCCATTCGGCGCGAAGTTCGACCGACTTGAGTGTCGTCGGTTACTTCTGCTGGCAGGGGTAGGTCGCGGGCTCATAATTCTGCTGAGACACCTGTCTGCGTCAGTCAAGTAGGGGAGAATGAAGGGGCGGGGGGTATCGTGTTAGGCCTTGGGCGGATGCGAGGAGAAGGGGTGTTGGTGTGATCCTTCCGAAGAACCGTGACCCTCGTTTCGTGACGATCCGCCGCGGTGGGATCCTCACCGATTCGGATCACCACCAACTCGCCCTATGGGCGGCAGCGTGCGCGGAGCACGTCCTTGACCTCTTCGAGTCGGCTCAGCCTGCGGACCCGCGGCCGCGTCTCGCGATCGAACTCGGGCGGGCCTGGGCGCGCGGCGAGGTCACCATGACCCAGGCTCGCACGGCTGCCGGCCGTGCTATGGCCGCGGCCAGAGACCTGAGTGGGGCAGCAAGGCATGCCGCGTACGCTGCCGGCCAGGCTGCGGCCGTCGCTCACGTCGCCGCGCACGAGCTCGGTGCGGCCGCCTATGCGATCAGGGCCGCACGTGCTGCCGCGCCGGAAGGAGAGGGTGAGAGCGCGGGGCGACTCGAGTGCCGGTGGGAGCGCGACCAGCTCCCGGGGGCGATTCGCGAGCTCGTGCTCGACGACCAGCGGTTGCGGAACGACATCTGTTGGTTGGTGTTCGACTGCTGAGAGCGCGTCGGGGCGCCAGCACTGCCCAACAAGCGCATCAGGGCGTGCCCGGGCACGCCGCTTGGCGACGGCGAGAACGTCATCTCCACGGACAACCGCACTTTGACTCAAGACGGTGTGCCGCAGGCGGCGCAAGGCTCACCGCACCGCCCTGGTGGACCACGCTTCATCCACGTATCCTGCCGGTCTCATCATCCGCTGGGTAGCGTCAGTGCGTTCCCCCTACAGGGTGCGCAGCGGCACGGCGTCCGTGCTGGCCGCGCCCTCCATCAAGCGGTAGAACAGCGAGATGGACGCGCCCGAGCCGGCGCGATGTCGTGCCGGGCTTGGCCGCGAGCATCTCGGCGGCGAGCATCTCGCGCTCATGTCGCCCCACCGCCCGGCGCAGCTTGTGGGGCGATGCCCACGCAGTCTCTTGGGACCCGAGGTCGAGGTCGCGCAAGACCCGACGCGTGGAGGAGCCGCGCTTGTCCGTGGTGAGCCACCACATCACCTCGAACCAGTCGAGCAGGGGCTTGCGCATCCCATCAAACACCGACCCGGCGGTCGGCGAGGTGTGCCGGCCACAGTTGCCGCAGGCGTAGGTACCGCGAGCCGTCAGCCAGCCGACCCCGCCGCATCGCGGGCACCGGAAGCCGGTCGGCCAACGGACGCGTACGAGATACGCCAACCATGCCACATCGTCGGGGAAGATGGAGCGGAACTCCTGCCGCGTCGTCGGGTAGTCGGTGCCACGAACCGGCTCGGTGCTCGGCACCGGCCCATTCGACTTGACCGAAGCAGACAGCTTTCTCGGCTCATTCCAATCGCCGCCCTGCTGCACGGTCCGGTGCTGCTAGTGATCTTCGTCGTGATCATTCCGCTCAGCATTCTCGAGGCGTGCTGCCCGGCGCGCGTGCGATCACTGACTCCACGGACCGCGGCTCGGGAATATCTACCGCAGGTGTGCTCACTGGTGCAGCCAACGGAGTCGCTGGCCTGGGCTGCTGCTCACTGCTGGCAGGCCTTGTGGCCGCCGCGTACGGCGCGGCCGCCGGATTGGCGACCGACGCCGTCTCTTTTTTCATCCTGGCGGCGGGATTCTCCGTGCTGCGAATTGAGGCGCTCGTCACCAGCAGCGCGGCAGGGAGCGTTTGGCAGGATGTACGGTCCGCTCTGCGTTACTCTCTTCGGCACTCCAACCTACGTCCCGCGCAGGTGGCCCGGACTATTTACACCGCGATCGGCTCAGGGGTCGTTCTGGGGTTGATCTACGTAGCCACCGCCAACGGAACCCGCTCTACCGGCACTGCTACGGTGGCGGTCGCTGCGTATGCGGCGGGATCAGCGGGTGGGACCCTGATTTCGGGCGTTCGCTCACCGACGCGGCACTGGCTGGGGATCGCGATCGGTTTTAGTGTGCTGGCTGCTGGCGCTGGGCTGGTCAGCGAAGGTGGACAACTATTGGAGATCGCTGGAGCGCTCCTGTTCGGGCTGGGAGAAGGCTCCGCACTGCTGATCTTCCTGGTCATTCGGGCGGACGGCATACCCGCCGACTTCATGAGCCGTATCGTCGGCGTCAGTGACGTACTGGGCAGTGTCGCCACCAGCGTGGTGGTCGCCTGGATGGGGATCACCCTGCAGTTTCTGCATGGAACGGGTGCGTTCCTGCTAGTCGCGGTGCTCGCCGTGGGACTCGCTGGTGGGACAGGCTTGGGTCGCCGGACACCACCGCCGTCGACTGCATCCTGACCCTATCCCGGCGCCCCCACGACCAAGTTCAAGTCGGTCCAGTCGTCCTCGGTGGCGCTCCAAGTTGAGGCCTGGACGTTGGCAATAACCTGCTCGGGCCGGGTAGCTCCCGCGATTACCGATGCCACCTGGGGCCGTCCCAACAGTGCCCCGAACGCAAGCTGCAAAAGAGTGAGGCCGCGTTGCTGAGCAAAGCTCTCCAAAGCTTCGACCGTGTCGAAGCTGGTCTGATCGTCCAGCATGCCGGCGGTGGACGGATGGCTCGCGCGGGACCCTGGGGGAGCGGCCTGGCCCCTTTGGTACTTGCCGGTCAGCAACCCGCGGGCGAGTGGAAAGTAGGGCAGGAGGCTCATGCCCAGATGATCGAGCGCCGGCAGCAGCTCACGCTCAGCGCTGCGGTTGAGGAGGCTGTACTCGTCCTGGGCGCTGACAAAGGCGGCGAAGCCTAGAGAGTGGGCCGTCCAATTGGCTTCCACCACCTGCCAGCTCGGGAAGTTGGAGCAGCCGATCCAGCGGACCTTGCCCTCTTGGACCAGCTCCTGCAGAGCTCCCAGGGACTCCGCGATCGGAGTGGATGGGTCAGGTTCATGCATCTGATACAGATCGATCACCTCCACTCGCAGCCGAGTCAGGCTGGCCTCCGCCGAGGCTCGGATGTAGTCCAGTGAGCCCCGGTGTTGGGCGGGATCCTCACCCGCACGCTTCATGCCAAACTTGGTGGCGATAAGAGCCTCATCCCGACGCCCGAGAAGGGCCTGTCCCAGGAGCCGCTCGCTCTCTCCTCGGCCGTAGATGTCGGCCGTATCGAAGAAATTAATGCCCGCATCGAGGGCCGTGTCGACCACCTTCCCCACCGCCTGGTCGGGCATCCGGGTGCCGAAGCTGTTGGTACCGAGCCCTACCACAGAGACCGGTGGTCCGGCAAGTCCCAGCTGGCGCCTGTCGAGTTCTACCGCCTTGCTCACCGGCACATACTCCCGCTCAGATTGCCCCGCTCCAAGTTCCCATGGTGTCACATATTCCAGACCGCCGGCAGTTCCGCGAAGGGCTGAACGCGGTTCGAGGTAGAAAGGCGTGGGCGGCGTCGGTGTTGTGGTGATGCACGCCACCCGTCGCGGTCGGATCTACGACCACCACCCCGTCGCGAAGCCAACGTGACGGATATTCCACCTGTGCCTCGAGAACGTGTAGACGGTTCCCACGGTTGGCCGCCTCGGTGACGTACTCAGCGATCCGCTCTCCCGCCATGCGTTCTGTTCCGAAGGTCAGTTTCACTACGGCGCAGGGCTCCTCTCCGCAGCGGAACCGCGTCGGCTCCGAGGTGAGGGGGAACACGCCCACCGGCAGCAGGCTCCAGTTGGCTAAGTTCTCGAAAGCGCGCGGTGAGTTTTCCGGAATCTCCGGGGGCTAGACCGTCAGGAGAAGAACCAACCACCTTTTCGGACATCATCAGGCCCTCCTTCCCTGGTGCTGTCTGGCGACTACCAAGCATTTCGCATGAGTCCTCCATCGACGCAGGAATGGTGACCGGCCGCCAGGGGATCTGGACCGGATTCCGATGGCGCCGAGCCGCTGACTCAGGGTGGAGGTGGGCTGCCCCGAGGGAAGTTCAATTTGGGACAGTGATAATCCGCAATCGACATAAAGCTGCTGTAGCAGATCTGGCGGCGCCGCCAACGGATGGGGGAAACGGTGCCACATTGGCCCGCCTGGACTCACCTCCGGAAGATGCCACTCGGCGAGCACCCGGGCGACCTGTTCACCTTCATACAGGGCTCGAATCAGCGCGATCTCCTGAAGGTCGCTCCTCGGCGGAGGACCCCCGATCCTGAACGGCCACCCGTGATCGTGGACCGTGCGCAGAATGAGCGTCCGACTGACTCCCAATTCGGCGCCCACCCGACCGGCATTCCACCCTTGCTCCACGTAGAGATGAAAGACATCAACCGGGTTGGGCTCTAGTCGGTCCTCGCGGTAGCTGCCGCCCCGCCCTCGCATCGGCACTGACAGCTCGGCGAGCCGGTGCCTGACCACGCCCTCGGACAGCCCGAGGGTCGCGGCCACGTGGGCACGGGTGAATCGGCGGTCGACATACAGTTCCCAAAGTGCGTGCTGTAGGCCCGTGGGCACCGGCAGGCGGGTCTGGGGCCGTGAGCGTCCCCGGCCCCGAGGGGCGAGTTCGATCCCTGCTTCTCTTAATAGGGTGGAGACCTCGGTCCGCGGAATGCCCGTCCGCCGGGAGATCTCACGAGTCGAGACTCCTCGGTGAAGATAAAGATCGACCACCGACACGGTTGGGTCGAACGAGGCCGGAGCGCGGGTGGCTGCCATCACCAGCGCCAACCGACATTGGCTGACGAACTCATTGTCATCCCCTGACCGACACAGATTGGTCAGGGGCCATCAGCTCAGGCCGCGGTTCCGGTGCCGATCACCGAGGCGAGCCCCATCGCCGTGCTCGCAGATGATCACGACCGCGAGCACGACGCCACTCCGGCCAGGACAGCGAAGGGAACCCCGTCTTGCGGTTAACCGGGCACGGCCGCCAGGCTCACGTACCCGTGTGGCCGCACCATGATTACAGCCACCTAGCCTGGCCGGCCGCGATTAGCAACCTGGCGAGAAGTGCTCTCGCCCCACTTCGCCACTCAGGTCCGGCAAAGTCTCCAAGCTCATCCAGCCACCGAGGCGGTGGTACGGGTCTTATCCGTATCTGGTCCGGATCGGCTCCGCTCCGTCGAAGAGGATGCTGCGCAGCGCGGCGACCGGACCTGCTCGCGATGGTGCCGGAGCTAGTGGGGGTGGCCGCTCCTGCTTACCCGTATGACGCTCTTCGTACTGTCCGCGTGCAATTCGCAAGAGCCATCAGCCAAGTTGGCGGTCACCGGCGAACCCCATCGCCGCCCCTCGGTGTACGGCGCTCCCCGGTCTTCGGCACGGCGCGGCGAGGAAGTCTTCGCGACATGAGTTCTCCAGCGCCGAGTGGCAGAGGACTCAGCGCACCAGGAGAACGATCACGAAGACCGCGACCAGGTACAGCAGGTAAAGGCTGACGTGGCCAGACTGAAGCCGCCCGGCCACCGAGGAGACTCGACGCGCTCCACTTACGACCGGTTGGTAGACGTAGGCCTCCACGGGCTCGACAACACGCCGCAGGTAGCGAACGGAATGGGCGAAGAACGGAGCCTGATGATAGTCGCGCTCGATGTCACGCTGATCACGAAACACCCCGCCAAAAGTCGAGCGAAAGAGGTTGGTGAAGGCGGTGGACGTGTACTGCATCGAGGCTCGGTAGTCGATTGCACCGCCGACCCAGACCTCGCTCTCCCGCCGACTGCGGCGGCCAAGGAGGCGGAGCGCCCCAGCGGTCAGCACTATGATGCCGACGAGACTCAGGAAAATGAACGTCGGCGAGATGAAGGCGTAGCTGAAGCTGGTGGGCACGACCACCATACCGTTGGCGTGGAGGATCTGACTCAGGAACGTCCCGCCAACCTTAATCGGGAGCGCGAATTGGGTCGGATGCAGAAAGAATGGTGGTAGGAGCGCATTCAGCAGACCCGGCTCGTGAGTCGCGCCTTCGGCCGACGCCACTGCCTCGCCGAATCCGATCGGAGGAATGAGCGCGGTGATCACAGCGACCCCTGCGGTCACGAGCATGCCTAACCGCATCGTGATCGGCACCTCTACGGCGTGCGCCGCGCGGCGGCTGCGAGGTGCTCCTAAAAACGCCCCGCCGAACACGCGAACGTAAGCCGTTGCCGCCAGGGCGAACGTCAGCGTGAGCAGCATGCCGGCGGCGGCCATGTAAACCCGGCTCTCCGGTGTGTCCAACACCCGAGCGCGGATCAGCATCTGCAGTCCGAGCCATTCCGTCTGGAACCCATTCAATGGCGGAATGCCCGCCAATCCCATGGCTCCCACGAAGAAAAGTAGAGTAGTCCAGCGCATTCGGCGGGCCAATCCGCCAAGTCGGTCCATGTCGAGGCCGCGGGCACCAACGTCGACGCATCCAGCGCCCATGAACAGCGTGCTCTTGAGCAGGGCGTGGTAGAGCGCGTGAAGGATCACCACAACTAGCGCCGCGGCGGCGAGCAGACGGTGATGGGTGCTGGCGAAGACCAGCGACACCCCGAGCATCGCCACCATGAACCCAAGGTTCTCCACGGTGCTGTACGCGAGCATTCGCTTCAGATTCGGCACGAGGAGAGAGAACAGCACTCCGTAGGCAGCGGTGACCACTCCCACCCCAAGAGCCAGGTAGCCCCACCAGCCGGCCGGTGACGGAAGCAGGGTCACCACCGTCAGCACCAGCCCGTAGATGCCCATCGAGACCACGATCCCAGAGAGAGCTGCCGAAACATTGGCAGGGGCGGCAGGATGGGCCTCCGTAAGCCACCCCTGAAGCGGCACCAACCCCGCTTTAACTCCGAACCCCAGGAGGAAGAGCACAAACGCGGCCGACGCGAGTGCCCCACTGGCCACCGGGTGGTGGGCCAGGCTCGCGAAGGACACTCCGGAGCGAAGAGCCCCCACTGCAATGAACCCAACTGCCATGGCGATGAACCCGATCTTGGCCAGCGCCAGCATCAGGAACGCCGCCTGGGGTCTGCCGGGACGATCGAACTCGACGGTGACCAGAACGTAGGTGGCGATCACCATCACCTCCCAGGCGACGAGGAACGTGAAGGCGTTGGCGGCGGCCAGCACGAGCAGAATCGCGACGAAGCTCAGGTTGAGCAGACTGTGCAGACTGGCCTGCCGCAGCGGCCCGCCGACATGAGGGGCGTAACCCGCAGTGTAGAGCGAGATCCCCGTACCAACGACTCCGCTCAGCAGCAGGAAGGTTCCCGCCAGCGGTGTCGCTCGAAAGGCCAGACCACCGATTGGCGTACTGGTCGGCAGGGTCAGGCTGTCGTGGGCTCCTCCCAGCCAGATGGCCGCCGTGACCACCACCAGCAACCCGGCGACGATCGCCGTTGCGGCCGAAAGATCGGCCAGGAAGCGCCAGCGCAGGACTCCAAGTCCGAGCAGGCCAGCCAGCGTGTAACAGCCTACGGCCGCCGCCAGCAGCTCAAGCGCCATCGGCGTCCTCCTGATCCGCGCGGTAGCGTTCGGCGGCGCGCCCGAGGGCCAGCAGGAGTCCATGCAGAAGTGCTTGCGGAGTGGGAGGGCAGCCGGGCACGTAGGCGTCCACCTCGAGCAGCTCGTCCAGCGGTCCAACAACCGTGGGACCGCCAGCGAAGACGCCGCAGCTGATCGCGCAGGCTCCCGCTGCGATCACCAACTTGGGCGCCGGCATGGCCGCGTACGTCGCCAGCAGGACATCCCTCATGTTGCTGGTGACCACGCCGGTGACCAGCAACGCGTCGGCGTGCCGGGGAGTCGGCGTGAAAAACAGTCCCAGACGGTGAAGATCGGCATATGGGGAGCTGAGCATCTGGAGCTCGGACTCGCAGCCGTTGCAGGAGCCAGCGTCCACGTGCCTGATGTGCAGGGAGCGACGAAATAGGCGGTAGGCACTCTGTTGGACCGCGGTCGCGGAGGCGCGTAGCGCAGCCGGGGCCAGTTGCCTACCTTCGCCCCACTGCAGAGTGGTGCGAAGGTGGTCGCGGTTACCGACCGCCACTCTGGGATCGGCCACTAGCGTGAAGGCGCTCGGGAATTCACGCGTGCAGCGTCCACATAGAATGCAGGCACCAGCATCGAATCTGAGCTCTCCAGCCAACGCGGTGCCGCTCGCCTCGAGCGCTGCCGTAGGGCACCGCTCCGCGACAGCCAGGGCCTGGTCCGGGGTAAGACCCTGCCAGCGCACCCGGACCGCCGACGGTGCCTCCTCTTCACCTGTGACCTGGGGATCAGGGAAGCGAGTGGTGCGGATGCCGGACTTCAATCCCCTCGCAATCCAGCGACTCATCGGTCGAATTCCGCAGGCGAGACCGCGAAGCTTGCCTCGATCACCGGGTAGTCGGTGAGGTTGTTGCCGCTGCCACAGGCATGTGCGTAGGGATGCCAGTTGACCACTGCTGATGGTCGCGCCCGCCAGGACAGCACTCGGCCGTCCTGGTCCACTACCACCCAATGGAGGGTCTCGCCGCCCGGCGACTCCGCCCATCCGAGCGACGATCCCGCGTGCCAGATGGGAGGGACCGGCTGATCGGCATCGGGCGGCCACCCGTCCAAGACCTGTTTCATGATCGAGAGCGACTGTGCGAGTTCAGCCACATGCACTTGAAAGCGCGCCGCGGCGTCGCCTGGGGTCGCGGTGGGAACGTCAAACTCCAGAGTTCCATACGCCGCATAGGGATGGTCCCGACGCACGTCGCGGTCTATGCCAGATGCGCGCCCCACCGGGCCGACCAAGTTGTGCTCCGCCGCGTAGTCCGGCAGGAGGATCGCGGTGGTGTCGAGGCGGTCGACAAAGGTGGACGTCTGCTCCAACAGCCGTGCTAGGCCCTCCGATCGCTCCAGCCACAGGTCCACTTGCGATCTGAGTTGATCGCGGGCGCCAGTAGCCAGCGCAACTTCCAAGCCGCCCACTCGAAGCACGCCCCGCAAGTAGCGATGGCCGGTGAGTCGCCCGTCGGTGCGCAGCACCTCCTCCTTCAGAAGCCCGTACTGGGCGGCGGCCACCAAGAGCCCAGTGGCTTCGGCCAGTCGGCCGATCGTCCCGAAGTGGCTGTGGAGTCGCTCGAGCTCCGCTAGCAAGGTGCGGGCATGCTCGGCAACCGGACTGACCGTGGCTCCGATCGCCCGCTCAACCGCTCGGGTGAAGGCCAGTCCATTGGCAAAGGCCGAGGTGCCCGCCAGCCGCTCGGCCAGCTGAATGGCCCGATCACCCGGGAGACCTTCGGCGAGGTGTTCGACTGCCCGGTATTTGAACCCGAGCCTGAGGTCCACCTCCACGATGTCCTCGCCGCCGGACGAGAAGAGGAACTCGGCCGACTCCTGCGGGCCGCTACGCACGGGTCCGAGAGGAAGCTGAAACACTCCTTGTCCGGTTACAGCCCGCCGCTGGGTGGCTGGAGGCGAACTGGGTGGTCTGACCGCCATAGGTGGCCCGTTCGGCATGAGGCGCTTAACTCCCGGCCAGTCATGAATGCGCAGGGGGCCGGGAGCGGGATGACCCACCGGCTCGAGCCCGTGCATCTCGAAGATTTCCCGCTCGTACCAGCTGGCGGCGTGCACTTCGGCGGTTAGGGAGGGGAATGCCATCACCGACAGCTCGGTCGACAGCAGCAGCCAGGCCGGATCCTCCCGCACCTGCAAGACCGCCGTGAGCTGGGGAGGGGTCGTCTGCGTGGTGGTGGCGAACAGGTCAGAGAGAGTGGCGCTGCGCGCCAGCGCGGTTACCAGATCTCGGAACGCGCTCTCTGGGCAGTCGGCGCTGGCTTCATCCCCGCTTCGCCAGCGCAGTTCCAGTCCCACCTGCGACGCCAAGCGCTCGAGTTCTCCACTCATCGACTGACCACCCGACTGGCCCCCAACAGCAGGGCATGGAGAGGACCTGGAATCCAGACCCCGAGGATTAGCAGGGCAGCCAAGACAGCGAATCCCGGAACGAGAACCGGGAGACCAAGTTCGGCTCGGGTTTCCGATGGCTGGGCATTCCCATCGCCAAAGGTCATCCGGCTGAAAGGGGCCACCAGGGCAATGAACCCAATCAGAAGAAGGGCCGCGATGAGCGCACCGGAGCCCCAGTTCGGCTGTCCCAACGCGCCCCGGACAATTGAGAATTCAGAGACGAAGAGACCGAACGGAGGCGCTCCGCCGATCGCCAGGGCGCCAACAATCACTAGCACCGCGGTCGCGGGAGCCACGCGCACTACACCTCGGACCTCGGCGATGCTGGTGGTCCGAAACCGCAGCAGCAGATTGCCAGCGTTGAGGAACATCAGGGTCTTGGCGAGGCTGTGGGTGAGCATCTGGAGCAAGGCCCCCACGATGGCGAGTGGTGCTCCGATCCCAAATCCAGCGGCGATCAGGCCCATCTGCTCCACCGACGAGTAGGCCAGCAGGCGTTTGAAGTTGCGTTGCGAAATGAGGAAAACTACGCCAATGGTCATCGAGAGCAAGCCAAATCCGAGCATCGCTGCGTGAAGCTCTCCGGCTCGCCCACCGGCGGACGGAGTGGCCAAGGATAGGACTCGGACGATCGCCAGCATGGCGCAGTTCAGCTCGGCGCCGGAGAGCATCGCGCACACGGGTGCAGGTGCCTGGCTGTGGGCATCGGGCAGCCATGTGTGCATTGGCGCCAGGCCAGCTTTTGTGCCAAACCCGACCAGCACCAGCATGAAACCCAGCCCAGCCAGCGATGGTGACAGGTGCGCACCCGCGGCGCCTAAGATCGGAATGGAGAAGTTGTAGGCGGAGCCGAGGGCGGCGATTCCCGACGCATACAGCAGTAGGAAGCCGAGGAGCGCAATCAGTTCCCCGGCTACCGCCAGGATGAGGAACTTCCAAGCCGCTTCGAGGGGCTCGCGGGAGCCGTAGAAGTCGACCAGCGGAGCCGAGGCAAAAGTGGTGGCCGTCACCGCTGTCCAGAGAAGCGCCAGATTGCCCGACACACAGGCGACAACCATGGTGAAGGTGAACAGATGAAACAGTGAAAAGTACTTGCGTAGCTCACCGCGCCGAAGCACGTGACCTTGCTCGGGGGAGCGGAAGTAGGCCATCGAGTAGGCGCCCGCGAGCGCCGAGACAATAACCACCACGAGCAGCACAACCGCACTGAAGTCGTCCAGATAAAGCCAGTCGCCCAGCGCTCGTATCGGACCGTGGCTGAGCAGCCGTGCGATCAGCGTCAGCGCCAACCCCATGGTTATGAGCGAGCTGGGCACGACCAGTGCGTAGCGGGTGCTGTCCTGGCGGACCAAGACGCTAGTCACCGCGGTCAGCATCGGCACCGCCAGCAGGCAGAGCAACAGCGTCGAGTTGGTCATCCGCGCAGCCGGGTGAGCTCTGAAGTGTCCGTACTGGCGACCTCTTGGTGCATGCGCGCCACCAGAAAACCCATGACCAACACGGCGATGAGGATGTCCAGCACGATCGCGAACTCGATCAAGAGGCTGAGGTCGGGCGCCAGCACCAGTCCCACCAAAAGGAGGCCGTTCTCCGCTGCCAAAAGGCCAGCGACTTGGAGGATCGCGTCACGACGGGCGGTAGTGGTGAACAAACCCAGGAGGAGTACGGCCAGAGCGATTCCCAGCACCGACTCCGGTAGGAGCTGATGAGTGTACGGAATCCTGGTAGCGGCGATGAATCCGGTGAGGGTCAGCGCCGCACCCATGAGCAATGCGGTGGGAAACCGGACGTAGTAAGCGGTCTCCCTTCTGCCGGCCAGACCGAGGGCGGTGCGGCGGCGCAGGATCTGCGGGACGATGACCCCTTTGACGGCGATGGTCAGTAGCCCGAAAAGCAGCAACTCCATCAAGCCGGAATCGGCGAATAGCGCGATGGCCACTCCGCCCAGCAGCCACGACTGGACCGCGTATGCGGAGACTGCCGCGCGCAGCTGCCGTGTCACGATGAAGGCGAAGGTGACCAGCAGAATGAGGGCGGCCAGGATCACCTCAGCTAGCACGGGGCGATCCTCCCGATAGGAACGCCGACCCGAGCATCAGCGCCCCACCGTGTATAGAACCAGGCCTAGGAAAGCGAGCACAAAGCTACCTCCTAAGTATTCGGGGACGCGCAGGATGCGGATCTTGGCCAGCGCCGACTCGATGCCCACGAGAATCACAGCAGCGCCTAGCATCTTCGCGGCCAGCGTGAGGATGGCCAGCAGGAACGCCGGGACGGTTAAGGCAGCCGCCAACCCGAGCGGAAGGACCAGTACGTTGAGCCAGACGATCAAGAGCACGAAGAGCTTCATGAACCCGCCCCACTCCATCAGGGCCTGGTCCGGGCCGGAGAATTCGAAGAGTCGTGAGGATTCGATCATCGACAGTTCCTGGGAACTGTTGGGATTGTCGATGGGGAGCCGTCCGGCCTCTGCCAGCACCACCATCAGAAACGCCGTGGCCACCAGCGCGTGGCTGGGAACTATGTGCGCAGCACTGGTGAACAGAGCTCCGTTCACTACGAACGGGACCGTGCCTCCGGAGATAAAGCCGACCGCGAAGAAGACGACGATGAAGGTGGGCTCGGCGAGGGAGGAGACGAACCGCGAGCGGCTGCTCCCCAGTCCGCCGTAGGGGCTGCCACTGTCCATCGCCGCCAGATTCGTGAAGAATCCACCGATTCCGATGACGAATCCGCTGCCCACCATGTCCGCCATCAGGGCCCAACTCAGCGGCATCGCGGTGAGCACCGGGATGAGCATGGCGAAGGCGACCGGAGTAGCGAACACAACGTAGGGCGCGATCCGGAACAGGAAGGAGGCGTTGGGGGTGACCGTTCGCTCCTTGCCCAGCAGCTTCACCAGATCGAAGTAGGGCTGCAGGGGCGACGGGCCGCGGCGGGACTGGACCTTCGCCTTGAGGTTCTCGATCACCCCCTTGAGCAGAGGCGAGAGAGCGACTACGGTCAGGATGGCGATCACCTGTCCTATGGCCGAAGCTAACATCGCGCCCGCGCTTCAACAGCACCCCGGCAAGAAGCTCGGCCCGCCAGCCACGGCGTTCCGGCCAGCCCGGGACTCAACCCCAGGGAGTGCGGTGCAATCGACAGCAAGGTGAGTGACTGCAGGAAGTGCAGCGGGTTGCGCAACGCGGGACTCCTTACGCGGCTTCTATCCAGAGGGGGTAGAAGCCATCACCCGGCCAATCCGGGTTACGCGGGCCTCATCGCGCTTCGAGGACCGTTTGTAGCGGCCAGCCACGCTCCGTGTCAAGCTTCAGACAAGCGCAGAGGCAGCGGGCACGGCTCCGGGCCCGCGTCAGGACCTCTGCCTCAGGGCGTCCGGCAGCGACTCCGGCATGGGGCCGATGACCATCGCAAATGGGAGTGAGGCGAGAAGTATGGAAGTCAAAGAGCTGGGGCACCTGGTGCTCTACGTGCATGACATCAAGCGTTCGGCGGAGTTCTACGGTGAAGTCCTCGGTTGGAAGCGGATCTCTCCTGAGGGACTTCCGGTGGCCGCCTTCTCCAGCGGCCGCACCCACCACGAATTGCTCTTGATCGAGGTGGGCGCTGACGCTGAGGAGCTGCCCCGGGGCCGGCACGTTGGGCTCTACCACTTCGGACTCAAGGTCGCGGACTCCGACCAGGAGCTGAAGGTCGTCCTGGAACATATCCGGGAGCACGGGGTGACGCTGGTGGGGACCGCCGATCACACGGTGACCCACAGCCTCTATATCCAGGACCCGGACGGGAACGAGATCGAACTCTATTCCGACGTGGCGGAAGTGGACTGGCGAAGCGATCCCCACCTCCTGCTCTCTCCGATCCGGCCTCTGACGCTGTAAATGGCGAGGGTGAGCCCCGATATGCTGGAGACCTCACGGGGAGGGGGTTTCGAAGTGGAGCCGTCCCAGTACCTCGGACAAGGCGAAACCCGGGAGCCGGCAAGGCGTCCTAGGCGAACGGATTCGGAGCCCATTGGGGCGGGAGGGTGGAGTCGATGAAGAGGCAGTTGTTCACGACCAGCCTCGGCGTTGTGGTGTTGGCCGTAGCCGGCTTCGCTGGCGTCCTGGGTACCCAGACCGCCGCAGTGCTGGCCAAGTCGTCATCCACCATCTCCGGCTGCGTACCGAGCCAGCTGCACCTGTATAAGTCCGGCCAACTCACAGTGGCCACCGACGCCCCCGCGTATACCCCCTGGTTCGAGCACAACCAGCCCCGAAACGGCAAGGGATTCGAAAGCGCAGTGGCCTACGCGGTCGCCGAGGCTCTGGGGTTCAGGAGAAGTCAGGTGCACTGGACCATCGAGCCCTTCGACAGCTCGTACGCACCCGGGCACAAGACCTTCGACTTCGACATCAACGAGATCACGATCACGGCAGCGCGCGCGGGTGCGGTCTCGTTCAGCGAGGGTTATTACAACGACCATGAGGCCCTGATCACCGTCAAGGGTTCGGCCATCGTGACCGCCCACTCCCCCAGCCAACTGAAGACGTACACCTACGGGGACCAGGTCGGGACCACCAGCCTCGCCTATATCGAGCAGAAGATTCAAGCGACCCAAACGCCCTCCGTATACAACACCCTGAACGACGTCTCGTCGGCACTCTCAGACCACACCATCCAAGGCTTCGTCACCGACGCGCCGACCGCCCAATACATGGCCGCCTCAGGTGAAGTCAAGCACGGCGTGGTGATCGGTCAGTTTCCCAGCAATGACGAGAAGTACGGGCTGCTCTTTGCGAAAGGAAACCCCTTGGTCAGCTGCGTCGACAAGGCGATCACCAAACTGAAGTCGAACGGAACCCTGAAGCGGTTGCAGAACAAATGGCTGGGTATCTACACCCAGATCCCCAGCATTCAGCCCTAGCCGGGCCGGCGCGGCACCACTCCCGTGAGTTCAGACCTGGGCGGATTCGACCAGGGTCCACTGATGGTCCCGGGTGGACCGCCGTCCATCAGCCTAGGCGGTGGGCGGCCCCGGAAGGCCATGCGCGGTCGGCGCGCTATCGCCATCGCGGCGGCTAGCTCGGCGGTTTTCCTAGCTGGGCTGGTGGCGCTCTTCTTTCTGGCTCCAGGCAGCTCGCAAGTCCGTCGTTTCTTCTTCAACATTCCCGATGCCCAGACCGCCTTCTTGGGCAACACCCGCGGCGGGATCTTCTCGGAGCTCTACGCCTTCCGCCTCAACATCGAGATGTTCCTGATCGCCGAGGTGCTGATCTTGATCCTGGCGATGGTCATCGCGATGGTCCGCCAGCTCAGCGGCCCGGTTACCTTCCCCCTTCGAATGCTGGCCATCGCCTACACCGACTTCTTCCGGGGGGTGCCACTGCTGCTGGTCGTTTACGCCATCGGTTTCGGGGTTCCGGCCCTCAGTCTCGCTGGGGTCTCGACCCAGCCCGTCATGGTGTACGGGCTAGCGGCGCTGGTGCTCTCTTATTCGGCGTACGTCTCGGAGGTTTACCGCGCCGGCATCGACTCGGTGCACCCCAGCCAGGTGGCAGCCGCCCGATCGCTGGGGCTATCCCAATGGCAGGCGATGCGCTCGGTCGTGATCCCCCAGGCGATCCGGCGGGTGATCCCACCCCTTCTCAACGACTTCATAAGTCTCCAGAAGGACACGGCGCTGGTCGCTGTCCTGGGCATCATCGAGGTCAATCGAGCCGCCGGGATCGTGAGCTCCACCGACTTCAACTACACCGGCTACACGGTCGGCGCCTTCCTCTTCCTGTTACTCACCGTGCCCATGGCCCGATTCACCGACTGGCTGATCGCCCGTGACCGCCGCCGCCGCCAGGCCGGGGCTGCGCGGTGATGGGGACCGGACCGGAACCCCCTGAACCCGGGCTGGCGCTGCAGCTGGAGGGGCTGCGCAAATCCTTCGATGGCACCTTGGTTCTGAGCGACATTGACCTGGCCGTGGCACCCCACGAGGTGGTCTGTTTGATCGGGGCTTCCGGCTCGGGGAAGTCGACCCTGCTCCGTTGCATCAACCTCCTAGAGGAGATCGATCAGGGCCGGATCAGCTTCTTCGGCAAGGAGATCAACGCGGACCTGGTGGATGTGAACCGGCTGCGCCGGCAGATCGGGATCGTCTTTCAGTCCTTCAACCTTTTTCCTCACATGACCGTGCTGCACAACCTGACCCTGGCCCCGATTCGAGTTCTGGGCAAGACCCGCAAGGAGGCGGAGGCCGAGGCGGACAACCTGCTTCGGCAGTTCGGTCTGCTGGACAAACGCCAGGAGTACCCGGACCGACTTTCCGGGGGCCAGCAGCAGCGGGCCGCCATCGCCAGGGCGCTGGCGATGCAGCCCCGACTGATGCTGCTGGACGAGGTCACCTCCGCCCTGGACCCGGAGTTGGTGGCGGAGGTCCTCAACGTGATCCGTTCCCTGGCCCAGTCGGGCATGACCATGGTGATCGCCACCCACGAGATGTGGTTCGCGCGCGACATCGCCAACCGGGTCTGCTTTCTGGACGGAGGCGTGATTCTGGAGCAAGGTACCCCGGAGCAGATATTTCGGCAGCCTCAGCAGGACCGGACCAAGCAGTTCCTGCAGAGCCTCACGGACGCCGGGCGGCTCTAGGCGGCACGGTCACTGGTGAGGACGCGGTAGCCGGCCAGGGGTGTGGCTTCTCGGCCAGCAGCATGACCGCGCTGAGGGTCCCGAGGGCCGCCAGGCGCCGCCATCTCGGCCACGGAGGACGGGCAGATGACCTTCCGGCGATCTCGGCGGGCGGACGATTTTGGTTGAAGTCATTCTTCTTCATGGAAGTCGCTCCCTTCGGTTTCATCTGGAAACAGCGCGGTGCCGCTACTCGGGGCCGCCTCAAGGAGGCGGTCGGCGTGCCGGTGGGAATCAGCCCGTACAGAGGCGCCCGGGAATTGGCAAAGCGCAGTGCGACCGCCAGGACGGACGGGATCGGTCGGTGCCGCGGAACTCGGCGGATTTCAACTGTGGAGACCGCATTCGGTCTTGTCGCTGCCCGACCAGCGCCCGGCCCTCGGATCCTCCCCTGGCTGCACTGGGCGGGTGGTGGGGGCGCAGCCGATCGAGAGATAACCCTGGGCCAGGAGTGAATGCACCGGGAGGCGGTGAGCTGAGACGTAGCCCGCGATGTCGTCATCCGTCCAGGCAGCCAGCGGGTTCACCTTGACCATCTGGCGGGCCTCGTCCCAGGCCACCACCTGGGTGCTGGAACGGGTGGCTGCGTCGCTCCGCTTGAGCCCGGTGAGCCAGGCAGACTTGCCCTCCAGCGCCCTAAAGAGAGGCCCCACCTTGCGCCGCGGGCAGCACTCGGCCGTGCCGCAGGGCCAGGGATCGGCATCGGCGCGGGGATGGGTCACCGTCAGATTCAGCCGGTAGAGGTCTCGAACCACTTCGACGAACTCGAGGGTCTCGGGGAAGTGGAACCCGGTGTCCAGGAAGACGACCTCCAGCCCCGGATCGACCTTGACGGCCAGATCAACGATCACGCAGTCCTGGAAGGAACAGGCCAGCGCGGCGCCGGAGCCGAACCGCTCGACGGTCCAGCGAATGGTCTCAACCGCACCCGCCTCCTCGAGGCGGGTCGAGACCTCGGCCAGCTCGGCCGGGTCCATCCCGATCTTGGCGATCGTCGCCATCCACACCTCCTGGCTGAACGCTGATCTCGGAAAGCTGGTCGGGGATACCCCATCAGTCTAGTAGACTTACGCACAGCACCTTAGCAGCCGCCCCCTCCCGTTTCAACCGACCCCTCGGGGAGTCGTCCGAAACGAGCCAGGCGACCACCCCTGGAGCAGAACTTGGCCCAGAGCTGTCCGACGCCAGCAGCCCACCCCGGTCCCAGGCTGCGGCTGGAGCCTGCGGAGCCGGACTACCTGGATGTCCTGGAGAGTTACGCCGTCTTCGTATTGCGCGAGGTTGCCGCCGAATGCCGCCGCCCAGCCCTGCTGTTCAGCGGCGGCAAGGACTCGGCGGTGCTGCTGCGCTTGGCCGAGAAGGCTTTCCGCCCGGGTCGTATCCCCTTCCCCTTGCTGCACGTGGACACCGGTCACAACTTCGGCGAGACCATCGAATTCCGGGACCAGCGGGTGGCGGAGCTGGGGGCGGACCTGAGGGTCGGATTGGTCCAGGAGTCGATCGAGAAGGGGCTGGCCGAGGACCCCGGCGAGGGGCAGTCCCGTAACCGGATCCAGAGCGTGACGCTGATGGATGCCATCACCACCTATGGCTTCGATGCCTGTATCGGCGGAGCACGGCGCGACGAGGACAAGGCGCGGGCCAAGGAAAGGATCCTTTCGGTGCGGGACCGCCAGGGTCGCTGGCAACCAGATCGCCAGCGACCTGAGCTCTGGAACCTCTACCACGGGGGGGTGGGAGATGGGGAGCACCTGCGGGTGTTCCCCGTCTCCGACTGGACCGAGATGGACATCTGGCGCTACATCCGTCGCGAGCGGATGGATCTGCCGCCGATCTACTACGCCCATCAGCGCGAGGTGGTGGAACGGGAGGGGATGCTACTGGCAGTCTCGGAGTGGGTCGTTCCCGGTCCGGGCGAGGAGTCGGAGCGGCTCAGCGTCCGGTACCGGACGGTCGGCGACGCCACTCTGACTGGCGCGGTGCGTTCGACCGCCGCCACCATCGATGAGGTCATCGTTGAGATTGCCGAGTCCAGGGTCAGCGAGCGCGGTGCCACCCGAGGTGACGACAAGTTCTCCGAAAGCTCCATGGAGGACCGCAAGCGGGAGGGGTACTTTTGATCGCTGGCGCAGCCGGAGCGCCGGCTCCCGTCTCCCGTTCCAGCAGGGTCGCGCTGCTCCGGTTGGCGGCGGTGGGGGCGGTGGACGACGGGAAGTCGACCCTCATCGGTCGCTTGCTGCACGACGCCGACCAGCTCACTGACGACCAGCTGGTCGCGATGGAGAACGCCAGCCGGGCCCGGGGTCAGTCTTCGCTCAACCTGAGCTTCGCCACCGACGGGCTCAAAGCTGAGCGCGAGCAGGGCATCACCATCGACGTCGCCTACCGCTACGCGGTGACCCCCCGACGCAAGCTGGTCATCGCCGACTGCCCAGGCCACCTGGAATACACCCGCAACATGGCAACCGGTGCCTCCACTGCCGACCTGGCGCTGGTGGTGGTGGACATCACCAGGGGGCTGCGCGAGCAGACTCGGCGACACACGGCCCTGGCGCTGCTCTTCGGAGTGCGCCACCTGCTGGTGGCCGTCAACAAGATGGACTTGGTCGGCTGGAACGAACGGAGGTACCTGGCCGTAACCGAGCAGATGCGGGATCTGGCGGAGCAACTGGGAGGGGCGGCGGTTCAGGCAGTGCCCATCTCCGCGCTTTACGGGGACAACGTGGTGGAACGGTCGCGTCGCGTCGCGTGGTACCGGGGACCCACGGTGCTCGAGGCGCTGGAGGAGGTGCCCACCTCAACCTTCGCCGCTCACGGCAGCAAGGGCGCTCGGCTCCCGGTCCAGACCGTCATCCCCCAGGCTGACGGCTCGGTGCGGATCGCGGGAATGCTGACCGGGGCCGGACTACGGACGGGGGATGAGGTGGTGGTCCTGCCGCAGGGCCGCCGCAGCTCAGTCGCCACCTTAGAAACTCTCAGCGGTTCGGCAAACTCAGCCCAAGCTCCGCTCTCCATCTCGCTCACCCTGGACCACCCCTATCTGGTGCATCGGGGCGACCTGGTCGCGGCCGCCGACGACCCTCCCGTGGTCAGCCGCGACCAGCTGACGACGGTGTGCTGGTTCGCAGAGCGTCAGCTCGAACTGGGCCAGCGCTTTCTGGTCAAGCACACCACTCGGCTGACCACGGCCGAGGTGACGGGAATCGAGAGCAAGCTGGATCTGACGACGCTCCGGCTCGTCCCAGCTCAGAAACTAGGAGTCAACGACATCGGGGTCGTGTGCTGGCGATTCGCCGAGCCGATCGCGGCTGACCAGTACCGGGACAGCCGGGTCACCGGCAGTCTGATCGTCATCGACCCGGACACCAACGTGACGGTGGCGGCCGTCATGATCGGCACGCCCATCCTCGGCTAGACCACGACTGCGTTCCAACTCTGGGGTTCTGAGCCGCTCACCACTCGCGCACCAGTGAGTCGGGCTTGGCGATCGAGCGACGGGGCTAGCCAAGTTGCCCAATTGCGACGCGGACGGCCGTCACCCACGTAAGATCGCCGCGGTGCACGACCGCATCCGATCGATCGCCCTTCCCACAGCGCACTCGCGGAGCGCTCGTCGCAACGACGGTGGGGCGGCGAAGAAGCACGCGTGCGCTGCATGGGCCGCCGCAGCTACCTCGGCGCCAGTCTGCGGTCTCCCCACGTTTTACTGATGTTTTCACCAGAACGCCGGTCGCCCGCACCCCACACCACCAGGCCGAGGAGGGCCCCATGAACTTCGACCACACAGCGCATCCGCACACGACCGCCGTCCTGGAGGGGAAGACCAAAGGTCCGGTCAAGGTGAAGGACCAGCTCGATCGGAGCACCCCGGCGGCGCGGGTCAACTCCTGGCTGGCGGTGAAGATCACCCAGGGCGTTGGATCAATGTGGTGCGCCTACGTATTCGGCATCATCGCCCTGGTCGGCCTACCGGCCGCACTCAAGCCTGGGGGTGAAGGCATTATCGCCTGGATCGCGCAGACCTTCCTCCAGCTGGTCCTCTTGAGCATCATCATCGTCGGCACCAACATCCAGAGCGCGGCGGCCGACAAGCGGGCCGAGAACACCTACGCCGACGCGGAGGCGGTCCTGCACGAGGCGATGCAGATCCAAGCTCACCTGAAGGCTCAGGATGAGGCGCTCAACGCCATCATCGCGGCGAGCAGTAGGGGCTGACCTCTGGCGATTCCGGTCGGCCATCTACACTGGCAATTGATCACCGTCTGACAAAGGCGGACACCGCGGAGCGTGGAGGGTTGAGCCGTGACCGGTCGGGCGGTGTTGGTCACCGGGGCGTCCCGCGGAATCGGACGAGCGATCGCCCAGGCCTTTGCGGCGGTAGGAGACCGGGTCGCGGTCAACCACCGCGATTCCCAGGCGGAGGCCGACGATCTGGTGCGCTCTCTACCCGGTACGGGACACGTCGCGATTCAGGCGGACCTGGCCGATCCCGAGGCCGCCAAGCGGTTGGTGGATCAGTCGGTGGCGGCGCTAGGCGCCCTCGACGTCTTGGTCAACAACGCCGGAATCAGCCTGCGTCATGACATAACTTCAGACGATTTCGAGACATGGCGGATGGCCTGGGATCGGACATTGGCGGTCAATCTCAGCGGTCCCGCCTTCGTCACCTACTGGGTGGTGCAGCAGATGCTGGGCCGTGGCGGCCGGATCATCAACATCAGCTCCCGCGGTGCCTTCCGGGGCGAACCCGACCAGCCCGCATACGGCGCCAGCAAAGCTGGCTTAAACGCCTTCGGGCAATCCCTGGCGCGGGCGCTGGGAGCGCGAGGTATCGCGGTCATGACGATCGCTCCCGGGTGGGTATCAACCGACATGTCCGACCGGGAACTGCACCGCCCGGGTGGCGCGGAGATCCTGGGCCAGAGCCCATTCGGCCGCATGGCGAGACCGGAAGAGGTCGCCGCCGCCGCAGTCTTCTTTGCCTCGCCGGAGGCGGAGTTCACTAGCGGCGCAGTTCTCGACATCAACGGAGCCTCGTACCTGCGCACCTGAAGGAAGACTCTCCCCGAGGTGCAGCACCGGAGCTGGTCCAGCTGACCCAGAACGGGCGCTCGCGGATGATCGTTCAGGGAGAGCGTACGAGAACTCTGTGCGCAGCGGTCGGGCGGCTGGCCTCTCGGCGATCAGCCGGCGGCGGAAGGGCTCCGGAAGGCTCCGAAGATCCGCAGCTCGGCGGCGGCCGAGGTCAGGGCCGCCAGCAGGGCGGGAAGCTGCCGCGCATCAGCCATCTCAGCATCCACATAAAAGCGGTAGTTGAATGGTTGCTCAGGGATCGGCCTAGAGTCCAGCCTGGTCAGGTTGACCTGCTCGCCGGCGAAGGCCTGGAGGACCTGGGCCAAGCCGCCCGGCCGGTGCTCCGCGACCAGCCCCAGCACCAGTTTTAGCGGTCCCGATGCGGGGCCTGACTGAGGGCTTCGCCGCACCACCAGAAACCGGGTGCGGTTGCTGGGTTGGTCGGCGATGTCTTCGGCCACGATCCGCAGCTGGTAGCGCTCGGCAGCGGCTCGGCTGGCGATGGCGCCGTCCTCCGGTCCGCCCCGCTCTGATAGCTCACGGGCCGCACCCGCGGTGTCATGCACCGGCACCGGTGTGATCCGACGCTCCGCCAGCCAGCCGGCACACTGGGCCAGCGCTTGAGGATGGGAGAAGGCGCGCCGTACCGGTTTCTTCCCACGACTCAGCAGGTGGTGGCGGATGGGCATGACGTGCTCCCTCACCACGGCTAGCTCCGGATAGGCCCAGAGCAGGTCGGAGACCTCCTGGACCACTCCCGCCACACTGTTCTCGACCGGGAGTATGGCGGCCTCCGCTCGACCCTCCTGGACTTCGACGGCCGCGGCGGCGAAGGTCGGTTGCCCGACCGTGACGGAGCCGGGGAACAGTCGCTGGGCGGCCTCATCCGAATAGGCCCCGGGCTCCCCTTGATAAGCGATCGGTCCGGTCATGGTGGCATCAGGGCCAGAGTAGCTCAGGACTCCTCCGCCGGCTCCCCCACCGCGACCACGGCACCCCGGGAGGCCGTTCCCACCAGGTGGGCGTAGCGGGCAAAGGCACTGGTTCCGGTGAGAGCCGGCCGGGGCGCCCAGGACGCGGCCCGCCGCCCCCACTCGTCAGCCCCGACCGAGGTGGAGATGGAGCGGCCGTCGACGTCGATGGTGACCTCGTCACCGTCGGCGAGGAGCGCGATCGGTCCGCCCACCGCTGCCTCCGGGGCCACGTGCCCGACCATCAGACCGTGGGTCGCGCCGCTGAATCGGCCGTCGGTCATGAGCGCCACCGAGTCACCCAGTCCCTGCCCGACCAGGGCCGCGGTGACCCCCAGCATCTCGCGCATCCCCGGGCCGCCCCGAGGTCCCTCGTAGCGCACGACCACCACATCACCGGCGCTGATCTGCTGGGCCTTGACGGCGCCCATCGCCTCCTCCTCGGAGTCGAAGACCCGGGCCGGACCACTGTGGTGGCGACGCTCGTGGCCTGCGACCTTGACCACCCCTCCCTCGGGGGCCAGGGGACCGTGCAGGATCACCATCCCCCCGGTCTCGGTCAGCGGGCGATCCATCGGCCTGACGACGTCCTGACGAGCCGGCTCTGGGTAGTCGGCCCGGGCGGCGCTGGCGGCCGCGGCGAGGGTCTCCCCGGTGCAGGTGCCAGCGTCCCCTTGAAGGAGGGCTCTCTCCAGGAGCCGGCGGGCCACCAGGGCGACTCCACCGGCCTTGGTAAGGTCGACCGCGTTGTAGCGACCGCCGGGCCGGAGGTCAGCTATCCAGGGGGTCCGCTGGCTGATCACGTCGAAGTCGTCGATCAGCAGCGGGACGTTCGCTTCGCGCGCGATCGCCAGCAGGTGCAGAACCGCGTTGGTCGAGCCTCCCGTGGCCATCACCCCGGCCACTGCGTTTTGAAAGGAGGCCGGGCTCAGATATGAGCTGGGCCGGCGATCCTGACGCACCATCTCGACCACCGCCCCGCCAACCGCCCGGGCGACAGCCGCCTTGCCGGGATCGGTGGCCGCCACTCCCCCCGTCTGCAGCGGAGCGACGCCCAGCAGCTCGATCGCCATGGCCATGGTGTTGGCGGTGAACTGTCCACCGCAGGCCCCCGCCCCGGGGCAGGCCACATCCTCCAGCTCCCGCAGGTCCTGATCCGTCATGCGGCCGGCCTCGACGCTGCCAATGGCTTCGAAGACGTCAATGATGGTGACGTCGCGCCCGCGGAACCGGCCCGGTTGGATGGCGCCACCGTAGAGCAGGCAGCCGGGCAGGTCGAGGCGGGCGAGGGCCATGGCGGCCCCGGGGATGGTCTTGTCGCAGGCCACCAGCGCCACCACCCCGTCGAACAGGTGCCCACGGCAGACCAGCTCGATGGAGTCGGCGATCAGCTCCCGGCTGATCAGCGAGGCCTTCATGCCTTGGGTGCCCATGGACACCCCGTCGCTGATGGCGATGGTGTTGAACTCCAGGGGAGTTGCTCCGGCGGCCCGGATACCCTGCTTGACGTGCTCCGCCAGAGCGCGCAGCCCCAGGTTGCAGGGCATGGTCTCGATCCAGGTGTTCGCGATGCCAATCAACGGTCGAGAGAGGTCTTCGTCCGTCAGGCCGGTGGCCTTGAGCATGGCCCTGGCGGCGGCCCGTTCGCGCCCGACGACCAGTCCCCGACTTGGCAGATTCAAGGTGAAGTCGTTGCTTTCCATCTGCCCTGCTCTCCCTTCGCGATTGGTCTGATTGCGCACGGAACTCAAGGTAGCGGCTGGCGCCACACGAGTCGCGCCAGGGCGCACCCGGCACCTTGACGACCTGATAGCTCAGGTGAGCGCCATACCCACTCGATAGGTCGGGTGGACTCCCGCCGCGAGAGGGGCAAGGCGGATCCCGCTACCCGGCGAGGATGGCAGGCACCCGCAGAACATGTCAAGAGCACGCCGGTGGGTGAAAGGGCGAATCCACGATAACCCGGCACGCAGAGACTCGGTAGCGGTCGGGGAAGGACCACGATTCGTCGTAAATCCGTTGGACGACCACCCAAACGCTCTGCGGTTGGTCCGCATGCAACCCTGCGCCTTTCGGATCGATCCCGACTTGCCGCCGGCCGCCTACCGACCGGACGCTCGAGCTGCGACGTCCGCGGAGGGCACGGTGGCGGCTGATGCTTCGTTGATCAGTCGCCAGCTAACCGATCGCCCGCCCTGATACGAAGAAAGAGAGCTCCCACTCGAAGCTCGCGATGCATCGAGTCCGCCCCTTGGGACCAGGCGGATTCTCTGGGGTTGGAAGATCGCCTGGATTGGGTGACCGCCAATCTGGGGCTCCGATCCCCAACCTCCGGTACCACCGGGAAATAGGGACCGGGCCTGCGGAAGTGGTCGCAACAGCGCGCATGTTCATCGCGGTCGATGCCTCCCAGAGGGTCTCCCGACGGTCGACGCTGGCACGGTGCCCTCCCTCGGCCGGGCGACGATCAGGACCGCCGAGCCGACGCCCCGGAACCTCGCCCGGAGCTCCCCGCTTGGTCGATGGACCTGCCCCGCAGCATCCGTAGAGCCGCGAGAGAACGCCCGTCAGATAGCCCCGCGCACGGGCTTCGTCGCGACCTGCAACCGTTCCGTGACTTGACACTCCGTGGGGTGGCCCGGATAATGACCCCACCTTGTCGAACGTCCAGCTCGTCCAGTTGATTGCCGAGGACCTCCAGGTCCTAGTACTCCTAATTTCCGGAGGGCTGATCAGCTAGCGTCTGCGCGACCTGGCGAAATCACCGGCCCCCCGGAAACCCCGGGGGGCCGGTTTTTTTCTACCCCGACAGCGACGAAGCACCAGCCTTCATCCCCCTCCGAAATTTCGATTCAGCGCCACCACCCAAGGAGAAAACCAGTGACCACGCAAGCACCAGGAACTGACCAGAGCGAAGGCTCGCAGCAGTTTCCGGACGATATCGAGCTCGACGAAGCCGGCCGCAACTGGGTGAGCCGCCAGAGCGCCGCCGACCCGCAGCGACCGCTGCGCCACCTGGCCGCCGACGCCGCGGTGACGGCAGCCATCGGCAACGCCTACGGCTCGGACTGAGCAGGGGTAGCCCGTGACCATCACCGCCACCGTCGATCGCCCGACCCGGCCGGTTCCAACAGCCAGCGTCACTCCCGGGACAACCGGTGCCGAGCTGCTGTTGGCCGCCCTGGTGAAGGAGGGGGTGGACACGGTTTTCGGCATTCCTGGCGGAGCCAACCTGCCCATCTACCAGCACCTGCCGGACTTCCCGCTCCGGCACGTTCTGGTGCGTCACGAGCAGGGCGCGGCCCACATGGCCGACGGCTACGCCCGGGCGAGCGGCAAGGTCGGGGTGTGCGTGGCAACCTCGGGACCGGGGGCGCTCAACCTCATCACCGGTCTGGCAACCGCCCACTTCGACTCGGTGCCGGTCGTGGCGATCACGGGTCAGGTGGCGGCGGCAACCATCGGCACCGACGCCTTTCAGGAGTCGGACGTGATCGGATCCAGTCTCTCGGTGACCAAGCACAGCTACCAGATCCTCGATGCTGCCGACATCCCCTCGGTGGTCGCTGAGGCCTTCCACATCGCTCGCACCGGACGGCCGGGCGCGGTCCTCATCGATGTCCCCAAGGATGTTCAGCAGCAGCGGGTCGACGGGGTTGCGGAGCCGATCCAACGGCAGCGGCCCCACCGGGCGCCGGGACGGCCGGACCGCTCCCAGCTCATCCAGGCGGCCGGTTACCTGAAGTCTGCCGAACGGCCCATGATCCTGGCGGGCCGGGGGGTCGCCATCTCAGGTGGCCAGGCCGCACTTAGGGAGATCGCCGAGAGCTGCGACGCACCGGTGGGCACCACTCTCTTGGGAACCGGGATCTTTCCCAGCACCCACCCGCTGGCCCTGGGGCTGGTCGGCTTCATGGGCACCGGCTACTGCAACCGGGCCGTGACCAACTGCGACGTCCTGCTGATGGTGGGCATGCGGGCCGACGACCGGGTCACCTGCCGGCTGGACGAGTTCGCGCCGCGGGCGACCCACATCATTCACATCAACATCGACCCGGCCGAACTGGGCAAGACCGTCAAGGCGGACTGCCAGATCGTCGGTGACGCCCGGGCCGCCCTGGAGGAGCTTCACGCCCAGCTCGCGGCCCAATCGAGGCCCCAATGGCGTGCCCAGCTGGAGGCCTGGCGGGTCGCGCACCCGCTGCGCCATCCGAACAACGGGCTGCTCCAACCGCAAGAGGTGCTGGCCGCCTGCTACGCCCGGCTGGGCCCGGACGACATCACCGTCGCCGACGTCGGACTGAACCAGATCTGGGCGGCCGTCGCCTGGACTGGGGACCGGCCGGGTCACTTTCTCAACTCCGGGGGTCAGGGAACCATGGGGTTCGCCCTCCCGGCCGCCATCGGTGCACAGGCCGCCTTCCCGGAGCGCCAGGTGCTCAGCGTCAGCGGCGAGGGGGGATTCGTGATGACGTTGCAGGAGCTGGCGACCGCCGTCGAGTCCCGCCTGCCGGTCAAGGCCGTGGTTCTCAACAACCGCCAGCTGGGCATGGTCCGCCAGTTCCAGGACGACTTCTACGGTGGAGTGCGCTCCCAGGTCGATCACCTGCTCACCCCCGACTTCGTGATGCTGGCGCAGGCCTTCGGTTGCTTCGGGGCGGTGGTTCACCAGTCCAGCGAGATCGGGCCGGCGTTGGACGCCGCCTTCGCCCACCCTGGTCCCGCGGTGGTCGACTTCGAGATCGACCCCAACGCCAACGTGTACCCGATCGTGCCGCTGGGCAAGGGCCTCTCCGACTTCGTCGAGTGTCCGAGGTCCTGATGTCCCCACCCGCGATAGCCAGCCCCCCTCTGGCCCCCGGTGCCGACGGCCTCACCACCACCCGCCACCCCGGCCGGATCCGGCTGATCTCGGTCAGAGTGGAGGACCGGCGGGGAGTGCTGCAGCGGGTCACCAACCTCCTGGGGCGGCGCGGCTTCGGCATCGAGACCTGCGCGGTGGGACCCAGCGCGGAGCCTGGAGTGGTGGCGATCAGCCTGCGCATCGATGCCGGCACCCAGGCCCATGATCAGATCGTCAAGCAGCTGACCAAGCTGATCGACGTGGTCAGCGTCGAGGACATCACCAGCTCCGCCACAGTGGAGTGGAGCACCGCTCTGGTCGATCTTCGTTCCGACGAGGTCGACCAGGCCTTCGCGAGGCTTCCCGATGGGGTCGGCGGCCAGGTGGTGCGCCAGGCCGGGGCCCGGACGATCACTGCGATCTCCGGACCTCCGGGCCCGGTGGAAGAGGCGCTGACGGAACTGCGGCGGCGGCCTAGTTCCGACTGGATCTGCAGCGGACCGCTGGCCCTGAACACCGGCCCCGGCGGAGCTTCAGCCCCGGATCCAAGAGGGAGGTCTGAGCGATGAGGATGTACTACGACAAGGACGCCGACCCGAGTGCCCTCAAAGGAGCTCGGATCGCGGTCCTGGGGTACGGCAGCCAGGGCCACGCCCACGCCCAGAACCTGCGGGACAGCGGCTATCAGGTGACGGTGGGCCTGCGCCCGACCAGCCACAGCCGGGCCCAGGCGATCGCGGACGGGTTCGAGGTCAAAGAGGCGGTCGAGGCGGCCCGTGGTGCCGATGTGGTGATGGTGCTGATCCCCGATCACGAGCAGGCGGCGCTCTTCTCGGACGGGCTCGCAGAAGCTCTCGGTGAAGGCAGCCTGCTGCTCTTCGCCCACGGCTTCTCGATCCACTACGGCACAGTCCAGCCGCCCCGCCACTGCGACGTCGCCATGGTCGCACCCAAGGCGCCCGGCCACATGGTCCGCTCCTGCTTCAAAGAGGAGATCGGCTGCCCGGCCCTGCTGGCAATTCATCAAGACCCGACCGGTACCGCCAGGGCGCGGACCCTGGCCTATGCGCGCGGTTTGGGAGCGACCCGGGCCGGGGTGCTGGAGACCACCTTCCGAGAGGAGACGGAGACCGATCTCTTCGGCGAGCAGGCGGTTCTGTGTGGGGGGGTCACCGAGCTGGTCAAGGCCGGCTTCGAGACCCTCACCGAGGCCGGCTACCAGCCGGAGCTCGCCTACTTCGAATGCCTGCACGAGCTGAAGCTGATCGTGGACCTGATGTACCAGGGCGGCCTCTCCCTGATGCGCTTCAGCGTCAGCGACACCGCCGAGTTTGGCGACTACACCAGCGGCAAGGTGGTGATCGACGAGCACGTACGCCAGCGGATGCGGGAGATCCTGGGCCGCATCCAGGATGGCAGCTTCGCCGAGAGTTGGATCGACGAGAACCGGCAAGGGCGCCAGGGGTTTCTCGCCAAGCGCGCCCAGGAGGCGGATCAACCGATCGAGCGGGTCGGCCAGCAGCTGCGCTCGCACATGCCCTGGATCCGCCCCATCGCGTCGGTTCCCCCCGGGCCCTCGAGCCAGACCGAGGCCGTCCCGGCCGGGGTGGGCAGCCCCGAGGTCAGGACGTGAGCTCCCAGGGGGGCTCAGTAGGCGGGGTCGGCGAGGAGGCAGCCGGGGGCGCCGAGCCCGATCTGGTGCAGTTCTTCGACACCACCCTGCGCGACGGTGAGCAGTGCCCGGGAGCCACCCTGCACCCGGCTGACAAGCTCCTGATCGCGCACCAGCTCCAGCGTCTCCGGGTCGACGTCATCGAGGCTGGCTTCCCGGCATCCTCGCCGGGCGACTTCGAGGCGGTCCAGCAGATCGCCCGGGAGGTCGAAGGGCCGGCGGTGACCGGACTGGCCCGGACCAAGGCGAGCGACATCGACGCGGTCTATCAGGCGGTCCGGGATGCGCCCCGGCACCTGATCCACGTCTTCATGAGCGTCTCCGACATCCACATCACCCAGATGATGGGACTGGATCGGGAAACGGTCCTCGCCCAGTCCGCGGAGGCGATCGCCTACGCCAAGAGTCTCTGCGACGACGTCCAGTTCTCCCCCCAGGATGCCGGTCGGGCCGACCTCGATTACCTCTGCTCGGTGGTCCAGGCCGCAGTGGACGCCGGGGCGACCGTCATCAATCTCCCGGATACGACCGGCTACTGCCTCCCAAACGAGTTCCAGAACCTGGTGGCGACGGTGCGCTCCCAGGTGCGGGGCATGGACCGCGTGCTGATCAGCGTGCACTGCCACGACGACCTGGGGCTGGCGACCGCCAACTCGCTGGCGGGCATCGCGGCGGGGGCGAGGCGGGTCGAGGGCTGCATCAACGGGATCGGCGAGCGGGCCGGCAACGCGTCCATCGAAGAGGTCCTGATGGCGCTGCGAGTGCGGCGGCCGGTGCTGGGGCTGGCCGACAATCTCTGCGCCACGGAGCTGGTGCCGACCAGCCGACTGGTAGCGGAGCTGACCGGGATGATGGTCTCCGCCAACAAGCCGGTGGTGGGCTCCAACGCCTTCGCTCACGCCTCTGGCGTCCATCAGCACGGGGTTCTCCAGGACCGCCGAACGTACGAGATAATCGCCGCCGAGGACGTTGGTGCCGGCGAGACCAAGATCGTCCTCACCGCCCGCTCCGGACGCCACGCCCTGCGGCACCGGCTGGACCGGATTGGGGTGGAGCTGCCGCCGGATTCCTTCCAGGCGGTCTGGACCCGCTTCCTGGAGGTGGCTGACACCGCCAAGGAGGTCGAGGACGAGACTCTGGAGCAGATCGTCGGCGAGGTCTCGCATGCCCAGGCCGCCCCGAGGTCCGTTCCCGGGTGACGGAACACCTGAAGGTGCTGCGCCTCACGGTTCTGGCCGGCGACGGCATTGGCCCAGAGGTGACCGCAGCTGCCCTGCGCGTTCTGGAGACCGCCGTCAGATCGGTAGGAATCACCGTGATCACTAGCCCGCAGCTGATCGGCGGGGTGGCCTTGGAGGCCACCGGAAACCCCCTCCCCGTCGAGAGTCTCGATGCGGCGCGCGCCGCCGATGCGGTGTTCCTGGGAGCGGTCGGAGGCCCCGCCTGGGACCACTCTCCCGTCCGGCCAGAGGCCGGACTTCTGCGGCTTCGCTCCGGCTTGGGGGCGTTCGCCAACCTTCGCCCGGTCAGGGTCTGGCCGGGTCTGGAGGGACACAGCCCACTCCGAGCGGAGGTGCTCCGCGGCGCGGACCTGCTCTTCATTCGCGAGCTCACTGGCGGGATCTACTTCGGGCGCCCCAACGGAGTCGCCGGCCAGGCGCCGAACCGCCACGCCGTCGACACCAGCGAATACAGCGAGGCCGAGGTTCGCCGGACCGCCGAGGTGGCCTTTCGGGCAGCCCGCCAGCGCCGGTCCAAAGTCACCTCAGTGGACAAGGCCAATGTACTGGCCACCTCCCAGTTGTGGCGCGAAGTGGTCACCGAGGTCGGCCAGAAGTTCTCGGATGTGGCGCTGGAGCACTGTCTGGTGGACAGCTTCGCCCTGCGCCTGCTGCAGCAGCCCGGGGCCTTCGACGTGGTGGTCACCGAGAACCTCTTCGGCGACATCCTCACCGACGAGGCGGGGGCGCTCAGCGGTTCGCTCGGAGTGCTTCCCTCCGCCAGCGGCGGCGGGGACGGCCCCTGGCTGTACGAGCCGGTGCACGGTTCTGCGCCCGACATCGCCGGGCAGGGGATCGCCAATCCGCTGGGGGCCATCGCCACGGTTGCCCTCCTGCTTAGGCTCACCCTCAAGCTCGAAGAGTTGGCAGGTTTGGTGGAGCGGGCGATCGGAGCGGTGATCGCCGAGGGTCGGCTCACCCCCGATCTGGGCGGCAGCGAGAGCACGGAATCGCTCACCGAGGCCGTCATCGAACGACTTCCGGTGGGGGCTCCGGCATGAGCGCGACGGTGGCCCGCACCCGGCCCGCGCTGGAGCGGGTCGCGCTCTACGACACCACCTTGCGCGACGGGATGCAGGGCTTCGGCCTTCAGCTCAGCATCGAGCAGAAACTGAAGGTCGCCCGGCGGCTCGACGAATTGGGGGTCGACTACGTGGAGGCCGGCTGGCCCGGCGCCAACCCCCGAGACACCGCAGTCTTCGAGCGGCTGGCCAGGTCTCCCCTGCGGCAATCCCGGCTGGCCGCCTTCGGGTCGACCTGTCGGCCGGGCGTCGAAGCTGAGTCCGATCGCGGCTTGGCGCTGACCATGAACTCCCTGGCTCCGGTGGTGACCGTGGTTGGCAAGTCCTCCCGATGGCAGGTGGAGACGGTGCTGGGCACCACCGCTCAGGAGAACCTGCGGATGGTGGCGGACACTGTCATCTATGCGGTCGCCCGCGGACGGGAGGTCATCTTCGACGCCGAGCATTTCTTCGACGGCTTGGACCAGGACGAGAGCTATGCCCTGGCGGTGATCGAGACGGCGGCCCGAGCGGGCGCCAGCTGGGTCGTCCTCTGCGACACCAACGGCGGTCAGCTTCCGCGGGAGGTCGCGCGGGCCACCGACGAGGTTCGGGCACGGCTCAAGATCCCGCTCGGGATCCACTGCCACAACGACTCCGGGGTCGCCGTCGCCAACTCCTTGGCCGCGGTGGAAGCGGGCGCCACTATGGTCCAGGGCACCGTCAACGGCAGCGGTGAGCGCTGCGGCAACGCCGACCTCCTGGTGATCGCCGCCAACCTCCAGCTCAAATTGGGGCGTCCGGTGCTAAGCCCTGATCGCCTGCAGGAGCTGGTCGGGGTCTCCCGACTGTTCGACGCCCTCGTCAACCGGGCCCCCGACCCCCATCGGCCCTACGTCGGCCCGGCGGCCTTCCTGCACAAAGGAGGGTTGCACGCCCAGGCCGTCGCCCGGGACGAGCGCGCCTACCAGCATGTCGACCCCAGCCTGGTCGGTAACGAGGCCCGCACGGTGGTCTCGGACCAGAGTGGCCGGAGCAACGTCGCAAGCAAGCTGACCGAGCTCGGGCTGGGAGGTTTGGATCGGGACGCCCGCGGATCCATCGTGGAGCGACTGAAGCATCTGGAATCGTCCGGCTGGGCCTTCGAGGATGCCGACGCCTCGTTTGAACTGCTGGTCCACAGGAGTTTCCCCGACGACATCGCTCCCTTCGCCTTGCAGGAGTCGCTGCTGGTCGCCCACGAGACCTCGACACCGCGGGCGGCCGAACCCTCCCAGAACGTGCAGGCCAGCGTCAAGGTGCTGGTGTCGGGGACGGTGGTCCACACGGCCGCCGAGGCGTCCGGCCCCGTCGAGGCACTCGACTTGGCGCTGCGCCGGGCTCTGGCGCCACACTTCCCCAGCCTGGCGTCGGTGAAGCTGCTGGACTACCGGGTCCGGGTCATCGACGGCGACCAGGGCACCGGCGCCACGGTCAGGGTGGGGATCGACTCCAGCGACGGGGAGCGGGTGTGGACCACAGTGGGCTGCTCCGCCAACATCCTTCAGGCCTCCGCGCTGGCGCTGGTCGACAGCTACGAGTGGGCGGCCCGGCATGCCGAGTCGCTGGCCCGCCTCTCCCCGACCGCATGAACACGTCTTCGAGGACCACAGTTAGACCATGAATAGCAAAACCCACTCGACCTGATGAGCCAGCACCGCGCGCGGAGGGCTCCCCGGACCGCCTATCGCAAGATCTGGGAGGCGCACACGGTCAGTGGCGACCCGGACTCGCGGGCGCTGATCTACGTCGACCTCCATCTGGTCCATGAGGTGACCTCACCACAGGCGTTCGCCGGGCTGCGTGCCGAGGGTCGGGCCGTCCGCCGCCCCGACCTGACCCTGGCGGTGATGGACCACACCGTCCCCACCTGGGAGCGCAGCCGGCCGACCCCCGATCCCGTGGCCGCCGAGCAGCTGCGCCAGCTAGCCGAGAACTGCCACGGGTCCCAGGTGCCCCTGCTGGACCTGCATCACCGGCGCCAGGGGATCGTGCACGTGATCGGTCCGGAGCTGGGCCTGATCCAGCCGGGGATGACCATCGTCTGTGGCGACTCCCACACCTCCACCCTCGGGGCGTTCGGAGCCCTGGCGTTTGGGATCGGCACGTCCGAGGTGGAGCAGGTGCTGGCCACCCAGTGCCTCTGGCAGGCACCGGCCGAGACGCTGGAGATCCGGGTTGACGGTGAGCTCCCGGTGGGGGTGACCGCCAAGGATATGGCCCTGGCCATCATCGGCCGGGTGGGCGTCTCAGGTGCCCAGGGCACGGTGGTGGAGTATCGCGGGAGCGCCATCCGGGCTCTCTCGATGGAGGGTCGGCTGACGGTCTGCAACCTGACCATCGAAGCGGGAGCTCGAGCGGGACTGGTTTCGGCGGACGCGACGACGGTGCACTACCTGGCCGGCCGAGCCGCCTCGCCCGAGGGCGCGGAGTTCGAACGAGCGGCCGAGGCCTGGCTGGGGTTCGCCACCGATGAGGGGGCAGCGTTCGATCGAACGGTGGTAATCGACGCCTGCGAGTTGGTGCCCCACGTGACCTGGGGCACCAACCCCGGAATGGTGGCCCAAGTGACCGGGCGAATTCCCCGGTTGAGCGAGTTCACCAGTGAGCTGGAGCGTCAGCAGGCCGCCCGGGCACTTGTGTACATGGGGCTCACCGAGGGCACCGCGATCGAGGAGATCGCGATCGACCGGGTCTTCATCGGCTCCTGCACCAACGGCCGATTGGAGGACCTTCGGGCGGCTGCGGCCATCGCTGCTGGGGGCCGCGTGCATCCGGGCGTCCGGGCGATGGTGGTGCCGGGGTCCCAGTCGGTCAAACGGGCCGCCGAGGCCGAGGGGCTCGACCGGATCTTCACCGACGCCGGCTTCGAGTGGCGCGAGGCCGGCTGTTCGATGTGCCTCGGGATGAACCCCGATGTGCTGGCTTCGGGTGAGCGCTGCGCCTCGACCTCGAATCGCAACTTCGAGGGCCGCCAGGGCGCCGGAGGAAGGACCCACCTGGTCAGTCCATCGATGGCCGCCGCAGCGGCGCTGCACGGCCACTTTGTCGACGTCCGCACCCTGGAGCCGGCCGCTCTGGCTGCGGTCGGGTAGGTCACTCTGGTGGAAGCCTTCACGATTCATGAGGGGCTCTGCGCGGCGCTCAGCCGGGACGATGTCGACACCGATCAGATCATCCCCAAGCAGTTCCTGAAGCGCACCGATCGGAACGACTACGGGGACGGCTGCTTCTTCGCCTGGAGGTATGACGAACAGGGCCAGCCGCGCGGCGACTTCGAGCTGAACGACCCGGCCTACGGGGGCGCCAGCATCCTGATCACCGGACGGAACTTCGGTTGCGGTTCGTCGCGGGAACATGCGGTTTGGGCGCTCTCGGGGATGGGCTTCAGCGTCGTCATCGCCCCGTCCTTCGCCGACATCTTCACCGCCAACGCGCTGCAGAACGGACTTCTGCCGGTCCAGCTGCCCGCCGACGTGGTGGTCCGTCTGCGCCAGCGCGCAACCGGGGGCGGCTATCGGCTGGCGGTCGACCTCGACAAGCAGCAGGTGCGCGACGATGGTGGACCGATCGCCGAATTCGTCATCGACCCCTTCTGGCGGGATTGCTTGCTGAGCGGCCGCGATCCGATTGCCATGGCGCTGAGCCATGAGGCAGCGATCTTAGACTTCGAGGCGACTCGGCCCAGCTGGCGTCCGCTCAGCACGGCGCAGGGAGTCTTCTCGTAGCGGTCCCGGCCGAGTTGCCTCCGGCCAGTTAGAGCTCCTCCTCCACGCCCGGCGGGACCGCGGAGTCAGCTGCTCGACTTCGACTCTCCAGGTCCCAGCAGAAATTGAGGTCGTCCTCAGCAATACCTCAGCGGAACCTCAGGGTCGACGGAAACACTGATCGGGTGAAGGTCCGGGCGCCATGGGAACGGGTTGTCTGGCTGGTCCGCCACGGCGAGAGCAGCTGGAATGCGCGCCAACTCGTTCAGGGACAAGCAGATGCCCCGGGCCTCACCGGGCGGGGAATCTCCCAAGCCCAGAATGTGGCCCGCCTGCTGGCCGGCGAACAGGTGGGGGCGATCCGGTCCAGTGATCTGCTGCGCGCCCTCCAGACTGCGGAGCCGGTGGCCGCCTCACTGGGATTGCCGGTCGTGACCGATCGCCTCCTACGCGAGCGCAGCTTCGGCCTGGCAGAAGGGACCGGACTGCGCACGCTCTCGCCTCAGCTCTCCGGGATTCGGTACGGACGGGTGGTGGACGCCGATGCCTCGCCGCCGGGTGGCGAGTCGATCCGCGAACTCTACGCACGTGCCGTGCGCATCGTTGAAGCCCTTCAAGGCCACCCTGAGCCGGGTGACGTGGTGCTGATCACGCACGGCGGGATGGTGCGCGCTTTGTTGGCCCTGCTCGTCGGTACAGGACCTGAAGGGATGCCCTGGCTGGCGATCGAGAACGGCCTGGTAGTTCGCCGAGTGGTACCTGGTAATGCCGTCAAGCCGCCTCCCGAATCATCACGCCGCATAGCAGATGGAGCGCTTCGCTGACCGATTGAGCGCCACGACGTTGGCAGCGGACCGCATCCGCCACCTCGCGGAGGCTGGCACGGCGCCGCACCTCGTGCAACGTGGTGAGACAGGCAGTTCGTGGAGCTCGAACTGCGCGGCGGTGGGTACTAACGTGCCGGTAGGGCGCTAGGAAACACGTGTTCAAGTGGCGCCATTTGACAATCTACCAGCCTTCCCAAGCTTGCTCGTGGATCGCGGCGCCGAGAACGTCACCCGGCTCACTCGAACTACTGGATTCGTTGGTGGTCGCGCATAACGATCCCAGATTGACCGTCAATTTTCTCCAATACGTAGGCAGCGCTACGGCGTGCCAACATCAGCGTGTATCACGCAGCACGGCCCATACGTGGAAGTCCTGCGGTGCGGGTTAGCGGATGTTGCGCCCGATCCTCCGCGAAGGGGCTGACCGCGCATATCACAGCAATTTATGGGCGTTCTAGGCGCGCAATCAAGACGTCCAGCCTGCGGGTATCGCTTGGTATCTCGCTGAGCTCCAAGCTTTGAATCGTCCAATCGGCGAAGGTCCCGCGAATGACGTCCTCGGAGATGTCGTTCCGAGCTCCCGCTGCGCGCAGGCTGGCACGCAAGAGCAGACGGCCACCTGGCTTCAGAACTCGACTCAGCTCACAAGCGTACTGGGGTCGATCAGCGGCGGGGAGGTAGTGGAAACACCCGCGGTCAAGGCTGATCTCGAAGGTGTGGTCGAGAAAGGGGAGGTGTCGGACGTCAGCCTGCAGGAAGAGGCCCTTGGCAAACCGCGCTTGCGCTTGGATGCAGGCGGCCCTCGAGAGGTCGATCCCGACGGCGGTGTAACCTCGCTCCGCCAGCCAGCCCACTTCGGTGCCGAGGCCGCAGCCAACGTCCAGCACCCTTCCCTCGGCTGGAATCCAGCCATCCAGTACCGCCGATCGGATCGCTGGGGAGGCGACGGAGAGGTGCCACCACTCACATGTGCCGTCCAGGTAGGGGTCAGCCACCGCGACTGACCGTACGGGGACACGCTCCGGGCTTCAATCCCTCCCTCAGAACTGGTAGAGGCGAGCGGTATTGGCGCGGAAGATGTCGTCCTCGAGCGATGCGAGCCACGGCTTGCGAGCCCCCCGAGCCGCCCAGCTCCCCCGCACCGCGGTCCAGGCGTCGCGCAGCTCGTGGGCGGCGAACCAGAAGGACTCCGGGGAGCCGTGCCCATCGGTGCCGCACAGGACTCGAGACGATGGCGCCAGTTCCAGCACCCGCTCCAGCCGCTCCGCGAGCCTCGCCGGAGCAAAAAGGTTGAAGAGCGAGAGCTCCGCGTAGACATTGGGATGGACCAGAGCGAGATAGGCCAGTTCCTCGTGCCAGGGGTAAGAGCCATGGATCAGAACGATGGTGGCGGCCGTCCCCTCGGGGGTCAGCAGCAGCTCCTCCAGCAGAAGCGGATTGGACTCGCTGAGCCGGATCTCGGAGTCCCCGAATCCAGTGTGGAACTGGATCGGCAGCTTGAGTTCGGCGGCCCAGCCCAGGGTCTGGCGACAGATCAAGTCGCGGAGCGCCTTGCCCCGTCGGCGGGTGGGGAGCTCCTTGGTAGCGCGCAGCGAAGTCTCCGCCTCCTTCAAGGTGGCGTCGGGGTCCACCTCGAGCCCGGTGCGGTAGGCCAGGATCGTCTTCAGCCCCACGTACCCGTGGTCGGGCGCCCGGCGCACCGCGGTCTCCGCGGCCGCCAGGATTTCAGAGGCGGTCGACCCCTCGGAGATGAGCTGGTCGATGAGGGGGTCGAGCCGCATGATCGGTCGGATCGCGCTCGCGGTCAGGGTGGCCATCTCCGTGACCGCCGCCGTGGGGTCCCCCAGGTAGGTGCCGGGGTCGAGCACCAGCCCGGTGAGGCCGGCATCGGAGAAGAGTCCGGCGACGTACCCGGGCCAGTGGGCGCTGGCCTGGGCCCGGGCCACGCCCAGCTCCTCGACCTCACAGCGGAGGTAGTTGGCCAGCCGCACCGCCATCAACTCCTGGCTCAGCCGGCCGGGGGCCGCCTGGGCCCGACCGGCCCGGGCCTCCTCGCCATCGGCCATCTCCAGGGTGACCGAGCTCAGATCGAGCGGCTCGCCCTCACCGGTCACGGGGTGACCGTGGCTGTCGATCAAGGCTCTACGTCGCAGTGGGCGGGGGTGGGGACCCGTCGGCCCCGACCCCCAGCCCGGTTGGGGATGGTCTTGGCGCCCGTCACTAGCCGCTGGCAGGAGCGACGGTCGGCTGATCCAGGATCGCTGCCGCCTCGCCTCCCTCCTCGCCCAGGATCGACCCGATCTGACCCACCTTTTCCGGGGCCGACTTGGACAGATAGGCCACAAACAAGATACCCACCACCAGCCACCCGAGGTTGACGTAGGGCACGAAGGTGTAGGGCGCCGGCGGTACCGCTCCGGAGTAGATGGAGCCGTACACCGCCAGCCCGAAGACGGCGATCCCGACCACCGGAACCAGGCCGTGGACCAAGACGTTGTAGCGCTTGGAAACGCGCTTGAAATACACCGAGCCACCGACGCAGAGCACTACGTAGACCAGGCACACCGCGATGGTGCCGATACTGGCGTAGAAGAAGTAATTGGTGTACGGACCGAGGTTCCAGAGGATGCCGCTCACGAAGGCTGAGACGGTGGCCGCGCCGGCCAGTACCAGGATTGCGTGGTGCGGGGTGCGGTGCACCGGATGGGTCCGCCCCAACCAGCTCGGCATCACCCCTTCCCGACCCATGGCGAACAGGGTCCGGGTGGCCGCGGTGGCGCAGGCCAGGCAGACGACGAACGCCGACCCAATCGCCGCCAGGTCGACGATGATTGACATCGGCGTTCCGACATAGGTCTTGGCCAGAGTGGCCAGGATCGAAGGGTTCCCCGCCCAGGCGGCGGAACCGGCCGCGTTGACCCCCACCCCGATGGCGATGTTGTAGGTGGTCCAGACATAGAACACGATCGCAAAGCACACCGCCACCAGCACCGAGATCGGGATCGCCCGCCTGGGATTTCTGGTCTCCTCGCCGAGGACCGCGGCGGTCTCGAAGCCGATGAAGGAGGTGACCCCGAAGATCAGGCCGTAGAAGATGCCACTGAAGCCACCCTGCAGGGTGTGGCCGAAGGTGAAGGGCTGCAGTGACTGGCCGTACTTGCCGCCCTTGATGGTCAGGATGACGTCCAGGATCACCACCACGGTGACTGTGACCAGGCCGACCCAGAGCAGAGTCCGGGCACTGAGCCGGACGCCCCGATAGGACAGGGCCACCAGGCTGGCCATGCCCACCAGAAAGATGGGGAACCAGAACCAGCTAGGCATGCTGTGCCAGATCTGGGTCTGAATCAAGGTGGCGGTGAAGCCACCGACGCCGCTCATGGTCATCGGCACGAAACAGAAGAACCCGAAGAAGTACATCCAGCCGGTGAGGAAGCCCACCCGCTTGCCCAGGGTCCGGCTGGAGTACGTGTAGGCGTAGCCAGCCGACGCCATGCGGCGAGTGAATCCGATGACCACGAAGCCCAGAGCCAGGCAGCCGATGCCTCCGATCAGGAACGCCAGCGGGGTCGAGGTCCCCGAGAAGGCAGCCGAACCGCTGGTGTTGTAGGCCATGGCCATCGCCGGCGCCAGCACGGCGATGGCCATCGCCACCGCGTCGATCGTGCGCAGACTCCCCTTGCGCAGCTCGCCGGAGCCCTCCTGGCCCCCGGTGCCGGAGATTGCTTCGGTCGCCATTTAGGTCCCCTCCTTTGCGCTTGTTGGTGCCCCTTGGGGCGTCCCCTCTTCAGTCAGGGGCACCGGCGGGACGTACTCAACCTTCAGTCCCGATGCCATGGCGTTCGATCCGTTGAAAAAATCCACCACCGCCATCAGTTCCACCAGCTCGGCGTCACCGAGGCCCATGCCGCGGAGCGCGTCAGTGTGGCTCTGCAGACAGTAGTCGCAGTTGTTGGTGGCGGAGACTGCTACCGCGATGATCTCCTTGGTCTGCCGATCGAGTGCGCCCTCGGCCATCACCACCTTGAGCTTTTCCCAGGTGGTCGCCAACAGGGCCGGCTGGTGGGCCAGCGCCTTCCAGTAGTTGGGCACCCGGGCCAGCTTGCGGCTGGTCATGATCTCTTGGTAGACGTCCTTGACCAGGCCCTCGGCCTCGTCCTCCTGTACCAGGTGCACCAGTGCCATCCCGCCTCCTCTTAGTAAGCCAGCTCGCTCAGCGGCCTGCCGGCAGAGCCAGAGGCTCGACGACGGTGCGCCAGCTGGCGAAGTCCTCGACCTGGCCCCGCACGATCCGCAGGTACCAGTCCTGGAGTTGATTGGTCATTTCGCCCAGCTGGCCATCCCCGACCTGGCGGCCGTCGACGCTGGTCACCGGCGCGATCTGGACGCCGGTCCCGCACAGGAAGACCTCGTCGGCCGCCAGCAGCTCGCTGCGGTCGACCTGCCGCACTTCCAGCTCCCAGCCCTTCTGCTTGACCATCGCGATGACACAGTCCCGGGTCACTCCGACCAGCAGGTCGTCGGTGACGGGAGGGGTGATCACCACCCCGTCCTGGACCATGAAGAGGTTGGCCGAGGAAGCCTCCGCCACGTGGCCGTCGTGGGTCAGCATCAGTGCCTCGTCGAAGCCCAATGACCGCGCCTCGTCGGCGGCCAAGGCGGCGTTCAGGTAGGCACCGATGGGCTTGGCTCTGGCCGGGATGGCGTTGTCGTCGATCCGGCGCCAGCTGGAGGTCACCAGCCGAAGGCCCTTGCGGATGTCCAGGTAATCACCCATGGGCAGGGTGTAGCAGCAGAACTCGGTGGGGATCCCAGACAGGGTGACCTTGATGGTGTGGCCGCTCTTGTAGAGGATCGGGCGAATGTAGGCGTCCTGCTGGTAGTCGTTGCGCGCCAGCAGCTCCAGGACGATCTCCTCGAATCTGCCAACTGTGAGCGCGGGGTCCGGCTCCAGATGGAGGATCTTGGCGGAGCGCAGGATGCGCTGCCCGTGCTCTTTGAGCCGGATCACGTAGAGCTGTTCGCGCTGGTCGCTCCAGTAGGCTCGGATTCCCTCGAAACAGCCGGTGCCGTAGTTGAAGGCGTGGGAGGTGATCGGGACCCGGGCCCGGTCCTGGCTGACGAACTCCCCACAGAAGTAGACGATCTCTCCGGGCTCGGTCATACGTACCTCCCCATGCCACCGCTGACGTCGATCGACGCCCCGGTGAGGTAGCTGGCTCTGGAACTGGCCAGAAAGGCGACCAGCCCCGAGACTTCGTGGGCTTCGCCGAACCGGCCCAGTGGGACCTCGGCGGACGCGGTCTGAGCTAAGAACTCCTCCTCACTTAGCTGGGGTGCCCGCCGCTGGTGGATGTTGCTCCACTGGGGCGTGCGGACAAAGCCGATGTTGACGCTGTTGACCAGGATCCCTTCCCTGGCCAGCTCCATCGCCAGCGCCTTGTTGAAGGCCAGGCAGGCTGCCCGGTCCACCGAGGTGGCGAAGAATGCGGGGTCCGGCTGACGCCCGTAGATGGCGTTGATGTTGATGATGGCACCGCCCCCTGACTGCCGCAGGTGAGGCAGCGCGGCCCGACTGCAGCGTATCTGGGAGAACAGCTTCACCTCCAGGTCCGCCTCGAAGTCGGCATCGGTCAGCGTCGCGAAGGTACCCGGATGGGCTCGGCCGGCATTGTTGACCAGTACGTCGAGGCCGCCCAGCTCCGCCACCGAGTGGCCGATGAAGCTCTCAACCTGCTCCGAGTTCGTGACGTCGGCCACCTCGGCGACCACCTGGCCCCCACCGTGGCGCAGCTCCTCAGCCGTGGCCTCCAGCTCCGCCTGGTTCCTCGAACAGATCGCGACGGCCGCACCCTCGGAGAGAAGCTCCTGAGCAATGGCCTGGCCGAGACCCCTGGAGCCTCCGGTCACAATGGCACGCCGACCCTGGAGATGAAGGTCCACCGCCTAGCCTTCCGCCTTGGGCAGGCTCTGCCCCCGCAGCGCCAGCAACGCCTGGCGGGGCGGGTTGAAGACGTCGTACTCGTGGCACGGCACCTCCCCCGTTTTGGCTCCGTGTGGCACGTTGGCCGGAATCACCGCCACCATCCCCGGGGTGAGTAGCCGGACTTCGCCGTCGATGGAGAATTCCAGCTCGCCCTCCACCACCAGCGTCAGCTGCTCCTCGTCATGGCTGTGCATGGGAGCCTCGGTGTGGGGCGCGAAGCGCACGGAATTGAGCATGGTCGCCTCGCCCAGAGCCGGCCTGAACTCGAGACCCGGCACGAACTCGACCGGGTCGACCTCCTGGTCCGGGTCCACGAAGTGGCCCTGGCTCGTGGGAGCCTTCCCCGATCCTGGCTGGGCGAAGTACTGGTCCGCAAGGCTCATAGCTGATCTCCCCTCGATGCCGGTCGGCCGGTGATCAGCACCGGCCTCCAAATCCCCGCCGCCACGGTCCCCACTTGCCGAGCGGACGGCCCACTCAGCCCAAGTCGCAAATGATAGCCCAATTACGCCCTTTACCGATAACATGAAAAGGTGGCAAACGGGAGCGGTCCTGGCGACCTAGCGGTGAAACCGCTCCGCCACCTTATTGATCGTGTGCCGGACGCGGATCACCTAGCCCAGGGTCAGAGGACCCCCTTCGATCTCGATCAGATCGATCTTCAGATTCTGGTGCTGCTGCTCCGTGACGCCCGTCGCTCGGTGCGCGGGATCGCGGCCGAGGTGCGCATGTCGGCCCCGGCGGTCGCCGAGCGGATTGCCCGGCTGGAGCGCCAGGGGGTGGTGCGCGGCTACCGGGCCGAGATCGACTGGAGCCGGCTGGGCTATGGCCTGCTGGTCTACGTCCGGGTCACGGGAGTCCAGGGCGGCGAGCAGGCCACCACCGTGGCTGCACTCCGCCGCCTGCCCGAGGTCGAGCAGGTGGAGGTGGTCACCGGCGACTCAGACCTGCTGGTGCGGCTGCGGGCCAGGGACCAGCAGCACCTGCGCGAACTGCTCTTCGAACGGGTTTGGAAGATCAGCGGAATCGAGCGCACGGAGACGCTGCTCTGCTTGGGAGAGCTGCCGCCCAAGTCATTCGACCTGGAGCTGACGGAGTCACTCCTGGATCAGTTCGGGTCCGCTCGGACACGTCCCAAAGACAGCGGCGGGCCTCTGAGGGTCGGACTCCGTGTGTGAGATCTTGGTCGCGGTCTGGCCTGATCCGCAGCCGTTCCAGAGGGTGCTGCCCTGGGGACTGGAGCTCGAACGAGTGGGAATCGGTGGCTTCGGCTGGGGTCTGGCCTGGCGTGAGGCGGGTCGGGTGCGCCGCTACCGCGATCCCGGGACCCTGGTCAATGATCAGAAGGGCCAGGCTGAGCTGCAGGGAGTCCGGTCCACCCATTTCCTGCTCCACCTCCGCCGGCCCTCTCAGCTCAGCACCGTCTCCCTGGCCGACACCCAACCATTTGTGGCAGAAGACGGCTCCTTCGCCTTCGCCCACAATGGCCGGCTGGATGGAGCTCCGGCGTTCCGCCATCGCTTCTTGGGCAAGCTGGAAGGACAGGCGGACAGCGAGGTCGGATTCCAGCTCTTCGAGACCTTCCTGGGAGAGGGCGTGGAGCCGGCGGCCGCGCTCCAGGAGGTGCACCGGCAGATGGGGGGAAATGCCAACCTCGCCTTCCTGGGCGCGCAGGGCGCGGCCCTGTTCTATGCCGGCAACGCGGAGAACGACGGCTGGCGTTTCGATCTGGGCGGCGCCGCGGTGGCCAGCACGGCGCTTCACTCGGCGGACGAGGCACTCTTCAGCCTCTGCTTCCCGGGTGCCGCTCACCGGGTTAGGCTGACCCCCGGAGAGGTGGCGTCGCTGGGGCGGAATCCGGTCGATCGCCCGGCGACGTCGGGGGTCGGGATCGGCGGCAGGTGAGCGGGGGCGGGAGAGCTTGAAAGAGGAGGAGAGGTAGATGAGCAGCACGTCCGTGCAGGACCTGGCTGTCGGCAAAGTTGGGTTCATCGCCCAGCACGTTCTCTTCAGCGACGCCATGAAGGCGGCCGCGGAGCGGGCCGCCGCCCTGGTTTCGGAGAAGGGAGTCCGGACCGTGCGGGTTGGGGTGGTGGACCAGCACGGGGCGGTGCGCTGCAAATTCGTTTCCGCCCACGATTTCCTGCTGTCCTTGCGCAACGGAATCGACTTTTCCGGGGCCATCCTGAGCCTTGACACCGCCAACAAAGTCTTCCCTCCGGCGTTCGTGGAGGGCGGCGGATTCGGCATCCCCGAGCTGACCGGTTTCCCCGACGTGGTCTTGGTTCCGGACCCGACCACCTTCCAGATCCTGTCCTGGGCGAACCAGACTGCCTGGGTACTCTCCGACGCCTACTTCAGCAATGGCAAGCCGGTCGGGCTCTTCACCCGCCAGGTGCTCCGCCGGCAGCTGGAAGTGGCGCGGGAGATGGGCTTCGAGTACGCCGCCGGCCTGGAGGTGGAGTTCTACATCTTCCGCCGAGAGCAGCTTCGGATCGGCATCGACGAGACCGGTTGGCCTCCGAAGGCGCCAGCGGTGAGCGTGGTAGCCCAGGGATACCAGTACCTCTCCGAGACCAGGTTGGCGCAGATCAGCGAGATTCTAGATCCCCTGCGCGATCACTTCGAGGCGGTCGGGCTGCCGCTGCGCACCATGGAGGACGAATGGGGCCCCGGTCAGACCGAGATCACCTTCGACCCCCAGCTGGGGCTGGGAGCGGCTGACGCCATGATCTTGTTCCGGACCGCCGCCAAGCAGATCTGCCACCAGCTCGGCTACCACGCCACCTTCATGTGCCGGCCGCTGCTGCCCAACGTCTCGTCCAGCGGGTGGCATCTCCACGAGTCGCTGCAGGACGCCAAAAAGGGCGGCAACGCCTTCGCGAGCACCGATCAGGAGCCGCTGTCCCTCAATGGTCGCCAGTTCGCGGCCGGGGTACTGGAGCACGCCATCCCGATGACGGTCTTCTCGACCCCCACGGTCAACGGCTTCAAGCGATTCAAGCCGTATTCGTTTGCACCAAACCGGGTGAACTGGGCGCTGGAGAACCGCGGCTCGATGCTCCGCGTCCAAGGCCAGCCCGGGGACCCCGGCTCGCATCTGGAGAACCGGTTGGGGGAGCCGGCCGCCAATCCATATCTCTACATGGCCGCCAACATCGCGGCCGGTCTGGACGGGATTCGGCGCCAGCTGACCCCTCCCGCCATGGTCCGTGCCGACCCCTACTCAGAAGCGGCTCCGGCCCTTCCGGTCAGCCTGGGCGAGGCGGTGGAGGCGCTCGACAGAGACCAGTTTTTCCGCCAGGCCCTAGGGCCGGCGATCGTCGACTACCTGGTCATGCTCAAGCGGTTTGAGTACAACCGATATCTGGAGGAGGCCGGCTCTTCTGCCGATCCGGCCGAGGTCACCGAGTGGGAGCAGAACGAATACTTTGAATTCTTCTAGTCCTTCGATTCCGTGGCGCTGCTCTTGATGGGCTCGTTCGCCGAAACCGATCTCCCGCTGCCGGTCCAGCATCTGGTGCTCTTCCGGCTTCGGGAGGAGCCGGGTCCTAAGGTCGAGGAGGAGATGCGTCGCCAGATCGCCCGGTGGACCGGGCTGCCGGGACTGCGCCGACTGCGGTTCGGGCGTGACACCCTGGACCGGGCCGACGGATACCAGTTCGGCCTCTTCACCGAGTTCGAGGATCCCGACTCCTACGCGGCCTACCTGGTACACCCCCTCCACCAGAGCTTCCTGGCCTGGGTTTTGGAGCGCCCCTTTGACGTGATCCGCTTCGACTACCCGCTCACCTCCGAGACCAGCCTCCAGGAGATGGACTCGGCCTGAGTCCGGTCCGGGGCCTTCGTCGCTGGGGCCGGGGTAGAGCGCCGGGCCAACCCGTACGCTCTGGACTGCCCTGTCCGCTGGTGAGATTGGAGGCTCGGATTGATCCGGCGGACCGCGCCCCGCCTCGTCCTGTTCTGCGGACTTCCAGGTTCCGGCAAAACCACTCTGGCCAAGCATCTGGCAGACCGGATGCCGGCGGTACGCCGTGTGGTGATGAGTGGATGTCTTGCCTGGAAATACCACTCCTCGACTAGGAGGCACGAGACCGGATCGAGGTGGAATTGTGGCGACTCACCCGAGAGTTGCTGAAGCTCGGCCAGAGCGTGACCCTGGAGTCCGGATTCTGGTTGCGCTCGGACCGGGACGAGAAGCGGCTCGGCGCCCGAGCCCTGGGAGTCATTGTCGAACTGCCCTACCCCGACGGGCCGCTGGAGAAGCTGTGGCGCCGCCTGGAGCTACGAAATCTGAGTCCCGAGTGGGGGACCGGGACCGTGCCCGTCCGCTGCGATCAGCTGGAACACTGGGTGACGCCGTTGGAGCCGTCCCGACCAACAGGAGCTAGAACTCTTCGACCCCGTCGAGTAACGCCCGGTAGTGATGCCGGGACCCGTCGCTACTCCACCTTCTCCAGCCATGACGGGAGGATCTCCCGGGCGGTCCTGGCATCCGGCTCCAGCCGCACCATCCTGCTCGGCGAAGACCTTTCCTCCAGGATGTAGTCGACGTCCTTGAGCTGGTGGCCTGTAAGAATCGCCACCACGTCGGCGTCCGGCGCGATCTGGCCGCACTGCCGCAGCTTCCGCAGGCCGGCGACGGTGGTGGCCGAGGCCGGCTCGCAACCGATCCCGTCGCGCCCCAACGCCTCCTTGGCCTCTGCTATTTCCTGGTCGCTGACCGACTCACACAAACCCTCGGACCACCTGAGCGCGCGCAGCGCCTTGGGCCAGTTGGCGGGGTTGCCGATCCTGATCGCGGTGGCCCTCGTCTCCGGTTCGGCCACCGGCTGCAAAGTGCCCACTCCTGCCGACCACAGCCGAAAGAAGGGATTCGAGCCATTGGCCTGGACCACGATCATTCGCGGCACCTTGGAGATCAGGCCGAAGCTGGCTAGCTCCAGCAGGCCCTTGCCGATCGCCGAGACATTGCCCAGGTTTCCCCCCGGCACCACCACCCAGTCGGGCACGATCCAGTCTCTTTGCTCGAGCAGCTCGACGATCACCGTCTTCTGCCCTTCTATCCGATAGGGATTGATCGAGTTGACCACGTACCAACCCAGATCACCGGCAACCTCCCGGAGCAGCCGGAGCGCCTGATCGAAGTTTTTCCCCGTCTCGACCACCAAGGCCCCGAAGTCGATCGCCTGGGCCAATTTGGCGCTGGAGACGGCTCCCTCGGGGACGAAGAGAAGAGCTCGGAGGCCGGCCCGGGCCGCGTACGCCGCCATCGAGGAGGAGGTGTTCCCGGTCGAGGCGCAGGCCACCATCGGCGCGCCCTGGGCAACGGCGTGGCTGATGCAGGCGGTCATCCCCAGGTCCTTGAA
>DATKSR010000150.1:0-58988 GCA_035531555.1 Candidatus Dormiibacterota bacterium
GTTGGCCGCCCCGGAGGGGCTGCTGCGGCAAAGGCTCAGGGAGAGATCCTCCGAGAAGTGGCCGAGATGGGGTTTCATGAGGGCCGGAGCGGTGTTGCGTATGGAAGGCTGGAAGGTGAACCACAAGCGGGTGCAGTGAACCTCCTGAACCGCGTGTCGGAGGATCGCGTCCGCCCGGGGGCACCACTGAGCTCAGTCAACGCCGCTGCGTCCCGCTGTGATTCAGCCCGGTTGCAGCATCAGCCGAACAGGCTACTGAGATCGCCGTTGGCCGAGTGCGCCGCCGCTCCCAGCAGCGGCAGCGCATAGGCTTCCTCGATGGTCCTGAGGGTGCCGTAGTGGTCGCCGCTAGCGGACACCTTCCCCCTTCCCACCGCGTTCCTGGAAATGATGATCTCCGGGATCTGCCCGCCAAGGGCACTGCCGCAACAGCCGCCGGAGGATTCGGCACCGTTCTCGTCCATGGTCACGATCACAGTGCTGCGGTAGCCGGTGAACCAGGCAGAGGCAAGGACAGGTGCTAGGTTGGTCTGGAGCCAGGAATTCCCGTCGGCAATGGTCCCATCGTGCATGTCATCGATCAGGTTGGGGGTGATCCACACGAAGTCGGGGGCGCTGACGCCATCGAGGGCCGAGACTAATCCCGAGGGACCCGGGTAGGGCAGCACATGCCTAGCACAGGTCGAGCCGAGGACATCGCCATAGTGGACGAACGGATTGTGCTTCGCGGCGTATTCGCCCGAGCTCGACCCGGTGTAACACGCGGAGGGCATGGACTCCATATAACCGGTCCAAGGAATGCCAGCCAAGCTGAGCTGGTTACCCAGATTGTCCCCTGAGTAGGTGCCGCAGGAGTCCGAAGCGCAGCCCAGGGTTGACCCGGAGGTGACGGCCAGATAGTTGGGTAGACTTGGGTGAGATACGCCGTACCAGTTGCTGGCTGAGGCGTACTTCGAGGCCAGTGAGCAGATGTAGCGGTCAGCCGAGCAGTCGCCCAACGTGGCCGCGTAGCCCTGATTTTCCTCCATGATCAGCATGACGTGGGGCAGTGAGCCACGGGAGACAGTGGGCAAGGTCGTCGGCGGTGCGGTCGGACCTGACCTCGGTGAGCGGCTGTTGGTCGGGCTCGGCCCGTCACTAGGGGTGGACGAGGACGTCGACCCTCGGTGGTGGACTGCCGTCTGCCCGGGCGGATGGGACGCGGTTCCACAGCCGACGAGGATCAGGGCCAGCGTGGCTAGAGTTGCTACCACTGGTCTCATCGCCGAATGCCTTTGGTCCACTGGAAGTACTTGGCTGACTGCTCCCTGCGCCTTCGGGCCTGATCCTCAATTTCACAATATATGCATGTAGGCCCCGCCGCCACGCGAATCGAGGTGACCGCGGGCGGTCGGCAACCGCGGGTTACCACCACACCACCACACCACCATGAGCCTGAGGGGACGCCGTCTGTTGGTCCAGAAGAAGGGGGCCAGGTCACCGGTCCACGATGCCGGGGCCAGATCACCTGGATCAGTTCAAGAGGGTCCAGTCATCTTCACTTATTGCCCCTAGGGACCTCAACTAGGCAAGAGCGGACCGTTCCCTCTTGGATCGGGACGGACCAACTAACTCGGTGGTGCAGCCAAGAAGGTGATGATGGCGTCCGCGATGACCTGCGGCCGCTCGACGATAAGGGCGTGACTCGCCTCAAGCGAAATGTTGCGCACGTTGGGGTGCTCATCGGCCAGCCGGGCCAAGTCTCGGGCGAGGCCCGTCCGATAGGCAGTCAGCAGCTCCTGGACCCACGGTGGAACTGGAACCCAAAACGGGGTAGTGGCGATGAAAATGAGGAACGGGCAGTTCACGCGCGCGTATAGGTCCAGCAGGTCGAAACGGTCGGCCGCGGCGATGATCTCGCTTCCCCACCCGCCTGGATCGGGCCGGAGCCAAGTCTCATCGTTCTCCTGCCGCAGGCCCCGCCTGAACGAGTCGAGGATGATGTCCTCCGGCACCCCGACCTTGGCAGCCAGAGCACGCTGGTGACCTAGCAGGACGTCGATTTGAGCTGGCTGCAGGGGGCCGGCAAACTCCGTCTCCGAACGCGCGAGCCAGGCAGCCAGCGCGTGCTGCTGCTCGGTGGCGGTGGCGGGGTCAAGGCCGACAAACTGGTCCAGCCGCTTCTTTCCCCCATGGCCGTCGAGGTTGACGACCCCCGGAGAATCGGGATGGGCCTCGCCCCACATCCCGGCCAGCATCCCGCCGAGCGAATGACCCACTACCGCCGGGTTGACCTCTCCGACGACTTCGGCGACCGCGGCGACATCGGCTAGCGCGTCCGCCCACGACCATTCGCCATCGCCGGATTCCCCGTGCCCCCGAAGGTCGAGCGCGACCACATGGTGCTGGCCGGTGAGTAGCGGAACCATCAGGCTCCAGTCGAGCAGGGTCCCCCCAAGCCCGTGAAGGAGGATGAGCGTCGTGCCCTCGCCACCGAAGTCCCGGACTGCAATCCGCACGCCGCCGCTGTCAACCGTGAGGTTCGTCGCCACCCTCCGCCTTCCTGTACGGGATCATTCAGGGTTGCCCGCGATGGGTAACCAATCGTACCCGAAGGCCAAACGCTCGGAGGCACAACTGGCTGCGTGGCGCCCGGGCGAGCTCCTCATGGGTCGACAAGCTGACTCCTCGAAGGTAGAACAGGTCGGTAGCGTCAGCCGTCACCAGGATCAAGGATTCCGGCAATCGCAAGGGCGCCAGCAACTGGCCGGTCGCCGCGTCTCCGCAGTCGTTGAAGTCGGTTCCACCGCCTGGTCCCTCGATGTACAGGACACCGGAGAAGACCTGCGCCGAGATCTGGTTGGTGGCATTTTCCGGCAGAAGCGGCAGGGTCATGGGGGTAGCGCCGAGGGTGCTGGCGTCGAGGCGCTCGACGTAGCCCCCCATCCCGGAGGAATCCGAGAGCCATGCAGTTCCATCGACCAGCTGACTGATGCGGGGAGCGAAGACGCCAAAGACTATCGGCTTGCTGGATTCGATCAAGGCTCCAGTGGTCGCACTCCGGGGATCGATCGTTCCCACTCCGCTGGCTGAAGCGAACGATGAATCGGTCGCGCGACCGAAGTCGACGCTGCCGGCCACGCGCCCGGTCAGGGGAGAGATGCGGTAGAGCCGTCCCCCACCTCCACCCAGAGCCAGCCGCCAGCCAGCGCCATGGTCGGGGAGAACCCGAGCTCAGGCAGAAAGGTCCGTGACTTGACGGCCAGCGCCTGGGGCTGGAGCCGGAGCACCCACCCGATCCGTCGCCGGTGGTGCGGTCAACCACCACCCACAACCAGCCGCCCCCAGCGCGAGTGGGGTGCCCGGCCCTGATCCCGGCGTCATTAGTCCAAAGTGGCGGGTGGCGATGGCGCGGCCGCTGGTCAGACCTATCTTGATCCGCTCGGTGCGAACAGGTTTCCCGCTCGCGCTGATCTGCTTCCACACGTAAGGGCTGCTCCCGAGAAGTTCCGCGTCCGCGTTGTCGAGGTTACCCAAGAGAATCTGCCCGACCCTCGATGAGGCAGCCGCTAGCGGGATGTCTCAGGTCCGCACCAGGGTCTAGCTAGCGATGCTGGACGCTGTCAAGGTCAGGGAGAGCGCCAGGCCGGTGATGAGTCGTCGCACCGCATTCTCCTTGGTGGGCGGAGCTGCCGGAGGTCGTTCCTGGGTCGCAGAACGCCGGTCGAGGAGCGTGGGTTATGGCCCACCGGGCATCGCCGCATCCCGGTGAAGTCGCTGGCAGAGCCCAAGCCCGCCAGGTGCCTCGGAGAGGTGGGGACAGTGCGCCCACCTCGGTTTCACCTCCCGAGTCCGCCACCAATATCGTCAGACTGATGGCTACCCAATCATCCGAGCCGCAGTCGGCGCTCTGCCGGCCCCAGCTACTGCTCGAGGACCTGCTCTCCGAGCTGCCAGCTTGGGCCCGCCGGTGGCTGCGCCGCGTGAAAGATTGATGCAGCTGCGGATCACGCCCAGCCTTCACCAATTCGCTGGGTGGTGGCACTGGTGGTGGCAAACGCCAGCTCACTGGTCTCTCACGCGCTGCTGGTGGCGCTGGGAACTACCGTGTTCCCCTCGACTCGGGGCTTCGTCCACTTCCAACCCTCCGACGACGGCAAGCTCACGCTCATCGGGGTGACCATCGCCCGCATCGCGTGGCCGATCTTCACCCGGGTCTCCTCCCAGCCTAGGTGGTTGTTTCTCCGGTCGGCGGTGCTGGTCACACTCTGGTTGTGGTTGCCAGACCTCTGGATCCTCGTCCACGGAGAACCCGTCCGGGGGGTGGGCGTGCTGATGCTGATGCACTTGGCTATCTCCTTCATCACCTACAACTCGCTTTTTCGCATCGCCCCGATCGGTCAGCTGAACCGGGCGCCGAGACCTGAGCGAAGACCCTATGGGTTTTGACGAACGGGGAATCCCGGGCGGCGGCTCAAGTCAGCCAACTACCCGCCGCGAGCGCCAGAGGGTCTAGTGGGTGTTACCCGATCCCGAACTAGGGCACCTTGGCGGCGGCCATCGTGAACTTGTTGTTTCGGTGTCGTCCCGGCCACGTCACTAGGCGTCTGAGAGGTCGAGCCTAAGCTGAACTCGTGTTCAACACGCTCCCCCTGGTGCGTCGAACTGCCGATGTGTCCAAGAGGAGAAGAGCGCCCAGGCTGATTTGGATCGTCTATGGGGTGATGGCCGCCCTCGTTGTGGCGTACCTCGGGTCCATCATCGCTCGCCCGCTGGGCACCTACTACTCCCCTCTCGACGGGTGGGGAGTAGATGCTTTCGAATTCACTCTGTCCTGCCTATGTCTGAGCCTGGCCCTCGGCAAACGCCGGAACCGGCTGATTCCGCTCCTCCTGGGTGCAGGTCTGCTCAGCTGGACGCTGGGGGACGTTGTGATCACCCTCCAGAGCCTCAACAACGGCACCCCCCCGGTGCCTTCGGTGGCCGACGTCTTCTACCTGCTCTTTTACCCGCTGGCTTACGTCGGGCTGGTCCAGGTAATGCGCCGAGAGATCAAGACGCTCGTTCCGACGACCTGGCTCGACGGTCTTGTCGCGGGCCTGGGAGCCGCCGCAGTGTGTTCCTGCTTCTTCTTCGATCCAGACTTTCTGCACACGCTTGGCCAACTCAGCCACAACCCGCTCGGCCTAGCGATCAATCTGGCCCTCCCGGTGGGCGACCTGCTGCTCCTTGCTCTGGTGATGGGGGGAACCGCCACCTTCCCCGGGCGTCCCAAGGCTCAGTGGATAGTGCTGGCAGCGGCCTGTGTGGTGATTGCCATCGGTGACAGCTTCAATCTGTTCCAGACGATTGGAAACACCAGCACTGCGGCCTCGATCAGCAACGGAATCGCCTGGCCCACCACCATTCTGTTGGTCTCAGGAGCGATGTGGCTGCGCAGCGGCCCCACCAATTTGCTGCTGACCCAGAGAACCCCGGGCTTCCTGCTCCCCGGCCTGGCCGCTGGCGGCGCCCTGGCCATCCTGGTACTCGGGACCCTGAAGCATGTGCCGCAGGTCGCGGTGGGCCTCGCCATCGCCACGCTGGTGATCGCTGGGATCAGGGCCGGACTCTCAGCGGGAAGGCTTCGGAGACTTACCGACGAGCGCCACCGCCAGTCGGTCACCGACCACCTCACCGACCTCGGCAACCGGCGCCGCATGTTCGCCCTGCTCGACGCCTACTTCGCCGACCGTGCCGACCCGAGCACCCCAGATCGCCCGCTAGCCTTCCTCTTCATCGATCTCGACCACTTCAAAGAGATCAACGACTCCTTCGGCCATTCCGCGGGTGACGCCCTCCTTCGCCAGCTGGGGCCGCGCATCGCCGGGGCGCTCCGCAGTTCGGACGCCCTGGTCCGGGTGGGCGGCGATGAGCTCGGGGTGATCATCACTGGAAGTGAGCCCGGCTACGCCTCGGCCGTCGCCGAGCGGCTGCTCGCCAAGCTCACCGAACCGTTCCACCTAGACTCGGTGAGCGTCCGGATCAGTGCCAGCATCGGCATCGCGATCGCCCCCACCGACGCTTCCGACAGCGCCAGCCTTCTGCGCTGCGCCGACCTGGCGATGTACCGAGCCAAGGTCAGCGGAGTGCCGTTCGAGGTCTACAACCGAGAGATCGACGACGAGGGCAGCCGACTTCGGCTGGTGGACGAGTTGAGAGTGGCCGTTGAGGATGGTCAGTTCGAACTCCACTACCAGCCGCAGCTCGATCTCCGTACCGGTCAGATCACCACGGTCGAGGCGCTGCTCCGATGGCCTCACCCGCGGCTGGGAATGGTGGCGCCGCTGGACTTCCTTCCGCTCGCCGAAGAGGTCGGCCTGATGCGGCCATTGACGGCCCTGGTGCTGGACACCGCGCTGTCCCAATGTGCGTCCTGGCGGGCGGCGGGGCGAGAGCTAACCATGTCGGTCAACATCTCGATCACCAACCTCCTCGATCCGACCTTCCTTGACCACGTCCGCGAGCGGCTAGCCCACCATCACCTGCCCGCCTCGTGCCTGGTGCTGGAGATCACCGAGACCACGATCATCAAGGACTTCAAGGGCTGCAAATCCGTCATCGAACAGATGCGGGCCGAGGGACTGGGCGTCTCCGTCGATGACTTTGGCGCCGGCTTCACCTCGCTCGCCTACCTGGGCAACCTGGCGGTCAGTGAGCTCAAGCTGGACCGCACCTTCATCGTCGGGCTGCAGGTGGGCGGGGAGTCGGACCAGGCACTGGTCCGGGCCACCATCGAACTCGGCCATGCCCTGGGCCTCAGGGTGGTTGCCGAGGGCATCGAGGACGATCCCACGCTCAACCTACTAACTGGGATGGGTTGTGATCTGGCGCAGGGATACTTCATCGGCAGGCCAGCACCGGCGAGCGAGTTCAGTGGCCGACCCGGCTTCGGCACGCCCCTCCGCGAGCTGGTGGGGCTGCGCGCCTCCTGACCAACCGCGAACCACGCTCTAACTCTCTCCCGACCCCGACTGCGACCTCTTCGGCCACGATCCAGGGCTGAGACCTTGACGCGGGCATGGTCAGTAATCATACTGTGGTCGATATATCGTGCAGAGAAGTGATGGCCTCTGACCTCTCCGGACTTGGACGCTTTGCCGACTCGGCGCTGCTGGTGCTCGCCAGCCTGGCCGACGGACCTAAGCACGGCTATGCGGTGATGCGGGACGTCCAGGCCACGGCCAACGTGCGGATGGGTCCGGGAACCCTCTACGGCGCCCTCTCGCGCCTGGAAGGCAAAGGCTGGATCCGCCCGCTCCCGGCGCCCGAGCGACGGCACCCCTACGAGATCACCGCGAGCGGGCGGAAGGTGCTTCTTATGGAGTGCACTCAGTTGCAGGAGTTCGCTCGGTCGGTGCTGGCCGAGCGACCCGGCTGATGACCGGGAGATGGGCTCGGCTATACCCGGCGAGCTGGCGGGCCAGGTACCAGAACGAGATGACAGAGGTCTTGGCGGAGGTGCCGTGGAGTCCGCTGGCGATGTTCGACCTGCTCAGAGGAGCCGCCGACGCCTGGGCGAACCCAGAAGAACGGGAGAAGACTCCTGGTAGTGCTCCGTGGCTCGCCAGCTGGGCCACCGCAGTCAGCCTCGTGGCCCTAGCCTTCCAGGTGTACCGGACGATCTCCATTCCGGTGCTGGTTCCGGTGGGCATGTTCGGTTGGTGGTGGATTCCGGTCGTGGCCAAGTCAGCTCTCGCCGCACTCCTGCTGCTTTTCGGAGTTTGGCTGGGGTGGCGTGAGCGGTGGAGAGCGGCCGCGCTCGCGCTGACCTTGGGCACTGGAGTCAGCATCCTGGCCGAGATCTGGAACAGCGGTCCGTTCGGGCCGCCCTTACCCGTGAGCCTGGTGGGAACGACGATCCGGCTGTCACCCGCTTGGACCTGGCCGGCTTTTAGCTTCCTCCTGCAATTCCTAGTTACCGCCCTGGCCATCGGCATCTGCGTGACGGCCGCCATCCGAACCAGCCCCGACGGCGCCGGGGGCGCTTCTCCAGCGAGCATGTACCGGTGAGGGGATACCGGTGAATGTGGTGGCGGCGGGACCGCCGGGGCTACTGGTCGTGCTGGGTATCGTGGTGGTCGTTGGAGTCGCGGCCATACTGCTGCGGCAGCTCCGCCGCTGACCTCCGGCGCCAAGCCGGTCGCGGTCCCCGAATCCTCCAGCGGGGTGGCTCGCGCGCGACTTCTCCGCTTTGGACACCGTCTTTCAAGGAGCCGCGATTCCCCAGGCGTTTTTGAGATGCATCTGACAGACTCTGACCATGGAAGGTCCAGTACCACCCTCCCCGACGACTCGCGACGAGGGTCTACGACTCCTGCGGCGCTGGACTAGGCGCGCCGTCATCGGCGCGACGGGAGCGATGTTCGTCGTGGCCGCTTTGGTGAGTCAAGCGCTCCCCGGCCGAAGCGCGACCACGCCCCCGGGCGGAGCCACTCCGACGCCGTCTGTCACCCCGTCGACCGGCACGACCACCCCTGCCCGCACACCCAGCGGCCGCGCAACCGCCGCTTCCACACCGACGCCCACGACCGCTCCGACGGCGGAACCGACCTTGACGCCCGTCGTCCGCTCCGGAGGTTCGTGAGAGGTGCGGGGAGCTGGCTCCGGATGGCCGCCTCCCCGGGCATGGCGCTCACCCGCCGAGAGGCTCTCGGCACCACGGTGGAGCTGGTGGTGCACCCCCCCACGGGGTTGGAGGCGGCCCAGGTAGTAGTTGACGCGGTGCTGGACCAGCTGGATCAAGCTGCCAATCGGTTTCGACCGGACTCGCAGCTCTCCCGGCTCAACCGGGCCGTCGGCCGTTGTCACCAGGTCGACACACTTCTGGCCGAGTTGATCGCAGTCGCCCTGGACGCGGCACGGTCCACCGATGGGCTGGTTGATCCGACTCTGGGCGGCCCCCTGATCAAGGCCGGATACGCCCGAGACTTTGCCAAGATGCCGAAGGACCAGGAGGCATGCACCGACACCCCCGGGATCGCCTGGGGCTGGCGACATCTCCAGCTCCAGGGAGATACGGTCGTGCGGCCACCCGGGGTGCTGCTTGATTTAGGGGCCACGGCCAAGGCCTGGGGCGCGGACCGCGCCGCGGCCGAAGTGGTCGCCGCGGTGGGCGGGTCGGCCCTGGTGAGTCTCGGCGGCGATCTGACTACGGCCGGCCCGACACCTCCCCACGGATGGGTGGTGCGCGTGACCGATGACCACCACGCTGCTTCCAGCGGGCTCGGCCAGAACGTGAAACTTGCCAGCCCAGCCCTGGCCACCTCATCCACTACTCAAAGACGGTGGATCAGCAGCGGCCAACCGATGAACCACATCATCGACCCACGAACCGGCAGGCCCACCCACGGTTCGTGGAGCACGGTCTCCGTCGCCGGGCCTAGCTGTGTAGCGGCCAACACCGCCTCCACTGCGGCGATCGTGGCCGGTCCGGAGGCGCCGACCTGGTTGCGCCGGCGCGGCCTTCCGGCCCGACTCGTGTCCCAGGCCGGAACCGCGCTCCATGTCGGAGGCTGGCCAAGCGAGGGGGACGATCTGCCCCTCTTTGAGTCCGACGGCGAACCTCGGTCGAGCCCTGGCTGATGCTCCACTTCTCATCCTCGACGCTGTGGTATTTGACCAGGGGAAGCGGGCTAGTGCTGCTGTTGGTGCTGACTGCCAGCGTGGTCGCGGGAATCATGAGCAGCGGCGGCTGGGCGCCGGGGCGGTGGCCACGGTTCGTGGTCACCGGATTGCACCGCAACTTGTCCTTGCTGGCGGTCGCCCTCTTGGTGATTCACGTGATCACCGCAGAGCTCGATCCGTTCGCGCCTCTGGGTTGGCTGGCCGTCGCGGTCCCCTTCCTCTCACCGTACCGCGCACTCTGGCTGGGACTCGGGACCCTCAGCTCCGACTTGATCTTGGCGGTGGTGGTCACCAGCCTGGTCCGGGGAAAGCTGGGGTACCGCAGCTGGAAGACGGTCCACTGGGTCGCCTACCTCTCCTGGCCAGTGGCGCTGCTGCACTGCCTGGGAACGGGGACCGACACCAGGCTGTTGTGGGCGTTCGTCCTGCAGATAGGCTGCCTGGCGGCGGTACTGGTGGCCGCCGTCGCGCGACTGCGGTTCGCCAATATCGAGTCGTTGAAGTACAAGGTCGGGACGGCAGCGGTCTTGGTGGCGTTTCCAGTCGCCGTTCTGGCCTGGTCTGAGGTGGGACCCCTGCGCAACGGATGGGCCCGCGCCGCGGGCACTCCGACTTCGCTTATAGCCACCCCCACCAGATCGAGTCAACCCGCCAGCAAGACCAACTCCACTGAGGAGCTTCCTTGACCTCCTGGACGCCCCCGGTGGGGGCTGCCTATGACCCGGCGGGAACCGGCATCGCCGGTCCGCTCCGACTTCTGGCGGGTCCTGAGGGGCCGGACCCGGAGTGGCTCACACACCACCTCGGTCGGCTGGGGCCGACACCGCCACCGGGACGGTTCCTGATCGACGAGGTCCGCGCCGCAGGCCTTAGGGGCCGGGGCGGCGCTGGCTTTCCTGCTGGCCAAAAGATGGCGGCTGTCCGGGCCAAGAGCCACACGGGCCGACCCGCGGTGGTGGTCGGAAACGGCGTCGAGAGTGAGCCAGCCAGTGACAAGGACCGCCTCCTGCTCTGTCGTCGGCCCCATCTGGTCCTCGACGGACTGCAACTTGCCGGAAGGCTGGTCTATGCGGATCGCCTGATCTTGGCCCTGGCCAGGGACGGTCAGGCCCTTCGCATCCTCCGGGAAGCTCTGATCGAGCGGCGGGCCCGGCTGGCCGACGACATCGCCGTCGAACTGGTCACCACGCCGGGCGGCTTTGTCGCCGGCGAGGAGACGGCGCTCACCTCCTGGGTGTCCGGCGCCGCCCCCAAACCAAGGCCCGTCCCGCCGCGCCCCTTCGAACGTGGGGTCGGCGGCCGTCCAACCCTGGTGCAGAACGTGGAGACGCTGGCCCACCTTGCCCTGATCGCCCGCTTCGGCGCGGACTGGTTTTGCTCTCGGGGATTGGAGGAGGACCCCGGTACCTGCCTGATCACTCTCAGCGGTGCGGTTGCCCGGCCGGGGGTCTACGAGGTGGCCGTTGGCACTCCCATGCAGAGCCTGCTTCGCGGAGCCGGCTGGGATCAGTCGTCGCTGGGACTCCTCGTGGGTGGTTTCTTCGGCACCTGGATAGGCGCCGATGCCGCAGCGGGGATGCGCTTCTGCCGGTCCGACCTGGAACAGCTGGGAGCGGCGCCCGGATCCGGGGTCATCGTGGTACTGGCTTCTTCTCTGTGCGGGGTGCGGGAGGGAGCCCGGGTGCTGCGCTGGCTGGCTGCAGAGAGCGCTGGCCAATGCGGTCCCTGCGTGCGGGGGCTGCCGGCGATCGCCGGGGCTCTGGAGCGGATCGCCGACCCATTGTCGGCGTCCGAGGCGGTGGTTACCCAGCTCCTCGGGTGGTGCGACGACGTGCAAGGGCGAGGGGCTTGCCACCATCCCGACGGGGCGGTGCGGCTGGCCCGCAGCGTGGTACGGACCTTCGCCAGCGAGGTCGATGCCCATCGATCTGGCCGGTGCACGCTCGCCAGCGCCCGGACCGCGGTGACCCCTCAGTGAAGGCGGAATACCTCCGTATCGACCCCACCAGCTGCGCCGGACACGGGCTCTGCGCGGAGTTGCTGCCTGAGATGATCCAGATGGACGACTGGGGCTACCCGATCATCGAAGGTCGGCCGATCCCACCGAATCTTCATCAGCACGCCCAGCGAGCGGTCTCGTTCTGCCCCACGCTGGCCCTGGCCCTCCAGCAGAACCCCGCCACCGGACGGCCATCGCCGACTCCTCCCCGCCGACGGCAGTCAGAGAGCTAGGAGAACCCGAGTCAGGACCCGGGTGCCGCGGGCAAAGTCCGCCAGGTCAATCGCTTCCTCCGGGGTGTGGTCCAGCGCCGAATCACCAGGTCCGTAGACCACCGCCGGGCACTGCCACCCGGGCAGCACTACGTTCAGGTCGGAGGTGGCCAGGCGACGCTGCCAGCTGGCCTTCGCTCCGTCGGCGGTGATCGCCCGGACGAACGCGGTGGGCAGGATCCCAACCCGAGGCACCACGGCCGCCGCCTCCGCCCCCATCATCTGAAGTCGCCCGCCGAGAGCCAGGCCGTGCAAACGGGCAATCAGGTCACCGGGTCCGACGGCCGGGGGCAGTCGGAAGCCGAGCTGAAGAGTGACTGTGTCCTGGAGGCCGTCACTGTGGCTTTCGATCGCCAGGAGATGGGCATCGATCGCATCGAAACCCGCTGCTTCGCCGTTGATCGCCGCCACCTCGGCCACCACCGCTGACCACGCCGAAATCCCTCGCTCGGCAGTGGTGGGCTCAGGCCGCGAGCTGTGCTGGGTGGGGCAGCTCAGCTCCCACCGGCAGCGCAAGCGCCCGCGATACCCCAGCACTATCCGGTCCGACCCGGACGGTTCGCCCACGACCAGGAACTCCGGGGGCGGCAGGTTGGTCACCAGCCAGTGCGCCCCCTCCGACTCGCCCTCCTCGTCGGCCACGGCCAAGATCCTCACCCGGCGGCGCAGCCGCCCGGAGTCACGGGCTCGCAAGGCCGCCAACACGAAGGCGGCCAAGGGGCCTTTGGCGTCCGATGCGCCGCGCCCTGAGAGTCGGCCGTGCTCGATCCGTGGTTGCCAGAATCCCTCGACTGTGTCCAGGTGCCCCAGCAGGTACAGCTCACCCGCCTGCGGCTCGACCGGTCCGGGCTCGACGATCGCCCGTACGCTTCCTCGCGAGTCCAACTCCGCTGTCACCCCCAGTTGCTGCAGCCGGCCGACCAGCCAGGTGGCCGCCTCCACCACCCTTCCAGTTGGACTCGGAATCGACACCAGACCCAGAAGCAGGTCCAATTCGGGCTGGCTAAGCGACTCGGGCGATCTCATCCGTCAGTCCGAGAAACGCCGTTCCTCCGGAACACGGTCCCATGACCGCGGCACGCCATCTCCACCGGCCGGGGAATGCGTCCATCCGCCAGCACCACTCGGCGGACGCCTCCCTGGAGGGCCTCCTTAGCGGCGAGGACCTTGGTCCGCATCCGTCCCCGGGCGATCTCCATCGCCCGGGGAATCTCGTGGCGACGGACATCGGCCACCAGGCTCCCGGGCTGAGCTGGGTCCAGCATCAAGCCGGGAACGTCACTGAGGAAGACCAGCGTTGTCGCTCCCAGGGCTATGGCGATTTGGGCCGCCGCGCGGTCCGCGTCAACGTTCATCGACCGGCCCGACTCGGAGAGCGCCGGAGGGCTGAGGACGGGCAGGTAGCGGGCTCCCAGCAGGAGCCGCAACAGCGCCCCGTTCACAGCGGTGACCCGGCCGCTCCGGTCTCCTCGGCGGAGCAGCTGGCGGTCATCTCCCAACCTCGATCGCAACACCCCCTTCTCGGGACCCCGCAGCAGACCACCGTCAACCCCGCTGAGTCCCACCGCGGCCACCCCGGTGCGGTGCAGGCACTCCACCCAGCTGACGTTGGCGCTGCCGGCGTAGACCATGTTGAAGATCGCCATGGTCGCGTCATCGGTGAAGCGGCTCTCGATCCCGGACATCGAGGTCACTCGGACCGGCGGGTGGCCAAGAGCCGTCGAGATTCGGTCTAGCTCCTTGGAGGCTCCGTGGAGAACCACCACCGACCGCCGAGCCCACTGACTCGCCAGGTCCCGGCAGACCGCCTCCTGGTCAATCTCCGCGCCACCTCCGACCTTGACCACCAGCACGGAATCGGACTCACTGGCCGGCACCGTGGTGATCACAGCGGATGTAGCCCAGTGAAGCTCAGCCCGGCCCGCTCCTCCAGACCGAGCATGCAGTTGAGGGACTGGACGGCGTTCCCGGCGGCGCCCTTGCCGAGGTTGTCCAGAGCAGCCAGGAGCGTCAGCCGCTCTCCGGAGCGATCTAGCGCGAAGCCGACGTCGCAGATGTTGCTACCCGCCAGCCGACGGGGGTCAGGGTAGCGGTGAAGCCCCGATCGCTGGGCCACGATCCGGACGAACGGCTCATCCCGGTAGGTGGCCCGGAAGGCCTCCCAGAGATCGGGCTCGGTGACCGGTCGCTGGAGGAAGCAACGAATCGAGACCGAGATCCCACGCACCATCTCGACCGCCACCCCGGCATAGCTCAGCTGGGCCGGTTCCCACCCCAACGCCTGGGCCACCTCGGCCTGGTGCCGGTGGCCCTCGGGGGCGAACAGCCTAATTGCCCCGCTGCGCTCCGGGTGGTGCCCCCCCGGGCCGGGCTTGGATCCTGCCGCCGAGGAGCCGAACCTGGCTTCGATGATCGCGGGCGAGGCCAACTGCCAGCCCGCTCGCGCCAGCGGCAACAGGGCCAAGATGACGGCAGCTGCCGAGCAGCCAACCCCACTGGCCAGCTTGGCCCGGCTCAACTGAGCGCGGTTGATCTCCGGCAGCCCGTAGACCGCCTCCGCCAGCAGCGACTCCGGCTCGGGTTCGTCCTCATACCAACTGCGGTACACGGCCCGGTCCCGCAAGCGGAGGCGCGGTCCACAGTCCAGCACCACCGGGGCTAGCTCGCGGATCCGGGTCAGGGAGGGATCCTCGGACGACCCCCCGCCGGTCGAAATGACTGCGTCGCAGGGCTCCAGTTGGCCGGGATTGGCGAAGCGAAGCTCCGTGAACCCCCGCAAGTTGGGGTGGACGCTACAGAGAGGCCGTCCCTGATGCGAACCGGAAGTCACCTGGCCGAGCTCCAGGCCCGGGTGCCCGAGCAGCAGGCGCACCAGCTCTCCTCCGACGTATCCGGCCCCGCCCACCACACTGACCCTGGTCATCGCTGCGCCGCCAGCGCCAGCGCGTGGTCCGCCAACAAGGACGGAATGTCGACCCCGGTTGGAGCCACGCTGTTGCGAAACTCCATGGTCGAATTCACCTCGTTCACCAGCAGCCCATCGGCGCTCTCTAGGAGATCTACCGCTAGGGCTCCTCCCCCAACCGCTGCTGCCGCCCGAGCACAGATAGAGGCCAGCTCTTCGGAGATCTCCACCCCCTCAGCCCGGGCACCTCGAGCGGTATTGGTGATCCAGTGGTCGGACCGCCGCCCGATCACCGCCACCGTCTGACCGTCGAGCACAAACGCCCGTAGATCCCGGCCGGGCTTGTCGATGTAGGCCTGGAGGTAGAGCACCTTGTGCAGCGGCCCGCCCAGGAGAACCTTGTGCTCAAGCAGCGCTTCCGCCGCATCCCGGTCGTTGAGCCGAGCCACCAGCCGACCCCACGATCCCACGGTCGGCTTCACCACGCAGGGGTAGCCCAGTTGTTCGATCGCCGCCAGCGCCGCCTCGACCGTGAAGGCGAGCCGAGCTCTGGGCGTCGGGACTCCGGCCCCGGCCAGGGCCAGGGTGGTGCGGAGCTTGTCGCCGCAGGTGTCTATCACCTCCGCCGAATTGACCACCGGAAGTCCCCAGGCCTCGACCAGCCGGGCCAGCGCCAGTTGCCGGTAATGGCCCAGACCCCGCAGCAGCACCACGTCGCAACTCTGCAACTCCGCGGCCGGGCCGCTCGCCTCGACGGGCCCCGCCAGAGGTGCTTGGATCAGGTCGTCGTCGATCCGTAGAACGGTCGCTTCCGGACGCTGGGAGAAGGCGCCCAAAAGCATCTTCTCCTCCACCCTCACCCGGGCGCAGACCAGACCGACCCGGAGCTGGCTCACTCTCCCCAATCCTCCTCGACCTCGGGGGCCAGAGCCACGGTGAGCGGCGCGAGGCCAGTAACCTCCAGCTCGGCCAAACACTCCGCGCAGGGGAGGATCTCTCCCAACACCGTGCCCCGAGGCACCCCCAAGAGGGCTGCGCACTCAGGGCATTCCGCTACCGCTATCGAGACGTCAGAAGTCATTGCATTCTCCTAATGCCGGTTCCGGTCAGTTGGGGCCGAGCGCGGTCCCGCACTCCGATCTGCAGTTCCCGTTCAGGCTGCCATGGACCCGCACCAGCTCAAGGACACCTCCGTGCCGTGCGATCCGCTGGGCGAACAGCGGGAGAGGCCGGGTCTCGAGGGCCCGACCAGTAGTCCGGTCCACCACGCGACCTCGAGCCAGGTCGAGCTCGACCTCCGCCCCGTCGACGACCGCCGACGCCTCCGCGCACTCCAGCACCGCCAGTCCCCGGTTGATGGCGTTGCGGTAGAAGATGCGGGCAAAGCTAGGGGCCAGGACCGCGGTAACCCCAGTCGCCAAGATTGCGATCACAGCATGCTCCCGAGAGCTGCCACAGCCGAAATCCTCCCCGGCCACGATGAGGTCTCCGGGCTGCACCGTCGAGGCGAAATCGGGGCGCAGCTCAATGAAGCAGGAGCGGCCCAGCTCGCCGGGATCTGTGGTGACGTTGTACCGGCCGGGAATGATCTGATCGGTGTTGACGAAGTCCCCAAAGCGCCAGGCCCGCGCCATCACCCGACCTCCCGAGGGTCCGCCAGCCGCCCCAGCAGCGCGGTCGCGGCCGCCGTGGCGGGGCTGGCCAGATAGATCTCACTGGTGGGGTCCCCCATCCGACCCCGGAAGTTGCGGCTCATGGTCGTCACCGCCCGCTCCCCAGGACCCAGGACGCCCTTGTGCCGTCCCAAACAGGGCCCGCAGCCAGCCGATTCAACCGCCACCCCGGCCTGGACCAGGGCCTCGATGTACCCGGCTCGCAGAGCCGCCAGGTACACCTCGCGGGAAGCCGGGACGGCCACCGTGCGCACCGCCACCTGGTGGCCTCTCAGCACCGCCGCCGCGGTGGCGAAGTCCGCCAGGCGGCCGTTGGTGCAGGTGCCGATGAAGACCTGGTCCACCGCCATCCCGGAGATTTCGCGGACCGGCCGCCCAGTGTCCACCCGGGGGGAGATGGCGACCATCGGCTCCAGCTGATCCAGATCGATGGTTTCCACCCGCTGATAGCTGGGATGCCGAGCTTCCAGAACGCGGGCGGGCCGGGCGCCTCGGCCCAGGAGCCACTCCAACGTGCGGTCGTCGGCGGCAAAGAGCCCGGCCTTCCCGCCCATCTCCACCGCCATGTTGCAGAGGGTCATGCGATCGCCGATCGAGAGCTCGCTGGCGGCGGTGCCAATGTACTCGACAGCCTGGTAGCGAGCCCCGTCGCTGCCGACCCGGCGGACCACCTCCAGGATCAGGTCTTTGGCCTCGACCGCCCGACCGAATTGGCCCTCCAGCCGAACCGCCAGCGTGCTGGGCACCCGCAGCCAGCTCTCTCCAGTGGCGTAGGCGACGGCCACATCGGTAGATCCCATTCCGGTGGCAAATGCCCCAAATGCCCCCAGCGTCACGGTGTGGCTGTCCGCCCCCACCACGACGTCGCCGGGGGAAATCAGGCCGTGCTCGGGGAGCACTTGGTGGGAGATCCCGTCGGTGAGCAAGTTGGGTATTCCCTGCCGGGTGACAAAGTCCCGGGCCCGCTGCTGCTGCTCCGCGGCGGCGATCGTCGCCGCCGGGGTGATGTGGTCGAAGACCACCACTCCGCGCTCCGGGTGGGCGACTTTGCGTCCCAGGTCGTCCATCCCCTCGGCCACCAGGGCGGTGGTGGTGTCGTGGCTCATCACCACGTCCACCGGAACCACCACCGTCTCCCCCGCCTCCACGGTTCGTCCAAGACGAGCGCCCAGGATCTCCTCTGCCAGAGTTCCCATGGCTAGTCCCTCCCGGGGACGGCCAGCGCCGCCCGCACGATGCCGGCTGCGGCCACAGGCCCCAGCCGCCCCGATGCGGCGGCGGCCCGGAGGGCCACGGTCGCGGTCTGCGCCTCCCCACTCCCGATCTCCCTGCCCAGTAGGCGGGCAGCAAAGTCCGCGACCGCGTGGCGGCCGGTGAGGCGCGTACCGACGGAGATGACGCGGGCCCTACCAACCACGGCAGGATCGATTGCCTCGTAGCTCTGGGGGGCCTGCAGTACCGCATGGGAGTGGACCCCGGCCACGTGAGTGAATGCGTGCTCGCCGGTCAGCGGCTGGTTGAAGGGGATCTCCATCCCCGAGAGCCGAGCGACCTGGGCATCGAGCCCGGGCAGTTGGGCCAGCTGATACCGCGCCACCGATGCCGGATCCAGCGTGTAGAGCCGGGCCATCAGCCCGCTCAGCGAGGTGATCCCAACTCGCTCTCCGATCCCGAGGACGGTGACATCCAGGCTGTCAGCCCCGGCGCGCCAGGCTGCGACGGAGTTGGCGACAGCGCAGCCGGTGTCGTTGTGGCCATGAAACTCCTGACTGATCCCCGGATAACGGGCGGCCACCCGCCGGACTGTTCTCGCCACCTGATCGGGGGTCGCGACGCCGACTGTGTCGGGTACTCCGAGCCGCTGCGCTCCCGCTTCCATCGCCACGTCGAATGCGGCGAACAGTCGCCGGATCGGCGTGCGGAAGGCGTCCTCGGCGCTGAACCGAACGAACGCCCCCGACGACCTAGCCAGTGTGACCGAGTCGCGGATCTCCTGGGCCATTCGCGGCCACGAGCTGGCCCGGCCGGCGACTCGGGAGGGCGATGTGCCGAGGTAGAGGTGGAGCCCGGTGGCGCCGGCGGCCAGGGCCGCCTCGATGTCCCCCGGATGGCAGCGGACGTGCACCCGGACCGCGGCTCTGAGTCGCAGTCCGATCACTGTCGACACCTCTGCCGCGGCGGCCGGGCCGACTGCCGGGGAGGGCAGCTCTAGTTCGTCAACCCCGAAGGCGTCCAGTTCCAACGCCAGCCGGATGCGGTCGTCCGGACTGAACTGCGCCTGGGCGAACTGCTCGCCCTCCCGCAGGGTGCTGTCGATGACCCTCAAGGGTCGCCGATCGGTGCTTCGCGTTCCCATCGTTGCCTCCAGGCCACCCGGCCACGCCTACTCCAGCCGACCTGATGCGGTCGACCAAGAGGGCGAGGCCTAGCCCGGGGCTCCGGCCACGCGATACCACCTCTTTTCACCGGAGCCTCGCGGCCCCGGCCTCTTCGGGTGCCATTACACCCTGCCCCCATCACGGCGGGGCTCCCGGCGGGGTCTACTTTCGGTCAAGGGACCGATTTCTTCCCGCGGCTCGGAGGTCTTTTTCTGAAGGGATTCCCTGCAGCCTTTCCAGCTACCAGCTGCTCTCTTGAGGAAACCGGGTCTTCGTACTCGTCCTCGTCGTCGCCTTTGGTATTCGGTTGTGTGTCGGGATTTCTAACACAGTTCATGCCCCGGCCGCAAGCCCGAGGACGACGGGTTCGGCCGCCCCGCAGCTGGATCTGAGCCGCCCACGACGCCTGTCCCACCAGCCACCGTCCGAGCCGCCAGCACCAGAGAGAGCAGTTCCCTGGCCCACGCCAGTGGTCGCGCTGGAGGACTGGAAATCTGATGCAACGGGTGCTCTGCTACCCGACGGCCGCTGGCTAATTCACGTCCGGGCAGAGGTGTGCGCGGGCGCCTGGTTCCGTGTATCGGGTAGACCGCCAGAAGCCGTCTCTCGCCTTCCTCAGCTCGCTAACGAAGACCAAGGCGGGTCCGGCCGTCGAGGAGTTCGCGGGCAATTTCTAGGTGACCCGAACGGCACGCCGTCTCCTCGATCATGTGCAGCGCAATCCAGCGCACGGTGGGAGGCTCGTCCCTGTCCGCCTTGCCGTGCCGCCCCTGGGGAGCCGCCCCCAAGGACAGCGAGCTCAACGCCTCATCTGAGCGCCGACACTGCTCGCGGTGGTACGCGCGTACGTCAGCTACCGGGCGGTCGCAGACGAATGCCGCCTGCGGATCGTAGGGAGGACGACCGTCATCCCACGGCAGGTCGACTACCGACCCGGCGCCCACCCCCTGGAACCAGTGGCGCTCGGCATCTCCGAGGTGCTCGATAAGACCCGCGACGGTCCAGCCCGACGGAACCGCCGGTGTGTACCACGCCGGCTGCTCGAGGCCTTCCACGATCGATAGTACCGAGGCCCGCTGATACTCGAGAAAGTACAGCAGCGCCATCCGCTCTTCGTCGACCTCGTCAGCCATGGCGGCATGGTAGCTGGCGCTCAACCTGACCGACGACCGATGACCACGCGAAGTTCAGCTCCGCTTAATTGGCTCGACAGCTCACACCGCCTGCCACCCGCCAGAAAGGGCGACTGTACTCTTGACCGCCTTCGGCGCAGTCGCAGTGACCTTCATGGTGGTGACGTACGCGTTGGAGCCAAGGCACCATGGGTTCGTCCTCGCCCTCGCCGTCGGGTGCCTGCTGTCCAGCGTCTACGGATTCCTAGCGGGGACGTGGCCGTTCGGCGTGGTCGAGATTGTGTGGGCGGGGATCGCAGTGCGCCGCTTCTTCACCGTGCGCGGCGCCGCCACAGTCGGTGCACGCTTCCCGCCCCAGCACACGACGCTCACCTTGAACCGCAACCGTCGGCCAACCACGTCTGGTCCAAAACCGCTATGCGCGTCTGGCAGGTGTGATACTCGCCGCCGGGAACAAAACTCTCGGGGGGCGTGAGATGCCCTTGCCACGAGCGGCCGTACGATCGTGGTCTTGTTTTCACTACTTGCATTGCCGCTGGCCACGACCGGGTGCGGTGGAACCATCAACCCAGCGGGCGACATACGAGTTCTTCTCGGGAAAGGACTCCAGCCCACGGATGTGGAGTCCGCACAGTGCCCGGCGTCGAAGTTCCCCGACAGCTCCGTCCACGCGCAGGTTGCGGTGCACCGGCCAACCGGCCAGGTCGCGGCCGTGGTCGCGGCAGGCTCCGACCCAGCCCGGGGAGCGTCGTATGAGCGCGACGGCTTCCGCTGCATCGTGGCCAGAGAGGAGGGGCCCACCTCGCTCTGGGCGACCGCCTGGTCTGGCACCTACTACGCGCACTCTCGCGCCAGGGGCAGCGCGCAGCTCGCCTTCAGCTGGGGTACCGCGGACACCTACTGACCAACCGGCCGGCGGCGCTCGAAGGAACTGACCTGCTCCGCTGTCGACGCGGTCCATGACATCGAGTCAGCGACGACGCTGGGCACCTCAGACGTTGGTCCACAAGCCGACTCGAGCGGTGGAGGGCACAAACCCGCAAGCTCTCGCGAGCTCACCGGCGAGCTCGAATCCCGCCGCGACGGTGGAGGGGTCGTGGGCGTCGCTACCCAGCGAAAGTCGATGACCGCCCGCCTCCCGCCACCACTCGATCACGACTGGGCTGGGACAGAGAGCCCTCGCCGGGTCTCCTCCTCGAGTCGTGTTGAGCTCTAGGACCACATCCCGGCGCGCGGCAGCCTCCAGCACCGCCCGGATCTCAGGCTGGTACTCCTCCGAGTGGTAAGGGGGCCACCCCGCCAGCCAAAACCGCTTTAGGTACTCGAAATGGGTGAGTACCTCGAAGTCCACCGGCCCCTCCAGCAGTCGCAGCAGCTCTTCAAAATAGGTGCGCATCAGCGCGGTGGGGTCTGCCTCGTGCAGCCGGTCAGGCTCGCTCAACTCCAGCACCGAGTTGCCGAAGATGATGGAATGCAGTGACCCCAGCACCAGATCGAAGTGTCCCTGGCGAAGCAGGATCGCCGCCTCCATGGGGAATCGGTGAGGCTCTCCGAGCTCGACCCCGCTCCACACCGAGAGGCGGGGGAACGCCCGCCGACAGTAGGCAAGAGCCTCCAGATATCCCGTCAGATCCAGGCGGGCGCCGCCAGCGAGCTCTGAGTAATCCGCGTGGTCGGTAAAGGCCACAACCTTGAGCCCGAGAGCAACCGCCCTGCGGCAGCTCTCCACCATCGCCCCCCTGGGAGCGTCCCAGGAAAACTCACTGTGGACATGCAGATCAGCCAGGACCTGGGGGGACGAGGACTCTGCCGAAGCGACGCTCATGCCCCGGCCGGTCCAGGGGCGACCCCGCCGGCTGCGACCAGCGCCGCGGGCAGGGTGAGGGTTCCGTCGAGCAAAGCCCGACCCACGATCGCCGCCTCGGCTCCCCCTGCCCGCAGCTCCTTCAGGTCCTGATAGCTACTGACGCCCCCTGCCACCATGACCGGAACCCCTAGTGAAGTTAGCTCGTTGAGTCCCGACAGCCCGGGACCCCCCAGCATCCCGTCCCGCTGCACGTCAGTGTGAATCAGGCGCGAGACTCCGGCGTCGACCAGCCGCCGAGCAGTGTCCCTAAGCCCCCGCCCTGTGGCAAAGGTCCAGCCCTCGGTGACCACCTCATCCGCGCGCACGTCCAGGCTCACCACCAGTTGGGATCCAAACTCCCGGAGCAGCCGCTCCAGCAGACTCTGGTCTCCCATGGCTGCGGTGGAGATGACCACCCGATCGACGCCCAGCCGGAGCGCCGCTCGAACCTCGACATCATCCCTGGCTCCTCCCCCAGCCTGGACCGGCACCCCCGCCGACCGGGCAATCTCTCCGATCAATTCGAGGTTGCGCCACCTTCCGGATCTAGCGCCGTCCAGATCTATCAGGTGGAGCAGCTCAGCTCCCGATCGCGCATAGGCCAGGGCCAGCTCGCCAGGCCCTTGTCCGTAGACCAGTACCCGGTCGTACTCTCCCTGCACCAGCCGGACCAGTCTTCCTTCGATTAGGTCGATGGCGGGAACCACCATCATGGGAGGCGGTGCCGAAGGTGAGGGGATCATGGTAGCATGCTAACATGACAAAGCCAACACCGAGCACCGTGGCCGCCTCACACGACGCCGTCTCGCCTGAAGTAGCCGAGCTCTTCCAGACAATCACTCAGCTGCGGACCGCGGACGAGACCACCGCCTTCTTTCGTGATCTCTGCACCATCGCCGAGCTCAGAGACATGGGCGCCAGGTGGCAGGTGGCACTGCTTCTCGATCAAGGGTTGCACTACCTGGAGATCGCCAAGCGCACCGGAGCCAGCACCGCCACGATCACCAGGGTCAGCAATTGGCTGCGCTTCGGAAGTGGGGGCTACCGGACCATGTTGGATCGTCAACGGCGGTCGTGGGTTCGGTGATCAACCGCTCGGAACCGGGCCGGATCCGTCTGGCCCTACCCAACAAGGGCCGCCTCTCTCAGCCGGCTGCGTCTCTATTGACGGAGGCAGGATTCGGGTTCGAGTCCGACGATCGGCGCCTCTTCGCGTCCTGCTTCAACTACCCGCTCGACCTGCTCTTCGTGCGCGCCGAGGACATCCCCGAGTACACCCAGGATGGAGTGGTCGACCTGGGGATCACCGGGTCCAACCTCCTGGCGGAATCCGGCGCCGAGGTCGACCGCTGGCTCGATCTGGGGTTCGGTCGCTGTCGACTGCAGGTAGCGGTTCCCAGCAGCGGTCCCTGGTCCTGCCTGGAGGACCTTTCCGGGCGGTTGGTGGCCACCTCCCACCCCCGGACCACCGCTGCCTTCCTCGCCGAACGCCAGGTCGAAATGCACCTGGTCGAGATCCACGGTGCGGTCGAAATCACCCCCCTTCTGGGGGTAGCCGATGCCATCGTCGACCTGGTCTCCACCGGAAGCACGCTCGCCACCAACGGGCTGCGCCCGCTGGAGACGATCCTGGTGTCAGAAGCGGTATTGGTGGCTCGGCCGGAGCTGGATCCCGACCGGCGAGAGCTGGCCGATCACGTCCGGATGGTGCTCGCCAGCGTGATTACCGCTCGGGACCGAAAGTACCTGATGCTCAACGCGCCGGAAAGCGCGGTGAACGCGATCCTCGCGCTGCTGCCGGGAATGGGTTCTCCTTCCGTCCTTCAACTCGCCGACCCGACCATGGTGGCCGTGCACGCGGTCGTTGACGCCTCCGCGATCTGGGGGTTACTGAGCCCGCTTCGCCAGGTGGGAGCCTCGTCGATCCTGGTCTTGCCGATCGAAAAGCTGATCCCGTGATCGAGGTCCAGCCCCTCCCCTCGAATGGGAGCACCGGCTACCAACGCCTGGTGGATCGATCGTCGACCTCCTCAATCGTGGACTCAGAGGCGGCGGCCGTCCTGGAGCTGGTGAGGCGGGGAGGGGACACCGCAGTCCGGGAATTAACCCGACGGTTCGACGGGGTTGACCGAGACCGGTCTCGCGTTGACCCTGAGGAGCTTGACCAGGCGGTCAGAGACTCGCCGCCCGAGCTGATCCGAGCCCTGGAGACAGCCGCTCGCCACATCGCTCGGGTACACGGCGCCCAGCGATTCTCCGAGGAGCGGGTCGAGGTACTCCCGGGGGTCCACGTGGAGCGGACGTGGCGTCCCCTCAGCCGGGTCGGCATCTATGTGCCAGGCGGCCGCGCGGCCTATCCATCGTCGGTTCTGATGATGGCGGTTCCCGCCCGTCTCGCCGGCTGTCGGGAGGTCGTGCTCTGCTCCCCTCCCGGTCGGGACGGCCGGGTCGCCCGCTCGGTGCTGGCGGCGGCGGCCGTGGCGGCGGTTACCGAGGTGCATGCGGTGGGGGGAGCCCAAGCAATCGCCGCCCTGGCCTTCGGCACCAAGTCGATCGCCAAGGTCGACAAGGTCTTCGGCCCGGGTAATCAGCACGTGACGTCCGCCAAGCGCCAGGTCTTCGGGAAGGTCGCGGTGGACATGCTCGCTGGACCCTCGGAAGTAGTGGTCATCGCCGACGGGTCCGCTCCCCCGAAGTGGGTGTGCGCCGACCTAGTGGCCCAGGCCGAGCATGCGCCAGACGCGCTCGCGATCTTGGTCACGACCGACGCTGCGCTGGCAACGCAGGTGCAGTCGGGCATCGGTGATCGGTACCCAGACCAGGTTCGGATCTTGATCACCGACACCCCTCGGGCAGCCATCGAATTCACCAACGACTTCGGGCCGGAACACCTAATCCTCGCCGTGCAGAACCCGGACCGCTGGCTTCCCAGGATCTCGAGCGCGGGCTCGGTATTCCTCGGCTCGAGCACTCCTGCGGCCGCTGGCGACTACGCCACGGGAGCCAATCATGTCCTACCCACCGGGGGCTCGGCGCGTCGCTTCAGCGCCCTCGGTCTGGAGTCGTTCGGGCGTGTGATTCAGGTCCAGTCCACGTCCCTAACGGGGCTTGCGCAACTGGCTCCAGTGGTGCGCGAGATCGCATCGGTCGAGGGTTTCACCAGCCACTGGGACTCGGTCCGGCTAAGGGTTCTGGAGCAACCGAAGGCGGAGCCGGCGACTCCCCTCCCCCGCTCGACAGTCCGCGCCATGCATCCGTACCAGTGGGAACTCTCCACTGCGGAGGTAGCCCGCAATGCCGGCATCGAGGCCCGGGAGGTGATCAGGTTCGACACCAACTCCTCCCCTTGGGAGGGGGCGGAGCTCAGCCAGCTCGGACCGTGCTCGCTAAATGAGTATCCGGACCCCACCTACGCCGAGTTGAGCCACGCGCTCTCTAAGTACACCGGAGCTCCGCTCGACGCCATTACCGTCGGCGCCGGCGCGGATGAGGTACTTGACCTCTTGGCCAAGGCCTTCATCGCCCCCTCAGATCCGGTGCTACTCTCGGAACCCACCTACTCGATGTATCGCACCCTCAGCGAGCTGGCCGGAGGGCACATCATCGAGGTGCCAGCGCGGGACTGGGCGCTCGACCGCCGGAGATTTCTCGAGCTGGCGCCGCAGGCGCGCATCACCTGGCTCTGCAATCCCAACAACCCGTCGGGCGAGCTGCTACCGATGGAATTCGTCGCGGCACTGGCGCGCAGCTCGACCGGGTTGGTGGTGATCGACGAGGCCTACTTCGAGTTCACCGGCTCCACCGCGGCCGGTCTGATCGCGGAACTCCCCAATCTGGTCGTGGTGCGCACCCTCAGCAAGGCCTTCGGCCTGGCCGGCGCACGGGTCGGCTACGCCATCTCCAGCTCCGCCGTCGCCGCGTCATTGCAACTGGTCCGACCACCTGGCAGTGTCAGCTCCATGGCGGCGGCGCTCGGGGCTCAAGCCCTCGCCAACTCGCCGGCGATGCGCGAACGGGTGGCCCAGCTCCGACGTCTGCAGGATCAGATGGCTGCCGACATAGCTCTTTTGGACTGGCCAGTTCGTAGAACTCCGGCCAACTTCATCCTGCTCCGAGCAACCCCCCGGATGTTGCGGGAATTGGGCGAGCAGGGCATGGTGGTGCGCACCTTTGCGCCCGATTCCTCGATGGCCGGATGGGTGCGGATCACCGTGCGTGCGGCTGCCGAGAACGCCCAGCTGGTGGCAGCCTTGGGCAAGGGAGGTGGGGCTCATGCCCGCTGAGCGCCGATCGACTCGCAGTCGGGCGACTCGGGAGACCAGGGTCACCGTATCCCTCGATCTGGACGGCCGCGGGTTGGCCACGGTCTCGACTGGTGTGGGATTTCTGGACCACATGCTGACCTCCGTCTCAATTCACTCCCGCTTTGACCTCGAGGTGACTGCCCAGGGAGACCTCCAGGTCGATGCCCATCACACCGTTGAGGATGTCGCGCTGGTCCTGGGAGAGGCTCTGGACGAAGCCCTGGGGGACCGCCGCGGCATCGAGCGGTTCGGGCACGCCGTCGTACCGATGGACGAGAGCCTGGCGGCCGCCACGGTGGACTGCTCTGGTCGATCGCATGCCTCGGTCGAGATCGGATTTGTGGCGGGCGACGTTGGAGGACTCCCCACCTCCCTGCTGGCGCACTTCTTCGAAGCCCTGTCGCGCAGTGGCGAACTCACCCTCCACCTGACCGCCTCCGGCGCTGACAACCACCACATAGCTGAGGCCAGCTTCAAGGCGGTGGCCCGAGCCCTCCGCCAGGCCTCCCGACCCGACCCGAGTCTGCACGGCCGAACACCCAGCGCCAAGGGATCATTGTGATCGGGGTGGTCGACTACGGGGCCGGAAACCTCGCCAGCGTCACCAACGCACTGGGTTTCCTGGGCGCGCCCTGGCGATTAGTCCGCACCTCTGCCGACCTACAGGTTGTGGACTCGTTGGTGTTTCCCGGAGTGGGTGCCGCCCGGCCCGCCATGGACCAGTTGCGGGCCAGCGGCTTGGATCAGGGGTTGGTGGAATACCTGCACTCAGGGCGTCCGTACCTGGGGATCTGTCTCGGCTTGCAGTTGCTGTTTCAACACAGTGCCGAAGATGACAGCCTTTGTCTGGGGTTCTTCGCCGGCAAGGTGGTGCGGCTGACCACCTCCCAAAAGGTCCCGCACGTCGGCTGGAACACGGTCGACGTGACGCGGCCCACACCGGGGCTGGAAGGAGTGGACGGCACTTACTTCTATTTCACCCATTCCTACGTGGTCCAACCGACCAACCGAGATGTGGTCAGCGCGGTCACCGAACACGGGCGAGCCTTCGTCAGTGCGGTGGCCCAGGGGCAGATCTTGGGCGTGCAGTTTCATCCGGAGCGCAGCGGCCGCGACGGGCTCCGACTGCTCCACCAGTTCTGCCTGAGGGCGGTTGCAGAAACCCGGACCCATGCTGGCTAAACGGATCATCCCCTGCTTGGATATTGCCCACCGCCGGGTGGTCAAAGGGCACCAGTTCGGCGGGCTGGTTGACCAAGGCGACCCGGTGGATCTGGCGGCTTCCTATGCGGAAGCAGGGGCTGACGAACTGGTCTTCCTCGACATCGAGGCCACTGTCGAGGGCAGGGCGACTCTGATCGACCTGGTGACCCAGCTGGCCCGACGCGTCTTCATCCCGCTCACCGTGGGAGGGGGAGTGCGCACCACTCAGGACATTCGCGACCTCTTGCGCGCCGGAGCGGACAAGGTCTCGATTCAGACCGCGGCGGTCGGCAATCCAAGCCTGGTTAGTTCGGCGGCGAGCAGCTTCGGATCCCAGTGCGTGGTGGTGGCGATTGACACCCGGCGCCGCGAGCAAGGTTGGGAGGTTTACACCCACGGTGCACGTCGGGCCACCGGGCTGGATGCGGTCGCCTGGGCTGCGAAGTTGTGCCGACTCGGGGCAGGTGAGCTGCTGGTCACCAGTGTGGACGCCGATGGAACCAACGCGGGATACGATCTGGCGCTGACGGCGGCGATCTCTGACAGTGTCAGCATCCCGGTGATCGCTTCCGGGGGGGCCGGCGGTCCCCAAGACCTGGTCGCGGTTCTGACTGAAGGTCGAGCCGACGCCGCCCTGGCGGCATCGATCTTTCACAGTGGGAGGTGGACGGTCGCTGCCATCAAGGATGAGCTGCGGGCCGCCGGGGTGGCGGTCCGAGGATGAGGGTCACTCTCCCCGCAGACGTCCGGTTCGACGACCGGGGATTGGTGGTGGCGGTAGCCCAGGACTGGGCCACAGGAACCGTGCTGATGGTTGGTTCCATGGACCGCGAGGCCCTGCTGCGCACCATCGCCACCGGCGAGGCGTACTTCTGGAGCCGAAGCCGCCGGCAGCTCTGGCACAAGGGCGAGACCTCAGGGAACTTTCTGGTGGTGGAACGGATCCAGACGGACTGCGACGACGACGCAATCCTGCTGTCCGTTCGCCCGAAGGGGCCAACCTGTCACCTGGGGCGACGGGCCTGCTTTCCCGAACCGGGCACCCTGACCGACCACCTCCAGTCGACCCTCGAGAGCCGCCGAGACTCGCTGCCAGAGACTTCCTACACCGCCGAGCTGCTTCGAGCGGGGCTGCCGGCGATCTGTCGCAAGGTCGGCGAAGAGGCGACAGAAGTAATCTTGGCGGCCCACCAGGATGATCGGGCGCAGCTGGTGGCCGAGGTCGCCGACCTCTGGTACCACACTCTGGTTCTGCTGGTCTCGTCGGGCCTTGGGGTCGACGCGGTCTTAAACGAACTGGCGGCCCGGGTGGGGCTGCCCCGGCGCGATCCCAGCTCCTGAACAGTCCTCAGACCGCTGGCGAGGCGGCCCGATCGGAGATACTGGGTGCACCGGCGGTTGCGCCCGCCCGCCGGGGTGGCGGCGATGGCGCGGAGTCGGAGTCCCAGTTGAGCACAGAGGCGGAGCTGTCGACGGTGCCGGGGCAGATGACCGCCCCCACCCTCCAGGTGCCCGCCACCGGGCCGGCTTTCCAGCCCGCCTTCTGGACCGACCGCCGCGATCCGGCCGCCCTCAACATGCGCCAGATCGCCACTCAAGATGAGATTCAAGAACGGGTGCGGGCCATCGCCGAGGAGATCGCCACCGTGCACCGCGACACCCCGGTGGCGCTGGTGGTGGTGATGCGCGGCGGGTTCGTTTTCGCCGTCGACCTGATTCGCCAGCTCTGGGAATACGAGGTCGACGTCCTGGGCATGGAGTTCTTCCAGTCGACCAGCTACCGGGGCGAACAGGCTGTTTCCGAGCCGGTGGTGAGCGCTCTGGGCAGGGTCAACCTGCCCGAGACGGGCCCGGTGATAATCGTCGACGACATCGTCGACGCCGGGCGAACGATCCAGGCCATGGTTCAGACCCTAACCGCGCCCGATCGCACCCTGGAGATCTGCGCCCTGCTGGACCGGCCAGCCGCCCGCGTGATGCCGGTCCATCCCCGCTACCTAGGCTTTAGGTTGGATGGCCCAGGCTTCGTGGTCGGCTATGGATTGGACCACGACAGCCGCCACCGTGAGCTCCCCTACCTAGCCCAGTGGCTACTGCCACCGGTCGACGCGAGCGCGCAGGACGGCTGAACCCGCGCGAGAGAAGGCCGGTTTGGCCCCTTCGCCGCCCGGCCATCCTCGCACTCCGAGGGAGCTCCGATCCTAGCCGAACAGTTCGGCCGCCGCCCGCAGCTGCCCGACCGGGCCGCCAACCAGCAGCAATGTGGGGAGCGACGACCGCCAGAGCTCGGCCTCCTCGCGGACCTTGGCCAAGGGACCGACCAGCGCAACTTGTTCCACCAACCGGGTCGACACCGCCCCAACCGCCGCATCTCTCTCGCCCCTGAGGAATAAACCCCGCACCCTGGCGGCGTCCTCCTCCAGTCCGATCCTGGCGAAGAGGTCGAAGTAGAAGTTCTGGCGCTCGGAGCCCATGCCTCCGAGGTAGAGGGCCAACAAGGGCCGGAATCGATCGGCGGCGCGCTCCAGATCGTCGTCAACCGCCAGAAAGAGGCTGGCAGCGACCTCGAAGCCGGACGGGTCAAGCGATGGAGCTCGCCTGGCAAAACCTTCCGCCAGCGCAAGGCGCTGCCAGCCCGAGGCCGCCGGAGCGTGGAAGCCCGCCAGCCAGCCGTCCGCGATCTCAGCCGCCAGCGCGGTGTTGCGTGGGCCCTGAGCCGCCAGCCAAATCGGGAGGGTGGGCAGGCGGGGGTGAACCGTGAGGGTAAGCGGTTTGCCTTGGCCGCCGGGTCGTGGCAGTCGATACCGGCTCCCGGAGAATTCCAGTGGCCCTTCCCGACGCAAAATCTGGCGAACGACCGCCACGTACTCCCTGGTGGTCTGCAACTGCTCCTGGAAGCTCGCCCCGTGCCAGCCTTCCACCACCTGGGGTCCGGACGCCCCCAGGCCGAGAATGAAGCGACCGCCACTCAGGTGGTCCAGGGTGGCTGCGGCCATCGCGGTGGCAGCCGGGGTGCGGCCATGGATCTGAGCCACTGCCGTGCCCAGCCGGAGCTTCTCCGTCCCCCTACCCCACCACGCCAGCGGGGTCAGCGCATCCGATCCGTAGGCCTCGGAAGTCCACACCGAATCAAACCCGAGCCGCTCCGCCTCCTCGACCAGCAGCGGGACATCCTGAGGGGGTCCTGCGCCCCAGTAACCCAGGGCCAACCCGAGCCTTACTCGGGCCCCTGACCGTTCGAACGGCAGCGAATCAGACTCCATCTGAAGGTGCTCAGGTTAGCGGGCCGTTATGCTCGCGGGCGGGATCCTGCGGCTCGACGTCGCCGAGTTCGGCCTGGTCCCGGTCCCGTAATGTGCGCGATTTGAGGAGAGGAATCCAGATGCGGCCGCGGCCTTGGCGGATCCCAGCGGCTGGTCCGATCCTGGGGAAGAGCTGCGCCAGAGGTGAGTGACCAGGGTTCTAATTCGAAGCCGGACGAGTCCGGCAGTCAGCGGCCTGCCAACCAGCCTAGACCGCGCAGCGACCTGGAGCAGCGAATCGCGAGGCAGGGTCGCCTGCCCGGGAATCGGTACGTCGCGGTCCAGCGAATGGGTGAGTTCCGGCGTAGCCGCGCAGGCATGCTCGTGGCTACTCCCCAGGCCGATGTCCCGAAGGGCGGCCTAGCCAAGTTTCAGTATCTGGTCAAGCGGGTGGTGCTGGGGCCGCGGCTCCCCACCTCGGCTCAGGAGGGCGAGCGGTTACCCATCTTCAAGGCTCTGCCCACGCTCGCCTCGGACGCGCTCTCGTCGGTGGCCTACGGCCCGGAAGCCGGCCTCACGGTCCTGGTGGCGGCCGGCGTGGGGGCTCTGGTATTCGAGCTTCCGATCGCGATCGCAATTGCGGTCCTGATGGTGCTGGTGGTGATCTCCTACCGCCAGGTGGTGATCACCCGCCAGGCAGACGGCGGGTCGTACGCGGTTGCCAGGGATTATCTGGGCCAGTGGCCGGCAATGGTGGCCGCGGCCGCCCTCCTGATCGACTACGTGCTCACGGTGTCAGTCAGTGTCTCTTCCGGATCTGACGCGCTCGCGTCCGCCTTCCCGACCCTGACCCCCCTGCGCCTGCCTCTCGCCGTGCTGCTGATCCTGGTCCTCTGCGCCGGCAACCTCCGCGGGGTTCGGGAGGCGGGCGCCTTCTTCTCGTTGCCGACCTACTTCTTCGTGGTGGCGATGCTGGTGTTGATTGGAGTCGGGTTGTTCACGGGTTTGTCCGGTGGCGCCCACCACGCCATCGGGGTCTACCCCCCGATCATCAATCCGACCGAGGCACTCACGCCCTTTCTGGTGCTGACCGCCTTCGCCTCCGGATGCTCATCCATGACCGGGATCGAGGCGGTGTCCGACAGCGTGCGCAGCTTCCGCGACCCACCCGGCGACAACGCCGCGAAAACCTTGGTAATCCTGGGCGCGCTGCTGGTCGTGCTCTTCATCGGGGTGACCCTGCTGGACGTGATTTTTGGCGTCGAGCCCAAGCCCTCAGGTAGCCCGACCGTGCTGGCGCAGATTGCTTCCGAAACCTTCCGGGGACCGGGTCATTTCTTCTTCTACATCATTCAGTTCTCGACAACCCTGGTGCTGATCCTAGCGGCCAACGCCAGCTTCAACGGCTTTCCGCGACTGTGTGCATTCCTGGCCCGAGACGACCGTCTGCCCCACCGCTTCGGGGCCTTTGGCGACCGCCTCGTCTACTCCGCCGCCATCCTGTTCTTGACCGCCGTGGCGGTGGTGGTGGTGGTCACCTTCGACGCTGACACCGACCACCTGATCAATCTCTATGCGATCGGTGTATTCACCGCGTTCACCCTGGCACAAGCGGCACTGGTTCGTTACCAGCTACGCCACCGCAGCGGTCACTGGCGCCGCAATGTCTTAGTCAACGGGCTGGGTGCCTTCGTGACCCTGGTGGTGGACGTCATCGTGATGGTGGTCAAATTCCGGCTTGGCGCCTGGGTGGTGCTGATCATCGTGCCGCTACTGGTGTTGCTCTTCTGGTTCGTGGGCCGTCATTACGTTGACATCCGCCGCCGAGTCAGATCCGCCGCTGTCAGTGACCGACCGCTCGACCCATACCGGACAGTAGTACCGATCTGGGCGCTCGACCCACCTACTCTGAGGGCCCTCGAGTACTCGGCCACTCTAGGACGCGACGTAGTGGCCATCAACTTGGGCGGCGACTCCCGGCTGACAGACCGGATACATGAGGCGGTGGCCGCCAGCCATCGCCAGGTCCGCGTCCAGGTCGAAACCCCCCTTGGTGGCCAGGGACTGAAACCCCTCCTGCAGTTGATTGACCGGCTGTCGCACGAGGCGCACCCGGGCCTGATCACCGTGATGGTCCCCGACGTGGTAACCAGCGCGGGGTTGCTGGGGCTGCTGCGCCACCCCCGCTCCCTGCGGCTGAAGCTGGCGTTGTTGCGACGGGTTGGGGTGGTGGCGGTGAGCTATCCCGCCGAGTGGCGCGGGGAGTCGGAAAGCCCGGAGATCACCGGGTCAAGGCGGCGGGTAGCAATCGTGCCCGTCTCCGGGTTCGACGTGCTCACCCTGCGGGCGCTGCACTATGCCCAGGCCATCGCCGATGAGGTGATCGCGCTTCATATCGCGACCGGCCAACCGGGCGACGTGGCCCCCAGGGCTGAGCGGCCGCCGGGGGAGATCAAGCGGGACGAGCTCGGCGTTCTGCCGGATGAAGAGGCGCGCGAATTGGACGCCAGCTGGGACAGCTGGGTCGAGGACCAGCTGGGCTGGGACCCCAATCGCCCCAGGCCCCAACTGGAGATTCTGGTTTCCCCCTACCGAACCGTGGTCCAGCCGGTACTCAGCTATCTGGCTGCGTATCGGGAGAACAATCGCGACGCGCTCTGCACGGTGGTGTTGCCCGAACTGGTGACCCGGCACTGGTGGAATCAGATCCTTCACAACCATCGCGCTTTCCACATCAAGGCGGCCCTGCTCGGCCGCTCCGACTTCGCGGTCGCCGACGTGACCTACGAACTGGCCGGCCGCTGACCCATAGGGCGTCCCTGCTAGAGTGCGCCGGATGCCCAGCGAGCCCTCCACCCTGACCCGGGACGAGGCCAGGGAGCGAGCCCAGCTGATTGGAAGCGTCGCCTACTTCATCGAGCTGGACCTCACCCAGGGGGATGTCGGCTTCGGATTCGAGGCCCGGTTGGAGTTCTCAGCCCACCAGCCCGGCGCCCTCACCTTTCTCGAGACCGAGGTGGCCAGCGTCACCAAGATGGTCTGGAACGGCCAGCCAATACCGGACACGGCATATGACGGGCACCGGATCGCGCTCCCGGCGCTCGAGGAGCGCAACTCCGTGCTGATCCAAGGGGAGGCCACCTACGAGCAGAGCGGCCTGGGCCTTCACCGCAGTGCCGACCCCGTCGACGGCAGGGTCTACATCTACAGCGACTTTGAGCCCTACGAGGCCCATCGGACCTTCCCTTGCTTTGACCAACCGGACCTCAAGGGCTCGTTCCGGTTCCGAGTGCGGGTGCCCGAGGACTGGGTGGTGGTCGCGACCGAGCCGGGCCAGCCCGAGGAGCTCGATCCGCTCGACCGATGCCGCTGGTGGGGCTTCCTGCCCACCATGCCACTCTCGCCATACGTGATCGGGCTGGCTGCCGGTCCCTTCCATCGGGTGGACGGCCAGCGAGGGTCGACCCCGCTCGGTCTCTACTGCGCCCAATCGCTGGTTCCCTATCTGGATGCGGAGGAGCTGTTTCGGATCACGGCGCAGGGACTCGACTACTACGAGAAGGTCTTACGCATCCCCTATCCGTTCGCCAAATATGACCAGGTCTTCTGTCCAGAGAAGGTGAACGGGGCGATGGAGTCTCCCGGCTGCGTGACTATCACCGACCAGGTCCTCTGGCGCGGCCAGGTCACCACCCGGCACCGCTCCGTCCGAGCTGATCTGATCATGCACGAGATGGCCCACATGTGGTTCGGGGACCTGGTGACCATGCGCTGGTGGGACGATCTCTGGCTCAACGAGAGCGTCGCGACGTTGATGGCGGTATTCGCGGTCGACCGGGCGACCGAGTTTGAGGACGCCTGGGTCGCTTTCGCGACCGTCAACAAACAGTGGGCCAGCGACCAGGACCAGCTCCAGACCTCCCATCCGGTCGTGACTCCCGTCCCCGACGTGGAGGCGGTGCGAGCCAACTTCGACCAGATCACCTACGAAAAGGGAGCGGCCACCCTGCGTCAGCTGGTGGCCTACGTCGGGGAGGAGAACTTCTTCGATGCGCTCAACACCCACCTCAGCCGGCACCGGGAGGCGAACGCGGAATTCGGGGACCTGGTCGAAGCACTGCAGACCGCCTCGGGACGGGATGTCTACGGGTGGGCCAGGGCGTGGCTGGGGACGGTAGGGATGAACCTCCTGCGCTGCGAGCTCGACAGCCCGGGATCGGCGGCGGGCGGCCTGATCTCTCGGGCAACTGTGGTGCAGAGCGCGATTGCAAGCCAGCCGGTACTGCGCCCACACCGGATCCGCCTCGGTCGCTTTGACTGGGTCGGCGACAAGCTGGAGCGGATCGGAGCTATCGAACTGGACGTCGAGGGTCCCCGCACCGAGGTGGAGGAGCTGGTCGGTACCCGGCGTCCGGCCCTCATCCTGCCCAACGACGGCGACCTCACCTACGCCAAGATTCGGCTCGACCCACTCTCCCAAAAGACCGTCGAACAGCATCTGAGCTCGATCACCGACGCGCTGGCCCGGGCACTCATCTGGGATCGCAACTGGGACACCGTCCGAGACCTGGAGCTACCAGCCCACCGCTACGCCCAGATGGTGTCTTCCCACATCGCCGCTGAGGCCAACACCACCTTGGTGGGGGTGGTACTGGGCAACTTCCGGCAAGCGACCCGGCGATACGGTGCTCCCCGGCGCAGACCCCGATCAGAGGAGGAGATGGCCCGAGTGGCGTGGGAGGCACTGGGGCGGTGCGACCCCGGGAGTGACCCCCAGGCAGTCTGGCTGCGGGCCTACATCGGGCTCGCCACCAGTGCCGAGCAGGTGGACCGCTGCCGGGCGCTGCTGGAGGGGCGGGACCTTCCAAATGGGGTAACTTTGGACGCCGAGCTCCGCTGGACTCTGGTGTACTCCCTGGCCGCCCGGGGGGCCGCCGATCATCAGGAGATCGAGGCCGCCTTGGTGGCCGATCCCAGCTCCACGGGTCTGGCTCGGGCAGAGAGTGCTCGCGCCGCCCGGCCAACCGCTGCTGCCAAAGCGCGGGCTTGGGCCCGGCTGGCCGCCCCGGATGTCACGGTCGAGGAGGCTCAAGGAATCAGCGCCCGGCTGGGAGGCCTCGGCCACGAGGAGTTGCTCACTCCTTACCTGTCCCTACTGCCTCAGCTTTTCGACGAAGTTCTCGCTCGCCACGGCGCCGAGTTTACGGTTCAGATGGGCACCTGGCTGCCACTCTCGCTCGCCCCCAGCGACGAGCTCGCCCACGTCTGCCGAGAGAATCTCGTCCGCCAGGATCTGGACCCGATCCTGCGGCGGATCTTCGCCGACGTGCTCGAAGAGACTGAGCGGTACCTGCGGGCTCGGCTTCTCGATCGGGAAGACTCGGAGCCTCCGGCAGCGGGGCCTAAATCAGCGAGATCGGCTGCCCAGCCTCGCTCGACCGGGGTCACCAGGCCACCTCGACGCCCAGCCTCCGAGTCAAGGCGAGTTCGTAGACCGCCCTCGCCACGGCGGCGTCCTCCACCCCTAGCCCCGTCGACTTGAACACGGTGACCTCCTCCGCCGATAGCCTTCCCGGCTGAGTCCCAGCCAGCAGTTCACCGAGTTCCGTGACCGCCTCGGGATTGAGCCCCTGTAGCTCGATCGCCCCAGCTGGAGGTGGACTGCTCACCGCGCCGCGCCACTCCACGAAAAGGCGGGCCTCGCGCACGGTGTACTCATCCAGCTCGGGTCCCATGCCGACGGAGACCAGGTGCACCCCCCGGCTCAGCCAGGAGAGTCTGACCACCGGCTCGGGGGAGTCGGTGCAACAGAGCACCACATCGGCGCCGCGTACCGCCGGCTCAAACGACGGGACGTAATGGCACTCAGGAAACTCGCTGGCCAGCATTTGCCCGCGCTCCTGGCTGCGGGCCGCCAGCCGGACGTCGGAGAACTGGCGCACGCTCGGAACGATTTGGAGGTGCGACCGCGCCTGCTCCCCAGAACCCAAAACGGTCAGCACCCTGGCGCCGGGACGGGCCAGCTCGCGCACCGACAGCGCGGTGACCGCCGCGGTCCTCACCGCCGTGATATGGCGGGCATCCATGATGCACAGGGGGTGTCCGTCGTCGGCGTCGAAGAGGGCGACGATCCCTTGGTGGGTCGGTTGGCCGGAGGTCATGTTGCCTGGAAATACGGTGACCAATTTGGCTGCCAGTGATCGCTCCGGCAGATAGGCCGGCATCGCGCCGAGCCACCCTCGCGGCGTCGGTGCTCCGGCCCGAGGAGGCGAGGTCGCCTCCCCACTGCTGTAGCTCACGAGCGCTTGCGCGATGGGATCGAGCAGTTCCAGCCCTCTCAGGGCCGAGCTGACCTCGTCGCCGCTCAGCATCAACAAGGTGGTCCTTCCGCCTCGACTCCCGCGACTCAATGCGCTAGACCCCAAATAAGTCGAGGGAGCGTTCCACCCCTTCGACCCGTACGGCCGGCCGAGTGGTCGACTCCCACCTCTCCCGAGTCAGCCGCAGACCGACCTGCTCCGCTCGGACTCCTCGACGTTCAACCACCAACACCCCGTTTTCCTGGTAGCCCAGTGAACGGGACACTCCGAGCGACGCCAGATTGTCGCGAAAGGCAGCGCTCAGCGCAACCTGGCCGCCCAAGCAGACAAATCCGAAATGGATCACCGCCGCCCGCATCTCCCGACCCATCCCCTGGCCCTGGTAGGCGTGCCCCAGCGAGGACCCGGTCCTGAAGGTGCGGGTGACCCCGAAGTGGTCGGCGGAGATCTCTTGAGTTCCCACCACCCGGCCCTGGTACAAGACCACCGGATTGAAGCTCCAGGCTTCGGGCCGCCAGCTTCCCATCTGATGCAGATTCCAGCGAATTGCGCTCCGTTCCAACTCTGGGGAAGGCAGGTCCGTCCACGGAACCGAGAACGGCATGGTGTCGGGAGGATGAACGCCCTTAGCAGCGAGAGTGGCCAATTCGTCAAGCAGTTCCAGGTCTGGTAGGCGCAATTCCAATCGCTCGGTGCGAATCCGGATATCAGAGATCGGGAGGTTGCGCATGTCGAGGAAGCTACCGAGCGAAAGTGGTCCGGCGCAAGACCGCTCTACAGCTCCGATTGGGGTCACCGGCCCCAGTTCCCGTGCTCCGGCTCACCGACTAAGTGATGCTCAGACCACTCACTGGAGTTCAACCGGCTTTGGTGCGTGACCAGAACGGGCGCAACACCGCTCCCGCCACCAGCAACAGCCCGGCGATCAGGAGCAGCGCCGCCGGACCGTAACTCTCCACCACCCCAGTAGTGGGTACCGGGACGGTCGGTGCTTGATAGCTGATCAGAATTTCTCCGTCGCCAGTGCTGGCCGCCAGTGTTCCAGAACCCGCGGGGATCGCGGTCGCCGCCGAAGTCGCAAAGTTGGATCCCCCACCACCGCCGCCAGCGCCCGCCGCCGGGAAGGGGGAGCAGTCGCTCCCGCCGCCGCCACCTCCACCGCCGGCGTATCCGCCGCCACCTCCACCGCCTCCGCTTTCAGCGGCCGCGCCTGCCCCTCCTGATCCACTTGGCTGGGCGGCTCCGACACTTCCGTTGGACCCGGCGGTCCCCCCGACCCCACAAGTCGGGGATCCCCCAGCTCCACCACTGCCCACGACTGCAGCGACGGCCGGTTCACCACCGAGACCTCCTGTGGCACTTGGGCCGATAAACGCGAAGTTGGGCCCGGCGTCTCCGGGCTCTCCGGCGCCGCCGCCGGCGCCGTCACCGCCGGTGTTGAAGCAGTCCAGCTCTGGGCAGTCGAGGTAGCCGCCCCCACCTGCTCCGCCGGCGACGAACAGAGCCACGCCCGAGGAAATCAGCGACACGCTCGAGGAGCCGCCACCGCCGGCGCCGGTCTGGCCCGGAGTCGTGGCCCCGGCCGTACCCCCGTTCGGGTAGCCCCCACCGTCGAGCGGTGCGCTGAGGTAGCCGCCGCCTTGACTGCCTACAGACAAGGAGAAGCTCTCACCTGAACTGAGGCCGGAGAGAGTCCCTCCGACCTGGGCTCCGTGTCCCCCGGAGCCGTCTCCCAGGGAGCTACCCCCACTGGCACCGGTCAGCAAGAACTGAGCGGCGGTGACCCCAGTTGGGACTATCCAGTCCTGGGCGACCCCGGTATAGGAGACGGCAACCGTGCACGTCGAACCGGAGCAGACCGGCTGGTTCACCTGGCTGGATACCGTGTACGCGATGGTGACGACGCCGTCCCCGTGGTGACCGGTGGTGGAAAAGGCTACCGGTTCCGAGTTGTCGTCCAGAATGGTGATCCCGCTCGCGGAACCGAGAGCGCCGGAGGAGCCTCCACCTCCGCTCGCCCCATGTTCGCCACCGACGTTGCCCCCGAATGCGTTGATGCACTGACTGGCCGCGCCACCCCCACCGCCGCCGACATAGCCCCCGCCGCCGCCGCCGCCGTCTCCGAAGAATCCCGCATCGGGAGAAGGCGCCCCAGCGCCGCCGGCACCCGCCGGGCTGGCGGACCAATCAAATCCATCACCTCCGGCAGATCCGCTGTAGTCGGTGAACGTGCTCGGGCAGCTGCGCGCCGCGGCTCCTGCGCCACCCTCTCCATCCGGAGACCCGGCGTAGCCAGAGTCTCCCCCGGTGGCCCCATTGGCGGCAACGCCAGTGCCGCCGGCGAAGCCACCGGAGGCTGCGGGCGTTGCCCCGCCGCCTCCCGCTGCGACGAGCAGAGTGGCGCCGCCGTCGGCCGAGACGCTGGACGAGCCGCCGCCTCCCGCAGCTGTGTCGGTGCCCCCATTGTCAATGGTTCCGCCCACCCCACCGTTCGGAAAGCCTCCGGCCGGAACCTCGCCCGCGCCCCCGACCAAGACGGCGAGTTGCTGCGAGGGGGCGACGGTGAGGGTGCCCTGCACCTCCGCACCAAGTCCTCCAGCAAGGGAGTCGGCGGCACCGCCCTGGGCTCCGTAGGCGGTCACTCTCAAGCTGGTGACCCCGTCCGGGACGGTCCAGTTCTGCGCCGCTCCGTCATAGTAAAAATTGACCGTCGCGGAGACAGTAGAGGCGGCGGCGACCGGGCTCGCGGCCACCATCAAGAATCCACCACTGAGCACCAGAGCGGCGCCGCCCGCGATCGATGCCCTGACCATCCTCCCCTCCCCGCGATCATGGGTTCCCTGGCGGCTCAAGCCTCCAATTTGACCTGGCCCGCACAGAATACTTGAGGGCGCCTTGGTGGCAGGTCAGGCTCAATCGGAGCCCCGTGTAGCTTGATGCGATCGCCCGCCACTCCGCCCCGGCGCCGAACTGCCGCGTAAACGACGTGGTAGATCCACACCCCATCTCGAACCTACCGTCTCTCGCTGGCTGTTACAGAACCGTCAGTTCGGATAGCGCCTTCACCGAACTCCCTTCGGCCGGTCGGAGCCTATGTCGCCTCCGTACCTGACCTCCGGCGCACCGTTCTCCAGCAGGGAATGAGGATGGCACCTGCGACCAGATAGGACGCGGCCATGATGGAGAACGCGGCGGTGAACCCGAAGGCGCCGATTACCCAGCCCAACAGGGCCAGCCAAAGCGAACCCACCCCATAGGCGAGGGCGAAGTAGATACCGAACACACTCGACTGCCCGGCGCTGGACACCCCGTCGCTGACCAGTGCCTGCAGCAAGGGATTCTCGATGTAGGCGAACAGGCCGACCGCCAGGGCGAAGGCCACGATCACGGGCAGGGGCATACCGGCCGAGCGGCCCAAGGCGAACACGAACACTGCAGCTACCGCGTAGGCCACCCAGAGCACCGGCAGTCGTCCCACGCGATCGGACAGGGCCCCACCGATCAGCGGCCCCACCACTGCCCCCAGGAGCATCAGATCGAAGATGAGTCCCACCTCCACCTCGGGAATGTGGGCCCGGTTGCGCAGATACAGGGGCACGTAGGCGTTGAGCGTGCCCAGACCTCTCCCCCCGGCGGCCACGGTGGCAGCGAGGATTCCCAAGATCACCACCCTCGGATGGATCATCTCGGCTCGAGGCAGGCTAGGCCAACGCAGCCGGGGTCGGCCCGGGATCCTGGGCCGGAAGCGCTCCTTATCCACAACTGGGAATGTCAGGAGCAAGAGCAGCCCCATCACAAATAGCGGGGCGGACATGATCAGCAGGGTCGGTCTCCAACCGAACCGGGAGAGCATCACCGCCGCCGGAAGTGGGATCATCAGCGAACCCAGACTGCCCCCGATTGTGTGAACGCTGAGAGCTCCCCCGCGCCGGTCGGGATAGGTCCGCGCCAGCACGGCGCTTCCCACCGGGTGTTGCTGGCTGGCTCCGAGTTGGGCAGCTCCCTGGGCACCTGCAAAGAGCGGGTAGGTCGGCGCCAGAGATCCCAGCACCGCGCAGAGCCCTAGGACCACGTTCTGAGACCCGAGGATCCAGCGGGCAGAGACACGTCTACTGACATATCCAGCTGTGATCTGGCTCAGCCCACCGACCACGCTCGAGGCGGCCACCGCGAGGCCCAGCTCCGCGTAGTTGATGTGGAAGGCGATCAGGACGTAGGAGTACGTCAGCGGCAGCAGCGCTGCGTACATGTGTTGGCCGGCATGCGAAGCCGACACCATGAAGAGGATGCGTTCTCCGGCCCCCGGGCTGGTCGCGCTCGGCCCCAGGGTCTGCCCATCCTTTCCCACCCCTGCAGCATAGGGGGGTGGCCGAGATCGCCGGGCGCCCAGCCAGCGGCGAGAGCGGCCCGCCGAGGAACTGGCACTGCCCTCACCTGGGCTCTGCCCGGTCGAGGTGCGGGGAACTACTGGGTGGGGGAGTCTCGGGCGGTCGCCGAGCTCACCCGCAACGCTCGGGCGGCAGGACTCCAGATGTCTGCGCAGGCCGCGCACACCTCCTCGGGGACCACCCCGATCCGCATCAGGAGCGCGAAGATCCGGCAGCCAAGACAGAGCGCGAACACCGACTCCAAAGTCGCCGCGAGAACCGTGGCCGCCAGCAGCAAGTAGGTGACCGTAGTCAAGCCGAACGCAAAGTAGGTGATGGTGGCGGTGACCGTGAAGGTAGCTCCGATCCCCTGAGCAAATCGCTTTGGCGGCCCCGCGACCAGCTTGGGTAGGGCCAGGCGCGGAGCGATCACCCTGGTCGCCAACTGACCCAATGGGCTAAGCGTCGGTCCGCTGGCGACCCTGGCCAGAAAGCCGAAGGCCAGCACCGCACTGAGCCACGGAAGATGGGCGGAGATCGCCACCAGACCGATCAGCGCCACGCACCCGGCGACGGTCCGAGCGGAGACTTCGTTCACGGGGTTGGGGAAGCTGAAGAGCTGATGGAGACGACTCACTGCTCCCCCATCATCCCAAATTCCACCCAGTCTGTCGACTTTGAATCCGGCGGTACGGCCCACTCCGGCCGCGAGGGGACCGCGAAACCTATTCCAAAGCACTTCCCGTCGGTGGTCGCCGGCGAGGCAGACTCGGCCGGCGATCTGCTGCCAGTCGCCTCAAGCGGCGGGCTAACCAGGCTCGGGCTCGGGCGTGGCGAAACAGCACGGCACCGGCGCGCAAGAAGAAGATCACCGCGAGCAAGCACCCCACCCCCAGTGCCACCAGCGCGGCCCGCTCCGACTGCTGCAGGATTCCAACCAGTACGGCGGTACCGAAGAATCCGGTCCCCAGCGCAACGTTAATCAGCCCCCGCTGGAAGATCTCGTCCCCCAGCGGGTCGAAGCCCCGCGCCGGCTCAGACTTTTCGCTGGCCAACAACTGGCGACGGACCGTCGCCCAGAATCCGGGCAGGGACACAGTCGGGCGATCCGGTGGAGACACCCCATCAACCAACTTGAAGGGTCCTGCCGGCAGTGGTTCGGCTGGGTCGAAGAGAGTCGGCGGAAGAGAGGTCTGGAGCTGCTCCAACCACCGGAGTCCCTGCAGTCCGCGCTCGGTTAATACCAACCGGGAGGTGGCTCGAGCTCGACCAGGCGGGGTTCGTTGCACTAGCCGCCTCCGGATCAATGTCCCCCTGACCCGGGCTGCCTCGGCCGGGGTCATTCCGAGACGGTGGGCCAGCTGCGCATTGGGAATGCCGTGCGCTGTGATTTGGGCGAGGGCCATGGCTTGCTCGGGAGGCAGATCGAAGGGCACGGGGGTACCGCCTCCGACTCCGGAGAGGATCGAGGTGGCGGCTCCCTCGGGCCGGCCCTCGACGCCGTCGCCACGGCTGGGCTGAGCACTCATCGGTGATCAATAGGGAAACGAGCCAGTCACCAGAATGGCACACCGCGGAGAAATCCGGTGCCCCCAAACGATCTGGGCGAAAGTGACCGGAAGTGCCGCTCCAGCGGCGCCCGACGGTTTGCCTCTCTCGCGCCACCAGCGTTTATATAGGAAGCGCGTGCCGAAACGGCCTGGGTGGCGCCGTACAATGCTTGCTAGCAAGCAACTACTTGGACGGTGAGTGCCAACCAAGACAGAACCACCCCAGGTCCAGCCGGCCGCCCAGCTCAGGATTCTGCTCGGCAGGCTCTCGCGCCGCCTCCGCCAAACCCAGGCCGGCGCGGGACTCACCCCCACCCAGCTATCGGTACTGGCCACGGTGGTGCGCCACGGACCGCTCGGTCTGGCCAAGCTCTCCCAGCTGGAAGGGATCAACCCGACCATGCTCTCCCGGATCGTGGCCAAGCTGGGCGGACTGGGTCTGGTCACGCGACGTTCGGATCCCCTCGACGGACGCGCCGCTATCCTCCTCCCCTCCGAGAGAGGTTGCCGACTTCAGCGGCGAATCCAGATGGAACGAAACGACTTCTTGGGGCAACGGTTAGGGAAGCTACCAGCGTCTCAACGCCAACTTCTACTCGAGGCCATTCCCGCCCTGGAGGCTCTCGCCGACTCTCTGTTGACCTCTGATCCGTGAGCGGTTGAGCACCGTGCTCAGGGCGTCGCGCGTCACCTTCGCGGCGCTCTCAAGCCCCAACTACCGGCGCTACGCCTCCGGTCAGTCGGTTTCGATGATCGGCACCTGGATGCAGACCACCGCCCAGTCGTGGTTGGTGCTGACGATCACCCATTCAGCCGTTGTGCTGGGGCTGGTGGTGGCCACCCAAACCCTGCCAGTGCTCCTGCTCGGTGCCTACGGCGGGGTGATCGCCGATCGGGTCGACAAGCGCCGCCTGATGATTCTCCTCCAATCGATGATGGGGGTTCAGGCTCTGATCCTGGGGATCCTCACCCTCACCAAGGTGATCCAGATCTGGGAGATCTTCATCTTGGCAGCGCTGTTGGGACTCAACAACACCTTCGAGAACCCGAGTCGGCAGGCCTTCATGATGGAGATGGTCGGCGGCAAGGACCTGCGCAACGCGGTGAGCCTGAATTCGGTTTTGGCGAACGTGGCCCGCGCGATCGGGCCGGCTGTCGCCGGCTTGCTAATCGCCTCGGTTGGGATCGGCTGGTGTTTCCTGATCAACGCCGGCAGTTTCGTGGCGGTGGAGGCTTCCTTGATCACCATGGATCTCTCCCAGCTCCGCCCCAGCTTGCCGACCGGCCGCGGAAGAGGCCAGCTGCGGGCCGGCTTGCGCTATGTCGCGGGCGTCCCGGAGCTGGCCATACCGCTGCTGATGATGGCGGTGGTGGGGACCTTGGCCTACGAGTTCCAGGTGGTCTTGCCCGTAGTCGCCAGCCACACCTTCCATGGGGGACCCAAGGCCTTTGGATTCATGACCGCGGCCATGGGGATCGGGGCCATCGGCGGCGGGTTGGTGACTGCCGCCCGCGGTCGCACTGGACTGCGCCCGGTCTCGATCGCGGCCGGGGTCTTCGGGGTGGTCCTGCTCATGGCCGCCGCCGCGCCCACCCTGACCCTGGAGTACATCGCCTTGGCCGCGGTCGGATGGGCCAGCATCTCGTTCATCGCCCGCGGGAACACCACCCTTCAGCTCACCGCCGAGCCCCGGATGCGCGGGCGGGTGATGGCCCTGTGGGCCATCGCCTTTCAGGGAACCACGCCGATCGGAGGGCCTCTGATCGGCTGCGTCTCCAGCGCCGGCGGGCCACGGGCCGGTCTGGCGACGGGAGGTGCCAGCTGCGTGCTGGCGGCCGGTCTGGGTGGCATCGCCATTCGTCGACTCCAAAGACGGGCCGGCCATCCCCAGCTGGCGCCACCGGATGCGGTGGAGGGCGTCGACCTTCCCGACGAGACCCTCGGCTGATTTGGTGGGGTTCCATAACCACCCGGCTACCGGCCTCGTCAGCGGCGGATTCTAGGGGAGCGCGGTGTTGCGACTGGGCCGGGGGCGACCGCAGGCTGACAATCCTTGGCGCAGACGCGTAAGGTTGGCCCGTCATGCACTTGCTACGTCACCCCCTGATGGCAGTCTTCGCGGTCTTGGTGGTCCTCTTCCTGATCTTCTTCGTCCTGCCCTTTGTGGTCGGTCTGGTGCTCCACCTGATTCTCCTGGCCCTGATCATCTGGGTCGTGGTGGCGCTCCTCCGCTTAGACCGAGCCCACCGGCACAAGAACCAGGGACTCTAGACCGCAGACCCGTCGCCCGGCCTACGCCCACTCTCTGGAGAGTGCCTGGGCCTAGAAAATCTTGCCGGAGTCTTGAAAGCGGCAGTGATGCGCGGAGCGCGATGTTGATTTCGCGTGCCTGAGGGTGCTCCTAGACGACCTCCGCGAGATGGTGATGTTCCTGGAGCTCCAGCACCTCGACGTTGGTGTGAACGGAGAATCGCGGATGATTGAGCACCTTGTCCTGCAGCAACCGGGACGCCGTCAGCTCAGGACCGCGCTGCAACACCCGGATCCTCTTGGCGAATTGAGTCAGAAACAACCCCTCCTCCAGAGCCGAGTTCCCCGCACCGATCACCATCAGCTCGTCCGCGCCTTTGTCGAACGGCCCGTCGCAAGTTGCGCAGAAGTGCACTCCCGCCCCGATCAGCTCGTCTTCGCCCGGGACTCCCAGCCGACGATAGGAAGAACCGGTGGCCAGGATCACGGCGTGGGCGGCGACTTCCTGACCGGTCCCCAGTCGAACTACCAGGTCCTCCCCATCCGAATCGATATCGGCAACCGACACAGCAACCAGCAGCTCGACGAGATAGCGGCGGGTCTGGGCGATGAACCGCTCCGCCAGCTCCGCCCCGCCGATGCCCTCGGGAAAGCCAGGGTAGTTGTCGATCCGCTCGGTGACGCCGGACTGCCCGCCCAGCGCGCTCTTGTCGATCACGATCGCATCCATCCCCTCGCGAGCTGCATAGATAGCGGCGGGGAGTCCCGCCGGGCAGCCCCCCCACAATCGCCACGTCGTAGAACTCCCGGTCGGCCGCCAACGAGAGGCCGAGCTTCTGGGCCAACTCCTCATCGGTTGGTTCCAGTAGGTAGTCGTCCGCCCCGAACACGATCGTGGGGATCGTGCGGCCCCCTTGCTGAAGCTGTTCGACGAACTGAAGACCTTCCTGGTCTTGGTCGACGTCGACCCAATTGAAGCCAACCCGATGCTGGGCCAGGAATTACTTGCTGCGCTTGCAGTCAGGTCACCAGGGGACCCCGTAGACGGTGATCTCGGGCATGCTCGCCCCTCCCTAACTTCCCCCAACTGACAACAGCGCCAGCCAGCCAGTCAATCTAAAGCCCACGGCCATGCCAAGCGCGAGTTGGAATTCTCGTCGTCTTCCCAGGTTTCTCTCACACTAATCCAAGCGGGACGGAGCAGAGTCAAGGTCTAAGCGCAGAGTAAACAAGCGACGTTCCCGCCTTCGACCGTTGGTGGGACGCGTGCAACATAGGTGCCAGAGCAGTGGACAGCAACTCCGACCCCCAAGCCAAGAGTCCAGAATCCTCACCTCCCGAGGGCGCTCCCGGCGCATCCCAGTGGACGCCTCCTGCCGATTCCACCACTTCGGGCGTGCCGGCCGGCGGGGATCCCAGCCAAGAATTCGCGGGGCCCTTCTCCCCTCCCCCCGGCGGGTCGGGACCGCCTCAGGTCATCGACGCCCTCGGCACGCCGAGTCCCGGTGGTCCCAGTTGGGGAAAGCGGTGGGCGGCGGCCGGTGCCGCGGTGGCCATCCTGGTCGCGGTCGGCTTCGTCGGCTACCGAATCGGCACTCCCTCCTCGTCGAACAGCCCGCAGGCCAATCAGCCCATCCCCACGCCAGGAGCGTCCTCGGGGGTGACGGCGAAGACGGGCACCCTGAACGTGTCCTCAGTGACCGCCAAGGTCGAGCCCGGCGTGGTGGACATCACCGCAGTCGACGGCGACCAGAACGCCACCTCCGCCGGCACCGGCATGGTCTTGACTTCGAACGGCGAGGTACTGACCAACAACCACGTGATCAACGGGGCCACCAGCATCACGGTGCAGGTGGACGGGGTCGGTGCCAAGTACACCGCCAAGGTGGTCGGCTACGACGTCACCCAGGACGTCGCCCTGATTCAGCTGCAGAACGCGTCCGGCTTGCAGACGGTCGCTGTCGGAAACTCCTCGAACGTGTCGGTGGGCCTGCCGGTGGTGGCGATCGGCAACGCGCTCGATCTGCCAGGTAGGCCAACGGTCACGAGTGGGGCGATCACCGCGATCGGTCGATCGATCACGGCCAGTGACCAGGGCAACACCAGCAGTGAGAACCTCACCGGCCTCCTCCAGAGCGATGCGTCGCTCTGCTCCGGCAACTCCGGAGGACCGCTGGCCAACTCGGGGGGCCAGGTCATCGGGATGAACACCGCCGCCGCCACCGATTCCTCATCGAGCTCCTGCTCGACGGTCGGGTTCGCGATTCCGATCAACACCGCCCTGTCGATCGCGAGCGAGATCCAGCAGGGGCAGAGCAGCGCCACCGTGCACATCGGCCTCCCTGCTTTCCTGGGAGTCGACGTGGAGAACGCCAGCAGCGCGACCGGTAGCGCCCTCGGCGGCTTCAGCCAGTACACCCCCCCAGTCAGTTCAGGAGCCCTGATCACCGCCGTGATCCCCCAGACAGCAGCCGCGTCGGCGGGGCTGGTGGCCGGGGACGTGATCACTGGGGCGAACGGTTCGACCATCTCCACGGAGGCTTCGCTATCGGCGGTGATCGCAGCCGCCAAGCCGGGTCAAAGCATCTCTGTGACCTGGGTCGACTCCGGCGATAACAGCCATACCGCGACCGTGACGCTGGGCACGGGACCCGCGGCCTAGCCCACTACCGCTAAACGTCACACCCGCCGCGAGCCAGTGGCCCTCCGACCCGAGCACCGGGGGGCCACTCTCGTTTCGGTGGGCTATCCGACCAAGCTTCTGGTACGCCTACGGCCTTCTGACCCTCGGACCCAGCCCGCGACGCGGGGAGCGGTCGGACCGGAGGACACCAAGAGTTCGGCCGCCCGGCGCGCTGGTACCCCGAGGCCCGGATCCGGCCAATCAGCCGGTGATCCCATTCACCCGAGGTTCCGGGCCGTTGAAGATCACCAGCCGCTCCTGCTGCCAATGCACGCCGGCGTCGTCGGAACTCCAGAGAACCCTCTGGCGCCCGGCCTGGGCGAGTGCCACGGCATTCTCTGGCGATGTCAGGTCGAGTCGGGTCACCTGCCCCGCGGGAATGGGGGTGGTGCGAAGCGACCAGTTCGTCCCCTCGTTCGCCGTGGAGTAGGCGAGGGCCACGGCTCCCGCCGTACTAGGCGCGTCGAGCACCCAGCCGTGAGAGGGATCCTCGAATGAGACCAACAGGCGTCCCGCAGGCAGGGCCACCGCCGGAGCCGAGACCCAGCTACCCGACGAGTCATCGAAGGCCCGCAGCGACTCGGTGGTGGGTGCGGTCGCCACCGCAGTCGTGAACGCTCCCCCTGACCGGGTGAGCTGCGGCGGCGCGACGGAAACAGCAGCAGCGCTGGCGTAATCGCTGGAGAGAATCTCAGGCGCCCAGGACTGGCCAGCGTCGCTGGTGTGCCACAGGGCGGCCACGCCAGTGCAGCTGCCGGTCACCCAGCCGCTGGAGCCAGAGGTGAACCACACAGAAGTTGGTCGGCAACTCCCCGATACCAGCCCCGGCAGCGTCACGGCAGCCCAGTCCGCGCCAGCGTCGGCGCTCTTGATAACGGTCCCGCTCCCCAGCACTGCGAAGATCTGGTGACTGTTCAGCACATAAATCGGATCGGGTCCGGAGGAGGCGGAGTTGGGCAGGATCCCGGCGGTCCAGTCCGCGCCTCCGTCTCTGGTGTAGGCAAAGGTCGAGTCGCGTATGTACTGGTAGGCGAGAAAGACCACGGCTGCCGTCGACGCTCCCGTGACCGTCAGAGAAAGGCCCCCGTTGCTGGCCGCTCCGGGCGGGGTAACGTCCTGCCACCTGCTCCCCCCGTCAGTGGTTCTAACGACCCGCCAGTAAGGACGGGTGGGAACCACCGCCCAACCGTCCTCAGCGCTGAAGTAATTCAGGCTCTCGATCTGCTGCACCTGCTTCCCCGCGGTGGTGATCGGGATCGGCGCCGTGTCCGGAGCCACGGGCGCGACCGGCAACGCGCTGATGCCGAAGACGACGACTCCCAAGAGGACCAGAACCCCCGCGGTCAGCGCGCGCCAAGTCCGCCACCACGGCCTGGGTCCGCGCCCAGTCACTGCTTGAGGATGGACCGGATTTGCTCGTCGATCAGTGACGCGTAGGAGGTGATCAGGCTGGCTTGGCTGAGCGCTGTGTCCTGCGTCAGGCTCACCTCCTGCCCACCCGGGCGGACGAAGTAGAGGACAGTGGGGTGGTCCACCATCTGCAAGCGCGGGATCTCGATTGGCAGCGAGAAGTCGCCCCAGACGCGCTCAAGCTGTGTCAGGGTGCCGGTGAGGTACTGCCAATTCGGCAAGCGGTTCAAGAGCATGGTCGAGTCGAAGGAGCGCACTACCGACTGGCTGCGATAGATCGGATTCGCAACCACGGCGACGAACTCCACATCCCTGGCGAGGGGGCCTAGCTCGTGGTCTGCGGCGGCCAGCTGCTCCGCCATGATGGGGCACTGGTAGAAGCACACTGGGTCGAGGAAGGTCAACACCACCGCTTTGTTCGACCACTGGCGTAGGTCGACCAGGTGGCCTGACTGGTTGACCAGGGTGAGGTCGGGTAAGGTCTGGTTACTCACCGGGTCCAGGCCCCCACCCGTGTTCACCGCCTCGATGGTGGCCGACTGCGCCGCCGCCACCGGAAGCCCCAGCAGCACAGGGACCGCGGCGACCCCCAGAGCAAGCAGGCCGCCAAGGGCCACCGTCCGGCGGAGTCCCGCGGCCCTCACGTGGGCGGCCTCTTCTCGGCTCGGTACCGCCTCGGACCGCGTCCCAAGCCAGGCGCACACCAGCATGACCACCAGCAAGGGCGAGAGGTTGGGATCGGTGGCCGTCTTGCTACCGAGCGCCCCAAAGTCCTGACCGATCCACCAGGTAATCGCCAACCACACAAAGGTCGCGATCGTCCAGCGCTTGGGAGACTTGCCCAGGATCAGTCCCGCCCCGAGCCCGGCCATGACCAAGATGAATACTGAGTTCAGGAGAACTGGCTCTGATCGAGCTAGATGGGCCACGGCGAGCACCGGAGCCGAGAGGAATCCCGGCTGGGGGACGTGACCCATTGCCAAGAACATGGCGCTCAGTCCACGCCCAGTCCAGAACCCCTCCCATGGGACGGCCTGAAGAAGAGCACCGAGGAGCAGGACCGCCGCTACCCCGAGGCGTATTCCCCGGACAACCCGGCCGTTCACCCAAATGCGAACTGGAGCCAGCAGCAGAGCTGCGGCCGCGACGTATACCAGCACCGCCCCGGGCGCCCCCATCAGCTGAGTAGTCCCGGAGATCAGAATCCCCCCGAGCCCCTCCCCACCTACCCAGACGAAAAGTCCCCAGGCGATCGAGGCCCACAGGGCGAACTTACCCAGAGACGAATCACCGCCGGCCAGGATGGCCACCCCGAGGCCAACCTGAATGAATACGGTGGCCACCGCGAGGTCTAAGGGGTGAGCCTGCCAGAAGTAGACCTCCCAGTTCAACAGGTTGGCTAGAAGGTGAGGCTGTCCACTCGCATTCGCCGCCACCACGTTCTTGGCGAAGCCCGCGGGCATGGCCGGCTGGGCCTGAAGAAGCCCGTCGACGATCCAGAGGATTCCGATCGCTCGACGGAGGAAGACCCGGGCCGGAATCACCGTAATCGCGGTGCGCTCGGCAACGGCGCTCCGATCTGCCACGCGGCCCTCGCGCTCATCCAGGTAGCGGAAACCGACCTGCGCTCCCCAACAAACCCAGACCAGCGCCAAGATGATCAGCAGGTCGATGAAGAGGTACGGGTAGAAGCCCGCAATAGTCTCGGTCCCGTAGCTACCCATCCCAGGCATTTCTATCCCCGGTCCCTAGACTGTGGCCCCCGTCGGCACCAGCCATAATACTCGCGGCCTCAATTGGAACGGCCGGGGCGAAAACTGAGTTTCTGGCGCCTATCATTTCACCGCCGAGCCGGGTAGATGCGACGTCGAGCTGCTCTACCCCGATAGTCACGAGAAGGCGCTTCCGTCGAGCGAGCGTGTGCCAATTGGGGAGAAGCGGCCGATGAAAGCTGAGTGCATGCCTGGCATGGTCATGCCGGGATGCGCGTCATCTGTTTCTCCCTCGCATTCCCAGTCCGGACCTCCAGTCATCGAGCTGGCGCTGATCCTGGTGATCATTCTGTCGTCCTACGTTCTGTTCATCTTCATCTGGCGATATCTTCAGCGCGGCCACATCGCCAGCTATCACACGCTGCCGGATCTGTTGGGCCACACGGTTCACGCCTTGGGCATGATCGGCATGGCCTTATTGATGATCGGAACCATCGCATACATCGGACCGCTATCGGCCTACGTGGTCGCTTTCGCCTTGTTCGCCACGGTTTTTCTCGGCGGACTACTACTGCGCTGGAACACCTGCGATCGCCGAAGTGAGTCCTGGCACCTCTTCATCAACGCGTCGATGGCCTACATGTTCTCGGCCACTAACGTTTCGGCGGTAACCATCATCTGCCTGGCGGTCTATCTCGCATTCATCGGCAGCACCCTACGGGCTGCCCGCCACCCTCTGACAACTTCCGTCGGCAGTCGATTGGATCGACCGTCGCTCCGGATTCTCGGTACCAACGGCGACCTGACGATCGCCTTCTCGATGATGCTGATGCTCATCGTCACGCAGTGGCCGCAGCTGTTCACCTGATCGTCTCCTCTGCTCCCTAGGGGAGCAGAGGAGAGCCCTGGCGCCAGGCTGGCCGACGCCGGTGAGCCTGGCGCCCCGGCTGCCGACCAGACACCCCCATCGACCGTCCAAGTCGGCCCTCGCTAGAGTAGGTCGCATCGTGATCGGAACCGCCGGTATCCGCGCTGTCGAGAACGGGCCTGGGTTCGCCTCCTGGGCGGCGACGGGAAGCCACGAGCTCGGCAGGTGGATCACCTCAGCTGAACTCCTCACCAGAACCGGGTACCCCCAGGTGGATCGCTGATGAAGGACCGGCCAGCCAGCCCGGAAGCGGTTCAGGCGACTTCTCTCGCCGATGAGGCGGGCTTAGTCGACGGCGATTCAGGCGTGGGTTCCAACGACCTCGGTGAAACCGGACCGCAGTTTCGACAGCTCCAACTGACGATCCGCGGCATGAGCTGCGGCGCCTGCGCCGCCAAGATCGAGCGCAGCCTCAACCAGCTTGACCACGTGAGCGCCCAGGTCAATTACGCCTCGGAACGGGCAACGATCTCACTTTTCTCCGAGGTACCGGTCCCGCTTCTGATCAAGCGAGTCGAGGCCGCGGGGTATGGGGCCGAGCTGGTTGGCACCAGTCACAGCGCGGCCGATGACGCTGCCGAAGACGACCGCAGAGTGCGGTATCTGGGCCGCCGACTGCTGGTCGCGGCCCTGCTGTTCATGCCACTCGGCGAGTGGTCGACGGCCTTCTCACTCCTCCCCTGGCTGCGCTTTCCCGGCTGGCAATTCCTCTTCATTGCCATGGGCGCACCAGTGGTGGTGTGGGCTGCCTGGCCGTTCCACAAGGCCGCGCTGCGAGCTGCGCGGCACGGCACGTCCACGATGGACACCCTGGTCTCGATGGGAATCATCGCCGCCACCAGCTGGTCGCTTTACGCCATGTTCTTCAGGGACTTCAGCGAGCCTGGGCGCTCCGGTCTGTATGTCCTGTTGCACCAAGGTGGAGGCGCCCTCTATCTCGATGTTGCGGCCGGAGTGACCACCTTCCTACTCGCCGGGCGGTACTTCGAAGCCCGAGGTCGCCGGCGGGCAGGCAACGCCCTCCGAGCCTTGGCTGCCGTGGGAGCAAAGGACGTGTCCATCCTCCAGCCGGACGATACCGAGCGGCGGGTGCCGGTGGCCCAGCTCCAGCTGGGCGACCGATTCATCGTCCGCCCGGGCGAGACGATCGCCACCGACGGACAGGTGGTCTTGGGCCAATCGGCAGTCGATTGCAGCTCGATGACTGGAGAGTCAGTTCCGATCGACGTCACTGACGGTCAGGTGGTCCTCGGGGGAACGGTGGTGGTGACTGGCCGGGTGATCGTGCGCGCCACCAAGCTGGGCGGGGACACCCAGCTGGCTCACATGGTCGATCTGGTTGAGCAGGCCCAACTCCAGAAGGCCTCGGTGCAGCGCCTGGCTGATCGAATCTCGGCCGTCTTCGTTCCTACCGTCATGGTCGGGGCCATCCTCACCTTCACCGCCTGGATGGTCCTCTCGGGATCCGTGGAGTTGGCCTTCAGCTCGGCCCTGGCCCTGCTGATCATCGCCTGCCCCTGCGCTCTGGGGCTGGCCACCCCCGCGGCATTGCGGGTAGCGTCGGGGCGGGGGGCCCAGCTAGGAATCTTCTTCAAGGGGCACCAGGGCCTCGAAACCTCGCGAACCGTGGACACCGTGGTGCTCGACAAGACCGGCACGGTCACTCAGGGCAAGATGGAATTGGCCGACCTGGAGACAGTGCCTGGGGTGGAGCGCTCAACCCTCCTCCACAGCGTCGGGTCGCTGGAGCAGGCGAGCGAGCATGCGATTGCGGCGGCGCTGACGGCCGCCTCTCGCCGCGAGTGCCGCGAACTGACTCAGCCATCGGAATTCGTGAACCTGCCGGGCCTCGGCGCCAGCGGGGTGGTCGACGGTCACCAAGTCCTGGTTGGCCGGTCTCAACTCCTCCAAGAACGGGGAGTGAACATACCCAAGGAGCTCGCCGACCAGTGCCGAAGCTGGGAGGTGCTCAGCCACTCCGCGGTGATGGTGGCCCTAGATGAACGAGTCATCGGGGCGGTGGCGGTGGCTGACGTGATCAAGCCGTCTGCCGCCCCCGCGGTCCGGGAGCTGCAGCGACTCGGCCTCCACTGCATCTTGGTGACCGGGGACAACCTAGCCACCGCACGTGCCGTCGCAGCCGAGGTCGGCATCCAGGACGTGGTCGCCGGTGCCCTGCCCACCGACAAGGTCAGGATCATCCGAGAGCTGCAGGCGCAGGGCCACTCGGTGGCGATGGTCGGCGATGGAGTCAACGACGGTCCGGCCCTGGTACAGGCCGATCTGGGCCTCGCCATCGGAACTGGGACCGATGTCGCCATCAATGCGGCCGATCTGATTCTGGTACGCGACGACCTTGGTGTAGTCCCGGACTCCCTCAGGCTGGCCCGCCGGACCATTCGCACCATCCGCGGCAATCTGTTGTGGGCTTTCGGCTATAACGTGGTCGCCATCCCGCTCGCCGCCCTGGGACGACTGGACCCCCTGATCGCCGGTGGGGCCATGGCCCTCTCCTCGGCGTTTGTGGTGTGGAACAGCTCCCGACTGCGGAATTTCGAGGGCACCACCGGACCCCCTCGAGCCAGTCAATCCGCGGTCCCGTCGGCGGGGCCGGTTCGGGCGCTCCCTGACTTCGCGGAGTAGCTCGCGGAGATCATCGGGCATGTGCCATGAAGATCCAGCGGCAGGCTCCACCGCCCGTCGGGTGAGGCCTCTGCTACTCACCGGACGGGCGGTCGCAGGGTAGTTGTGGAGGAATTGACTGACGACTTGCCAGTGTCAGATGCTGAGCTGCCTGGAGTGCGCCGACGTCTGAACCGCTATCGGTGGGGTGTAGTCGCAATCGTCGTCGTCATCCTGGCAGCCGTCAGCGTGCTGTTCTTGATGAGCCGTCCGGCCGGGCTGACCGCCCGGAGAGCCGCCTTTTTATCCATGGAGCAGACCCTCCACTCCGACTTGGCAGGTTGCAACTCCAAGGCGTCGGCTGCGATCTCAAGGTGGACCCCGGCGGAGGTGGACCCCGGGTGGATGAGAAGGGCCCAGAAGGCCGCACGGGCCGCAGTTCATGCGTGCACTCCCGGTACCGACACTGCGATCTTCCAGCTCACGGTGTACTCACTCCCCGCCGCTTTGTCAGGACTGCATCTGAACTACGCGGTCAGTGCGCTTGGGGTATGGGCTCAGGAGGATGTGGCGCCCGCCATGCGGAGTGAGGAAACCCTGCTGGCAAAACCCGGCGACAAGGCCGCCGCCACCGCCTTGCTCCGCCAAGCAGGATGGGCCGACGAGAATCTCTCGGCCGCCAATTCCACCCTGCGGCGGGCTGCCCGCAAACTCGGATTGCCCGACTTCACCCCGATTGGACTCACCTCGATCCAGCCGGGCGGCCGCCTCCACCCGCCGCAATAGGGTCTCCAGCTAGCTCGACGGATTAGAAACCGATCCCAGTCATACCCGCCGGACGTCGGCGACAGCTGAGCGCGGCACGCCCCCACACTCGACTGGTCCACCCCCGCCTGACGCGCCCTCGCACGGCCTCACCCGCGCGGCCCGGCGCCGCCGCATCTGCCACGTCGCCCCGGCCGGGATCGCCAAGAGCGCCAGCAGCGGTGCACTGCCGGGGTCGGTTCCCATCCCCGAAAAAATGCCCCCAAACGCCTGGCCCCAATACCACATGACCAACAGGACTGCGCCGAGGCACACAAAGCCAAGAGCCCTGGGAGCTCGTCCGAAGAGAAGGGCCGCCACCGCCAGAAGCGCCGCTGCGAAGACTGCGTTCGAGAGGACTGGGTGAGCGTGGGTGAAGGTCACCAGGGGCGTCATCGAGGACACCATCCAGGAGGGCGCCATGCTCGCCTGGCCCTCGATCAGCACGGCGTTGCCGCGCGGTCCCCAGAACCCCGGGGTGGCGATTTGGGCCACCGCACCGTATAGGAACACCAGTGAGAGCAGGTCGCGCGCCACACAGAAGCGGGCAGAAAGCTGCCACCACCGCTCCGGGAGCAGATAGAGCACGGCGATCGCCAAATAGAGAGTGACCGAGCCTGGCGCACCAGTCAGCATGGTTCCGTTGCCGGTGAACACCCCGCTCGTTCCTTCCCCAAACACCCACACCCCGAGACCCCAGGCGATCGAGAGCAGGAGCCCAGCCCGGACTAAGCGGTGATCGTGGCGAAGTAGGCCGGCGATCAGGGCCACCGCGATCATCGCCTGAACGACGACGAAAAGCCAATTCCAGACCGCTATGTGGGCACTGACGACCTGCAGACTCCAGGTCGACAGCGCCCACAGAAGCGATGGTGCGATGGCGATCGACGGTTTCATGATGTTGCTGGCGAAGTCGACCGTGAACATCCGAGGCTGGGCCTGCAGCAAGGCATCTAACAGCCACAAAAAGGCCAGGGCCCAGACCATCGCCAACTTGATCCGGCGGATCAACTCCGGCGGCGTCACCGGTGCCGTCATGGCTCTCACCTTAGTGCCGGCCGCCCACCGGCCGGACTCGACCGGCGCCCAGGGTATCGGATTCCGAGCGACCCCTCCGGCGCGGTCCAGCGGCCTACCAGGCCGGAATAGGCGGCGCGCAAGCGCCAGTCCACTCCTGGGATGATTGCCCTCAGCGCCAGAGTGCTCGCCAGATCCCCGCGCGGCCCAGCGCCCGACCCACGATCTTGTTCCTGGCGCGGCGAGCGATCCGATGGGGATTCCCGGACGCCAGGGTACTGACGTCGTTGGCGACTCGCGCCGCTCGATACATTTGAGACACGAGGCTCCGCCTCCTCATGCCAGCGCCTCTGCGCAGAAGGCCTCAGCGTCGGCGGCCAGTTCCGACTGGCCCTGCTCCTCCGCCTCGATGAGCTCCATCAGGCTCAGCGCCCGGTCGCGCGTCTGGGTGCCGATAGCCAGCCCGAGAGAGAGCCAGTAGTCGGCAGTTTCCAGCAGCAGTCCATGGAACTCCTCGGGCAGCTCCGAGGTGACCTCCGCCATCGAGTGAATCAGCGCCCGCCCGTACCTATTCCAGGCGGAATCTGTCGTGCCGCTTTCGTCAATTCCCAACACCGTGTACCTCCTGGTCACGCCGGCGGCGCCAGCGAGCGGATTCTAGCCCGGTTGCTTTCCACATGGATGACCTGCCGGGCGGGTCGATCGGGGACGGAGGTGACAGGGACGGCCTGACTGCTCCGCCGCGCATTTCCCTGCAAAACCAAGTCCATACTGAATCTCCGCGATCGACTCGCGGTCGGACGTCACCCGGATCGGCAATTGGGAGGTTGAGATGGGATTCAAGGACTTGTACAAGTCATTGGACGAGAAGGGCAAAGCGGTCGCGGCCGATCTCCAAGCCAAGGCCGCCGAGAAGGCGCCGATGATCGACGCCAAGATCGCAGCCGCCAAGGAAGCCGCAGCCGCCGCGACGGCTCGGGCCAACGAGTACGGCAAGGAGCACGGACTGGGGAATCCGAACGGAGCTCCCGCCACCAGCCCTGCGAGCCCGCCGGAATCGGGCCAGACCGATGCCGCTGCCGGCTCTTCCTGGGTGCCCCCCGGTGTCGGTCAGGCGGGCGAGGAGGGTAGCGCCGAGTAGCCCGGCTCGCATCGACAGTGCCCAGCTCGGACCAGTCGACTCCAAAACCCGCTCGCCACACCGCCGTCCCGGCGCGTCGGGCCACCTGCGCCTGATTAGTAGAAGGTCTGTGCCAGGCGGTACAGGTCCTCCGGAACCAGGCGGGGGTGGGCAATCACCTCGGACAGCGGGGCGCTCTCCACGTGTTCGCCACGCTTGACGGGGATCGCACCGAAGTGTCCCTCGCTCACCAGCTGGTAGGCGGCGACCCCTACCCGTGTCGCCCAGATCCGGTCGTATGCGGTCGGCGAGCCGCCCCTTTGGGTGTAGCCCAGGACAGTGACCCTGGTCTCAAAGCCGGTGACGGCCTCCAGTTGGCGGCCGAGACGCTCCCCGATTCCGCGGCGGCTGAGCAGGGGGTGTCCAAAGGCGTCGAGAGGCTCCCCACTGACGGACAAGCCGGGCAGCGCGGGCAGGCCGGCCACCTCCGCCCCCTCTGAGACGGCGATGATGCTGAACGTCTTGCCTTGCTGGTGGCGACTGTGGAGATGGTCACTGACCTCACCCAGGTCGACGACAAATTCTGGAATGACGATCATGTCGGCCCCTCCGGCGAGGCCCCCCATGAGCGTCACCCACCCGGCGTCGCGTCCCATCGCCTCGACCACCATCACTCGGTGGTGGGAGGCAGCCGTGGTATGCAGCCGGTCCACTGCCTCGGTGACCACGGCAACCGCGGTGTCGAAGCCAATGCAGTACTCGGTGACCTGGAGGTCGTTGTCCACGGTCTTAGGGACGCCGACCACGGGCAGTCCGCGCTCCGCCAATGCCGCTGCAACTTTCAACGTGTCATCTCCGCCCATCACCACCAGCGCGTCGAGCCCGAGGCGGTCGAGGTTGGCGGCGACAGAATCCATCGCACCGGCTTCTGCCAAGGGGTTGGCCCGCGAGGTACCCAGGATTGTGCCGCCCCGGGTGAGGATCCCCGAGACGTCCGCAGGGAGCAGCGGCCTGACGTCGCCAGCGTCGAGCAGGCCGGCCCACCCGTTCCGCACCCCGAGCACGTCGGCTCCCTCGGCAAAAGCGGAGCGGGCTACCGCGCGGATGGCCGCATTGAGCCCCGGCGCATCTCCTCCGCCAGTCAGTATCCCAATCTGCACCAGTCCACCCTCTCCCCTGGGTCGAACGCCCAATCGAGCATATCGAGTGGGACTCCGTGAAGGGCGGCTCCGCGTCTCGATCCTCGCCACCCAACCGGACCCTACGCTTCGCGCCCGGTTGGGGACTGTGCCAGAGGTGCGGCCGCGGGTTGACCTGCGGGCAGGACCGCTCTGCCTCACCCATCGCCGGGAGCTGCGCCTGCCGGATGAGGACGAGAGAGAGGAGGAAGGCTGGGCCGGGACGCACGTCAGCGGTCCCCCTCCCCGCTTGGGTCGGGCCGATGAAGGCCCGCTGGGAGTGAGGGGACCCCGTTTGTTAGTCCAGATGATATGGACCCCCTTTTCTGGACTCGGTTTGTGAGAATCGAGCCGTTCAGCAAGGGAGATGGTCATGCCGAAGGTGTACGCCGCAGAGTTCCGCCGGCGGGCGGTGGCCCTGGCCCG
>DATKSR010000151.1:0-5604 GCA_035531555.1 Candidatus Dormiibacterota bacterium
CCTGCGACCGACTTCGGCCAGCTGGACCCGAAGGCGCGCCCAAGCCAATGCCACCCGCTCCTCCACCGGCAGCACTTGCATATCCGTGGCCAAGGCCACGGTGGCCAGCCGGGTCGCACGGGTCTCGGTGTCGGCCGCCGCCAACACGCCAACCTGCAACTCCGCGAGCGTTATGACCGAGATCGCCGATTCGTCGGGCAACTGCAGTACATCGATGGCGCGCCCCGACTCATTGGCGATGAAGACGCTGGTGTCGAGGATTCCCCGAGCTGGTCGGGTCACTTCACCGGCCCAAGGTCATCGGTGGTGTCGCCCGCCAACCGGGCGAGGTCGGCGCGCAAGCCGAGATCGGCTTGGCTGCTTGGCAGCCGCTGGATCAGCTCGGCCCGCGACAGCCAGCGGCGGCGAGTAGACCGAAGTTGGACCAGCTCGGCTACCGCTCTGCCCCGGACAGTAATGACGACCTCCTCCCCGGCTTCGACGCGCCGGAGCAGCCCAGCAGTATCGTTCCGCAGTTCCCGTGACGCGATCAGTACCATGCGGCTAGTGTAGCAGAGTCGTAGCACATGGTGAGAAGTGCACTGAGCTCTCTTGGCATCTTGCATCTACGCCGGCGAGCTGAGCCCGCCTGCTCCCCGAGCAGGGCGTCCGGATCCACGTCCCCCTATACAATCCCCGACTGGGCACTGGAACGCCCAACCGAGATCAGAAGTGGGGTGCTCCGATGAACCGCCGCGAACTGGCTAAGACCTTGCAAGCCCAGCTGCTATATGACGGGGACCCGAGCGATCCCGTCTTCTCAAGCTTCAGCTTCGCCGACGAGACGCTCAAGCTGATCTTCGGGCTGATCGGCCAGAAGCTAGAGGCGGGCGAGGAGGTCAGCATCGCCGGGTTCGGGCGGTGGAAGGTGCGCGAGAGCCCGGGCCGGATGAGGCGCAATCCCCAGACTGGGGCGCCGGTCAAGGTAGCCCCTTCCAAGAAGGTCCGCTTCTACCCGGCCAGTGCTCTCAAGGTGGCCGTCGCCTCCAAGCCCGTGCGACGGCGCACGACCCGACGCCCCGCCTGAGTAAGTGGCCTGGCTCTCATTCGACCCGCGCTCGTGGCGACGTTTCCGTAGCGTCGGCGCGGCCGTCCGGGTGGCGGTGTTCAGATGACCGGTCCCGACGCCGCGCCTGAGCCAGAACCTCCAAAGCCTGCACGTCACGGCTGGTCAGAGCCGCTTCTGGAGCTGGCAGGCAGATTGCAGGGACAGGAAGCGAGGTGGCCATCGGTGTTGAGCCGCTTGGTCATCTCGAGTAACGCTCCCGAGGACGGCCCATGGCCGGTTCTATTCGCCTACTTCGAACTGGCCGCAGACTATGGCTCAGCGACTTACACAGTGGCGATGCGCAAGCCCAACAAGATTGTCCACCCGCGCATCCCCTTGGCCACCTTCGTTGACCTTCTGAGATCATGGGCGCGCGACGAGCCGGCCACGGTGGGCCACTGGACGCTCCTGGCCCCAGCCGGCATGCCTAGCCTCACCTGGCATGGCCCCTGGTCCGATCTCAGTGGCGCGGTCGCTATTCGTCTCCTGGGGCCGTTCCCAAAGAGCATCGCGCCGACGCCGATCCGGCGCCTTACGGGGTCAGGGGATCAGCTCAACTACGAGTACAACACCCTTGTTGACGCGATGAGAACCGTGAGTCGGTCGCAGCAGGAGTGGATAGAGACCTATTCGCACCCAGCCATCGGGAACCAGATGAGCACCTTCCTGGCGATCGAGGAGCCCGACCCCCTTGCGGTTGAGGCCGAGTGCGACCACCAGACCCTTGATCTCCAAGTGACCCTCCGCTACCGGTGGCCGGACGAGCCGTCCAGCTTTGAGGTGAGAGTGGGGCCAGAGCCATGGGACCCAAATCGCGCCCCTCTGGGGTACGACTCAAACGAGCCGCTTCCCGAGGGCTGGTGGGTCATCCACTACCACACACGCCTCGAGGCACCGGGCGATCACAGCATCTGGGTGTCCAGACGGGATGCCGAGGCGGAGTTTGGCTGGCGAGTGTCCATTCGGGCGGGAGACCCCGATCCAGCAAGAACGAAGTTGACGGCCTTGATCCACACCTGGTTTGGCCTGACGCACGCCAGGGTGGCGCCGACGTTCGCAGCCGGCTTGCAGCCTCGTCCGGTCAACCCGCCGCGCGGAACTCCGGGCAGTGGCGGTCTGGAGGTGTCGCTGCACGCCGCCTGTTTGGGCCTTGGGTGGCCTACCTTGTTCGGCGGAGATACGCTCAAGACCCCCGGTGTTGACCTGATCGCGGCTGATCGCGAGGCACGCACACTTCTGGCGATCAGTGCCACGACTGAGACCGACATCCCCAAGAAGTTGGACAGCTGGGTGAAGGTCAGCGGAGAGATCATCGAGGCTGTTGCCCCTGAGTGGACGGTCCGCCCGATCATCATCACGAGCCGCTCGAGGGGCGACTGCAACCAGGCCGACATCAAGGAGGCTTACCACCGCGGAGTCCTCGTTCTCACAGCGGAGGACCTCAAGTGCCTACTCCAGGACCCGGGGGCACCTGATTACGCCACGTTCAGAGCGAAGCTATACCTCCAACTCATCGGAAGGACCGGACGCTCCAAGTTCGTCGCGGCTCCCGAAGTGCTGGAACAGATGCGCGTGGTCGATTTGGACTAACCTGCGCAGACCTCTGAAGGAGCACCAGGCGGAGACTCTCCAAGATTGGCGTCGAGAGCCGGCTCGGCTTTCAGCCCTGGGTCAGTCGAGGTACTCGGACTGGGCGGAAGAAGGCGTCCGGGCCCGCGCGGCACCCGCATTCGCCTAGCGCTCCCACCTCAGGGTGGCCGAGGGGATCGAGATTCCGACGGAGGGCTCATTCCCCGAACTGCCGACGGCGCGAGGTCCTTCACCGGCTGTACCGCGGCCGAGCTGCTCGGTCGTCAGCGGGCGCGATAGTTTTCTGGATGGATCGGCCGGACCGAGACGTCCAGAGTAGGGTCCTTCTCGTATGCGCCCGTCACTCTTATGATGGTCCTCACGACCACGAAGGTGATAACGAGATGAATCGTCCCAAAGACCGAGCGTCGGGGATCCCCAACGCTACCGCGAGAAGCGACGGCACGGTCGGGCCCCCTTGCTCAGGCAAGGGGGTGAGAGAACCAGTCGTAGAGGCCATAGTTGGTCTTCACGATCCGTGGCCCTTGGAGGCTCCATGCGCCTAGCGTCGGTACGCATCGAGCGGTTTCGAAACGTCGTTGACGCTCAGACACTTCAAGTGGAGCCTGACGTGACGTGTCTAGTCGGCAAGAACGAGTCTGGCAAGACATCGGTGCTCGAAGCGTTGCATCGATTGAATCCCGCCAACCTCACTAGCTCCAAATTTGACCTCACGACCGAATACCCGCGATGGCGTCTCGCTCGAGATCGCCGACAGGGAACCCTCGACAGATTCGCTCCGATTACGGTGGAGTTTGTTCTTCAAGAGAGCGACCTTGATTCCGCCGCGACGTTTCTACCGGCACGTCCTCCGGACGGTACACTTTGCGTCTGCACAAAGCGCTACGACAATACCTGGACGGTGTCACTAGTCTGTCCGTTCTCGGATATCGTGCGTGCCGCAATGGCCACGGCCGCTGTCGATGAAGCAGACGTGCCTCCGCTCTTGGCCACCGACGCGCCTCCGGCAACGGTAGTCGCCGCCAAACAGGCCGCCAAGACGCTCAGAGACCAGGGGGATGCCCCCAGAGCCAAAGCGTTGACGTCCTTCATCACGGTGCTCGAAGCCTATGGTTACCTGACCGGTCCGTCCCTCGATGAGGATCAAGTCAAGGCGCTGGCCAAGCTGGTACCTCGCTTCTTCTACTTCAGCGACTATGACCTCTTACCAGGGCAACACGACCTGAACTTGCTTGCGGAGAAGGTTGCGTCTAACGCGGCGCTCGACGCCGAGGAGCAGAGTGTCTTATCCCTCCTCACCTACGCCGGCGCTTCGCCGACCGACTTCCTCGGCGACAACTACGACGCGCGGAAGGCCGAACTGCAAGCCGCCGCCCTCGACCTCACCCACAAAGTCTTCACGTATTGGACCCAGAACAGCGACCTAGAGGTCGACTTCGACACCGAGCTCGAGGAGGTCGGTCGGCCCCCGAATCAGCCGCCAACAATGCACCGGATCCTCAAACTTCTCTTGCGCGACAATAGGCATGGCGGCGTCGTCACCAACTTCGCTACCCGCTCCGCTGGCTTTCGTTGGTTCTTCTCATTCCTTGCTGCCTTCAGTCGCTACCAACAGTCCCCGGACCCCATCATCGTCCTACTGGACGAGCCAGGGACCAGCTTGCATGGCGAAGCTCAGAAGGACTTCTTGAGATTCATCTTCAGTGAACTAGGGGCCTCCAAGCAGGTCATCTACGCCACTCACTCGCAATACATGGTCGACCCCGCCCGTTATGAGAAGCTGCGTGGCGTCGAGGACCGCTCCACGCGAGACAACCCGGACATCGGCGTTGCCATTACACCGGTTGACCTCACCGCTAACAAGGACACGCTCCTTCCGGTACAGGCTGCTCTAGGCTACTCCATCAGCCAGCATCTTTTCATCGGTGCGGGCCGACATCTAATCGTGGAGGGAGGGTCCGACTACGTCTATCTGCAGCGGTTTTCGGAGCAGCTCGTCTCCCTACGTCGGACAGGTCTGGACCGCCGCCTCAAGGTCGTCCCCGTCGGCAGTGCCGCGAATATGCCTGCATACGTCGCCCTCATAGGTCGCGACATGGAGGTTTCCGTCCTCCTTGATGGTGACCGGACCGGCCGTGATGTTCAAAGGGTGCTTGCCCAAGCGGAAGCCGGTCTCATTCAGCGGGAGGAGATTGTCGTGATCGCTGATGTGCCTGGTGCAGTGTCGAAGCCCGACATTGAGGATCTCATGGAGCCAGGAGAATACGTGGATTTGTTCAACCTAGCATTTGCACAGAACCTGTCCGAGGCGACACTCCCGCCGACCAAAGATCGCGTCGTCAAGCGGATTGAGGCAATCCACGGCGTGTTCGATCACGCCCTTCCCGCGCACGCCCTCACGCTCAATACGGAAGCGTTCTTTCAACGTGTATCTGCGACAACGCTTGAGCGATTTGAGACTTTGCTGAGGCTTCTCAATGCGACGATCCTGCGTCCGCCATCTCCCTAGATGGTCTGGACAACTTGGGTGCTGCTCACGGTCGCGGCCGCTGCCACACGCTTGAGGGAGGCGCGTCTCAGCTCACGCGCCCGGGTCGTGTGAACAACCTTGAACAGGAGCTCCCATTGACGCAGGAGAACCCGAGTGTAGTGATCCAGGGTGACAATTTACCCGTGCTGAGGGGCCTACCCGATAACTCCACCCAGATGATCTACATCGACCCTCCCTTCAATACCGGGAAGACCCAACGTAGGATATCTCTGAAGACCGTTCGGAGCGCGGAGGGGCATCGGAGTGGATTCAAGGGGCAGGCATACTCCTCAGAACGCGTGTCAGCGCTCCAGTATCTTGATATCCACGACGACTACCTGGGATGGCTGGAGGAACGGCTGGTGGAAGGACATCGCGTCTTAGACCAGCGCGGAAC
>DATKSR010000152.1:0-2048 GCA_035531555.1 Candidatus Dormiibacterota bacterium
CGCTCGTTGATCGACTTGATTGTTCCGATCGGCATCTGCAATCTCCCGTGCCGCAGCGCGGCCCTCCTCGCGAGCCTTATCGATCGGCCGGCTCGCGAGGCTAGCGGCGGCGAACGGTCCATCACAAACGGCGAAGGACGTGGGCAGAATACCACAGGCGGACGGAGCCGGCTTCAAGTCGAGGCGTGATAGGGGCCGGGTTGGGTCGCCATGCCGCCGCCTGGCCGACTGGCGCTCTCGAGGAGCTCAGTCACCCGGTCAAGACGTCGCTCGGCATCTCACCTAGGATGAGTCGGTGGACGCCGAGGATCCTGTCTCCAATCCCAGCTCCGCGGCGACGGAAGCTCCCCTCCCGCCTCGGTCGTCCAGCACTTCGCCCACTCGACGCCGTCCCCAGCCTCGACGGGCCAGCGCACCCGGGGTCGGCCTGGCCTTCGACGTGGCCAGCGCTGCGCTCACCGCCCAGATGGGCGACGTCGACGGACTGAACACTCGACTGGGTGGAGTGATCGCCGGTGCCCTGGCGCTGGCTGGGATCGCCGTGGTCGCCAAGGAGACAATTCCCCTGCGCATCTTGATCGCCGCGGTACTGGTGCTGGGGGTGACGCTGTCCGCTTGGGCTTCGCGCGCCTCCCGCTGGAGCTCGGCGCCCGACCCCATCTGGCTGGCTCAGTTCGCCGGGGATGAACCGGATTTCATGAAGGAAGTCGCCTTACCCGGAGTGCTCCGGGCCCTGCAGCGCAACCAGGTCCAAATCGCACGCAAGGGGCAGCTTCTCAACTCGGCAGTGGTCTGCCTGGCGGCAGCCGGAGTCGTGCTGCTGGTGGGCCGGATCGTCGCTGGGTAGACTCCAGCCATGGCTACTCGTGCAGGCATCAATCAGGTGGTGACCTCGGCCACCAAGCCCCGCTCCCGGCGCGCCGTCGCCCGAGCCAAGGTGAGCGGCGATTCTCTGGCGCCCAGCTATGAGCCGATGTGGTCGCTGGCAGACCAGTCGATTGAGATTGTGGACAAGGGACTCCGCATCCTACCGGGCGGACTTGGTCGGCCGCAGGCACGGCGGCGATGAACCGGCCAGCGGCCGCCGAGCACTAGGAGCCGACCCAACTACTCCCCGGTGCCGGCTGTCTCCGCGGGATAGCGCGGCAGGGACCGGTTCGACGCATTCCAAAGGAGGTCGCGGTATGCCGGAAGCGGTGATCGTGGCGGCCGGGCGTTCTCCGATCGGGCGGGCGGGCAAGGGCTCACTGGTGGACTTCCGGCCCGACGACCTGGGCGCATTCATTTTGTGCCAAGTACTCGCGCGCCTTCCACAACTGGACCTGGGCGAGATCGAGGACGTCATCTGCGGCTGCGGGCTGCCGGGAGGGGAATCGGGGTTCAACCTGGGCCGGGCGATCAGCATCCTGGCTGGGGTCAACTCCCCCGGGACCACCCTGACTCGCTACTGCAGTTCCTCACTCCAGACCACCAGGATGGCCGCCCACGCGATCAGGGCCGGCGAGGGCGATGTCTTTGCCTCGGTCGGCGTCGAGACCGTGAGCCGCTACGGCCACGGCACCTCAGATCCACTCGATGCTCGAAACCCCCGCCTGCTGCCCGGCAACCCGGAGGGGTTCCCGGACCTCTACCTGCCGATGGGGCTGACCGCCGAGAACGTAGCCGAGCAGGAGGGAATCACCAGAGAGGAGATGGACCAGTTCGCGGCCCGAAGTCAGAATCGGGCAGTCCAGGCCCAGTCGGAGGGATTCTTCGACCGCGAGATCATCCCGGTCACCTCCCCTGATGGTCGGCTGGTCGACCGGGACGACGGTCCCCGGCCGAACACCACCGCCGAGGTCCTGTCGACCCTGAAGCCGGTCTTCAAGGAGGATGGAAGGGTCACCGCTGGCAACGCCTGCCCCCTAAATGATGGAGCGGCGGCGGTGATCGTGATGTCTCTGGAGCGGGCGCGGGAATTGGGTATCGCGCCGCTGGCACGGATCGTCGGCACATCGGTCGCAGCCCTGGCGCCTGAGTACATGGGGCTGGGACCCATCCCAGCTACG
>DATKSR010000153.1:0-2750 GCA_035531555.1 Candidatus Dormiibacterota bacterium
ACTCAGGAGTACGTCTTCCTCTTCGAGGACACTCCGGGATTCATAGCCGGCCGGATCGACTGGGCTTGGCGGCGCTACACGGAATCGCTGCTCCCTCCCTACTTCCAAGCACTGATCGACTTCACCAACAGTTATGAGTAAGCCATGCATACCCCCGGCCACGCTGGAGGCACAGCCTTCAGGAAGTCCGTGGTGGGCAAGGCATTTTATGACTTCTACGGAGAGAACCTCGTCCGGACTGACCTATCGGTTTCACTGGGGCCGCTCCGGGCCCTTGGCTCCCTCCTCGACCACTCCGGCAAAGTGGGAGAGTCAGAGCGGAACGCAGCTCGAATCTTCGGAGCCGACGACACTTTCTACGTTCTCAACGGGACGTCGACGGCCAACGAGATCGTGGGCCATAGTTGCATCACCGCTGGCGATCTGGTCGACGGTGGTCTTCTCGAACCCCTCCAATCGGCTGGCCCACGACCGAGTTTGGCCGTCAGATTAGCTGTCAAAGGCGGAGAGCAGCCAGCCCGAGAGCCGGATTTGATCTCGGAAAGTGGCGCGCCCAGAGGCGTGGGAATTCACCACATAGTGGACAGATGTCTCGGGACTTAGTGGACACCTTCAAGGGAGGGTGCAGCTATGGGCCTAGAGCGGTATGTGGTGGACGCGGTCGTACTGGAACAGCGGAGCCCGCGAGAGATCGCCAGACTCTATGGCATCTCCAAGAGCTGGGTCTATGAGTTGCTGGCCCGCGTTCGCGAGGGTGGGTATGAGGCTCTAAGCCCCCGGTCCCGTCGCCCTCGCTCGGGTTCGCACCAGGTCGACCCTGCGCTGCGAGCCGCCATCGTCCAGCTGCGCCGGGAACTTGAGGAGGCTGGCGGGGCCCGCCCCCGTCTGGCGCGGCATAGCAAGAGTCGGCTGCGGCGCTCTCACGCCGCCAGCGTGGCACAGACCCCAGCATAGGGGCAGGCCGCGTGCTCACATTTTGCTCACGGACTGGTGACCACATGACGGCACGGCGCAGCACCAGACGGACCGATGACGCGCCGACTTCAGTTCAGAACGGCACCCGGCCGGACCCGATGACACAGCCGTCATGGCTATGAGAGAACTGCAAAACTGCGATCCTGGGTTCGATTCCCGGAGTGGCCTCCAGCAGATCGAGATCAGAATGGTCGCTCAGAAGCCTGACTAGACGAGACAGGTGCGGTCGCTGATGCCGATTTTGATGCCAACCGATCGGCTAGGGTCGGGTCGCCCCGATTGCCCATGTGGTCACCAGTCTGCCTCCGGAAGCGGCCGAAAAGGTCTGGCTATGTGCCGCACCCGAGACGAGAGCACCCAACGGCCCCTCACCTCGTCCCAGCTGGCATGGTCAGCAGCCGAGCCAATCGGGGCGGCGCACCCACAGTTCAAACCGTCGGAGTGCGCCAAGAAAGTGGAAGGAAGATCGGGTTATCTCCCCAGGCAGGCCTCGTCCATCGCCATGAGGGCGACCTGAAGCGATAGCCGGGAGTCCACGGAGTTGAGGTTCACTCCCAGGATACTTTCGATGCGGGCCAGGCGCGCGTAGAGTGTCGGTCGGCTCAGCCCCAGCGCGGCGGCCGTGCTGGCCTTGTTGCCGGCCTGACTCAGGAAGGTCTGGAGTGCCTGCATGAGTTCCCCCTTGGAGCGCTTGTCCACCACCAGTAGCGGCCCCAGCTGGCGCTCGCAGTACATCTCGACACGGGCATCGTCGCGCAGCAGGTGGAGGAGGCCGCGCAGTCTGACATCAGGCAGCTGATAGAAGGGCTTGGGAGCAGGATCCCGCAGTGACTCCATCACCTGCTCAGCTTCTCTCAGCGACCGGCGCACCTCGTGCAGGGAATTGACAGCTGAGCCGATGGTGATCAGGACGCGTGGGGCGCCATCGGAGGCAACAGACTGATGGATGGCCTCCGCCAACCTTGTCAATCTGGCCTGGGCATCCCCGTGCGCGGGGATGCTGGCGAGGACTCCGACCATACCTGACGCGAGAGGCGCGACCAGGCAGCGCACCCCGGCCTCTCGGGCTGCGCTGCTGACGTGCTGGGCCAGATCGCGGGTGTCGGCCTCCCCGGGGAGGCCGGCGGGATCCCCAGTGAGCTGGGCGGGACGGACGTAGCTGGCGATGAACTCCTGGCTCTCGGCTCTGAGGCCCAGCGCCTCCGCCCGAGTCTGAAGGATCGTCGCTGTCTGCCCGCCCGCGAGCAGGTCACTCAGAAAGGATCGCTGTGCCTGCATCTCGAGCGTCTCCCGGTCGCGGTCCACCAGGTGGTTCAGGGCCAGCCCGACCGCCGCCCGGTCCAGGATGCTGTAGGCGCGGTTGCTGGGTTGGCCGTTCCGCTCCATCATGGCGAGCAGTGCCCACGTCTCACCTCGGGCGCCCACCGAAGTGACCAACCAGCCGGGCTCACCGGGCAGAAACCTGGTCCTGCCGGAGACCGGGATCTCTGCGGAGACCCCTCCCCAGTTACTCAGAACCAGAGCCGCCCCGACGTCGCCGGTCTCGAAGGCGAGAACCTGGCCGCCCCGGCTGGAGAGCAGCACCGGGCGGCGGGCCATGAGGGCGACCTGCCGGACGATATCACTCGTGGACGCCCCTTCGATGGCCATCTCCGTGAACGTCTCATGGATCTCCTGGCGGGCCCGGAGCTCACTCAGCTGGGAGTCGATGATGAAGTTGTGCGCCTCCTCCGTGACCCGGACGAACTTGACCTCACGCCGGAGCAGGATGACGG
>DATKSR010000154.1:0-3033 GCA_035531555.1 Candidatus Dormiibacterota bacterium
GCTCGAGGTGTGGCCTCCTTTCGAGAGCGCGGCGATCAGGGATCTGACGCCGGTAACGCCACCGCCCGTCGAGTCAAGGTATTTAGCCAAGGGTCCGCTCTGGGCGACCTGAACATCGAAGCTTTTGGTCGCGAGCAACTGGTTTATGGATGCGACCTGGGCATCGGCTGCGGTCTGCGTCCCCCCGCTCCAGTTGACCCACAGCTTGGCCGTGGATTGATAGGCGGGCGGCTGAATTATCACGTAGGCGGCGGCGGCCAGAACCGCGACCGCGACCGGAATCGCGAGGAACAGTTTGTGTGAGAACAGGGACTCTAGGTAGCGGGTCATGGTCCGAGTCTACGCAGGCCCAACCCCTGGGCCGAATAGGTTCCTTGGCAGGATGGTGCCCTCCCGCACCCAGGCCGATGGGCCCTGGTCCCAGGTCGCTTGGGGCCGGTTCGGCTATCTGGGTGCCGGCGGGCGCAGCTCTGGACCGGAGACTGCCGCCCGAGCCGGAAGCTGCCCAAGGAAGAGCAGGGCCTCGCGCAACACGGGGCTGGGGCCAAGCTCCAAAAGTCCGCCCAGGCCCCGGCACATCGGGGAGTGGCAGCTTGAGAGCACCCCCCAGCGGCCGAACTCGCACCATCCTCCCGCGGTTTTCGGGACCCGGGGCTGAATGACCCGGAGGAGGTCGCTGGATTCAAGACCGGTGTAGCGGGTGTCCTCAAGACCCACCACCACCAGGCACGGGGTTCCGAGCGCCCGCGCGATAGCGGCGGGAGCGCTGTTGACGCAGACGAGCAGGTCGAGCCGGCGCACGATCTCGACCAGCTGGCCGAAGCTGGTGCGGCCGGCGATCAGGATCGGATCCCCCTTCAGAGCGGCCGCGACCTCCGTTTGGAGCCCGACCTCACTTTTGGAGCCGGTGATCACGATCGTGGCCCCAAGCTCCCTCTGCAGTCCGCGCGCAACCTCCCCGAACCGGTCGGGGAGCCATTCCTGGCACGACCAGTCGGATCCGGGATGGATTCCGATCACCGGGCCGGGTGCGTTCCCGAGGAGGTCGGCGGCCGCGATCGCATCCTCGGGTCGAGTCCAGATCTCGATCTGGCCCCCATCATCATCGAGACCCAGTCCCTGCAGAACGCGACGATTCTCCTCCCGCGACGACTCGACCGGTGGGCCGGGCGGCGCCGGATGGGTGAATCCATCGTCACCGTTTGAAGCGCCCGCCCGTACCGGGGAGCCCACCAATGCGGCCAGTCGGCGCATCGCGCCCGAGCTGCGGTGGAGGACCAAGGTGGCGTCGTAGCGGTTGCGCCTCAACTTGAGTCCCAGCGCTGCCAGGGTGGCGGCCTTCTCCAAGCGAGAGCCGCGGGCGCCCTTGTGGGAGAAGTCGGACCAGCCGACGAAGGCGTCGATGTAGGGGCACGGTTCCAGAACCGGCCTGACCGAATCAAGAGCCAGAACCTCGATCCTGGCCGAGGGGGCGTCTGCGCGCAGGCTGCGCAGGGCGGGAATGGCCGCGATAGTGTCCGCGATGTGGCCGTAGACAACCACGAGGATTCTGGCCCCATCCAGCTGCGGCCGGGGATTCACGGCGCGGCCACGGCCAGATGCCATTTGGGACAGAACGGGGGACCGAATGCCAGCGTTTGCTGGACGTGGAACCCGCTGGCCGCAAGCAGGGCCAGAAACCGCGCGCGACGAAGGTGAACGACCCGGGAGCTCCATTCCGGCAGGACCCCGCCCGCCCGCCAGGTCCTGATCCAGCGGGCCGGATTGCGTCCCACGTACCGGGGATAGGCGAGGGTCCAAAGGGGAACGCCGTTGGTGGAGTCGACCAGCAGCCGGCCCTGCGGGCGGAGCACCCGGCGAGCCTCGGAGAAGAAGGACTCTGGCCGCGGCAGGTGGGGCAGCAGATCAATTCCGAGAACGAAGTCAAATTTCGCGTCGGCGAACGGCAGACGGTTGGCGTCAGCCAGGCAGAGCCCAAGCCGCCCCGCGCTGGCTGACCGCGCTAGCCTCAGCATCTCGGGTGAAAGATCGCAGAGGGTGACCCGATGACGGGCCGAGAGCGGGATCGAAATTCGGCCCGGTCCGCCACCCACATCGAGGACGTCGCGGTCGGTGCCCGCGATGAGCCGCAGCAGGGCGTCGCGCTTCTGACCGTAGATGGTTCGGAATGGGTTCTGCTGGGTGTCGGGCTGGAACTGCGACACGTAGGCCCCGGATCGAAACAGGTCCTGATGCTCGGCCATCGGGTCGCCGGACGGGTACCGAGCCGGTGGAGGTGGCGTGCCCATCGGCTCGGAAGTCTAGATCTACGCAGCCGCCATCGTCGCCACCTGGACGTCGCCGAACTGAACCGGACTGTTCGCCTCAAAGCCGATCGCTCCAGAGGTGAAGGTGGCATCGCTTGCGTGAAGCAGCGACACCCCGTTGACGTAGGCGGTCAGGGCGCCGCCCGACATGTCGACGCGAAGCGTGTACCAGCGCGAGCTGAACGCATAGGCGGTGCTGGCCAATTGGGTCCAAGTCCCGTTCGCCCACTTCCCGAGCACCAATCGGTTCCCGGCCACGATGTCCAAGCTGTAATGGCCGCCGTCCCGCCATCCGAACATCAGACCGTCGTCCTCGCTGGCCCAAGCGCTCGGTTTGACGGCTGCAGAAAAGCTGTACTCGGCCCAGTTCGCGTTCCCGACGCGGGCATGTCCGGTCCAGGCTGAGTGGCTCAGGACATGGATGCCCGATTCAGACTGCACGGTCCAGTCAGACCCCGCCCCAGACGGCGTCCAACCAGCGGGGGCACTACCCACCGCGTCCGCCTGAAAGTTGTCGGAGTAGATCTGCGTCCCACTTAGCGGTGGTGCCGTGATGGGACCGGGCGTTCCATCGCCGCCACCGGTTATCGGGGTCGGGGTGGGCGTGGAAGTGGGAGGCGGAGGGGTGGGCGTGGAGGTAGGAGGGGGTGGGGTGGGGGTTGGGTTGGTGGTGGGAGGGGTTGAGCTTTGCCCTCCGAGCAGGCGCTGCAGGGTGTAGTAGCCCTGC
>DATKSR010000155.1:0-16347 GCA_035531555.1 Candidatus Dormiibacterota bacterium
GGCACTTCGGATCTCGGACAGCGGGCGATCTGACCCGCCAAGCGAGGATGCCTCGCCCTGAGTGAAGCAAAGCATGGCGACCTCGGCTCCGTCGGTGATGAAGTGGCGCAGCACGGCGCCGAGGCCGAAACTCTCATCGTCGGGGTGGGCGCAGACGGCCAGCACCGACGAGGCAGCGGGGAGATAACCTCCTGGTTTCGCGCCGCCCATTGTCAGCCGCCCAGTTGGTCGAGGGCTCGGCGGAGGGCCAGGGACGCCTCTTCGCCGAGGCTATGCGCCTCGTTCTCTTTCGTCGGGTCGCCGAGCCTGAGCATGGCTCGGGGATCGGCGATGGACACGTGGGTACGGCCGTCCCCGACGTCCTCCAGGACGACGTTACAGGGCAGGACAAGCGCCAACGATGGGTCGAGAGCAAGGGCCCGATGGGCGAGCGATGGATTGCACGCACCGAGGATCTTGAGGGGTGGACGCCGCACCCCGAGCTTGGCCTGGAAGGTGGCCGCTACGTCGATCTCGGTCAGGACTCCGAATCCCTCTACGACGAGCGCCCCTCGAATCGCTGACTCTGCCTCACCGATGGGCTCGTCGACTGTCGTTTCGATGGCGTCCACCTCAACTCTCCATCTGGCGTCTGGGCGTGGCCCGAACCTTGATCACGAGGCCGTACGTTCCCGCTCGGCGATCTGGCGGCGAACATCGTCCATGTCGAGCGCTTTGACTTTGCCGATCAGGTCCTCCAGGGCAGCGGGGGGGAGCGCACCCGGCTGGGCGTAGAGCAGGATGTTCTCCCGGAAGGCCACCAGCGTCGGGATGGACATGATCCCGAACCCGGCGGCCAGCTCCTGCTCAGCTTCGGTGTCCACCTTGGCGAAGACGATGTCGTCGTGAGTTTCGGAGGCGGTCTCGTAGACGGGGGCGAAGCTCCGGCATGGGCCGCACCAGCTGGCCCAGAAGTCGACCAGCACGACCTCGTTCGAGGTCACAGTCTTCTCAAAGTTGCTCGTGTCGAGTGCGACGGTTGCCACGGCCGTCCTCCTGATCACTAGACCTGTCGTCCAGCCCAACCAGTATACCCCGTGGGGTATTCCGGCCAGGGCCGGGCCGCCCTGAAGGTCTATGGACGGAGGGCGGTCGGTCCCTCCTTCGCTCCGAGCCGATCCCAGGCAGTGAGGGCTATCGAGTTCGCCTCGTGGTCATTACCAGAACGGACTCAATTGATGACGAGGGCGACGTCGTCGCGGCCGACGAGCATCTCCTCCAGCTGCTCCATGAGCGGAGCGAGGTTCGGGCAGTCATCAACGTGCAACACGGTGATGTCCACAGGGTCTCTCCTGAACCGAGAATAACCGTTCGACCTCACTCGAAGGTGCGGCACCCGACCAGTGACGTCGCAGCTCGCCTACTCAGTCTGGACTCTTTCGCAGCGCCGCCCAGGTAAAGGGCTGCACTATGCCGGCGGGCGTTCGGTTCTCCTCCCGTCGACTAGACATCAGCTCGAAGTTACGACCAAGGGTGGTCATGAGGTCCTCGGGCCTATACCTGGCAACGGGCAGCCCCTAGCAGCGCAGGGGACCGTCTGATGCGAAGGTGCCCACGATCACAAACCCACCAGCTCCGATCGCGGCGTCGAGCTGATGCCGGTAGACGTGCCGGCCGAATTCCTCCACGAGGAAGTGGAACACGGCGCGGTCGTGCCAGAGCCCGTAGCGCCGGGTGGGCGTCCAGGTTTCGGAGCTCGAGGCAAGAGGTGGAAACCTTGATGATGCTTTCATCAGGCTGACCAGGGACACCGCGTCGACAGCATCGGAAAAGGTCCAAGTGTGATGCCGAGTCTGGGCGGGGAGCGCAGCCGTCGGGCGCGTGCCCAACTCGTCGCGTTGCTCAAGGTGCAGGCGAAGCTCAATCTCCGTGAGCCCTATGCTCTCGGTCCCGGCGTGGGGATTCCGGTGATCCTGCTGGTTGTTTTTGGTTTCATCAGCAAGCAAGTCCCGGGGAATGTCGGCAACAGCGACCTGACCGTGATCGACCTCTACATCCCGACCCTCATGGTAATTTCGTTCATTGCCATAGCGATCTCCCTCCCCGCTACGCTGGTGAGGGACCGTGAGATCGGCTGGCTGAGACGCATTTCCACGACTCCGGTGCATCCATCACGACTGCTCGGCGCACAACTGATCGTCGACCTAGTGCTCGCTGCGGTGGCAGCCGTGATCATCCTTGTTGGCGGTACGGCGATCTTCGATGCGCGACTCACCGTGAGCATCCCCTTCTTCATCCTATCGATCGCACTCGCCGTTGCCGAGATTTTCTCGCTGGGCCTGGTTGTCGTCGCCCTAGTTCGAACGCAGATCCAGGCCAGCCTTGTGGGTGGGGTGCTCTTCTTCGCGCTCCTCTTCCTGTCCGGGTTGTGGGTGCAGCCTGTACTAGTCAGCCAACCGCTGCGGGACGTGCTGTGGTATTCGCCTAGCGGCGCGGCGGTGCGGGCTCTTCTCTATTCGGGGCTTGGTGCGAGGCCCCCGTTGACGACCCTCCTCAGTCTGGCTGGCTACACGCTCGTCTTTGCGTTCGTTGCCATTCGGTACTTCCGCTGGGAGTAGGCCGCATCACTGTCTGACCCGAACCGAACCAGAAGCAGGAGATGACCGCATGAAAGCGATCGGATGTGACCTAGTGCGGAATCGACTCCGGCTTGTCTCTCGCCTCGTTTCCCTGGGCCTTGTTGTAGTAGTTGCTGGCCTGTTGTCGGGAGCTGCTGACGCGGCGCCGACGCCGAGCGGCCGAACGCCGCCAGAGATTGCGGCCAATGCTGCTACCGGCTGGCCCGCGCACACCTATGACGTCTCCAATTCATGCGCTGACCTTTCCACCGACATCAACGCCACCAACGTGGCGACGCTCAAGCAGAAGGGGACTTTCAAACTCTCCCATGACGGGTCGGTCTCAACTGGTGAGCGCAACCACGTGTGAGACTTCGGTCCGTCGAAGTCAGGAGGACGTTGATGCGGGGACACTTGACCAACGAGCGGAAGCAGCTGGCATTCCGGCTGAATGCTCACGGCATGTCGCTGGTGGAGATCGGTCGCCAGGTCGGCTGCTCGGCGCCGATGGTGGGCCTGATGGTCAGAGGCCAGTTCCGGCAGGGCATCACTGGCGATTGGGCGCCGCGCCCCGGCCGCGTGACCATTCAGGATCGTGGGCAGGTCCGGCTGGGTATCGGCCGGACGATGTCGCTGAGCGCCATCGTTCGTTCCCTCGATCGGCCCACGTCGACCATCAGCCGTGAGGTCGCCCACGGTGGCGGCCGGGACGATTACGGTGCCTGGCGGGCTCATCGGCGCGCCAGTGAATGTGCTCGCCGCCCGAAGCCGTGCAAGCTGCAGCGCGGCCGTTTGCTCACCGAGGCTTCCCATCGCCATCGCTCCCGCTGGTCTCCACAAGAGATCGCCGAGCGCCTACGGTTGGACTATCCCGACGATCCTGAAATGCGCGTGAGCCACGAGACCATCTACCAGTCCCTCTACGTCCAGGGACGCGGGGAGCTGCGCGGAGGCTTAGCCCGTTGCCGGCGCGCGGGACGGGCCAGGAGGTGCCCCCGTGGCACTGTTGACGGCCGTGGACGGGTTCCCGGCTTGGTGATGCTCAGTGAGCGACCCGCGGGCGTGGCGGACCGTGCGGTGCCCCGTCACTGGGAGGGCGACCTCATCCTTGGTGAAGGCGGTCGCAGTGAAGTGGGGACATTGGTTGAGCGGACGACACGTTTTACGCGGCGGCTGCACCTGCGCGATGGCCGCGCCGCGACTAGTGTCGAGGACGCGATGCGCCGGGCGATCCTCACGCTGCCCCGCGATCTGCTGCGCACTATCACCTGGGACCAGGGCGCTGAGATGTCCACCCACGCGAACTTCACAGTGGCGACTGGCGTGCCCATCTACTTCTGCGACCCACACTCTCCGTGGCAGCGAGGAAGCAACGAGAACTCCAATGGACTGCTGCGCCAATGCCTACCGAAGGGCACCGATCTGTCGAAGGTTACGCAGACCGAGCTCCGGAGGATTCAACGAAGCCTCAACGGCCGGCCACGCCGAACCCTCAGCTATATGACACCATCCGAGAAATTGTCAGAGGTCGTTGCGCTGACCGGTTGAGACCGCCATCTCGTTGGCCCGCCGCAGCTCACGGTTCTCCCGCTCCCTGATCCGCGCCCGTTCCAAGGTGGGGTCACTCCAGATCGCAGTCCACCGTCCACCTGCGCCCGCCGCACCCACCTCCGCAGCGTCTCCTTGGTCATCCGCCACTTGGCTGAGATCGACTCAATCGCTGCCCACTCCGAGAGGTATTCGCCCCCGTGCTCCAGTACCAGCCTTACCGCCCACTCCCGCAGCTCCTGCGGGTACCTCGTCATGCTTGTCATCTCTCCATCCTCTCAACGAATGGAGTCGCCAACTTTACCGGGGCGGTTCAGCGAGCCCGGAGGCAGCTGCTCGAGCCTCACTTGAGCTGGGTGGTCGGGTTGTTCTCAAGGGTGGTGGGCCCGGGATCCTGCGAAAGACGGAACTCGGCGCGGTCGTGGTCGGCCTCGAGGCTGGCACCGAAGTGGAGGCGGATGTCGGTACGGCTGGCGGGCACGTCGACGCCGATCACGTACTTCGAGTCGCGGGCCCAAGCCCCCCCGGCGTTGAAGTATTTGGCGGCGCGACCAACGACCCCGACTGCGGCACGGTAGTGATGGTCGGGGCCGGTGGCACCGCGGTCGAACTACTCCACGATTCCGAGGTACAGCTGGCTCCTGTCGGACAAGGCGATGCTCTGGCTTTGCTTCGAAGGCTGAGGACCTTCCCTTTGTTGGACGGTTACCGAGGAGCGCCAAAGGTCGATCTCAACTCGCTGGCCGATCTGGTGGTGAGACTGGCGGAGCTGGCCCATGCCCACCCCGCGATAGCCGAGATCGAAGCAAATCCCGTGATAGCCGGTCCCACCGGCAGCCTGGAAGTGGATTCCCGAATCCGCCTGCATAAGCCACCGGCTCTCCAACTCTTGGGCGCCAGGCGCTTTCACCGAGCCGTAACTGGTGCCATCGCCCACGAGGTCCTGACCTGCGCGGGCAGCGTCTCGTAGGGCACCACAGCTGAGCTTGACTAGGTGTTTCCCCTCGACCTACTACGAGTGCTAGCGCTGTGTCCGTACTCCACGGGCCAATCCTAGTCTCGGACTAAGCATGACCCCCGGGGATCTCCCGGTGGCCGCACAAATCATTCGGTACGGAGGGAGAGAAATGAATCGCGACGTGGTGGGACAGGCAGGACCCTCGGATACGACCAAGGCCGGGACCTCCGGCAAATCGGTAAGAATCCTCGGGACGGCTTCAATAGCGGGAATAAGTCTCGCCGCTGTCCTGACCCTGAGAGGAATGCCCAGCGTGGCCGAGTATGGCTGGGCGAGTATTGGCCTTTACGTCTTCGGCGCGATCTTCTTCCTGATTCCGCTGGCGCTGGTCTGCGCCGAGCTCGGGACGGGATGGCCCAAGGCTGGCGGACTCTATGCCTGGGTGCGTCAGGGATTTGGACCCAAGTCGGGATTCCTAGCCGTCTGGTTTGAGTGGATCGAGGGGATCGTTTGGTTCCCCACCGTCTTGGCGTTCGTGGCGGCCACGATCGCCTACATTTTTGCCCCGGCACTATCTAACAACAAGGTCTACTTGGTGCTGGTGATGTTGGGCGTGTTCTGGGGTATGACCGTCATCAACTTCTTAGGCCTGCGCTGGACGAGCCTGCTAAACAACGTGGGTGTGACTATCGGCACGTTGCTGCCGGCCGCCATCTTGATCATTCTGGGAATCTACTGGTTGGCCGCGGGCAAGCACATTGCTATCCCGTTCTCAGCCGGCAAGTTACTGCCCAACTTTGGCAGTATCAACAACCTGGTCTTCTTCGTCGGGGTTCTTCTCGGCTACGCTGGTATTGAGCTCTTTGGTTTCCATGCCAAGGAGACCAAGGACCCCCAGCGCACCTATCCGCGGGCGATCATCGCCAGTGCGCTGGTGATCGTGGCCATATCGATCTTCGCCACACTGGCCATCTCCTTTGTGGTCCCCCAGGCCAAGCTGAGTCTGGTGGCAGGCCTGATGCAGGCGTTCGCGGTCTTCTTCAAGCTATTGGGCTTAAGCCCGGTGGTTACGCAGATCATGGCGGCTCTCACCGGCCTGGGCACTCTGGCCCTAATCAGTGTGTGGCTCCTGGGGCCGTCTAAGGGTCTGTATGCGGCGGAGCGTACCGGCGATCTTCCGCCGGTTGTCCACGCAGTCAATCGGCGCCACATTCCGGTGGGGGTGCTGGTGGCGCAAGGGATCCTCGGCACCTTGTTTGCGCTGTTGTTTCTCTTCGTCCCCAGCATTAACGCCAGCTACTGGATGCTATCGGCCCTGACGGCTCAGATCTTGGTGCTGATGTACATCATGATTCTGGCTGCGGGAATTCGACTTCGCTACACCGAGCCCAATACGCCTCGTCCGTTCCGGATTCCCGGCGGCAAGGCGGGGATATGGGTAGTGGCTGGGGTAGGCGTAATCGGCAGCGGATTGGGATTGGTACTGGGGTTCTTCCCTCCGAGCGGAGTGACCACTTGGCCTGCGCCAATCTATGCTGCTGCGATGTTTGGCGCGATCGTCCTCTGCTCAGCCCCACCGTTCATCATCGAGCGGATCAAGAAGCCCAACTGGTACATCAGTCACCCCGACCCGGTCCTCTTGGAGATAGACGAGTTCGGGGACGACCTGGCGCATGAGTTGGCGATGCAGGCGACGGCGAGGGCCAGTTCAAACGGAGCGGGTAGTCCGCAACCGGTAGGTGCAGCTGGGAAGTAGGAGCGCACCGCTCGTTCGACCGACAACAAGGTAGGCCGGCGGGAGTACCCCGCCGGTCTCCCCGGGTGACAGCGACTCGATTGACGTGATCTCTATACAGCCTTGGAAGGGGAGCGCGAGATGTTAGCAAGAACGGAGTTTCCGGTACTGATGATCGCCGGCCCGGAGCGCCGACAGGAGGCGGATCGGACCATCAAGCGGATAGTTGACGCATTGGAGGTCTTGGGCCACCGGATCGAGCATGTCGAGACAGCGACGGATGCCCTGGCATTGGTTGGGTCTGACCCGACATTTGGCTGTGTCGTCGTCGACTGGGGCTTGGGGCAGACCGATGAAGTGACCGAGGCCGAGGCGGTGATCTCCTCAGTCCGTCAGCGCAACGACAAGCTACCCATCTTCGTTTTCCTGGAGCAGGGCGACCTGGAAGCGCTGCCGTGGAGCGTGACGGAGTCGACTCAGGAGTACGTCTTCCTCTTCGAGGACACTCCGAGTTTCATCGCTGGTCGGATCGACTGGGCCTGGCGGCGCTACACGGAGACGCTGTTGCCTCCCTACTTCCAGGCGATGCTTGACTTCTATGACAGTTATGAGTACTCCATGCACACCCCAGGGCACGCCGGCGGAACCGCCTTCCGGAAGTCAGCGGTGGGCAAGGCGTTTTACGACTTCTACGGTGAGAATCTGTTCCGGACCGACCTGTCCGTGTCGCTGGGACCCCTCCGGGCGCTGGGCTCCCTGCTGGACCATTCCGGCAAGGTTCGCGAGTCAGAGGACAACGCGGCACGCATTTTCGGGGCCGACCAGACCTTCTACGTCCTCAATGGAACGTCCACGGCGAATCAGATCGTGGGCCACAGCTGCATCACTCAGGGTGACGTAGTTCTGGTTGATCGCAATTGCCACAAGTCGATGAACTACTCACTCACCGTCACGGAAGCTGTACCGGTTTACCTGATGCCAGTTCGTAACGGTTACGGGATCATGGGACCGATCCCCGCCAAGAAACTGACATCCAAGGCGGTGGCCAAGGCGGTGGCAGCGAGCCCACTCACCAGTGCGGCCAATTCCAGGGATCCTGTCTACGCGGCTGTAACCAACTCGACCTATGACGGACTCTGCTATAACGCACGACGGACCGCCGATCTGCTCGGTGAGTCAACACCCAGGGTGCACTTCGACGAAGCTTGGTTCGGCTACGCTTGCTTCCACCCGCTCTACCGTGATCGCTATGCCATGTTCCCCAACCCGGTACCTGGCAGTCCCACTCTCTATGCGACGCAGTCAACTCACAAGGTGCTGGCGGCATTCTCGCAGGGATCGATGATTCACATTCGGTCGGGCGAGAGAAATCCAGTAGATCACGATCGCTTCAACGAAGCGTACATGATGCATGGATCCACATCGCCGTTCTATCCGATGATCGCGTGCTTGGACGTGGCTGCCGCGATGATGGATGCGCCCGGAGGGCTGACCCTGACGGACGAAGCTATTCGCGAGGCTGTCCACTTTCGGCAGCGATTCCTGAAGGTTGGGGAGGAGTTGTCGGGGAGCGAAGGTTGGTTCTTCGGACTTTGGCAGCCAGACACCGTTCGGGAGCCGAAGTCGGGTAAGACGGTAGCCTTTGCCAAGGCATCTGAAGAACTCCTATCCACCGAGCCGAGCTGCTGGGAACTAGTTCCCGGAGAAAAGTGGCACGGATTCTCGGGCCTGACCGATGGGTTCTGCATGCTCGACCCGATCAAGGTCACCGTGACCACGCCGGGGATCGACGCGCAGGGTGTCTTTGCCAAGCAGGGCATTCCCGGCCAGGTCGTAACCCTGTTCTTAGACAACCTCCGGATCGAGGTCGAGAAGACCGGCGACTACACGTTCCTGGTGTTGTTCTCGATCGGCTTCACCAAGGGGAAGTGGGGGACCCTACTGGACGGGCTGCTGGCTTTCAAGCGGGCCTACGATCAAAATCAGCCGTTGAGTCAGGCACTCCCCGGATTGGTCGCCGAGTTCCCCAAGCGCTACGGCAACATGACGCTACGGGATCTGTGCGACGAGATGCATCAAGAGATGCAAAACCGTCGCTTGCCGGAATTGCTTGACCAGGCTTTTGGGGAGCTGCCGGGAGCCCAGTGCACCCCAAGCGAAGCTTACCGGCACCTGGTTCGAGGTCAAACCGAGCGAGTTCGGGTTTCCGAGATGGCAGGTCGGACGGCCGCAGTAATGGTGGTGCCGTATCCACCAGGGATTCCGGTGCTCATGCCGGGAGAGGAGGCCGGAGCAGCTAATAGTCCGATCCTCGAGTATCTGCTGGCTCTGGAGGACTTCGATCGGCAGTTCCCCAGCTTCGACCACGACATCCATGGGGTAGAGCGCGATCCCTCTGGAGCCTTTCTGGTGGAGTGCCTCACCGAAGGGGAGACGTAAGTCGTACACACCGCCGGAGCTGGGGCTCGCGGTGAGCCTCAGCTCTCCGGCGGGCACTCCTGCGAAGGAGCGGCCGGCTGAGCAGGTCGTTACCGTCGGGGTTCATGACGGGGGCACAACGCCGACTTGGACCGCTGTGCTCAGTTTTGCCAGTGTGGCCGCGGCCATCGGTCCTTCGCTCTGGGACGGTGTTCCGGGCAGCCGGTATCGTGAGTGGATGTCGGACCGCCCTTCATCTGAGCGCCCTCTGTCTGGAGATCGGCTGCGCGCCTTTGCGGGGGAAGTCGTCGACTGGCTTCCCTCCGAGGTCCGGCGCTGGCTACGACTCGCCAAGGTTGACCTCGAGATTCACCACGAGCCGCCCGCTTGGGCTCGCTGGGTGCTGCCCTGGTCGTGGCAAACGTGGGTTCGCTCATCTCGGAAGCGATCCTCGTCGCTATCGGGACGACGATCTTCCCCTCCACGCGAGGCTTCGTGCACTTCCAGATGACCGACTTCGGGAAGCTGACCCTGATCGGAGTGACGATCGCCTGTGTCGGCTGGCCAGCCGTCACCCGAATCTCCTCTCAGCCGCGCTGGCTGTTCCTCCGACTGGCCGTCCTGGTGACGCTCGTTCTTTGGATACCGGATTTGCGGATTCTGGTCCATGGTGAACCGGTCCGCGGAATCGGCATTCTGATGCTGATGCATCTCTCGATCGCGTTCATCGCTTACAGCACGCTCGTGCAAGTGGCTCCACTCAGTGCCTCAAACAGGCCACGCCGCTACACACGTCGCTGCGGATAGGCGGTTCCCGCTATGCCGCGGGCAATCCGGTGGCCCGGACGAACGCCCGAGTACTGTCCTGCGCTCGCGGTGGGCCCTGAGACGTCGCAACGACCGTGGGTCTGGGGTGCGGACCGCCAGACGTCGATCGGCTAGGCGTATGCCCGCTCGGAAGCCCGCCCGCCGGTCCGTCGGGTGACGGGTACGTAGGCAGAAACGATGGTTCCCTTGTCTGCTGCACTTCGCACTTCCAACCGTCCTCCAAGCGACCGCAGTCGACTGCGCATTTCGACGAATCCCGTACCCGAGGCCGTACTGGCCGGCGCCGTCGGCAGTCCGATGCCGTCATCGCGGACCGTCAAAGCGATCCGCGATCCGATCTGGCGGAGACCAATGTCGACCCTCGTCGCCGCCGCATGGTTCTCGGTGTTGCGGAGGGCGACCTGAGCCACTCGAAACAGCGCCAGATCCGCCTCGGGAAACCCGACCCCACCTACTTCCACCGGCTGGGCGAACGTGGGAATGCCGGAACTCGCGCTAAATTCGTCTGCGAGTTGACGAAGTGCTGCTCCGAGGCCGACGTCGTCGAGAAGTGGAGGACGGAGCTGGTGAGCGAGTCCGCGGAGTTGCTCGCTGACGCGCGCCGTGATGAGTCCCATCTCATGAATAGTCTTGGCGGTTGCGCTGGACATACCGGAGGCATCGTCCAGGCTCTGGAGTACTCGGGCCACGTGAGCCAAAGCCTGAACGGGATCGTCATTGAGCTGATCGGCGAGTTCCCGTCGTTCACCTTCGATTTCGCTGAGAAGAGCATCCGTCCTGCGGTACAAATCCCGGTCGGCTTCCGTGGGCAACACTCGAGAGGGGGTGAGTTCGTCACCCTCCGCGTTCATGTGTCCCCGGATTCGATGGAGACGATCCCGTGGTGAGCCGCGTAGACGACTGCCTCCGTCCTCGAGCTGACCCGTAATTTCTCAAAGATGTTATGCAGATGGCCTTCCACTGTGCGTTGACTAATCCCAAGCTCGCGCGCGATCTCCTTGTTGGCTTGCCCCAGGGCGATTTTCCGGAGAACGTCCAACTCTCGGGCGCTGAGCCGGTCACTGGCTCTCGCCGGGTCGCTGCGCGCTTGGGCCAAGCGCCGAGAGAGGCTGGGAGTCAGAACAAGCGAGCCTGCAGCTACCGCGCGGACGCCCTCGACCAGCTCACGGGCCGGGGATGTCTTCAGGATGTAGCCAGCTGCCCCGGCGGAGAGTGCCTCGCGGATGTAGTCTTCGTCCTCGTGGGCACTGACGATCACCACCTTGGTGTCGGGTGCCTCCGCTAGGATCTGACGAGTGGCCTCGATGCCATTTAGTCCAGGCATGCGCATGTCCATCAGAACGACGTCGGGGCGGAGCTGGAGGACTACCTGGACGGCCTCATCGCCGCGAGAAGCCTCTCCCACCACCGAGAAGTCGTCCTCGCTAGCCAGGATCTGGCGCGTCCCTTCGCGAACCAGGACGTGGTCCTCGGCAACGACGATCGTCGTCTGATGGCTGGACATTTCCCCAAGAGCCTAGCGCGACGGCACCATGCAGCACTGCGTAAATTCACCTAGTTACCGCTCCGTGGTTGCCGCTAGCTCCGGCGGTCGCGCCAGGAGTACGGCTGTCCGGCCCACCTCCTTGCCGGACTCGGATCCTAATGGGGGCGGGCCGCAACCCTCCGGTTAGGCGCCCCGCAGCCGGCCGAGGCGCCAAGTTGTTTCCCTCGGCGGGACTTGGGCTCCGGGAACCACAACGTCACGGTCGGATCCGGCAGTCGGTCTAAACTCGGTCGTGACCATTGAAGGAGGGCTGGCGGTGAGTGAAGTGGGTGCCGCGCCGAAGAGTTTCGGCGAGAAGGTAGAAGGCGAGATCCGGGCCGACCTGACCGCGGACGAGAACCTGGGGAAGCAGATCATTGCGGACCTAATCGAGAAGGTCGAGGCCCTAGAGAGGAGGATCGCGAAGTTGGAGCATCGCTCTTAGCGACTAACCACGTCACTGATCCCGTCCGCAGGGCTCGGCCCGGCGAATCCGCAGTCTGACGGCCTAGACTGCGGCTACACGGCCTGCGGAAGGCGCGCTAAAGCTGTGCTCGGGCCACGGGAGGTGCGTCTTGTTGCAAGCGGAGCAGAGCGGTATGGGGCTGCGCCTCGAGAAGCTTGGCAAGTTCTGGGGCTGGGCGCTCGGCTTCGGGGTGATCTCGATTGCCATCGGGATCCTAGCATTGGCATGGCCCGCTCCGGCGCTGCTGGCGGTCGCTCTACTCTTCGGAGCCCAACTGGTGGTGGCGGGTGTCTTCCGCTTCGTTCAGGCTTTCGCGGTCCCGCACGAAACTGTCTGGCTGCGGGCCGTTGTCGCGCTCCTGGCTCTAATTTCCTTCGCGGTCGGTCTCTTTCTGCTCCGGCACCCGGTCTACTCGGTTTTGATCCTGGCCATGCTCCTGGGGCTCTTCTGGATGCTCCACGGTGTCGCCGAGCTCTTTGCCGCCGTCGGTCACAGTGGGTTGCCGACCAGGATCTGGCAGACCCTGAGCGGCATCGTGTCGATAATTGCTGGCGCCATTGTCTTTTTCATCCCGGGGATTTCGCTAGTCGCCCTGACTGTAGTGCTGGGTGTCTGCCTCATCCTCTTTGGCGCGACTTTGTTGGCGGGCGCAATGAGCGCCCGCAGTATGGCGCGCTAGAGGGCTAGGGGCCTAGAAGGCCAAGCGTTGTATTTCCGGGCCGAAGGCGCCCGGGTTGGACTACGACGATTGGTCAGGGTTACCAGTGGCGGATTGATCGATGGGCATGTTGGCTACCACGACCGTTCCGCGGCCGGGGCGAGATCTGATCATCAGCCACCCTCTGTGCTGAGCCGCCCGCTCCTGCATCCCGATCGTTCCGAGCCCACGCCGGACGGCATGGTCCCCGGACGTGATGTACCCCACTCCATCGTCAGCCACCCGGAGCGTGAGCCTGCCCGGGCGCAGGGTGAGGGTCACCATGACCCGACTGGCTGACGCATGGCGCTCGACGTTGCTCAGGGCCTCTTGGGTCAGGCGAAGCAGATTACGTTCCAGCTCGGGGGCCCACCGGCCGGATGCTCGGTGGCTAGAGAACTCCGCTGGTATCCCTGTTCGAGACGCGAAGCGCTTGGACAGATCCAACAGCGCTGCCGCCAGCCCCTCCTGCTCCAAGATCTCTGAGCGCAACCCCTCGGTCAGCTGGCGAAGGCCGTCAACGACCGCCACGGCCAATTCTCGGGTCTCCTCGAGCTGGGTAGCCGACGCCTGCTGGGAAGCGGTGTCGGCCGCCATCCCCTCCAGTCGCCGGGCCAAATAGATCAAGGCTTGGACCGGCTCGTCGTGGAGGTCGCGCGCGATCCGGGCGCGCTCTTCAAATACGGCCCACCGGAGCGCTTGCTCCTGCACTCTCGAATAATCCAGGATCACGGATGCCTGGCCCGCGAAGCTTTCGAGCAAGCTGAGCGCTTCGGGGCCGAAGTCCGCGCCGTTCTCCGACCAAGTGAGACTGATGGTCCCGGCCGCCTTGCCTCCGACGACCAAAGGGACCACCACCAGGGCTGTGATGGGGATGCCCGCTGCGCCGACTAGGGTGGCGCGAAGCTCGGTCTCCTCAGGACGGACAATCGTCGCTTGACCAGTGGCGAGCACCCCGTGTGAGGGAGTTCCCGACTCGCGATCGGGAGCTTTTAGGACCATATCGGCGCCAAGCCCGTCTGCTGCGACCACTCGCAAGGTAGTCGAGCCTTCGGGCGCTGCGATCGCGATCGCAGCTAGATCTGCGCCAGCCAGCGAACGCGCGCTACGTACGATCCTATTCATCAGCTGGTCGTTAGGCTCGCCGGAGACCAAACCTTCCGTGATCTCGTGGAGAGCTTCCAGCCACCGCTCCCTTTGCAGCAGCCCTCTATGGGTCTGAGCATTGGCGACAGCGACTCCCGCCTGGTTGGCCAATATCGTGACGGCGGACTCATCGGCCGCGTCAAAGGGCTGCCCGTCCTTCTTCTCCGTCAGGTAGAGGTTGCCGAAGACCTGACCCCAAGCCCGCACCGGTGCGCCCAGGAACGACGTCATCGGCGGGTGGTTGGGGGGGAAACCCACTGATCGTGGGTCATCCTGAACCCGGACTAGGCGCAGCGGCTTGGGGTCATCGATGAGGGCGCCCAGGATGCCCCGGCCCTTGGGAATAGGGCCGATGGCAGCTCGCTCGCGGTCGTCCAGTCCCACGGTGATGAACTCCACAATGCCACCCCCCGGCCCCATCACGCCCAGCGCCCCGTAACGAGCTCCGGTGATTCTCACCGCGATCTCGACCAGCCGGCGTAGAAGAGTCGGCAAGGTCAACTCAGCGGCCAGCAAGACCCCGGCTTCGAACAGGGCGGAGTGGAGCCCTTCGAGCGAATCTTGGTCTCCGGTCGCTTCGTGGCCCTGCTCAGGATCGGTCATCTCCTGCGGTGCATGGTAACCGCCTCCCGGCGCTGGCTCTGGCCCGCGCCGAAGCAGGTGATTCCACGCAGGGCGAGCCCAGTGCTAGCCACCTCGCCCGAAATGGGCCAGGACCGCACGATAAGGGGGTGTCCAGCGATGGAAGCGGCGGCTCACGGGCCGCTACGGCAGAAAGGAGCCACCAATGAGTACGACCGCCAAGAGCTACTTTGAGCAAGCCGACCGTACGTCGCCAATCGTGGTTGGCGTCGATGGCTCCCCGACGGCCCGGCTGGCTCTGGACTGGGCCATTCACGAGGCGGAAGCCCATGGGAACCCCGTCCTCGCGATCAGTTCGTGGGAGCTCCCAGCCATGGTGAGCGCCTCCCCAGGTTTCGCCTTCGCCGCGGCCGACATGGAAGAGTTGGCCGACATCTGCCGCAAGACCCTGGTGGCCGAGATCGCCGAGGCATCCAAGGGACACCCTTCAGTTCAGATCGAGTCCAGGGTAGTCGAGGGTCCGCCGGCGCTGGCTCTGATCGACGCCAGCGAACAGGCCGCCGCCTTGGTCACTGGGTCGCGAGGACATGGTGGCTTTGTTGGCCTGCTGCTCGGGTCGGTCTCTCAGCGATGCGTGACCCACGCCCACTGTCCCGTCGTGGTGATCCACCCTCGCTCCGGAAAGTCCGCCTGATCGGTTTTTCGATAGCCTGCCTTTGGAATCCGATGAATAGTGTGGGGCCAATCTCCTGAGGGTGTCGTGGACGAGACCCTGTAAATGCTGCCGGCCCGCCTTTGCTCCTGATGACAAGGAGGACGTGGCATCGAGAGCCAGGCCTTCCAAGGCTTGGTCTCTGCGCGCTCTGAGCGCGGGGAAGATTATGAGTCCCGTCTGCCCACCCAACCGTCGAAGCGCTAACCGGAGCTGGGGTCGCGGTGGTAGGCGTGAATTACGATCGGAATCCACGCCAGCACCGTCCCGGCCATGAGCAGCCGCGCCACCCTCGTCCGCGGATCGAGTGAAGGCGAAGCAGAGTGTTGACGGCGTTGGTGCCTTGTCATCTGCGAACCCTCCAAGTGAAATTGCGGCCTCGCCTCCGAAGAACTCTGGCGGGTACCGTGGCTTGCAGCATCGCTCCGCAGTGGGCTCGATGCTAAGCGTACGTGTACTGAGATAGCGGCAAGGGAAATTGCCTGCGGCCGTTATGCATTCGCACCGACCCGACCGTCTGGGCGCTTCCCGTTAGGTGATTCTCCGCGTCAGCTTTCAAGAGGTTCTCCCGGCTCCCTTCCCCTTCCTAATATGGGCATAATCAACGTGACCGCTTTGTATGGATCAGTCGGCAACAAGGAAGGTGGCACTCATGACAGCAGGGGAGAAAGCGGTAGCGAAGTCTCAGGAAGAGACCGGTCCAATCGTTGTTGGGGTCGACGACTCTCCGGCAGCTCGTCACGCTCTGGAGTGGGCGGCATCCGAGGCAGAAACTCGCGGAACAACCGTGATGGCGATTCGTGTCTTCGAGTCTCCGCTCGTGGGCTTCGCGGGGCCCTACCCGCGAGTCGACCCTGTGCTCACCCGTGAGCTGGCGGCGGAGGCCCGTACGCCACTACGTGATTCCGTGGAGAAGGTCTCCAGGGACTACCCCACAGTTCAGATCGACGCTCAGGTCCTACGCGGTCCAGCGGCGGACGTTCTCGTGGGCGCTAGTGAGGGAGCCTACGTCTTGGCGGTCGGATCGCGAGGCCACTCTGCCGCGGCTAGCCTACTGCTTGGTTCAGTCTCTCAACGGTGCGTATCCCGTGCTCACTGCCCAGTGGTAGTGGTCGGGCCCCACGCTCAGATCCAG
>DATKSR010000156.1:0-15153 GCA_035531555.1 Candidatus Dormiibacterota bacterium
GTCGCAGCCGCTGGGCCAAGTCGATGGCCAGCGGCACCACCGTGTCCTGGGCCGAGCACACGACCACCTGGGGAGGCGCAGGAGCGGGTCCGGGCGGCGCCAGCATCACAACCCGCTCGATGCCCGCCGCAAAGCCCACTCCCGGCGCCGCCGGATACCCCAGCAGCTCTGAGAGTCCGTCGTAGCGCCCGCCGCCGAAGAGCGCGTTCTGTGCCCCTTGCAGATCCTCGTGCCAGACCTCGAATGTGGTGCGCACGTAATAGTCGAGGCCCCGCACCAGTCGCGGATTCTGTTGATACGGGATGTGGTAGGCGAGGAGCGCCACCTCCACCCGCTCCAACGCCTCTCGGCATTCGGCGCAAAGGAAGTCTTTAGTCTTAGGGGCTGTCGCCATCAACGATTCCGTGTCCGGGTCCTTGCTGTCCAAAATCCGCAAGGGATTGCGGCGGAGTCGCTCCCGGTCCAGCTCGGGAAGTTGCTCTAGGTGAGGGGCGAAGTGGTCAAGGAGGGCCTGCCGAAACGCGGGTCGGCACTGGGCATCCCCAATGCTGTTGAGCTGCAGGGTGATCCCTCCCAAGCCCAGCTCCGCCAACCAGCCCCAGGCGACCGCGATGACCTCCGCGTCGAGCTCGGGCTCGCTGTCCCCGACTGCCTCCACCCCGAACTGATGGAACTGACGGTAGCGACCACGTCCCGGCCGGTCGTAGCGGAACATCGGCCCTCGATAGCTGAGTCTGACCGGGGGGGGCAGCTCCCGGAGCGACGACTCGCCAAAGGCGCGCAGCACCGGTGCGGTATTTTCGGGCCGCAGCGTCAGTGAGCGTCCCGAGCGGTCCGGGAACGTGTACATCTCCCGGCGCACCACGTCGGTCGTGTCACCGACGCCTCGCACGAAGAGTTCGGTCGCCTCGAAGACCGGCGTGGCGATCTCCCGATACCCGAAGGCGTCGGCAACCCGCATCCCCACCTCGGCCACCCGGGTCATCGCCGCCAGACGGTCAGGGAGGAGGTCTTCGGTTCCGCGCGGCCTCGAGATCGGGGACATCGAAGTGGCAGTGTAATTGGCTGGGCCAGGGTCGCCGGTCGACCTGAGACCGCTCAGCCGACCTCCCTCATCACCTGCTGGACGTCGCGCACCCCCTCCAGACGCTCCAGCAGCCGGCTCAGCTCCGTGAGGCTGGCGATGTCCACGACGGCCGAGATGACCGCCGCTTGCGCTCCGTCGACCTCGACTGCCGCACCGCTTAGATTGACCTTGCTCTCCGCGATGGCAATCGCCACATCGCGCAGCAATCCGGTCCGGTCGCGAGCCTCGATTCGCAGCCGCACGGGATAGACCTGCCGACTACCCTCGTCCCAGTCCACCTCCACGATTCGCTGCGGGTCGGTGGCGTGGCGCATGTTGACGCAGTCCTCGCGGTGCACCGTGACGCCCCGGCCTCTGGTCACGTAGCCCCGGATCGGCTCTCCGGGAACCGGCTTGCAACAGCGCGCGATGTTGGTCATCAGATCGGCGAGACCCGCCACCTTGACCCCCCCGCTGGGAGCGGACCGAGAGATCAGCGGGATGGAGCTGGCGGGCTCCGGGGCTGAGACGCTGGCTGCCGCCTCCTCGCGGGCCGCAAACTTCAGCACGGCCGTCCGGGCCGCCACCTCTCCGTAGCCGATCGCCGCGAAGAAGTCGGTGAGGTCGGGGATCCGAAATTCCTTGGCAAGCTCCATCAACCGGGGCTGCGGCAAGCTGCCCAGTTGGATCCCCCGCATTCGTCTCAGCTCCCGGTCGAGCAGCTCCCGACCGCGGGTAACGTTCTCCTCGCGCCGCTCCCGCTTGAACCATTGGCGGATCTTCTCCCGGGCACTGCTGGTCTTGGCGAAATTCAGCCAGTCGCGGCTCGGCCCGTGGCGCTCAGATCGGGTGGTGAGGATCTCCACGATGTCCCCGTTCTGTAGCAGGTGGTCCAGCGACACCATCCGGGAATTGATCTTCGCTCCGAGACATCGATGGCCGACGTCGGTGTGGATCCGGTAGGCGAAGTCGATCGCCGTGGCCCCGGCCGGCAGGGAGAGTACGTCACCCTTGGGAGTGAAGACGAAGACCTCGTCCTGGAAGACATCCAGTCGGACGTGCTCCACAAAGCGCTCGGCGTCGAGCACCTCCTTCTGCCATTCCAGCAAAGAGCGAAGCCAGCTGAACCCCTCGTCGAGCCGCTGGTTGGACCGAGTGCCCTCCTTGTAATGCCAGTGGGCCGCGATTCCCTCCTCGGCTGTCCGGTGCATATCCCGGGTCCGGATCTGGATCTCCACCGGCTCGCCCCCCTCCCCGACCACGGTCGTGTGCAGGGATTGGTACCCATTGCCCTTGGGCATGGCGATATAGTCCTTGAATCGGCCGGGGATCGGTTTCCAGAGCGCGTGGACCACTCCCAGAGCACCGTAGCAGCCGCGAATGTCGTCGCAGATCACCCGCAGGGCCACCAGGTCGTAGATCTCCCGGATCGTCTTGCCGCCCTGCTGCATCTTGCGGTAGATGCTGGTGAGGTTCTTGGGCCGCCCCACCACCTCAGCCTGGATCCCGGCGCCAGCCAGCTCCGCCTCGAGACGCTGGCAGGCCTGCTCCAGCACCACCACCCGTTGGCGCCGGCGCAGATGGACCTCCTGGCGCACGCGCTCGTAGTTGTCGTGGTCGAGGACCGAGAAGGAGAGGTCCTCCAGTTCCGCCTTCATCTGCCAGATTCCCAGCCGGTGCGCCAGCGGCGCATAGATATCCTTGGTCTCCTGCGCGATCCGCCGCTGGCGCTCCTCAGGGAGGGCCCCGATCGTCCGCATGTTGTGCATGCGGTCCGCCAGCTTGATCAGGACGACCCGCAGATCCTCCGCCATGGCGATCAGCATCTTGCGGATGTTTTCGGCCTGAACCTGGGCCTGACTGTGGAGCTTGATCCGCCCCAGCTTGGTCACCCCGGCCACCAGCTTTTCGACCGTGGCGCCGAACTCCTCGCGGATCTGCTCCGCCTCGATCGGGGTGTCCTCCACCACATCGTGGAGAAGGGCCGCAGCCAGCGCGTCGGTGTCGAGATGTAGGTCGGCCAGGATAGCTGCCACCGCCAGCGGGTGGGTAATATACGGCTCGCCCGACAGTCGCATTTGGCCATCGTGGGCCAGCTCAGCTACCCGGTAAGCCCGCGCCAGCGTGGCGACCTCGCTCTCGCCCAGGTAGTTGAGGCGAGGGAGCAGGTCCTCGAACTGCGTCTCCAATTGAGCCATTCTAGGCGCGACGTCTGAGATAGAAGACTCGGCCCACTTCGCCCAGCCGGGATATACTCCGGGAAGTGGTCGCGCCAACGAGCAATGAAGAGGTCGACCCGCACCAGGCTGCCCCGGCCGGGGATTACCAGCCCACCCTGGCTGACCTGAAGACGCCGCTCAGGATGAGCCGTACCGCCTGGCTCATCGCGGGCATGTTCTTGGTCGCCGCTCTCTCCTTCTTCGTCCTGGTGGTGCTGCTCGGCGTCTACACCGACTAGGACACCCGCGGAGGCCTCAATGGGCTATGACGGCGACCCCGGCCGTACCCAAGAAGAAGGCGAACAGATAGAGCATCGAGAAGCGAAAGAGTTGACGCGCCCAGCGCATTCCTGACGCCTCGCGAAGGACCATGACGCTCAGTGCCACGAAGGGCAGGCCTAGGAGTAGGGCGACCACGAGTTCAGCCGGGCCTAGCCAGATCGCCAGGCTGCAACTGAATGCCACCAACGCCAGCGTATAACCGACGATGCTGGTACGGGTACGGCGAACCCCTACCACGACCGGACGCATGGGAACTGATACCGCGGCGTAGTCCCGGCGAACGATCAGCGATAGCGCCCAGAAGTGGGGCGGGGTCCAGAGGAACACCAAGGCGAACAGGGCCAGCCCTACGGGTCCCAATCCGTGCGTTACCGCCGCCCATCCGACAAGCGGCGGAACCGCCCCGGCGGCGCCCCCGATGACGATATTCGACTTGGTGGTCCGCTTCAGCCAGAAGGTGTATACGAAAACATAGAAGGCCCCGCCAGCCGCCGAGAGCAGGGCCGCCAGGGGATTGACCAATAGAAGAAAGAGTAGGAAGCCGGTCAGGCTTAGCGCCACGCCAAACGCCAGCGCCTCCGGTGGGCTAATCCGCCCCGAGGGCAAGGGACGGTGCCGGGTCCGGCCCATGACTGCGTCGATGTCACGGTCGAACCAGCAGTTGATCGCCGCCGCTCCTCCGGATGCGCAGGCTCCTCCGGCGAGTGCGGCCGCGCTGAGTCCAAGGCCCGGCCAGCCCCTGGCCGCCGTCACCATCGCCAGGAACTCGGTCAACAGCAGCAGGCTCATCACCCCAGGCTTGGTGAGGCTCAGATAGTCGGAGACCAGCGCCCCTACGGAACGAGGTGAGACTGCTTGCGCCGAATGCACCCACGCACGGCGTGGTGGGGAACTGGCTGAGGTGCCGGAGTTCGCCCCTGGAACCGTCTCGACGATCGAGTCAGCGATGGTAGGCGACCCCCTGCAAACGTCTGGGTGAATTGTCTACTGAGCCTCTGGCCGCGCCCAACGTCATCTTCCCAGAGTCGACCGAGCGCCCGCCACCCGCTAGGGTACGCTCCGACGGAGTCCCCGGCGATCTGTCGGCTAGAGGAAGTAGGTGACGACCCACGCCAATAGCACGGCACTCCCCAAGAACATCGCGAACATCCCGTAGGAGTGCGCCAGCGCCGAGATCGGCGTGGGGACCTCCTCCACCGCGTCCGGGCCTGGCATCGCGATTGGATGCTTTGACTCGTATCCCGCCCGGTTGGCCAGGCTGATCACCCAGAGAGCTAGGGCGGCCACCTGTATGGCCATGAAGATCCACATCGCAAAGAACACACTGGCGTAGGCCCCGCTGCTGATCCCGTAACCCATATGCGAGAGCTGCCAAATATCTACGGCAATCGCCGCCACGAAGAGGACCGCTGCCGACCGGCCGAAACTCGTGAATCTCGCCAGCGTCTGTTGACTCTGCAGGTGCTTCAGCCCGGACCGGGCCACCAGAATCCCAAGAACTACGAGCACGGCGACGGTCACTCCCAGTGCCTGGTTGGGGGCGTGAACCCCGGCCGGCATCCACATGTGATTGTTGTTGGTCTCCTGGAGGAGAAAAAAGGCGAAGAAGAGGGGAAGCAGAAAGAAGAAGTCAGCCCCAATGAACAGCCACGTACCCACCAGGGGAATTCGAGCGATCTGCTCCGGGGAGTGGGCGCGCCCGCCCCGGCGCAGGCCCCCGATTGGCGCCGGATTGTCAGAAATCATGTGCTCATCGACCTCAGGTAGCCGGAACTGCTGACGGAATCGAACCACTCTCGGGCCACTCGGCAACTGGCCGAGCGTTGGCATCCCCGTAGTCATACGGGCCTGAAACGATGGTTGGGATCCGGTCGAAATTATCAGCCGGGATGGGGGTAGCAACCTGCCACTCGAGCGAACGAGACTCCCACGGATTGGCCGGAGCCAGCTCCTTCTGGAAGACCCACGAGTAGATGATATTGGCCAGCCAGATCAAGTTCGAGAAGCCGAAGAGGAACCCGTTCACGCTGATCCAGACGTTCAGACCGTGCAGCTCGGACGCGTAGACAGGGCTCCTTCTAATCATGCCCAAATACCCGACTGCGAACATCGGCAGGAACGTGGTGTTGAAGAAGATGAAGGCCGTCCAGAAGTGGAGTTTGCCAAGCCGCTCATTCAGCATCTTGCCGGTGATCTTCGGGAACCAGAAGTAGCTAGCGGCGTACAGGGCGAAAATCTCACCTCCGACGATCGTGTAGTGGAAGTGCCCGACCACAAAGAAGCTGTCGTGAAGAGTCGTGTCTAGAGGCACGTCTGACAGGAATACCCCGGTCAGGCCCCCGATTAGAAAGTTGAAGAACAGGGCAAGAACGAAGAGCAGGGGCAGTTTGAAGCGCAGTGGCGCCCTCCACATTGTCCCCAAGAGGGCTAGGAACACTACTCCCGTCGGGATGGAGATCAGCTCAGTGGCCGTCATGAAGAAGGGGCGCAGCCCCGGCGCGATCCCGCTGGTGAAGATGTGGTGGTTCCAAACGAACCAACTCATAAGGGAGACACCCATCATTCCCGCGACTGCCAGCCGATAGCCAAAGAGAGGCTTTCGCGCAAAGACAGGCAGTATCTCCATGGCGATTCCGAAGGCGGGAATGATGAAGATATAGACCTCCGGGTGACCGAAGAACCAGAACATCTCCTCGTACAAGAAGGCGCTGCCACCGGCCGACGCTTCGAAGAACGAGGACTGCACGGCCCGGTCCATCCCAACCATGATCAACGCGGTAGCTAGGACGGGGGGAGCCAGCGCCGAGAGGAACTCGACCGCGACCATCGACCAGGCGAAGATCGGCATCCGGCTCCAGGTCATTCCCGGTGCCCGCATCACGAAGATCGTGGTCAGGAGGTTTATGGCGGCGATGGACGCCGCGATTCCGATGAAGGCGAACCCGACGATGGCTCCGTCCATGCCGGCCCGGGCCTCCACGGAGAGGGGTGCGTACAGGTACCAACCGGTGTTGAAGCCGCCACCAAAACCGGCGAAGATGGTCGAGTACAGGATCAAGGCACCGAGGGGTACCAGCCAAAAAGCAAACGACTCCAAGCGCGGGAAGGCCATGCGCTTCGCACCAATCATGAGTGGTATGAAGTAGTTGCCGAAGGCCCCGATGAGAATCAGGGTGGCGACAAACATCATCATCAGACCGTGGAGTCCAACTAGGGTCGTGTACTGACCGGCGGGCCATGGACCGCCGTTGGGGTAGAGGAGGTCGGTCCGGATCATCATCGCCTGAAAGCCGGCCAGCAAGAACATAAATGTCACGCCGACGGCGAACTGGAGCCCGACCACCTTGTGGTCGAGGGAGATCCCGAAGTACTCAGTCCAGCCCTTACGCTCGGCTGATTTGACCAAGCTGGCGCTGGGACGTCCGCGAAGGCGAAGAATGAGATCGTTGGCGAACCCGAGCATGATGAGGAATCCTGCAGCGCCGACCAAGTACCCCAGAAGGATGCCCGCATCGCCATTGTCAGTGGTATCGAGCTGCGCCCCTATCCAATAGGCGACGACGCCTGACACGATGCCTACGATGCATGCCGTAAGCAGGTTTTGGGTCAGGAAGAGGCGGCGCGCCGAAAAGTTTACCGGAGCCCGTCCGCTGGCGATGGCTGTCTGACTCAAGGGTGCCTCCAACTCACTCAGATCGCGATTGTCTCGATCGCCGCACTGCGGCCCGGGTCAGTAGGTAGTCGGTGCGGGGAAGTAGGTCAAGCTGAACTTGGGTAGGTTCGTTTCCTCGGGTCCATAGGTGCTCTCGGCGTAGCTCAGCCACGACGAGAACTGTGACGGGGTCAGGGCCCGCCCGGCCTGAGGGCCGACATCGGTCATGTAGCCGTGCCACAAGCCGCAGAGTTCACCGCAGCGCACGTCGATCACCGTGGGCTTGAGCACGTACACGTACCCGACGTTGTTGATCCCGGAAATGGCGTCGATCTTGATTGCCAGCTGGTACGCGCTAAACGAGTGCGAGACGTCCAGCGAGGTCACGTCAAACTGAATCAAGCGACCGGTGGGTAGCCGAAGCTGCTGCGTCTCAAAGCCGCCGTACTGGGGATATCGGTAGGTGAACTGCCACTGTTGGCCGATCACCTGAATGATCAAGGGGTTGCGATCGGCACCCGCGGCCAGTGCCTTAGCAGGAACGACTAGATTCGGACTGGTCTGACCCTCAAGTGCGACCACTCCCAAGCCCGCCGCGAACATCACCAGGACCACGCTCGTACCGATCCATGCGCTCTGCAGGCCAACGTGGGAGCGGAGATACACTTGCCGCGAAGGCGGGTCTTGCCGAACCCTGGTTGACAGAGCGATGAAATAGACCGCGAACGTGACCACGGCGGCCCCGACGGTCCAGGAGATTATGGCGAACACTTGACCAGTGAATGTGTCGTCATTGGCTGCGGTGGTCGCGTGACCGGGGGGAAGGTGAAGCACCAGCACAACTAGCATGTCTCCGATCACGGCCACGATCGCGGCAATGATTGCCGGAGTGATCAAGTGTCGCTTTGTGCTCACGGTGCGGACTCCTTGCCTACCCACGCGGTGGGAAATGCCGAACTCTCTAGGTCGCTACGACCTTCAGGTAACCATCCATATAGCCCACGGTCTGCATCGGGCCGCCGTTGCCGAAGAGAAAGCCGGCGGCACACGGCACAAAGCACTGCCAGTGGTAGGTCTGTGGACCTCCGGTCCGGAAGGAGAAGTTGATCGTCACGTGGGTGTTGTGAGGGTTGGTGAGATCGGCGGGGTAGGTTGATTGGGTGATCCCTTCCAAGGGAACATTCAAGCCGATCTCAGGGATCGAAAACGTATGAGCGGGCAGAGTGGGATTCATGTACCGAATGGTCTTGCCATTCTCAACCACGGTTCCCCCGATCGTTCCCCGCACCTGGCTGAGGAAGGGGTTACGTAGACCGGTCTCGCTGTCGTACTCCCAGATCGTGACGTGGATCACCGAATGGGCGGGGACCTGCCAGACCGTGGAACTCACCCATTTGCCGTCATGTCGGATCAGGTACGCGACCCAACTGGGATGGGTGCCGAAGTCAATCGCTCCGGTAGTCGCTAGGAACAGGTGGTTGGAGACTTGGCCGGAAGCGGTGGTCGTACGCGATGCTGAGATGGTCGCGGGGTTGTACGCCAGCCAACCGACAACATATACGGCCAGCGCCGCAATGCCGAAGAGTAGAAACCCACTAACGATCGCCAGCTTCCTGGCCGAACTCATATCGGTTGGCTCCCTCTGCTCTCAGGCCCCGAGCATGCTTGTCGCCGCCGACTCCGAGCCGACGACTTGACTTCGCTCTCGAACAAAACGAAAGACTACAAGCGGCTCTGGGCTTTGTCAACCGAAACCGCTCCTTGGGCATGGAGAGCCGCCCACGGGTCCAAGGCATTGCCAGAAGCTACTCCCTGCCGGCCTCCACTGGAAGATCCACAGTCGCCCAGACGGCAAGCCCAGTTGACGAGGGCTAGCTGGCGCGGACTCTCCTTCGGGCGCCGGAGCCTTGAAGGGGGGAGTCGAGCTGACTCGGGCGAGCCGCCGTATTTCCGGGCCGATGCTTCGACGAGATTTGGGTGGAACCGGAGGGCCTGGCTAGCCCCCGCCTTGATTAGAGTGCCCGATCCCCGCCGTGCGTCAGCAAGGAATCTCACCTTGGACGATCGTTCTGTCACCACGGCACGGCGTCGTAGAGGTGGAGTACGGGATCGGGTGTCCGGGGGCAACGGACGGAGAAGGTCGGGATTTGGGGAAGTCGGTCTCGGACTGGTCAGACACTTTGGTTCACCTCGAGGACCGCTCGCACGGCGGCCAGCCAGCGGTCGATACGGTCTTCTGAGGGTGAGCGGCCCGGTCCTGCTGCAGAGGGAGAACAGCTTCGGACTCGTGGCGGATCAGCCTGGAAATGGGCAACCGGCGACCGGTGCGGTGGATCGGTCAAGCGGTCTTGCGGCCGAATGGTTGACAGGGCGCCCGGTCCGATCCTAGACTCGGTTCGGAGTTCGTCAGCAGACCATCCCCCCTCCGCCGGAGTCACCGGCGTAATCGGGGAGGTGGCGAGTGCTTTCGCGACTTACCCTGAGTGAGGAGGACTAGATGGACGTCTTCGGAGCGGTTCCCGGGATGACGATCTTAACCATGGCTCTGGTGCTCATGCTGGGTGCCACATATCTAGGCACGGCCGCTTTCATCAGCCACTCGGGAGGTGCCCAGCGCTCCTGGAAGTTCGTCGTGATTCCGGTCATCTTCATGTTCTTTCTCACCGACTTCGTGGCACTCACCGCGATGATCGTCGAGAACCAATTCGTCACCCGCGTCACGGGGAACTGAGCAGCACCGAGTGCCCGGTCGGTCGCGGCCGTCCACCTCCGTTCGTTCTTCGCATTTGGCCGAGAACTCCCTTTGCTCGCCTGGGCAATCGGGTTTGAGCCAGTGCCACTTTCCACCGGGTCGAAGTCCGGCATTCAGCCTGGCACTCGCGCACTACCCGGTTCGGCATCACCCAGCAGATCCAGTCCTACGCCGTGCTCTCGATGTCTAGGTCGCGAGCGAAGGGTCACTTCTATTGGCAGCGGTCCGCCGCCGGGGAGCGACCGCAGCCCAGCAGGGAGGGACACAGAGTCTGAACCTACAAGCCTCGAACTAGGCCCCTGCTACTGGTATGCGAAGTTGTCATCGGAAGGCACCGCAGAGGTCGCTGGACGCGGAGCACCTTGATCGTGGTCGAGGTGGCAATCGTGATCGCTTGGGCGAACCGGCAGACTCTTTCATACCGAGATCACAGCGCTACTCGGTCCACTTCGATGGTCCGACCGTTGGCGTGAAGTTGTCGGGTGTGGAGTAGATCGCGGGTCTAGGGCTCGTCCCGCTCCCGATAGTCGGGAGCTGTCGGTCATCGTGCGACCTGCCGGGCCCGAATGAGGTGTACAGCGCTTCGGCGGCTCCGCCCCGACATGGTCTGGTCGGCTGCCCCTTACCTCCTGATTTCTGGACCACGGTCCGTTGGGCTACTTTGGGCGGGGCATGCTCGAACGGCGGGTAGCGGTACGGCCAAAACTTGCTAGCTCAGTCACCTCAAGGCGCCGGTGCAGGAGCAGTCGGAGCCGACCAGGGATTTCTGCGGACACGTCTACCAAGGCGGCAGTTGGGCAATCGCTCGCCGGCTCACCCTCGAAGCAGAGCGTCTTGAAGGGGATTGGCTCGGAGGATTCAATCCAACCATTAGACCCTGCCTCATCTACTACCGGCAGCTGGAAATCGCCTGAAGGCAGGGACCGTGCCGATATAGCGAGGCAGTCTCCGAACGGCAAGCGGAGCCCGGGTCGCCCATACGCGGATTCCCCGCCGAGCAGTCCCGGTCGGAGCGCGATCAGCTTCCGGCCGGTCCGAAAGGGAGAGTAAAACTGCCGCCCAGCTGTTCACCTGACGGTCCAAGAGCGATTGGGCGGCAGGACTCTCAGGAGGCCCTCAAGATAGACAGTTTGTAGTCGGAGAGGATTGCTGCGGGCTGCGCCACCAGTTCGCTGGCCGGCACCGGTCGGCCGATGAAGTACCCCTGGGCGAGATCGCAGCCGACCCCGACCAGCATTTCCAGGGTGGTCACGTCCTCGATGCCCTCGGCCACCACTTGAAGTTGGAGGGCATGAGCCAACTCAATGGTCGCCCCCACCAGTGCCAGGTCGCGGGCCCGGCCGGCGGACAGCCGGGTGATGAAACTACGGTCAAGCTTGAGCTCGCTGAAATCCAGATCGGCCAGATAGGCCAGGGAGGTAAAGCCGGCGCCAAAGTCGTCGATCGAGACTCCCAGCCCCAGCTGACGCAGCTCGGCAATCGCGGCCTTGCTGGCTTCGAAGTCGGCAATTATCGTAGTCTCGGTGATCTCGATGATCAGACACGAGGCGGGCAGACGATGGTGTGCCAACAGTTGCTGGACCAGAGCGTTGAAATTCGGGTCGAGCAGGTTGCTGACTGAGATGTTGACCGAGACCGTCAGACTCCTGCCCGTCGCCCTCCAGGCGGCGCACTGAGCGAGCGCCTGGTCAAGCACCCACGTCGTCAGCTGTCCCATCAAGCCGGCCTCCTCGGCCAGAGGGAGAAACTCCATCGGCGGGACGAGGCCCATCCGGGGATTGTTCCAGCGCAGCAGCGCTTCCACCCCCGGCACGGCTCCGGTACCCAGCTCAAGCTGGGGCTGATAGTGGAGGTTGAAGGTACCCAACTCGATCGCCGCCCATAGCTCCTTGACCAAACTGAGCTGGCTGCTGTCACGGTCCAACTCCTGGCGGTAGGCCTCGATGGCGGACTCGCTGCGCTTAGCCCGGTACATCGCTAGATCCCCGCAGCGCACCAAACTCGCGCTGTCGGTCGCATCCGCGGGAGCGCTGGCGATGCCGATGCTGGCGCTGACCCGGACCACAACCTGGTTGAGCATGAATGGTTGCTGGACCCGGTCCATCAAGCGTTGGGCCACGGCCGTCACCATTTGCGGGTCCGCATCGACCACCACCGCCGCTAGTTCGTCGCCGCCCAGCCGCACCACGAGGTCGGAGCCCCGTAGCGCCTCCTGGAGGCGCGGGCCGAGCTGGCGCAGCACCTCGTCGCCGGCCGCGTGGCCAAAGGTGTCGTTGATCTGTTTGAAGTGATTGAGGTCGACGTAGAGCAAGCTGATGCTGCGCCGTGGTGTACGGGGATCGGCCTGCTCGTCGAAGAAGGCGTCCAGCAGGCTGAAGAGCTGGCGCCGGTTCCCCAGACCTGTGAGCTCGTCGGTGACAGCCTGACTGTGGCGGCGCTCAGTGAGGGTCCGCAAGCTGTGGGCAGAAAGGGCGAAGCGGACGCTGGCAACCACCAGGGTGACAGTGGCCAGCCAGACGGCAGCCTCGCTGGGATGCTCCCAGGGGGCCAGCAACAAAATCACCAGTCCACAGCCGGCCCCGAGGCCGGGCAGGAAGAATCCCGGCGCCCGACCGTGGCCGAGCAGGTTGACCGGGCGGGGCGGCACCCACATCGCGATCGATGCCAGAAGCATTGCGGCGGGCGCGGCGACGTCGCTGGTAACCCGGCCGAACTGCGATGCGCCAGTGCCCAACAGCAAATGGAAGGTGCCACCGAAGACCATGACCGCGCACGCGCTCGCCAGCAGGCTCCATTGCAACCCGGGTCGGCGACCAAGGCTCGCGGTTACCCCCACAACCATGGCCAGCAGGACGAGTCCACCGATGGGATAGGCCAGGTTGGTGGCGACGCCCAGCGGCGTCCCACTCCAGGCCAAGATCATCTTGAACGCGAAGCAGGCGCAGAGCGCCGCCGCTCCCAGACCGGACACCGCTCCGTCCAGCCAGGCGGATGGGACCAGGCTACCGGTGTCACGGCGCATCAAAAGGACAAGCGCCGTATAGGCGAGCGGGTAGAAGCCCAGGTAGAACGCATCAGCCAGCGAGGGGGTTGGTTGGTCGCCGCCCCCCAGGGTGAGGACGACCGTCCCGATGGCCCCCGCCGAGAAGGCCACGCCCAGCATCAGCGGGATGGCCCGATCTCGACGCCAGGTCCACGCCGCGGCCAGGCAGAGCAGGCCCCCGGCAAGCTCGGCGGCGCTGACCACCCATCCGTCCAGCAGCGGCGAGTAGGAAGTCGGACTGCGGATCAAACGGGAGATCAGGTATCCGAGCACCAGCACGACCAGCAGGCCATAGCCAATCCAAATCGGGTTGGGTCGGCGCGCTAGCCGCCAAGCGCCGACGTGCCGTCGAGCCAAATCACGGGGGTCGAACACGCGAGGAGTCTACATTTGGGATTTTGGGGCCAGAACGCGGTCGTCTGACGAGATCGCCACAAGATCGTCACCCGATCGAACACTCCGGGGATCGGAACCTCGACCGGCGCACGCGGCCTGAGCGGCCAGGATTCCTCCGGAGGCGCGGGCGCCCAGTCTGATGTTCGACTGCGGGCCACGGCTGAGGGTCCTTGGAGGTCGAGTCGAGGGCTATGCGAGCTCTTCTAGTCGATCGACAACCTCGTCGATCGGGGCGGTGGCGTCGATCTCGATGGGCGCTGTTGCTCGCAGCTGGGGCTCGATGAGATCGAGGTACTTCAGGATCAGTTCCCGCTCGTCCGGGCGCTTCCCATAAGGGTTGCCGGAGCGGTCGGCAATTCTTGCGAGCAGGACGCTGGCGGGTGCGCTGAGCAGGGCAATGTGATCAAGCTGCGGGTAGAACTTGCCCTGATTGGACCTACAGCCGGCCACGAAGAGACTGCCCTGAGTGTGCTCGGCGAGCAGCTTGGTGATCGCGTCCTCGCGCCAAACCCAGTCTGGCGTCTCGTCCGGAACCGTCACCCAGTGGCTCCACCGGTCCGAGTCGGTGTCCACGGTAGGGTGCCCCCGCAGGCTCAGGAGCCCCAGGGCAGTCGACTTTCCGGTGCCCGACATCCCGCTTGACCAACACCTTCGGCATGCGGCAAAGCTAAAGGGAGCCTCCCTCCTCGTGTCGGCAAACATCGGGGCGTGCCCTGCGCGGCCAGCTACCCCTGGACGGACCGACCCTGAATGTTGGAGAGGCGTTCGGTCGTCGAGGGCCACCGATCTCTACTGAGATTGCCCTGCGATCCCGCCGCCCGGCGTCCCTCTGCATCCGGCTTTGGCTAGCGGTCTCTTCCCCGACCGCTACAGGTGCCTGCCTAGTCGGTTTGCAGCTGTCCGGATGATCGCGAATCGCCTACGGCCGGCCGACGACGATCTGACCGCGTCCGTCCGGGCGGAGTTCGAGAACTTTGCCCACGACGCCACCGACCGGCGGAACCGACGACTAGCGCATCCGCAAAACTACTTGCCGTGAGGTCGAGGAGGGTCGGACCTGGGTGATGATGGGTCGGTCCAGCACCATCCGATATCGAAGTCGAACTCCGTCGTCGGAGAAACGATCTCCTTCCCCTTCAGGCCCGGCCCCATGCTGGTGTTGTTTCTCTGGATGATCACCCACTGCAAGAACCCTTTCCTCTTGCGGTGCGGGCCCTGGGCGCTGTCCTAATCGCTTTAGGCGGGATTCGGACGAGTGCGACGGTCGTGCGGTTTGCTTCCGAGGGGTCCGGCACTCCCTTTCCCACCGACCCTCCGAATTCAAAGAAGGTGATGGTCGGGGGACTTTACAGGTATGTGCGGAATCCGAATGTACGTGTCGTTCATCCTGGTCATAGTCGGAGAAGCCCTGCGGCTGAGTCAGCCGGTCCCGCTGATCTACGCGGCCGCGGTTCTCATTTTCCTCGTGGCGTTCGTCCGCTTCTGGAAGGAGCGGACGATGGCCAAGCGCTTCGGCGCGGAGTACGAAGCCTACCTAAAGCACGTGCCTGGCCGGATTCCACGCTTGCCAATCCGAACCGCTTGACGCATCGGCTCCATTCGACACTGGGCAAAGCCGTTTGCGGTGTGAATTGCAATACGGTGCAGGAGCCGACGGGGAGATTCGAACTCCCGACCAGCTGTTTACAAAACAGCTGCTCTACCACTGAGCTACGTCGGCGGAGCCGGGGCAGTTCGGCAGTA
>DATKSR010000157.1:0-34515 GCA_035531555.1 Candidatus Dormiibacterota bacterium
CGTTCAAAGCTTGAGGGACATCCCAAGCCAGGGGTTGGCTCGCTCAGATGGTTGTGCCAGGCAGGCGGGACTGTAGGTCGAGTTGAAGACCGACTCGATGGGCGCTGGCCGAGAGGCGGGGCGTGACCCTGGCGACCACAGATGGCCCACTGCGGCAGGCGCCAGCCGCCGCTGGGATGCAACTTCTGTCGCCTACCTAACAGGGAAGGCCGCCATCGGGGCCATTCCTTGAGGACCCAGCACTGAGGACCCAGCACTGAGGACCCAGCACTGAGGACCCAGCACTCCTGGCCTGGGGTCGCAGCGAGCTGGCCGGTGGCTGGATCACGAGCGCCGCACCCCTCTACCGTGGACCTATGCAAAAGGGGCCCCGGTTGGCGCAGCTGGCGCCCCTGGTTTTTCTGCCGGTACGGCACCGCCTCCTGGCCTGGGTGGTGGTCGCCGCTGTTGTCGGGGTTCTCCTTCCTCGAGGATCCGCTGTCCTGAATCCCCTGGTCCCGATCTTTCTGGCGGGTCAGGTCCTGGGAGTCGCGCTCCAGCTGACTCCGGGAGAGATCCGCGCCGCGCTCGGCCAGATCCGTCTGATTGGACTGGCGCTTTTGGTGCAGTGGACTGTGATCCCCGGGCTCGGGCTACTGCTCCACCTGGTGGCCCCGACGCCCGTGCTGGCGACCGGCATTGTGATCTGCGCCGTCTGCCCAGCGGAGATCACCAGTGGGCTGATGGCGACCATCGCTGGCGGCGACATCTCGATCGCCATGGCCTGCATGTCAGGATCGCTCGCCCTCTCGATCGTGCTGACGCCCCTCTGGCTCAAAGTGGGCCTCGGATCGGGGGTCCACTTCAACCCCACCTCACTGGCTCTGGAACTGGCCCTCTGCGTCCTGCTCCCGCTGCTGGTCGGGATCACCATCCGTACTCGCTTTCCGGCAGTCGCCCGTTGGCGCCACCTGTTCTTGGATGTGAGCGCCGCCTGCCTGGTGCTGGTGGTCCTGGCGGGAACCACCAGCGCCAGTTCGGTTCTGACCTCCGCTGCCATCTTCACCATGCTGCCCCTGGTGCTGGCGCTCCTGGCCGGGAGTGCTCTGGTCGGCTGGGGCTTCGGCAGAGCGCTTCGGCTGCACCGACGGCAAGCGGCGGCGGTCGGCTTTCCCATCGGGATCCGGGAGTTCGGGGTGGCGATCGCCGTCGCCGTCGTGGTGGCGCCTCACGCCAGTGCGGTTGGCGGGGTGTACGGGATCGTGATGGTTGCGGCCGCTGGCACCTTGGCTACCCGGCTGGGAGGCCGTCACAGATTGGAGCTCCAGACCGAGTGATCTCTTGGACCGACCTCTAGCGCAACTCGTACTTTGATCAGCAGTCGGCAAAAGTCCAGGGTGACCGCTGCGGGGCCGCGGAGTCCTGCCGAGCCCGGTGGCCTCGAGCCAGGCGCCGTTGGCGGGGAATCCAACAGCTGGACGGCACCGGTTGAGCGCGACGGCCCGAGCCGCGCCGCGCCTCCGATCCCAGTGCCGCCAGAGCCATCCAGCTAGCCGCGTATATGAAGGCGACGGCCGGGGACACGGTCACGTAGAGGACTTCCGCGACCACCGAGGCCGCCAGATCTCCGCCCGCCTGCACGCCGCCCAGCAGTCCGAATCCACTGCCGCGGAGCCGCTCCGGCGGAAGGCACCCGACCAGCTGGGATGTGAGCGGCTCTCTTTGATTTCAGGTCGGTCCGCCCATGGGGGATCTCGCTTTGAGGCTGAGACCCTCGCCTGGGGGGCCGAAGAGCCGGTCCCCGGCGTCCCCCAGCCCGGGGAGGATGTATCCCCGCTCGTCCAGCTCCTGGTCTAGGGCGGCGCAGACGACAGGGACGTCAGGAAGCTCCTCTGAGAAGCGGGCAAAGCCGGGCGCCGAGGCCAAAAGGCAGAGGGCCAGGATCTGGGAGGCGCCGCGCTCCTTCACCAGCCGGCAGGCCTGGATCAACGATCCGCCCGTCGCCAGCATGGGGTCACAGATAACGACCAGCCGACCCGTGAGATCCGCCGGGAGCCCGTCCAGGTAGCAGACCGCAGTGAGAGTGCTCTCGTCCCGCTTCAGGCCCAGGTGCGCGACATCGCAGCTGGGGGCGACCCGCTGCACCCCCTGGACCATCCCCAGCCCGGCCCGCAGGATGGGCACCACTAGGAGCTGCTCCGAGATCTCCTCCCCCACGGCCCGACCAACGGGGGTTAGGACCTCTCGGGTCCGGGTCGCCAGGTGAGAGAGGGCCTCGTAGGCAAGGAAGGTGGTGAGCTCGCCCATGAGAAAGCGGAAGCGATCGGGTTCTGTGTCCCTGGCCCGGAGCTGGCTCAGGCGGTGGGCCACAATTGGGTGGTGCACGACTCTGATCCCCTCTGCCATGGCCTGAATCATGGCGGGTGAGAGCCATCCACGACGAGAGGCCCGACCTGGACTGGGGTGGGCAAAGAGGGGGCGACCGACCGGCGGTATTGTCCCGACTCGACAGGAGTCTAACCCTGCCCTCAGCAGAGAGGAGAGAGATGAGCGCAACGACTGACGCGGAGATGCTCCAGGTGGCCCTGGAGGAGGCGAGGCAGGGGCTAGCCGAGGGGGGCATTCCGATTGGGGCCGCTCTATTCGACGGCCAGGGCCAGCTCCTAGGCCGGGGCCACAACCGACGGATCCAGGAGGATGACCCCTCCATCCACGGGGAGACGGACGCCTTCCGCAAGTCTGGCCGCCAGCGCAGCTACCGGCAATGCGTCATGGTCACCACCCTGGCTCCCTGCTGGTACTGCTCGGGGCTGGTGCGCCAGTTCCAGATCGGTAAGGTGGTGGTCGGGGAGTCGGTCAACTTTGAGGGTGGTCTGGACTGGCTCAGAGAGTCAGGGGTAGAGGTGGTGGACCTCAACTCAGGAGATTGCATCGAGCTGCTCGGCACCTTCATCGGCTCACATCCCGAGCTCTGGCACGAGGACATCGGCGAGGAGTAGGGCAACACCCGTCGGCAGGCTGAGCTCAGTCCGAGAGAGAGCCCCTCGGAGGCCGCTGCGGCCAGGTGGTCCATGCACAGGTCGGTGTCAACCTGCAGGTTGGCTGCGCCTCTCCCATTCAGTGCGCGACGGCACCCAATTCGCGATCTCGGGAAGTGCGTCGAAGGTCGCCTCCAGCCCGTCGTCCTCGGCTAGGAGCAGGTCAACCGCCTCGCGCACCAACACAGCCATGGCGACCCCCTGCCGGCGGCCCCGCTCCGCCTACGTGGCCCGCTGCTCCTCGGACAGGTAGACCTGCGTCCTGACTGCCATATGAACCAGTCTGTATACGCCATGTCCGCACGCCCCTTCGGAACCTCTGCACTTTTGGTGATCAGCTCATTGCACTATTCGTGATCGCCCACAAAGCCGGGCTTCCGATGATCGGAGGGCGACCGTCCCACCACCCCCACGCCGAGCTGGCAGCGGACCTGCACTGTTGTGGAGCAGGACACGGAGGATCGGAGCGTGCTCTTCGCGGCTGAGCTCTTCAGCTCTGCCGCCAACGAGGAGACTAGCAAGCAGGAGTACCGCGGAGTGCTGCGCAGCCTGCTGCGCCACCTGGAGAAGGAGGGGGTCTCGCTCTGCTCGGAGCTGAGCTGGCCCCACCTCTACTCCTACCAGGCTTCGCTGGCCTATCTAGCCCCCACCACGCGCCACCACCGGCTGCTGCTCACCCGCCAGTTCCTGCGCTTTCTCGAGGGCTGCGGTTGGGCGGAGCGGGGCTTGGAGCGAGCGATCCGGATCCAGCCGCTGCACCCTCACCACCCCAGACCCGCGCTCTCGCTGGAGGATCAGCTGCGGCTCATCTCAGCGGCGCCCAACCAGCGCACCCGGCTTCTGGTCTTGGTGCTGCTGGCTACCGGCGCCCGACCCGGGGAGCTCCTGGCGTCCAATCTCTCATCGCTTCAGGAGGGGCGCCTCCAACTTCGGGGCAAGACCGGACAGCGCTGGGTTCCGCTGCCCCCCTCCTTGCGCCGGGACCTGGAGGGGGAGATCGTCGAACGGCAGGCCGAGGGTCCCGAGGCGCCCCTCTTCCGCTCCCGGCAGGGGCGGCTCAGCCGGCGCCGGCTCAGAGAGCTCACCGACGAGTGCTGCCAATTGGCGGGAATGCCGAAGATCTCCCCGCATCAGCTCCGCCACGCCGCCTGCGCGAGATGGCTGCGGGCGGGGGTGCCACTCTTGCTGGTTTCCAAGGCACTAGGGCACGCCCGCCCCTCGACCACCCTGGATCACTACGCCTCGGTGATCTCGCAGGACCTCGAAGTGGGCCTGGCAGTGGATCCCTTGGAGGGGGCTCTGGCCCAGGGACGCTAGGACTGGTAGCGGTATACCAAAGGACCACTCTCGACGGTTTCGGAGAGAGGCCCCACCGCCCAGCAGGAACCGGCACTCGGGCAGGCAACCGAATTCAAACCCAGCCCCGGAAGCCGAGCCTCGGCAGTGACCTTCGACCCCTCCAGACGCTCGATCAGGGTGGCCTTCTGAGACTTGTCATTGACCCCCACCGCCCAGCACGGGCCCCCTGGACTGCAGGCCACTCCCGGTAGGAAACCGCCCAGCGGCAGGTGGCTCTGAACGGCAGTCCAGTGACCCTGGCTGAGTCTCTCCACCAGCGGCTGGTCGTACCCCGTCTTGCCGGTCCCAACCGTGCCCACTGCCCAGCAGGAGCCCGCTGCTGGACAGGCAACCCCGAGCAGCTCATCCCCGGCCCGCAACGGATTGGGACTGGGGACGACCGACCAGCTCGTCCCGTCATAGAACTCGACCAGGGTCTGTCCGGCGTTGCTGGCCCCACTGCTCCCAGTGTTCTGCTGACCGACCGCCCAGCAGGCATTGGCACTGGTGCAGGTGACCGCGTTGAGCACATCCTGGCCGGCCTTCCCGGAGTTGGCGCTGGGCACGATCGACCATCCAGTCCCGTCGAAATGCTCGATCAGAGTGCCGTCGGACGCTCCCACCGCCCAGCAGTCCGAGACGCTGAGACACGTGACCCCGTGGAGGACCGCCTGATCGAAGATGAGCGTCGGAGTCGTAGGCCCCGCCACCAGGGTCCAGGTCGAGCCGTCACCCTGCTCGAAGAGGGGCAGGTATCCCTGCGAGCCTTCGTAGGAGCCCACCACCCAGCAGTCGGAGGCGGCGGGACAGGCGATCGCGCCCGCGTACTCCTCGTCGGAGCCGGTGGCATTGGCGATGTTTGGACTGGTCTCAGTGGTCCAGCTGCCGTGCTGGTCGGTGACGACTAAGGTGCTCTTCTGGGAGTCGACGTAGCGGCTGCCGGCCGCAAAGCAGAGCGAGGCGCTGGGGCAGGCCACCGACTGCAGTACCCCCGGCTTCCGGTAGCCGCTGGGCGGCGCCACCGGCTTCCATCCCGCGGAGGCGTCGACCTCGACCGCGGCCGCAGCAGTGGGCTGACGGGCCATCAGGCTGGCGCTCCCAGCGGCCACCGGAAGCGCCGCCAGAACGCCCAGGCAGAGCGCCAAACTCATCGCCTGGAGCCCCCGGACCTGTCGAAGCCTGGACTTGGTCATGGCGGACGCCAGTCTCGATGCTCTCGACCGGGGCGGTCAAGGGAATTGAGGAGCCGGATCCCGATCGCTAGGACCGCCATCTCAACTGGGCAGGACAATCCAAGCAGAATCCAAGCGAGGTGAGGGCGCTCGAAGCTACGGCGGCTGGGATCAGCACCGAGGGACGCCGAAGTACCGGGTGTCGGCAACACCGGTGCATGTCGCGCTCCGACTAGTGCTAGACTAGTCGAATGAACATTGGCGCCTACGAAGCCAAGACTCACCTCTCCCGGCTGCTGGATGAGGTGGCCCAGGGACAGCGCTTCACCATCACCAAGCACGGGGTGCCGGTCGCGATCCTCGCGCCCGTCAGCTCGGGCCGCCAGCAGGGAGTGGCGCAGGCCATCGATGAACTCAGGCGCTTCCCGAAGGGAATCACGCTGGGTGATTCGAGCCTCCGCGAGCTGATCGAGGAGGGTCGCCGCTGACCTTCGTGCTGGACGCCTCGATCACCCTCGCCTGGTGCTTTGAGGACCAGGCGACTGCCTTGTCGGATTCTGTGCGCGACCGACTCACCGACGAGCCCGCCCTGGTGCCTGAGCTCTGGCCCTTCGAGGTGGCCAATGCACTTGTGACCGCTGAACGCCGAGGCCGCCTTACCGGATCTCAGGCTTCGCGGTTCGTTCAGCTGCTGAATCAGCTGCCGATCACCGTGGAGGAACTGGGTCGGGCGGGCGTTCTGGGCGCCGCTCGGGCGCTGGCTCAGACCAGTGAGCTCACTGCCTATGACGCCTCGTACCTGTTCCTCGCGGCTTCCGGCGGGGTACCCCTGGCGACAACCGACAGGGCGCTGCGCGAGGCGGCGCTGAGGACGGGGGTGGCCCTGATCGAACCCGCGTGAGGCGACTGGGTCACCGCCTCGAGTGCCATGCCGGACGGTCTCGACAGCGTGCGTAGTCCGAGAGGCAACCGAGGACTAGGGCCGAGTTCTGCCATCGGTCGCCTGATCGGCTAGAGAGAGGCAGCCGGCGATGAGCGAAACTGGGACCGATGACGCGTGACTCCTTGTTTGAGTTTGCCGGCGGCGAGCCGGCATTCCTCCGGCTGGCCGCCGCGCACCACCAGCGCTGCCTCGACGATCCGGTGCTGAATCACCCCTTCTCCCACCCCGGCAACCCGCAGCACGTTGAACGGCTCGCCGACTACTGGGCGGAGGTGTTTGGCGGTCCTCCCACATTCTCCAGCCAGTTCGGCGGACACTCGGCGATGCTCGAGCTCCACGCCGGCCAGGGAGCTGACCCAGGCCTCGGCTCACGCTTTGTCGATTGCTTCGTGCGGGCAGCCGAAGATGCCGGCTTGCCCGCGGATCCGGAGTTTCGCGACGCGCTCCGGGAATACATGGAATGGGCAGTGGCGGAGGTGCTCTCCTACTCGCCGGCTGAGTCCCAAGTAAGGCAGGGACTTCCGGTGCCGCACTGGGGCTGGTCCGGTCTCGAATAGAGCCAATCCGGCACACGGGTGAGTCGATCAGCGTGCAAGTGGAGCCACGATCATCACCCATGACCCCCTGCTCCTCCTGGCCGTAGCCGCCGCTGGATTCGCGGCGGGGGCGCTGAACGCGGTGGCGGGCTCCGGCTCTCTGCTGACCTTTCCCGTACTGCTGGCGATCGGGTACTCCCCCCTGGTGGCCAACGTCAGCAACACGGTGGGCCTGTTCGCAGGCAATGTCAGCGGGGCGGTCGGCTACCGGCGAGAGCTGGCGGGCCAGCGGCGATCGGCGATCACGCTCGGGGCCTGCTCCATCGCTGGTGGCCTGGGGGGAGCGGCGCTTCTGCTGGCGCTGCCGCCCGCCGTATTCAAGGTGGTAGTACCGGCGCTCATCCTGCTGGCGGTCGTGCTGCTCTTGCTGCAGCCGCGGCTGGCGCGCCGGCGCGCGTCAGGCCCGCTGACCGCTCCGGGGCGTCTGGTGCTGCGGGCCTCGGTCTTTGCCACAGCTGTCTATGGCGGCTACTTCGGCGCCGCCCAGGGCGTGATGTTCATGGCCACTCTCGGGGTCTTTCTCGACGAGTCCCTCCAGCGCCTCACCGGGCTCAAGAACGTCCTCGCCTCGGCCGCCAACGGCGCCGCTGCCGTGGTGTTCATCGCCTATGGGCCGATTGCCTGGGAACCAGCGCTGGTGCTCGCCGGGTCAAGCTTGCTGGGGGGACAGCTCGGAGCTGGCGTCGGACGAAAACTACCGGCCTCCGCGCTGCGCACGATCATCGTGGTCGGCGGGTTGGCGGCGGTGATAAAGCTGCTCGTTTGAACAACTGAACTGAGGCAGGTTCGGCACGATTCCGAGTGCCCGGGGGCCGGCTCGGCATGAGCGACGGTGGGTAGCGCGAATCGAAGCTGGCGGCTGAAGTGAGGCTGCGTCAGCTCGACAAGGTTGTGCCTGATCGACCTGGCGTCGGCACAGATGGCGGTGCCTCGCCCCCGTTCGTCCACCATGGTGGGCACTTAGTCGGACTGACTGAACCGGCTCATGCGCGGTCGTCACATGAGAACTGGTCCCCGCTGGTGCGGAGGTGGCCGGTTCACTCTGCGGGTCCGATTAGAGCTTCCTGGTGGATGCACGTCCAGCCTTGGTCGTCCACCTGGTGTTGGAGCGCGAGGGCCTCCCCCCAGCCCGCGCCTGGGGCTTCAACTCTTCCTTGAAGTTGCGGGGGTCAACGAACGCCTCGCCCCGGGATGGAGCGCGGTTGTCTCGGGTTGCCTGGAAGCCGCCGCAACGAACCCCTGAGGAGATATCGCTCCCAAAGTAGCCGGGACTCCGAACCGCTGGATTCCACGGCTTGTACCTCATTTGCAATCGGGCACATTTGCTCGGCTGTCACCTCAATTCGAGGTCAGCCGAATAACCCAGATGGCACATCTCTACACTAGTGTTCTAGTACGTAGTAGCCTTAATCGATGCCTGAGCACGCAGCCGGTGACGGAAAGGCGCTCATCAATGTTCGGGAAGCAGCTCATCTGACGGGGCGATCTCCCGAGACTGTGCGCCGCTGGGTCTGGTCGGGACGGCTGGCCGCCAGTCGCCAGGGCCATCGTCTTTTGATCTCGCGCAGTGAGGCGTTGGCGCTCGGAGCCGCCAGATCCCGCGTGCTACCGACGTCCCTGGCAGACTGGGCGTCGGAAGCCAAGTCCGTGCTGGCGAAGTACCCGCTCCGGGAATGGAAAACAGCAGCGGACCTCGTCGTCGGTGACCGGGCCGCACGATCCGGCGCTGCTCGCCAGTCATGATCGTTGTTGACGCCAGCGTGGTCGTCGACTGGGTGGCGCCAGGCGCCGACCCGAATTCCGCGGCGATGATGACCTTAGATTCGTTGATCTCACGGGGAGATGACCTCAGTGCACCCGGGCTCCTCCAGGAGGAGGTGGCGAACGCCTTGCTCACCGGGATCCGCCGCGGGCGCTGGAGTGGCGCGGAAGCGGATGGGGCTCATCGGGAACTGCTTCGACTCCCGATCCGATTGGTCGATGATCCACGTGACCGCGCCCGGGCCTGGGAGCTAGCCCGCCGCTTCGACAACCATCCCATCTTCGATCTGGTGTACGTGGCAGTGGCCGAGCGCACGCTCAGTCTTCTGATCACAGCCGACCAGGCCCTGAGATCCCTCTTGGTGGATTACCCCTGGGTCGTGGCCCCTGGGCCGATCGAGGCATAGTGGGCCGGTCCTAACGCAGATCGCTGCTGGCATCCGCCGTCGGTCCTGCGACGCTAATCCCCCTCGCTATGGGGTCGCAGTCGGACTGGGCGACAGGATCGGAGTGGGAGTAGGAGTGGGCGTCGGACTGGCGCTGGCACTCGCCGACGCGCTGGCCGATGATGAGGGGGTCGCAGACGGCGAGCTGGATGGACTGGGAGACGGTGACGGGCTGGCCACTACCACTGGCTGGTTGGGGGCGGCCCTGGTCGGGGTGGTGGGACCGCCTCCGAAGGGGGCCGGGGCGGTCGGACTGGTGGCGGCGAAGGCCACGATCAGGCCGGCCGTGGCCGCCAGCGCCAGCCCTACCGGCAGGATGGCGGCCGAGGAGCGGGTCTCAACCACCAGCCCGCCGCTGTTCTGAGCGGAGCGCAGGTAGATCCGCCGCAGTGGGGTGATCAGGATGCCCTCGGTCGCCAGGCTGGCCCAGGGCGCGCTGAGGTAGACCGCTGCCTGGAACAGCAGCAGCACTGCCAGGAGCGTGGTGGTCACACTCAAGGCCCGGACCTCCATCACAGCGGCGGCCGCCACCGCCGCCACCGCCAGCGAGGTTTCGGGGCGAGCCGAGCGGAGCGCCTGGAGCCAGCCGCTGAGGCCTCCGCGTCGCTTGGGAGTGCGCAGGAAGGAGGCCTTCAGGGCCAGCAGGCCCCGGATGTCCGCCAGGGCCACCGTCCAGCTGAGAGCGAACCACACCCTGAGCGCCCGGACGGCGTCACCCCAGGTGAGTTCGCCACTCCGGCGCATGGCCCAGACCGCGCGCAGCAGACCGAAGATTAGGAAGAGGAGCGGAATCACCAGTACCGCTCCCGTGATCTGCCGGACCGGCAGCCGCTGGTGGGCGGCGGTTGCGATCGCCGTCGCCAGCAGCAGCAGGGTGAAGGCTAGGAGCAACAGGTCGCCGAACCACTGCACCGCGCCCACCAGGTACGACCAGCGCTGGGCGACCGTCAGCTGAAGGCGATGGGGAGCGAAGGGCAGCAGCTCTCGCCAGTGCTGGCGGAGGATCTGGAGCCCGCCCAGAGCCCACCGGAAACGCTGTTTCTTGAGCCCGTCAAAGGTGAGCGGCATCAGGCCCTCGCCCCACGCCACCTGGTGATAGACCCCGCGATAGCCTCTTCCCAGAATCCGCAGGCTGGCCTCGGCGTCTTCGGTGATGCACTCCTCGTTCCAGCCGCCGATCTCATCCAGGACGGAACGGCGGATCAGCCCCATCGTGCCGCAGAAGATGATTGCGTCCCGGTTCGCCCGGGAGGGCATGGTGATGTCGAAGAAGTAGCGGTAGCTGTGAAAGAGCCCACGGAGGTAAGAGTTGTCCTCCCAGTCCCGGTAGTGCTGAGGGGTCTGGACAAAGCCGACAGAGGGGTCCTGAAAGAAGGGCACGGTCTCGCGTAGCCACCCGGGACGCGCCAGATAGTCGGCGTCGACGATCCCCACGATGTCGACCTCCTTGGGCAGGCGCCGGGTGGCTTCGTTCAGCGCTCCCGCCTTGAATCCCGGCCAGGGGGCGAGGTGAATGAACTGGAACCTCGGTCCCAGTTGCTGGCACAGCTGCTGAATCGGCTGCCAGACCGAAGGGTCGGCGGTGTTGTTGTCGACCGCTTGGATCAGATAGTTCGGATAGTCCAGCCGGTCCAGGGCGGCCAGGGTCTCCCCCACCAGCTCGACCGGCTCGTTGTACATCGGCACCTGGAGCACGACCAGAGGCCAGGGCTGACTCTCATCCCACACCGGCGCCGGGTCGGGATCCTGGAGGGGCCGGCCGAGCACATCCAGGATCTCGAAGAGGTACGAGAGAGCCAGCCCCATCGCAGCGATCTCGGCGAGCACCAGCACCAGCGACCCCAGCAGGAGCACCGGCACCAGCCGGGGGATTAGTGCCTGGTCCACGGTCTGCTGGACCGAGTAGGCGATGTAGGTCACCGCAGCCAGAGTGGCCAGCAAGAAGAGCTGGCGTGGGAGCCAGCACCAGCCGCTCAGCCAGCGCCGGAGAAGGACGACCAGCAGGAGCGTGACCACCCCGGTTCCGATCACCAAGGGTCGATCGCCGGTGATCCAGACAGTCAGCCAGCCGGTCCCCGCCAGCGCGAGGGCTCCCATGGTGAGGCCCAGCGGAAGTCCCGCCCGGGCGAGACTGGGAAAGAGGACCAGCAAGGTGCAGACGCCAGAAGCACAGGCCAGATAGACGAGCACCCAGAGCAACATCGGAATCAGACCCCCAGCACAGCTGGGCCGTGCCGCGCGGGGCCGGGGGGTGGCGTCTCCGTCCTGCTCGGCCTCCAGCCGCCAGCCGTCAGGACGGGGGAACTCGCTGCGGGGCCGGAGCTACCACCAGTCTCAGGAGCCGGATCAGGATCCACGCCGCCAGGGTGTAGATCACGATTGCGACCAGCGCCGCCCAGAAAGTGGTGTGATCGACCTTGGGCACACCCGGTCGATTGAATACGCCGAAGAAGGGAGCGGCCAGCACGTTTCCGACCCGGGTCACCAGGCCCACGATGCCGGTTCCGCTGGCGGCTAACGCCCGCAGCAGAAAGTCCACCGCCAAGAACCCGTCCACCACCGCCAGGCCCAGCCAGATGGCCTCCCCGAGACGCAGGCTGCGCTGCGATCCAACGGGGCCCTTGGCCTTGGGACTGACGGGTGTTGCCGGTGCTGCCGGGGTCGTTGCAGTGGGAGCGGAATCCGGGGCGACCGGGGCCGGGACGTCGGCCCAGGGCAGTGGCGCTCTGACTCCCAGGCCGAGGTACGAAGGTGCAGGTGAGCCATCTGGCGAGTTCGCCGAGTGGGGATCATCCGTTTGGAACTGCTTCCATCCGAGTTCGCGGCTCATCGCAGCCCTCCGAAGCGGCCGTACGCCGTGGTGACGCGCCTGACTCGCGACGTCCTGGCCTCCAACCTGAGGCCGCCCCTTCGCCGAGATACAACGCGCGGTTGGTGGTCCCGTTTCACGACGGCTCCGCCGCCCGCTTCCTTGGGGGCGGCCCAAATCCCGCGGAGCAAGCTCCAATTGACCTATTCCCTACGCAAGCGCATGGGCAACCGGGCCACCACCACATGGGCTCGACGCTGCAGCGCGGCGGTCAGGACCAGGTCCAGGTGGTTGTGCAAAAGCCGGTGCCAGAAGTGCCTGGGCAGCACCACCGGGATCAGGACCACCACCCGATGGCTGGCCGACGGCTTGAGGGATGAGATGTAGCGCAGCAGGGGTCGGGCCACGGAGCGGTAAGGGGAGCTGAGGACGACCAGAGGTACCCCGGGGTCCCATCTCCTCCACTCCGCTTCCAGCTCCGCCTGCCGCCCCTTCTCCTCATCGAAGACGACGGTGACGGCCACCACCCTCTCTCCCATCGAGAGGGCCTGGGACAGGGCGTGGCTGGTGAGCAGGGAGAGCTCGGTGAAGGGAACCACCACGGTGGTCGAGCCCCGCTTCGGACGCGCCGGCCGCTGGCCCAGATGCAGCTCCGCCGCCACCTCGCGGTAGTAGGTGCTGACCCGCAGAAACAGCCAGATCAGGAGCGGGATCGCCACCACGACCACCCAGCCCCCCTCACGGAACTTGGTGAGCACGAAGATCACGGTGGCCACCCCGGTGGTGATGGCGCCCACCCCATTGATCGTGATCCTCCACCACCACCCCTTCGGTCTACCCGCCAACCAGTGGCGGACCATGCCCGACTGAGCCAGGGTGAACCCGGTGAAGACTCCGATCGCATAGAGCGGGATCAGAGAGTCGGTGTTGCCCTGGGTCGCGATCAGCAGGATCCCCGCGAGCAGGGCCAAAGCCCAGATCCCCTGGGTGAACACCAGGCGGTCGCCCCGGATCCCGAAGGCATGGGGAAGCCGGTGGTCCTTGGCCAAGAGGCTGGCCAATACCGGCAAGCCCCCGAAGGAGGTGTTGGCGGCGAGCGCCAGCGCCAGGGTTACCAGGACGGAGATGGCCGCGAAGGCCCAGCCCCGACCGAGCGCGTATCCAATGATCTGGTTGAGGACCGCGTCGTTGGTCCTCGGCTCGACATGGAAGCGCTGGACCAGCACCCCCAATCCGAGCAGCATGGTGGCCAGCAGCACGCCGAGCATCACTTCCGTCTGGCGCGCCTTGGCGACCTGGGGCCGGCGGAACAGCGGTACCCCGTTGGCGATCGCCTCCACCCCAGTCAGGGCGCTGCAGCCGGCCGAGAAGGCCTGCAGCAGGAGCAGGATCCCGACCGCCTCCAAACCGTGGGTGGCGACCAGAGACACGCCGGGAGCCTTGAGGTGGGGGGCGAGCGGATGGATCAGGCCGACGGCGATCACGATGAGGATTGCCGCGATGAAGGCCAGCGTCGGCAGCAGGAACGCCCGGGCGCCTTCCGCCAGACCGCGGAGGTTGAGGAAGGTGACCACGGCCAGGATTACCAGACACAAAGGAACGGTCAGCGGCACGAGCCCGGGGAAGGCCGAGGTGAGCGATCCGACTCCGGCGGCGATCGATACAGCCACAGTCAGGACGTAGTCCACGATCAGCGCCGCTCCGGCCAGGAGGGTCAATCGAGCGCCTAGGTTGGCCCGGGCCACGGCGTAGGCGCCGCCCCCCGAGGGATAGGCGGCGATCACCTGCGTGTAGGAGGCGACCAGCAGCACCAAAAGGCCGACGATCGCGAGCGTGATCCAGGGGGCCACCTTCAGGGCTGCCAGACCGCCCGCGCCCAGCGCCACCAGCAGCGCCTGCGGGCCGTACGCCACCGAGGTGAGCGCATCCAGGGAGAGAGCGGAGAGGCCCTCGACCGGGCTGATCTCCTCCTTGGCTGCCTCATTCGATCGGAGAGGGCGGCCGAACAGGCTGAGGGGTCGCTTCACTGCATCACCTGGATCGCAAGATGGTTTGGTCGACCGCGAGAGTGTGCCTGACGGCCCGGTGGCTGCGGTTGGAGCGCTGGCCGCCAGCGAGATGGCCGGACTCTTGCCCAACCCCTTGCCCTGAAGAGCTACGGCTCGTACTGGGCGGAGTTGGGGACAGTGGCGTTGGTCGAGGCGGGCAGGCCGCCGACTCAGCAGCCGCTGCGGGTGGGGCAGCCAAGCGCTGCCAGACGGGCCTCCGTACGGACGGACTCAAGGCGCCACTTCGACCCGCTCATCCCCACCACCGGGCTCTGAAAGACGAGACTCGCCGCCGAGGCCTTCAGCCAGCTCGTCTACGAGCGGGACCTAGTCGCGCTCGCGCTTTGGGGCAGCGGCCCTAGCTGTGGCCAGCGCCCCCTGTGCACCGTGCAGCGCCGCCGTCGCGCCGGACGCCTCGGCCGCCTGCATAGCTGACTCCGCCGCCTCCCTGGCAGCAGCTGTCCGTCCGCCGGCGAGTTCCGCTCCGGACAGCGTGGTGAAGAGTGGGGCCCGGTACCTGCTGGCTCCGTCAGGGTCGATCCCGGCCAACGCATCTCGACAAATTTCGACCGCTCGTGGGTAGTCACCCTCGGCCAGGGCAACCCGCGCCAGCACCTCGGAGACCGCCACGATGTCCGAGGCGAAGCCTCGCTCCTGCAGGTGGCTGAGTGCGCTCTCCAACCAGCGCCGCGCCTCGTCGGTGTCGCCGCTCGCCAGGGCTGACTCCCCGAGTAGCCGCTCCACCATCGCCACGCCCCACTTCTCGGAGATGAGTCCGAAGCGCCTCAGGCTCTCCTCGCCCAACTCGGTCGCCTGCCGCGCGTCACCCCGGAGCAACGCGATCCGGGCCCGTGAGTAGTCGTTGTAGGCGGTCTCGAGGGGATCGTCGATGGCCCGGAAGTAGGCGCCGGCAAACTCGAGGAGCTCCTCGGCGGAGCTCAGCTCACCCAGATCCCGGAGGATCCCGGAGAGGGTGTTCTGGGTGTCGGCCAGGCTGCGCACCCGACCGTAGCGCTGGGCGAGACGGCGGGCGCGCTCCGCTCCAGTCCTGGCGAGTGTCAGTTCACCCCGGTCCCAGTGAATTGTGGCGGCCAATCTCTGGGCCTCGATTTCAGCCTCCACCGCCCCTCCGGCCCTGGCGTCCCGGAGCACCGAGCTCAAGAGCGTGAGAATCTGCTCCACATCGACGTTCTGGGCCCGCATCAGCTCCGCCTGGTGGACCTGGAGGAGAAGGCGCGGTCCTTCGAGCTGGGCCGCGGCGGCGACGGTAGCAGCGACGGTGAAGGTGACCCCGGCCGCTTCAAAGTCATCGGCCAGGAACTCCGCCTGGCCCTGGCGGCGGATCGCCTCCACGCGAGTTGCCGGGGAGAGTCGGCTGTCTGTACCGAGAGGGGCTAGCCGCTCGCGGATCTGCGCCAGGCGGTAGCGACCAAGCGCGTAGCTGGCCACCGCCAGGTCGAGCAGAGCGGCATCCTCCAGCTCTCCTGCCCGGCGAAGCTCATCCGCCGCCGCCACCACGTCTTGCTCGGCCAGGTCGAACTGAGCGATCCAGCGTGGCGCCGCCGGACCGTCGAGAGCTCCGGCGGCGGCGGTACCGAATTCGAAGAACAGCGCGGCGTGCCGGGAGCGCGCCAAGGCCAGCTCGTCCGCTTCCTCGGCCCGGTAGAGAGCGAACTCTCGGGTGGCCTCCAACAGAACGTACTGGCGGACCGTCGGACCGGGGCGGCGAGCCACCAGCGAGCGGCTTACCAACTGGGCCAGGAGGCCTGCCACCTCGTCGCCGGGGGCGAAACCACCGACCAGAACCGCCTCGACGGACAGGATGTCGAACGGGCCCCGGAAGACTCCCAGCCGGCGCAGCACCAGCTGCTGGTCGGAGGTGAGCAGCCGGTAGCTCCAGTCGAAAGTCCCCATCAGGGTCTGTTGACTGTGCTGATCCCTTCCCCCCTCGTCGTCCAGAGCCGAGATCCGGCTTGCCAAGCGCTCCAGCAGGTCGGGAAGAGCGAGCGAGCGAGCGCTCACCGCCGCCAATTCGATCGCCAGCGGCAGTCCTTCCAGTCGCCGACAGATCGCCGAGATCAGGTCGAGATCGTCGCCACGCAGCCCCTCCGTGCCGGACGGAAGCTGGGCCCGATCGAGGAAGAGTTCGACGGCGTCTCCACGGGAGAGCGGGTCAGCTGGGATTCCGCGCTCGATACCCACGCTCATTGGGGGTAGGTCGAAGAGGCGTTCGCCCTCCACCTCCAGAGGCTGACGACTGGTGGCCAACAACCGGAGTCGCCGCGAGCCCCGGAGCAGGGTGTCGCAGAGGGCACTGACCGCCGCCGTCAGGTGCTCGCAGCCGTCCAGGATGATGAGCGTCGATTCATCCGCGAGGGCCCGCGACAACTCAGCCGCGCTTACCGCCGGACCTTCCGCCTGGAAGGCGGCGGCCACCGCTCCCACCAGCCGCGAAGCCTCGGTCAGCCGGCCGACCTCAACGAAGACCGCAGCACCCTGCGCGGGGGGACGAAGCTCGGCGGCTGCCACGGCCAGGCGGGTCTTGCCGCTGCCGCCGGCGCCGGTGATCGTCACCATCCGTCGCGCCTCCAGCATCACCGCCAGGGCCTGCAGCTCGGCCTCGCGGCCCACAAACGAGGTGGTCCAAGCGGGCAGGCCCGGGGACGAGGCAGGCACCGCTGGGGCTGCGGCCGGCTCATCATGCCCGGTGCGCGAACTCAGAGATCCGGCCCAGCTTGGGCTGAGGAGCCGGGCGTCCTGCTTGAGGACGGCGCGCTCCAACTCGCGAAGTTGTGGTCCCGGCTCAAGGGCCATCTCCCTGGAGAGCTGACGTCGGTAGCGTCGGTACGCCGCCAGCGCATCCACCTGGCGTCCACTGCGGTAGAGCGCCACGACTTGGAGAGCCCGTAGCTCCTCGTCAAATGGCTGGAGCCGAACCAGCGCCTCCAGCTGAGGCAGCGCCAGACTGTGCTCACCCAGCGCAATCGCGGCCCGAAGCTGGTCGGTCTGAGCTCGCACGCGCAGGGCGTCCAGGCGCGAAGCCTCCGGCGCCGCGAAGGGCTGGTCGCGGAATCCCTCAAGAGCCGGACCGCGCCAGAGATCGAGAGCCGTCGCGAGTTCCGCCATGGCACTGCGGAGCGCTGGTTGGGTTCCGTCGGTCAGCCAGCGGCTCGCCGACACCGTGGCCGCCTCGAAGCGGTCGGCGTCCAGCATCAGCTCTGCACCCTGAAGGGAGTACTCCGCTTGGCGAGACTCGAGCTGGAGGGGCGAGTTCTCCAATGCCGTCCTGAGGTGGGAGATGTACCCCTGCAGCGTCGAGACCGCGCTCGCCGGCGGCTCATTCCAGACCCCGCCCACGATCCTATCTCGGGAAACCCAGCTCTCCCGATTGAGCGCCAGCAGGAGCAGGACGCTCTGCTGGCGCAGGCCGCCCAGCTCGACCTTGTCGACCCCCTCCACCTCGAGCGCGCCGAGAATCCGCATCTCCAATTTCACAGCTCCCGGCGAGGCCCGCCTTGTGTTGGGCAGTCTAGGTGTGCAGGTGAAAATCCGGTCGCTCGTCCAAGGAAAATCCAAGCGGCCGCTGGAATGATTCCGGAAGTGGCAGCCGAGAAGGCTCTCGGCGCTGGAGAGCAGGCTGTCAGGGGCGTTCCAATAGGGGTCACGAGCCGGTCTAAGGGATCGAGTCAAGCGGCCGCGGGGTACAGTTCGAAGGCCTAGGACGGGCCCAGGTACCCTCGCGCCGACCTGCCCGAAGCTGGCTCGGCTAGAGGGGGAATCGATATGAGGGAGGTTCCGGTGACCGGTTCACGACTGCGAGCTCTGGCGATCGCTGGGACCGGTGTCCTGCTGGTTCTCCTGCTCAGCGCAGCTGGAACCACTACCCGCCTCACCAGCAGTCAAGCCACCAAGGTGGTGGTCCAGTACTACAAAAGCAATCAGCAAGCGAACAGCAGTCTCGATAGCTCGTTGCTCAACACTCTGGAGGAGGGGATCTCCGCCACCATGGATGATCACACCTACTCCCTGCTCACTAAAGCAGGGGCGACCAGTGAAACCTCGCCGCCGATCCCCACTGACGGGGACGTGTCGATCTCACTCTCCGGCGCTAGCCATCCGCCGGCCGAGTTCTTGGCGCAGATCAAGTGGCCTGCAGTCGCTGGAGCGACGCCAGTAGCCGCCCAGACCCAGTACTTGGTCCTGCGCAAGGACAGCCAGTCCAAGCCGTGGCGGGTCCTCTACGAGCCCTTCATCGAGAAGGGTGCAGTGCTGCCTGGGCTCTCAGCCAAGAATGCGGTGACCAAGAGTGGAGGAAGCAATGCCGAGTTCTCCGACTGGGCCAAATACCTGGGCGGAGCCAAGGAGCGCTTCGCTCCCGGTCAGCTGACCTCCAAGTACCTGGCCACGACGAAGCAGGAAACCGCGACAGCCCTGAGCGGCGGGGTTGGCTACAGCGTCTCCTATGCGGTCGACTCCACGCCGGTCACCACCGTGTCCGTGCGCGGAGGCACCTTGGAGTTCGGTTCGATCGATGAGCATGACGAGTCCCAACCGACTCAATCCGGCAACTGCATTCAGACGGCTACGTCCGAAAACAATCAGCTTTTGGCGCTAGCACCCGCGGGTGTCTCGTACGCCTCCGTCACCGCGCAATACCTATACCAGGCGGTCATCTTCGTGCCGCAGGACCACCATAAGCTGCCCCAGGTTCTGGGTTGGACAACGCAACTCATGACCGTTTCCGCGCCAGCCTGCTCTTAGCAACGACGGGCCTCACCAGAGCGGGATTTGGAGCTCTGCGTGAAGGCTGTGCAGGCGGTTCAGCAAATGAGTGCGGCTGCGGTGCACCGCAGCTCTCTTGAGGCAAGGTCACTTGGTCGTGGCGGGAAGGGCATCAGCTCGCGGAATGGTTGGGTCACCGTTTGCTGCCGCCACCGTTGGTGGTGCGTCGGTATCGGGCGGAGTCAGCTTGAATCGGTCACCGACCGTGCACAGCTCACCGGTTCCACCCCCACAACTACCACCGGGCTCTCACCGCGCTTGGCGGCGTCGCTCCCGTGCCTCGTGTCGACAACCTTTCCATGGGGTATCTCTAGACGTCATCCAGATCGACGGAATACCTCGTACCGTACATGGAGGAATTCTGGGTCGGGACGGTCAGGCTTGGCCCGCGGCACCACCAGCAGTGGTCTCCCGTTCAGTTCCTGCAGCTCGTGGCGCAGCATAGGCCCATCGACGTCGTCGAGCACGTCGTGGCGAATCTCGAGGACCGAATCTGGACGGGTGCCGAGAATATTGCGGTCGAATGCGACGTGATGAAGTTTGCAGAGAGCCAGGCCGTTTGAGGTCACCGGTTCACCCCGCGGATCCCGATCTGGAACGATGTGCGCTGCGTCCATCAGGTCGGTGTGATGCAGCTTGCACATGGCGCATGAGTTTTGGTAAGCACGGAACACACGAAAGCGGAGGGCGGCTTGATGCAGACGCTGTCGCGCCAGCCGCGTCACGTAAGCGCGGCGGGCGGCATCAGGCAGCTCAGGCGTCCTCGCTGGCGCTGTCGCGGTCGAGCAGATCATCGACCGCTACCGTGAAGCTCAGTTCTTGCGGTTTGTCATCAAAGATGAACACTGGCCATTGGGGCAGGTAGCGACCCGGCTCCCCACCGTAGAAGTAGATCAGCGGAAGGCGGCGGCGCATGACCTCCCGCACAGGCCGCGGTTGTCGCGATAACCGGCGGCGCCGCCGCGGTAGCGGTACTGCAAAAACCCTGACCCACCCAGCCCGTCGTCGTACGGCCGCGCACGGCCGTGGACCACAGGGACCGTCGTGATGCTCAACGGCCAGTCGAGCACGGCGGGCTTGAAGATTCCCTGCGGGCCTAGCAGCGGAACCCGGCGCCCCCGGAAATCGAAATCTTGGCGCATGGCGTCCAGGGGGAGGACTTCGCCATGACTATCCACCAAACGCGTCAGGAACTGAAACGCCTCGAGCCACACCTGCTGATCAGTAGGGGGCACTTCCATCGCGTTGACCCTCGCCCGTCGTGATTCAGGCGTGTCGATAAACCCGGACTCGAATGTGGCTCAGAGTCGCTCGGCCACGCTCTGGCCCTGGACGAAAAAGAGCAGATAGTCAGGTCCTCCTGCCTTGGTGTCGGTGCCGCTCATGTTGAAGCCGCCGAAGGGGTGTACTCCCATATAGGCACCGGTGGAGCGGCGGTTGAGGTAGAGGTTGCCCACGTGGAACCGTTCCTTGGCGACCGCGATCCGCCCAGGATCCCGGCTGAAGTAGGAGCCGGAGAGGCCGTAATCCGTGCCGTTGGCGATCTCCAGTCCATGCTCGAAGTCCCGGGCCCGGATCACTGAGAGGACCGGACCGAAGATCTCCTCCTGGGCGATCCTGGCGTCAGGTGCGACCCCGCCGAAGATGGTCGGCTCGATGAGGTGGCCATCACCGGGTCCGCGGCTGCCTCCCAGGAGCAGCTCGCCCTCTCCCTTGCCCAGTTGAAGGTAATCGAGGATCTTCTCCTCGGCGGCGCCGTCGATCACCGGGCCCACCGTCACCTCCGGGTCGATCGGGTCGCCAACCCTGAGTCGAGCGGCCAGATCCAGGACCCGACCCAGCACCTCGTCGTAGGCGGAATCGACCAGTACCGCCCTGGAACCCGCCGAGCACTTCTGGCCCTGGAACCCAAAGGCCGAGGCGGTGATCGCCTGAGCGGCCAGTTCGGGGTCGGCGGTCTCGTCCACCACCACCGCGTTCTTGCCCCCCATCTCCAGCTGCACTCGCTTCAACCACACCTGACTGGGATGGACTTTGGAGGCTCTCTCATAGATGCGCACCCCAACCTCTCGGGAGCCGGTGAACGCCACAAAGCGGATCTGCGGGTGGTCGACCAGCGCCTCGCCGATCACCGCGCCGCGCCCGGTCAACAGGTTGATGACCCCAGGCGGCAGCCCCAGCTCGAAGAAGATCTCCACCAGCCAGGCGGCGGTCGTGCTCGAGGTCTCGGCCGGCTTCAAGATGACGCAGTTCCCGGCCACCACCGCGGCCGTCATCATCCCGGTGGCTAGGGCCAGGGGAAAATTCCAGGGAGAGATCACCGCCCCGACCCCGAGCGGCAGGTAGCGGAACTCGGTGATCTCGCCCGGCCAGTGAGCCATCGTGTCCCGGCTGCTCAACTCCAACGCCTGGCGGGCGTACCACTCCATCAGGTCGACGACCTCTGAGACCTCGCCGTCCGCCTCGTCCCAGGCCTTGCCGACCTCGTAGACCATCAGTGCCGCCAGCTCCGCGCGCCGGCGGCGCACAACTTCGGCCGCGCGCAGGAGGAGGGCCGCCCGCTCCCCGACCGGAGTCCTGGACCACCCGGGGAAGGCCTCCCAGCCAGACACAACCGCCCTCTCCACGTCCTCCGTCCGACCCGCCGCGTGGCGACCGATCACCTGCTCGGGGTGGGCCGGGTTGTAGGACTGAACCAGCTCCGGGGTCTCCACCCGCTTCCCACCGATCACCAGCGGGTAATCCCGTCCGAGCCTGGCGCGCACGCCGGCCAGGGCGTCCGCGAAGACGGTGCGGTTGGCAGCAGCCGAGAAGTCGACCGTTGGCTCGTTGCGGAAGGGTGCCAGGGACATCGGAGGTCCTCCTTGTCGGATCGACGTGTGGATTCGCGCTCCGCCAGCCCTCGGTTCAGGTCCGCGGGGCTAGCGGCGCACCAGATTGCGGGCCAGGAAGAGCAGATTGGCAGGACGTTCCGCCAACCGTCGCATGAAGAAGGGATACCAGTGAGTGCCGTAAGAGGTCGCCACCAGCACCGTGAAGCCCCGCTTGAGCAGGTCGCGCTGAAGCTGGGGACGGACCCCGTAGAGCATCTGGAACTCGAAGCGGTCTCGTCCTATCTGGTGTTGCTCGGTGAAGCTGATGGCGTTCTCGATCATCCGGTCGTCGTGGGTGGCAATCGCCGTGTACCCTCCCGCCTCGAGAGAGCGCTCCATGAGCCGGACGTAGTTCCGGTCCACCTCGGCTTTGTCGGGGAACGCGACTTCCCGGCTCTCCCGGTAGGCCCCTTTTACCAGTCTCAGGCTGGGCTTGAGCGGAAGCAGGGACTCGAGGTCGGCCTCGGTCCGGCGGAGGCAGGACTGCAGCACCGCCCCGACGTTCTCGAAGCCCCGCTTCCGAAGCTTGCGGAAGCTGCTCAGGGTGGCCTCCACGTGGGCGGAGTCCTCCATGTCGATCCTCATGAAGAGTCCCAGGCTCCGGGCCACCTCCAAGAGCACGGACATATTGCTGACCGCGAGCTCCTCATCGAGGTCGAGTCCTAACAGCGTCAGCTTGATGGCGGCGTTGGCATTCAACTGCTCCGAGGCAAGGCGCCTAAGCAGCCTTTCGTAGGCCTCGACCGCCAGGGCCGCCTCGGCCTCGGTGCCCACCGACTCCCCGAGCTCGGTGGCGTTGCATTTGAAGCCCTGCGCGTTGAGTCTTCGGATCAGCTGAACATCTTGGTCGAGGGTTTCGCCGGCCACGAACCGGGAGGCCCCCAGCCGCATTCCGTACCGTCTCATGAAGGCTTCGGTGAGGCGGTTCTGCGCAGCCCCCAGAATCGCCGCCCGGGCGATGCCATTCATGGATGGCACCGGTCAGCCGCCTCCGCAGTTCGACGGTAGAGCCGGGTCGGACTCTCCAGTGGCCATCAAAACGATGCTAGTGGAGCGTCCGCCGATCCCGGCAAGCGAGATCGGACCACAGGAGCCGGCGGGTGTCGGCTTAGATTGGTCGCTGTGACCAAGGAAGATTTCCCGAAGCGCCGGCTCGGCTCCCAGGGACTGGTGGTCTCCGCGATCGGGCTCGGCTGCATGGGCATGTCTCAGGCGTACGGGTCCGCCGACGAGACGGAGTCGCTGGCGACGATCGACCGAGCCTTGGAGCTCGGGATCTGCTTCCTTGACACGGCCAACGCCTACGGGGAGGGGCACAACGAAAAACTGCTGGGCCGCGCCCTCGAGGGGAGGCGGGACCGAGTCGTCCTGGCCACCAAGTTCGGGGTCCTCCGGGATGGCGCCATGGCAGGTGGCATCAGCGGCCGGCCGGAGTACGTCCGGTCCTGCTGTGAGGAGTCCCTGCAACGGCTCAACACCGACCACATCGACCTGTACTATCAGCACCGAGTCGATGCCGAAGTCCCGATCGAGGACACGGTCGGAGCGATGGCGGAGCTGGTCCAAGCCGGCAAGGTGCGCTTTCTGGGACTATCCGAGGCAAGCTCCGATTCTCTCGAGCGGGCGGCAGCCACCCACCCGATCAGCGCACTTCAGAGCGAGTGGTCGCTCTGGACCAGGGAGATCGAGGCCGACGTGCTGGCCACCGCGCGTCGGCTGGGAATCGGCCTAGTCCCCTACAGCCCCCTGGGAAGAGGGTTTCTGACCGGAAAGATCCGCGACCCCCAGGACTTCGGCGCCGACGACTTTCGCCGGGACAACCCCCGGTTCCAGGGGGAGAACTTCGAGCGGAACCTGGAGTTGGTTCGGCTGGTGGAGCAGCTGCCCCAGGAACGCGGAGTCAGCCCGGCCCAGCTGGCGCTGGCCTGGCTGTTGGGACAGGGTGAGGATGTGGTGCCGATCCCGGGCACCAAGCACCGAACCAATCTGGAAGAGAACGCCGGTGCGGCGTGGGTGTCCCTCGCTCCCGCGGAGATGGAGCGGCTCAGCGCACTGGTGCCGCCCGGGGCATTCTCCGGGACGCGCTATGCCGACAGCGAGTACGCCTACGGTTCGAGTCCGGCTCGAAGCTGATCCACCGGCCCCGGTAGGGCTTGAGTCAGCTCGGACGACTCACCGCTCGTAGACGACGAATGACGTTCGGTGAGCAACCTGGTCGTAGAGGGAGCGGGCCGGGGCGTTGAACTCCTGGGTCTCCCAGTAGGTGCTCCCGGCTTCCCGCCGATCGGCCTCTCGGAAAGCGGCTTCTAGCAGCTCCCGAGCCTGCCCCCTACCCCTGGCTTCGGGGTCCACGTACAGGTCCTCCACGTAGCAGCGGTCGGTGGCGGACCAGGTCGAAGGGTGAAAGACCAGGTGAACGAAGCCCCACATCTGCCCCTTATCGTCGACCGCCACCAGGCCCGCCACCGGACCGGCCCCACTGGCGAGCCGGTCGAAGCTGGCCCGCGTGACCTGGTCGTCGATCTCCGCTCGGTAGAATCGGAGGTAGGCCCCCCAAAGCTGGCTCCAGGACGGGAAATCGGTCGGCGCCAGCGGTCTTACCATCAGTCCCACCTCCTAGTGCTCAGAAGCGTTCCAGCAGCCACTGGTGGATCTGGGGCACCTGGTCGACCAGAAGGGTCAGATGTCCGGAGTCGGGGAGGTAGTACCACTCGGCCCTGGGCAGGTGCGCGGCCAGCCACTCGCCGTGACCCAAAGGCACCATGAGGTCGTGCTGGCCCTGCCAGAGCTGGAGCGGTACCCGGATCTCGGACAGCTCGAATCCCCAGGGCTCAACGAAAGCCAGATCGTCGTCGATCCAGCCGTCCGCACCGTGCGAAAACGCTTCGCCAAAGAGGGTGATCATCCACTCGCCCAGGTGCTCGCGCATCGCGGCGCGATCGGGAGGCGACAGGACCGACGCCATATCCTCGATCACCGCCTCGACCGTGGAGGGCATGGCCGCGACAGCGGCCTCATGCGGGGGACGGGTCACTGCCTCGCCCGCCAGGATCGATTCGAACTCCTCGACATTGCCCTCGCCCATGCCAGCCAGGAAGTCGAGCCCCTCCGCGCCGTAGGGAGCCACCGAAGCGATCGTGGAGGCTGCCACCACAAGTTCGGGCAGCCGGGCAGCGCAGCTGAGGGCGTGCGGACCGCCGCCCGAGTATCCCCAGGTGGCGAGCCTGGTCAGGTTGAGTTTCTCCGCGATCGCGGCCACGTCGTCGGCAGCATCCCTGACTGGCCGGCCTGGTGAACGGGTGGAGGCTCCATACCCGGGCCTGGAGTAGCCGATCAGGCGAATGCCCTTCCTCTCAGCGTCGTCCACCCACCCGCCGAAGAGTCCCCTCGCCCCCGGGGTGCCGTGGTGGACCACCACCGCCGGGTTACCCACCTCGCCGCAGTCGACCACATCCAACCGACGGCCATCGGCTGTGTTGATCTGAAATTTCCGCGCCTGCATCCCGCTCTCTCCTTCCGGTTCCACTCCGACAACCGTGGTCACATGATCCTCCGCTCCCCAGACGGTCAGGTGCAGGCGGGGAAGCCACCGGGTCGTGTCAACTCACTCGACCGGTGCCTCCGGGGTCGGCCTTGGTAGGGGTCGCAGGTGCTGGTCCAACAGATTGGCGCAGGCGTAGAGGGCCCGTAGATGGGGGACCTGCAGGTCGATCCGCCCGGCCAGCTCGACCAGGGCTCCGACCGTGGCGCCCAGCTCCAGGGGCCGCCCCGCCTCCACGTCCTGGAGCATCGAGGTCTTGTGCCCCCCGACTTTGGCTGCCCCCTGGATTCGCTTCTCGATTCCGACCGGAATCTCTATCCCGAGCTCTCTCCCGATCAGTTCCACCTCTGCCATCACCGCTCTGACCAACGCCAGGCCGGCCTCGTCGGAGGTGATCTCCTCCAGGGTGGCCCCGGTCAACGCCGAGATCGGATTGAAGCTGGCGTTGCCCAGCAGCTTGAGCCAGAGCTCGGGACGGATCCTCGGCTGGACAGGTGCCTTGAAGCCAGCTCTGGTCAGCGCCGCCGAGACCTCCTCGGTTCTGGCAGAGGGTCGCCCGTCCAGCTCACCCAGGCTGATGCGATTGCCTTCCAGATGTTCGATCAACCCCGACTCCGCAATCCTGGCGGCCGGGTAGACGATGCAGCCGACGACCCGGGTCGAGGAGATGTTCTGAGAGATCACTCCACCCGGGTCCACCGCCTCGAGCCGGGTTCCCTCCCAGGGCCCGCCGAAGTGTTCAAAGAACCACCAGGGGATCCCATTCTGCGCACTGAACACATTGGTATCGCGCCCCAGGGCCGCGCCCACTCGCTCGGCCAGAGGCGGCAGGCTATGCGCCTTGACCGCGATGAACACCACGTCCGCGGAACCGAGGGGAGTCAGGTCATCCGTGCACTCCGGGTGCACGGTGAAGTCGCCGGTCACACCGGTCACCCGAAGACCGTTTCGACGCATCGCCTCGAGATGAGGCCCCCTGGCGATCAGGGTGATCTCCTCCCCCGCCCGCGCCAGGTGCGCGCCCAGGAGCCCGCCCGTCGCCCCGGCGCCTAGGACGACGAATTTCAAATCCGGATCACTTTGGTGCGAAGGCCTCCGCCACGAAGCGTCGCTGGACCTTCCCGGTCACGGTGCGAGGGATCGCGTCCACGATGTGGAGGTGACTGGGTACCTTGAACTCCGCCAAGTGCTCCCGGCAGTAGGCCAGCAGTGCCTTCTGGTCGATGGGCGAGCTCAACACCACGGCTGCCGCCACCTCCTCGCCCCAGGTCGGATGGGGAACCCCGAAGCAGACCGCCTCCGCCACTGCCGGGTGGGCTTCCAGTACCCCATCGACCTCCAACGGGGCGATCTTCTCCCCGCCCCGGTTGATCAGCTCCTTGAGCCGTCCCGAGAGGGTGAGGTAGCCCTCGCCGTCCAGGACCCCGAGGTCGCCGGTGCGGAACCACCCGTTTGTGAAGGAGGAGGCGTTGGCCTCAGGGTTGGCCTCGTAGCCGTCGATCACGTTGGCACCTCGGATCACCACCTCTCCCGGGGTACCGACCGGCAGCAGCTGGCCGTCGTCGGCCATGGTGGCAATCTCGACTCCGGTTCCCCGGCCAACTGAACCCGGTCGTCGCTTTTCGGGCGGCAGCGGGTTGGATGACATCTGGTGGCTGGCCTCGGTCATCCCGTAGGCCTCCAGAACCGGTACCCCGTAGCGCAACTCCATCTCGGCCAACTGGCCCGGACTCAGCGCCGAGCTGCAGCTGCGCACGAAGCGCAGTCGCTGACTGCCATTGGGCCGGTCCTCCGAGGTCCGCATCAGGACCATCCGGTGAGGCGTGGGTGAGGCGCTGAACCAGGTCGGCTGATACTCCCGGGCCAGAGCCCAGAAGCCGAGTGGAGTGAACTTGCGAGGGGTGACCACCGAGCCGCCGGCGCCTAGGGCGGAGAGGGCTGACGCGACCAGCCCGTGAACGTGAAACAGCGGCATGACGCAGAGCGAAACGTCGTCCTCGGTCAGTTGGTAGTGGTCGATAATGTGGCTCACGGAAGCCGCCAGGTTGCGGTGTCGGAGAGGGACCCTCTTGGGCCGGCTGGTGGTCCCGCTGGTGTGCAGCACCAGGGCCACATCGTCGGTGGTGGCCTTGCTTGCGGTCCGGCCCGCCCCTCCCGGCTGGGCGCTCTCCATGTGGAGCTGGCCGCGGGAGTCGATCTCGACCTCGATCACCACACCACCGTCGGCGAGCGCCTGCCTGGCCGCCTGACCCTCACCATTGGGCACTAGCAGGATCCGTGCCCCGGTGTCGCCCAGATAGAAGCGGAACTCGTCCTCCTTATATGAGGGGTTCAACGGGCAGGCGGTGGCGCCCAGCGCCGCCGCCAGGAAGAGCACGATCGCCTCGGGCCCGTTGGGCAGGGCCATGGCCACCCGGTCGCCCGAAGCAACGCCCAACTCCGCCAATTTCGCGGCGCCCTCCTCCACCAGCTGGCGGAGCCGGGCGTGCGTGAGCGCCGGCCCGTCCGGCACGGTGATGGCCGGGCGGTTGGAGTCGCCTCGCGCCAGCAGGTCGACCACGTTCTGATTCACCGGAAACTCCTCGGATCCCGACGGGAAGGCGCCTCTGGGAACGGCGGCTTGCAGGCCGTGCGGCGTCATCAGCCGACCCCGTCGTCCGGGCAGTGTAGCCCGCGATTCACTCTAGTCGAGAGGGAAATCGGATAAGTTGAGAAGGGCGCGAGCTGAATTGGTGCAAACGAATGCACGTACCCCTTGACGAGGCTCGGCCGGTGGTGTACGGTCCACGAACATATCGCGGGAAGGTACCCGCGGTCGTGGCACGCGACGGCCCCGAGTGGGGTTGGCGGCCCCAGGTGGAAGCGCGCGATACCGCGCACCGGAAGGCTTGGACTAGACTCCAGCGGGGCACCGCCGGACCAGGGGAGGTTGACCGTTCTTATGAGGCTGGCAACGATCACGACCGCCGACGGGCTGCGGCTGCACGTCCGGGGCCGCTCGGGATACCTCGATGCTGCGGCCGAGACCGGGAACTCCGATCTGGCCACCATGGCCGGGGCGCTACGCTCCGGCCCGGGCGCATGGGAGCAACTCCGGTCGCTCGAGTCACGCGACGGGCGCCCGGTCGAGGAGTCCGAGTTTGCGGCGGCAGTCCCGGAGCCACCACGGATCCTGTGCCTGGGCGTCAACTACAGCGAGCACGCCCTGGAGACCGGGCGCACGGTGCCCAACTGGCCCGAGTGCTTTGTGCGGGGCGCTCCCAGTCTGACCGGCCCGTACTCGGACCTGATTCGGCCCGTCCTTTCGGAATGCTTCGACTACGAGGGCGAGTTGGGGATCGTGATCGGCCGCGGCGGTCGCTACATCCCCGCCGAACGCGCACTTGAGGCGATCGCCGGGTATGTCGTCTGCAACGACGCCTCAGCCAGAGACTGGCAGCGGGCCGGCACCCAGTGGACCCCCGGCAAGAACTTCGACGGCACCATGCCGCTTGGACCGGAGCTGGTCACGGTCGACGAGGTCGACGTGGCTGACGTCCAAGTCACCACCACGGTAAATGGCGACGTCAGGCAGTCGGCCCGGACCTCCCAGATGCTGGTGAACGTCCCTCGGGCCATCGAGTTCTTCTCCACCTTCACCACACTCCAACCGGGAGATGTGATCGCCACCGGAACCCCTGGAGGGGTGGGCATGGGCCACCAGCCGCCGCTGTGGCTGGTTCCCGGCGACATCGTCGAGATCACGGTCGAAGGGGTCGGGACGATCCGCAACCGGGTCGTTGCCGAGGATCCCGAACAGGTATCGCGCACATGGGTACCGGCCGCCTCGTCCGGCCGGGGCCTGTAGAACCGACAGCACCGTAATCGGGGAGGGTCCCAATGACTTGGCTTCACCGTCGACCTGACAGCAACCGATTGTCGTCACCGAATGCCGGTTCCGATGAGGACGGCCAGCGACGGCCAGCGAGGCGACGGCGGCTAAGTGCCGCTGCGGTGGCCGTGGCCATGGGGGTGGCGGCCGCTGCCACCAGCGGAGCCATCGCCTTCGCCCCGGTGTCCGCCGCCAGCGGACCGTTGGTGATCGCGGACCTCGCCCCATTCACCGGACCCGACGCCGCCCTGGGCGGGTACTACGCAGCCTCCTGCCTGGCAGCTATCACCGCCATGAACAAGGACGGAGGGGTGCTTGGCCAGCAGTTGAGCTGTGCCAACTTCGACACCAGAGGCGATCCGGCCGACGCCGTGCCGGCAGCCAACCAAATGTTCGCGACCACGCCCAACCTCGCCATGGTGATCGGTTGCACCTCGGACGAGGCTGCATCGGTGGTTCCGATCATCAACTCGCACAAGATGGTGGCGTTCTGTATGACCGGACAATCCGAGTTCGATCACGTGCACTACCCGTACTTCTTCCGCCTGGTGCCCCCTGACCTGGCTGAGTCCTACGCCATGGTCGCCATCGCCAAATACACCAAGCACTACAAGAAGATTGCGCTGGCGTTCGGAAACGACATCGGGTCGCAGACCTTCGTCAATCCCGCCATCAAGTCCGTCAAAGCGGCGGGTCTGAAGCTCACCGCCAACGTGACCTTGGACCTGACCGCAAACACCTTCCGGACCGAGGCCGAGCAGGTTGTGCAGAGCCATCCGGACGTGATCCTCACCGAAGCCCTGGGGTCAGCTGAAGCAACCTTCCTCTCTGAGGTAAAGCAACTAAATCACGGGAAGATGATCCCGGTCATCGGCACCTCGGCGACCATCGACCCGTCGTGGTTCTCGTCAGTGGGAGCGGCGATCGGCAAAAAGACGCTGGCCAAGTACTACGTCGCTGACAACTTGGTCACGGCCACCGCTGGACCCGAATTCACACCGTTCAACGACGCCATGCAGGCGGTCAAGTCCCAGGTCACCGCCGATGACGCCGGCAGCCTCCAAACCCTGCTCTCCGGCCCTGGTGCGGTCCACCTCTTTGACGGAATGAACCTCGCCGCCTTGGCCATGATCATGGCCAAGAGCACGGTCCCCAGCGCCTACAAGCCGGACATCCTGAAGATCGGCGACGGCGTGAAGGGCGCGGTCGTGGTGAACAGCTTCGCCCAAGGCAAGGCTGACCTCGCCGCTGGAAAGGCCATCCGCTACATCGGTCCCGGGGGCCCAACCAGCTTCGACAGCTACCACGATTCCCCGGGCATTTTCCAGATCGACGGCTACAAGGCCAGCGGCGCGGTCACCGTGGTGGGCGGGATCACCACAGCCGACTACCGGGCAGTCCAGTAGCCGAAAACCACAGTTGAATCCAGACCGGGTGGGGCGACTGCCGCCCCACCCGGTCCACTGCGGGCCAGGGAACTTCTTCTCCACATGAGCCTCTTCATAGCCTCCATCGGATTCGGGATCGTCACCGCATCGGTGCTGGCGATCGCCGCCGTTGGTTTCACCGTGCAGTTCGGGGTCACCGACGTGCTCAATCTGGCCTACGCGTCGGTGATGATCGCCTGCGCCTACCTCGCCTACCTCATCAACCAGACCGGACAGTCGGTGTGGTTGGCGATGGTCGCTGCGGCGCTGGCTGGCGGCATCATCTCGCTGGTCATTAACAAATACATCTACGCGCCGTTTCAACGACGCGGTACGTCGCCTACTGCAGTAGTCATAGTTTCGCTGGGCATTCTGCTGATCATCGAATTTGCGGTCCAGGCGATCGAAGGGCCGGCGAACGTCTCCTACACCATGGGTCAGGGCGCCACGTACTCGGCGGCGGGCCTGATCCTCACCGGCGTGCAACTGATAATCATCGCGCTGAGTCTGGTCTTCATGGTCGGCCTGCACCTGCTGCTGCGCTACACCCGCTTTGGGAAGGCCATGCGGGCCACCGCCGCCGACCGGACGCTGGCGCGCAACTGCGGCATCCGAACCGACCGGGTGGTGACTCTCGCCTGCCTCATCACCGGTGCCCTTTGTGGTGTCGCCGGCACGGTTTTCGCCATCAATTCCGGTAGTTTTGGGGCTACCAGCGCGGACCTCTTTCTGGTCCTGATCCTCGCCGCCGTGTTTCTCGGGGGGCCAGGCCAGCCGTATGGAGCGATGCTCGGTGCACTCGTGATCGGGGTCGCCACCGAGGTCAGCGCCGTGTTCATCACCTCGGACTACAAATACGTTTCGGCCTTCGTAATTCTCCTCGTGGTCTTGGCGGTGCGGCCGCGCGGAATCTTCAACGCCGGGGCAATTGGCTGACGCCATGGATTCAACTTTCGACACACGACAAAGAGCGCGCCGTCCGCAGGACGCAGCCCAGTCGGAGAGTCCTTCATGAGCCAGGGCACTCTCTTCTACCTGGCTAACCTCTTGGTGTACGGAGGCGTCGACGCGATCGCCTGCCTCGGTCTCTCGATGCAGTTCGGCGTGGGCGGAGTCAGCAACTTCGGCTACATCATCTTTCAGGCGGCCGGGGCCTACACCGCGGCAGTACTTTCCCTGCCATCTGATCACGCCAACGGCGGGTTCCAGGCCTACATCGGCGGCTTGGGTTTGCCGTTCCCTCTCCCCTGGATCGGGGCCGCGCTGGTGGGCGGACTGGTAGCCCTGCCCTTCACGCTGCTGGTCGGGAGGAGGCTCACCGGGCAGGTGGCGGCAATCGGACTGCTGGTCACGGCGGTCATGGCCAACCTCCTAGTGAACAACTTCGTTCCCCTCTTCAACGGGGCGGCTGGGCTCTCCCTCGTCCCCCAACCCCTGCAGAACGTAGTCAATCCGCAGAGCCAGACCTACCAGTGGGTCTATGGGGTGGTCGGCGTGCTGATCGCGGTCGCGATTTACTTCCTCTTTCGCCGCCTGACCGAGTCTCCCTACGGTCGCAGCCTGCGGGCGATGCGCGACAACAGCCCGGTCGCCGACGCCCTAGGCAAGGACCTGCTGAGCCTGCGCACCGCGATGCTGGTGGTGGGGGGCATGGCCGCCGGGCTTTCCGGGGGAATCCTGGTGGGATTCATCACTCTGTGGTCCCCGGGGGCCTGGGGCTACGCCGAGACGATCGTCCTGTTCGCCGCGGTCATCATCGGGGGGACCGGCAACCACAAAGGAGCGATCCTGGGAGCCATCCTCGTACCGCTGGGCTTCGAGGAGGCCACACGCTTCATCCCGGCGATCGGGGCACCTGGACTGATCCCGGCCCTGCAGTGGGTGGCGGTCGGAGTGCTGATAGTGGCCTTCCTCTGGTTTCGCCCCCAGGGCATCATCCCCGAGCCACGGCGACGCATCTTCGCCAAGGCCCTGGCGGCCCGAGCGGGTGGGTCGGAGGCCTTGGCGCCGAGCCCGCCGTCAAGCGTCCGCCGGCTGTCCTCATCCGGCGGGGCAGTCAATGAAGAGGGGCCGATACTGATCACCGAAGAGGTCGGGGTCAGCTTCGGTGGCGTACAGGCGGTCGATGGGGTCAGCATCCGCATCGAGCGGGCTCGTCTAACCGGTCTGATCGGCCCCAACGGGGCGGGCAAATCAACGCTCCTGTCAGCCCTGGCCGGGACCGTCAGGGCGACCGAAGGAAGGATCCTCTACCAGGGTCACGATGTGACTCGTGAGCACACCTACCTGCGGGCGCGCTCTGGGCTGGTGCGCACGTTCCAGCTGGCGAGTGAGTTCAAGCGGCTCACGGTGGTTGAGAACTTGCTCGCGGCGGTCCCGCACCAGCGCGGCGACACCTTCTGGGGCGCTCTCAGGGGGCGCCGCTTTTGGGGTAAGGAGGAGGCGACGGCCATCGACCAGGCAAAGGAGTTGATGGATCAGTTCGGCCTCACCGAATACGCCGATACATACGCCGGCAATCTGTCCGGGGGGCAGCGCCGGCTGGTGGAGATCATGCGGGCCTTGATGGCCCGGCCCGAACTTCTCCTCCTCGATGAGCCCATGGCGGGGATCCACCCCACGCTGGCCCGCAAGATTGGTAAGAGCCTTCAAAACCTGTGTGCCGACGGCATGACCATCCTCTTGGTCGAGCACGAGCTGGCCTTCATGGACGAGTTCTGCGAGCCGGTCATCGTGATGGCCGAAGGCCGGGTCCTAGCCGAGGGAACCATGGCCGAGTTGCGCGGCCAGTCCGAGGTCGTGGAGGCCTATCTTGTCGGCTGAACCAGGAACGCCCGGGACCACTCCCCGCGGGGCAGCCCTGGCGACCGAGCTCGTATCCGCCGGCTACGCCGGGCGGCCCGTCGTCCAGGAGATCTCCATCCGGGTCTCCCCGGGCGAGGTGGTCTCGGTGGTCGGGCCTAACGGCTCCGGAAAGAGCACCCTGCTCAAGGCACTGGTGGGAGTGGTCCAGGTGCTCTCCGGAAAGGTCATCTGGGACGGGGTGGAGGTAACCAACTGGGGTCCCGACGCGGCGGCCCGGGCGGGAGTGGGCTACGTGCCCCAGGTCGATGACGTGTTCGCGCCATTGACGGTGCGGGAGAACCTGGAGATGGGTGGATACCTCCTTCCCGTTCGCGAGGTTCCGGCACGGATCACCCGCGTGTTGGAGGTGTTCCCGCAGCTCGCCAAGATGCTCTCGCGTAAGGCGGGGCGGCTCTCGGGCGGCGAGCGCAAGATGCTGGCGATGGGCCGAGTGCTGATGCTGGAGCCCAGAGCGTTCATCCTCGACGAGCCGACGGCCAACCTGGCGCCGGCGCTGGCCCAATCACTCCTGGACGACCACGTACGGCAGCTAAGCGCCACCGGCGCCTCGGTGCTGGTCGTCGAGCAGCGGGCCCGAGCCGTGTTGGCCATCTCGGATCGGACGTACGTTCTGACCGGAGGCAGGTGTCAGATGGAGGGTGCGCCGGCCGATCTGATCGCCAGTCCGGACTTCGTTGACACTTTCCTGGGCGGGCGACGTCGCGCTGGCGATCCCGGGGAGGAATGACCCGGGACCAGAGGAAAGCCCCCACCACCTCGCACCGGCCCGTGCCGACGCAAGTCCAGCGATTCCGCGCCGTGGTCGGCTGGAGGAGTGTTGATCCACACCGGCACCCCTCGTACCGCATGGAATCCAGTATCCGACCCACCCCAAGGGTGCCCTGCCACCACGATCGGGAGCTGCCCGAAGCCGCACCGCGATCCCAAACGGCCCGCCACCCCTACCACGCCACTGCCCCTACGGCCAACGGCTTCGGCTCCGGCCGGTGGTCGTCGGCCGTCGAACGGCACCCGCTCTCTTTCCAC
>DATKSR010000158.1:0-82571 GCA_035531555.1 Candidatus Dormiibacterota bacterium
TCAGTTCTCCTGAGGGGGGAAGGTAAGGGCGGTGTATTGAGTATCCGTCTGCGAGAAGAACTTGAGCCCAGGAGAACTGAATTGGAACGTTACTGCGACTCCGATGCTTGCTTCGGCGGGATGAGCCTGTACTCGCAGGTCCAGGGTGTAAGGGGCGACTCCGCCAGTGGTGCAGCTGCCTGACCCCGTTCGGGTGCCTTGTCCATCGACCAGGTCCCAGGTGAAGGTCGTGCCGCAGTACTCGTACACGTCGACGCAAAGGCCGCCCGAGCCGCACGTGACATTGTCGGACGAAGAATATCTGCCCCCGGAGGGCCACACCAGCGCGCCGTTAGGGCTCGCTGGGCAGGGCGGCGGAGTGGTGCTGGGCGAAGGGTTTAGCGCGCCGCATGACTGCGGTCGGTAGATGTCGATCTCGTCTACCGCGGAGTTGGACAGCTGCTTGTCGAGGGTTGGCGTGACCGCAGCGATTATCTCAGCGTCGGCGGCACAAGGGTCGTTCCACGAAGTCTGGCAGGCGTAGGCCGCAGTGCAAGTCGTGGAAGAGGTGCATTGCACGTTGCCTATGCTGGCAGCGATTTGGGCTCCGTAGGAGGTAGCCTGGGTCGCGGTGTCGTTGTTGGCGATCAAGGCCGCTCCGGTCCAGGCACCAAGGAATACGAAAAGCAACACTGGCAGGATGATCGCCAGTTCGATGATCGACTGCCCTCGCTGGGCATGGCGAGTCACCCTCCGACCTGAGGCTCAAGTCGGAAGAGAACGGTCGCGGTTTCAGTGAATGACGCGAACCCACCGATTGCGGTGAACTTGTAGTTCACGGTTAGTAGTGCGTAGTCGGGGCTCGCGGCTAGCCCCTGGCCCTGCCCGACATTGCGGTCGGAGGGTGTCCAGATTTCGGTCGGGCTGGGGAAGATGCAGAGGGGCGGCGTCGACGTCGCTGTCCCGGTCAGGTTGCAGGGAGAGTTGGTGGGAACGCCGTCGGCAGCGGTGTAGGTATCGAGGCACGCGCTCGAGCCACTGGAGCCGCAGCTGGTGTCGGGGGTGTAGGTGCCGGAACCGACGGTGCCCGGATCCTCCCTCTGCAGCGTGATTGAAGTCACTGTTGTCAGCACCGTGTTGCTGAGTCCGGCCAGGTTCATCGCTTGAATTGCGATCTGGTCCCCGTCGGCCGGCGTGTCGCCCTCGGCCGCGATTTCGGCCGCTCCCGCGTTGGCGGCGTGCTGCACGGAGTTTCGAACGAAGAGGAACAGGCCTCCGTTAATGACGGTGAAGAAGAGGAAGAAAAAAAGGGGCGCGATGATCGCAAACTCGGCCAATGACTGGCCCCGAATGTGGCTCAACCGAGGGGCGGCACGCTTGGCGTTCGAGTCTTTCCGCCGAGGCGAAGCCCCCACCGAGCTGTCGAGGGATCTCCCGACCTCGCTACTATCTAGGCGGGGCAGGTGAAACCTCACCGGTACGTCCTTCGAAGCGTCGTCGTGGACAAACTCAGCGTGTGAGCTACTCGTGGTACACGCATTCGCTTCGATGTCGGCGCGTCGAAGAGCGGGGCCCGACCGGCCCTGGACTCGCGCTCCGATACTGGAGCAGGCATCTGATTTCGCATGAGCGTAGGCGAAGAATAGCCGTACGGCGCGTCATATACCCATCCGATCCTGTAACGGACGTGTAATAGGTTGTTGAGGTGGAGCGCTCCTTGAATGCGACGGAGAAGGATTTGACGAGTGACACCGGACGCACCGACTCCAGGCTTTCGCTGCTCGAGGTCCTGAGACGCACGACGAGGGCGCTGAGTGCGGTGGGGATCTCCCAGCCTCGCCTAGAGGCTGAGCTACTGCTCGGCAGTGGCCTCGGGCTCTCCAGGCTCGATCTCTATCTCCAGTTCGAGCGCCCGCTCGAGGAGTCGGAGCTCGACCGAATCCGCCCGCTCCTTCGCAGTCGGTCCCAGGGACGTCCCTTGGCTTACATCCTCGGTCGAAAGGAGTTTTACGGACTGACCTTCGAGGTCAGGGAAGGAGTGCTGATTCCACGGCCAGAGACCGAGCTGCTGGTGGAGTTGGGTCTCGTCGTGGCAGATGGAGCGACCGAACTCAAGTGCGTCGATCTGGGCTGCGGCACAGGCTGCATCGGGATCGCGATCGCCGTATCGGCAGCCTCCTGGCACGTGGATGCGGTGGATCTTTCCGAGAGCGCGGTTGAGATCGCTCGCAGCAACGCGGCGCGCCTTGGGGTAGCGGAGAGAGTTGCGATCTTCCAGGGGTCTTGGAGTGGCCCCCTGCGTGATCGCGGGCGTTATGACCTAATCGTGAGCAATCCGCCCTACGTCACTGGAGCTGAATTCGACGCTCTCGACCACGGCGTCCGCGACTTCGAACCGCGGCAGGCGTTGGATGGCGGGGCGGATGGACTCGGCTGCTACCGGGAACTCCTAGCGCAACTGCCTAAAATCATCGCACCCGGCGCCACCGTCCTCCTCGAGGTGGATGCCGGCCGGGCGACGTCGGTGGTTGAGCTGATAGCGCGGTCCTGGCCCGGCTGTGCCCCGCAGACTCATCTTGATCTCAGTGGCCGGCCGCGGGTGGTGAGGGTCATGTTGCGTTGACCGGTGAGTTGTGGACCACCGGTCAAGGGGGGACCGAGAAGGCTGCCGTGGCGCTCGCCTGTGGCGGGGTGGTCGGGTTCCCCACCGACACCGTCTACGGCCTCGCGTGCTCGCCTGCCAGTGAAGCCGCGATCGCCAGGGTCTGCGAGATCAAGGGGCGCTCGGCCTCTCAGCCCCTCATCCTCCTGGCGGCCACCAGGGCGGACCTGGATGAATTCGTGAGCTGGCCCGAGGCCGCCGTAGAGCTCATCGATCGCTTCTGGCCAGGTCCGCTCACCCTGATCGTCGAGGCCAGACCCCCGGCTCGATTCCTGGGGGGCCAAGGAACTGTCGGGGTGAGGATCCCCGCCCACTCTGTGGCGCTCCTTCTGCTGCGCCAAGCCGGACCGCTGGCGACCACCAGTGCCAATCGGCACGGGGAGGAACCCGCAGCGGACGCCATCTCGGCGCTGAGGCTCTTGCCCGGACTCCAGGGGGCTCTAGCAGACCCGCAATCACGTCCGGTGCCGGGCGCACCCTCATCTATACTCGACCTCACTCGGGAGAAGCCAGTCCTAATTCGCGAGGGCAGGCTCAGCGCCCGCGAGTTGGGGGTATCTGCGCCAGTGCAGGGCCCTGGGATTCGGAGGGACTGAGATGGCGATTGCAGAACAGCGGCTCAGTGCCCTGAAGCATGCGGATCCCGAGCTCGCCGGGCTGCTGGAGGCGGAGCTGGAGCGCCAGCAGTACACCCTGGAGCTGATCCCCTCCGAAAACGTCGCCAGTCCCGCGGTGCTGGAGGCGGTCGGGTCGTGGCTGACCAACAAGTACGCGGAAGGAACCCCTGGCAGGCGCTACTACGGTGGTTGCCAGTTCGTTGACCAGATCGAGACTTTGGCCCAGGAACGGGCCTGCGAGCTGTTCGAGGCGGAGCACGCCAATGTCCAGCCGCACTGCGGCAGTTCGGCCAACATGGCCGCCTACATGGCGTTCTGCCAACCCGGCGACACGATTCTGGGGTTGGACCTGAGCCACGGTGGGCATCTGACCCACGGCTCGCCGGTCAGCTTCAGCGGGATCGTGTACCACGCGGAGACCTACGGGGTTAGCCGCGAGACCGAGCAGCTCGACTACGAGGAGATCCGCCGCCGGGCGCAGGAGGTCAGGCCCAAGGTCCTGGTGGCCGGGGCCAGTGCCTATCCTCGAATCTTCGATTTCCCGCAGCTCGCCGAGATCGCGCACGAGGTCGGCGCGGTGCTCTTCGTGGACATGGCCCATTTCGCGGGGTTGGTGGCGGGACGGGCCCACCCCAGTCCGGTGCCGTATGCGGATGTGGTCACCTTGACCACCCACAAGACCCTGCGGGGGCCGTGGGGAGGCATGATCCTCGCCCCGGAGGCGCACGCCAAGGCGATTGACAAGGCGGTCTTCCCGGGGGTCCAGGGTGGCCCGCTGCTGCACGCCATCGCCGGCAAGGCGGCTGCCCTGCGGGCCTGGGGTCAGCCCGAGATGGAGGGATACGCCCAGCGAGTGGTGGCCAACGCCCAGCGGCTGGCCGCCGGGCTGCTCGGTGAGGGGTTCCGGCTGGTCAGTGGCGGCACCGACAACCATCTGATGCTGATCGATCTCCGGCCGCTTGGACTCACCGGTCGTCAGGTCCAGGAGGCCTTCGACCGGGCTGGGATCACGGTCAACCGCAATTCGATCCCGTTCGACGAGGCTAGCAAGTTCAATCCCAGCGGAATCCGGCTTGGCACCCCGGCGGTGACCACGAGGGGGATGGGGCTGGAACAGATGGACGAGATCGCCTCGATGATCTCCCGGACCATCCAGAATCTGGGAGACCCCGCGGTGGAACGGGAGGTGGCGGCTCGGGCGCGACTCCTGTGTGAGGCCTTCCCACTGCCGTACCGCTGACCGGGGCGCTGCTCGTGCCCACGATCAACGACCACTACCTCAGCGCTCTGCCCATCATGGTGGTGGCGGTGGTCGTGACCATGGCGAGCGTACCGGTGGCGCGCTGGATCAGCTTTCAGGTGGGCGCGGTGGCCCGGCCTGGTGGGCGACATATCCACGAGCGGCCGACCGCTCGCCTGGGCGGTCTCGCGATCATGTCCGGCTTCGTGGTGGCGATGGCCATCTTCGGCCGCGAGGTCCAGGACTGGCTCCAAATCGTGGTGATCGCCGTGGTCGTCGCCGGGCTTCTGGCAGCCGACGATATCCTGGGCCTTCCCTACTGGACCAAGCTGGTGATTCAGGCGCTGTGCTCCTTGGCGGTGGCTTGGCTGTTCGCCATCAGCATTCACTCGGTCAATCTCCCGGGCCTGGCGATCCACTTGGCTTGGGCGACGATTCCCATCACCATGATCTGGCTCATGGGGATGCAGAACTCGATCAACCTGCTCGATGGGGTCGACGGCCTGGCGGCCGGGGTCGTTGCCATCGTGGGCGGGGTGCTCTACCTGGCGGCGGTGAACCGCCTGGGCGTTGAGCCCAGCCAGGGAGGGGTGATCCTACTCTCCTCCGCCTTGATTGGCTGCTGCCTCGGCTTCCTGGTCTTCAACTTCGCTCCGGCCCGGATCTTCATGGGGGACTCGGGCAGCCATCTGCTCGGCATGCTGGTCGGGATCATCACGATCTTGGGGGTCGCCAAGGTGACGGTGGCCTTGGCTCTCTTCGTTCCGGTGCTGGCGCTCGCGCTGCCCATCGGGGACACCGCCTTCGCCATCTTCCGGCGCCGCCGTGAGGGGGTGGGATTCGCCCACGCCGACGCGCGCCATCTCCATCACCGGCTGCTGGCGCTGGGTCTGACGCCCAGAGAGACGGCGATCACCTTCTATCTCGTGACCGCCATCCTGGGCTGCGTCGGCCTGGCGGTCTTCGGGCACCACCGGATCCTGGAGGTGGCGCTGGGACTGCTCGTCTTGGCTCTGGTGCTGCTCGGCTGGCGGATCTGGCGGCGGGGAGGCTTCGCCTTTCAGAAAGCAGCAGAGTCTGAGGCGACTCACCTGGACCGTCCCCATGTCTGACGCCCAGATCGGGGCCACCGCCGGTGCCACCCAGGAATTGGAGATCGTCGGTCGCACCCCGCTCCGCGGCCGGGTGACCGTCAGTGGCAGCAAGAACGCGGCCCTCCCGCAGATGGCGGCGGCGATCCTCACGGATGGACCGCTCCGGCTCAGCAACGTCCCGGCCATCGAGGACGTGGAGACCATGTGCCGGCTGCTGCGTGGGCTGGGTGCCCGGGTGGACCGATCCGACGGCGCGGTGGAGATCGACGCTCAAACCATCAACCGGACCGAGCCCGACGCCGATCTGGCGCGCCGGATGAGGGCTTCCCTTCTGGTTCTCGGACCGCTCTTGGTCTCCCGCGGCGAGGCGGCCCTGCCACTCCCGGGTGGAGACGACATCGGCATGCGGCGGGTGGAGCAGCACCTGGAGGGGCTGCGGGCGATGGGGGCCGAGGTGCTGGAGGACGAGTTCGGGATCCGGGCCCAGGCCAGTCGACTCCACGGAGCGCACGTCCAGCTGGACATGCCCACCGTGACCGGCACTGAGAACCTGATGATGGCGGCGTCTCGGGCGGACGGGATCACCGTGATCTCCAACGCCGCCCGAGAACCCCACGTGGTGGATCTGGCCCTCTGTCTGAAGGCGATGGGGGCCCGGATCGCGGGGGCGGGCGGCGATCGCATCGTGATCGAGGGGGTGCCGCGGCTCCACGCCACCGAGCATCGGGTGCGTGCCGACTACATTGAAGCGGGCACATTCGCGATGGCGGCGGCGGCCACGGGGGGCGAGGTCCTCATCGAACACCTCGACTGCGATGACCTGGACCAGGTCCTGCACAAGCTGCGGCAGGCCGGTTGTGAAGTGGAGGAGGGGGGCACCTGGCTGAAGCTCTCTTGCCCTAGGGGTCTGCGGTCGGTTGACATGACCACCTGGCCACACCCCGGCTTCGCCACCGACCTACAGGCCCAGTTCGTGGCTCTGATGACCCAGGCGGAGGGCATCAGCACCGTCTCCGAGGCGCTCTTCGAGAACCGCTTCCAGCATGTCGAGCAGCTCTTGCGGTTGGGAGCGGAGATCACCCTCCACGGCAGAAGCGCGCTGATCCGGGGCGCCGTGCCGCTACGGGGCGCCCGACTGAACATCTCCGACATCCGCTCCGGCGCGGCGCTGGTGATTGCCGCTCTCTGCGCGGAGGGGAGCAGCCAGCTCACCAATGTGCGCCACCTCGACCGGGGATACGAGGACCTGGTGGGCAAGCTCACGGGCCTGGGGGCCAGTCTCCAGCTCAAGCCGGCTGACGAGGCGGGCTGAGCGCTTATGGCCCTGCGCCGATTCGGCATTGACCTCTCGCCTGACCAGGTGGCCGTTTGGGCGAGGGGCGATGGTCTGGTGATCGAGGAGCCGGCCGCGCTGGCCCGCCAGCGAGGAAGCGGCCGGGCCCTGGCCTTCGGGACCGCCGCCCTGGAGCTGGCCGCCGACCGCGGTGACGAGGTTGAGCTCAGCTGGCCGCTGGGAGTGGAAAGGCTGGCGGACACCGCCGCCGCGGAGCAGTTTCTGCGCCAGGTGATCTTCCGGGTGGTCGGCAGGCTGCTCTTCTCGCGCCACGAGTTGATGCTGGGGGTATCGGCAGAGCTGTCCACCGGATCGCGTCGGGCGCTGCTCCAGGTGGCCATGGCGTCCGGGGCGCGGATGGCCCACATGATGGACATGCCCCTGGCAGCGGCCCTCGGGGCCGGCCTGCCGATCGCGTCCTGGACCCCGCTTCCCCTGGTCTTCCTGCTGCCGCAGTCCGCCCAGGTGGCGATCGTCTGCCACGAGGGGTTGCTGGGCCACCGGGCTATCGCGCCGACCGACGGGTCTTGGGAGGGTGAGGCCGGGATGCTGGCGCTCGCCACTGTGGTCAAGGGGCTGATGGATGAGCTCCCGCGGCGGGTGCGGGAGCAGGCCGCGGAGTCCGGGATCGCCCTTGCCGGACGGGGTATGGCGCTCGCCCCGATGGGGAGCCGGCTGCAGGAGGCCACTGGAATCGTAGCCCGCCTGATCGCCGACCCCAGCCACTGCGTCGCCAAGGGCACCGAGGTGGCACTCGCTCGGATCGAGTCACTCGGCAGCGAGGGTCTCCTCTACCTGCGCTGAGCGCTGCACTCCAGGCCGGATGCCGGTTGACCGGGAAGTGGTCCCGTGACTTCGGCCCTACTCCGAATTGACATCTTCGCAGGGCCCCGACTAAGCTCAGTCTAAGAGCGAGGTTAGTCGGACCTAACGCGAGAGTCGGCGAGGCCGCCGATCCGTCACCCCGTGCGCTCTCGGCTGCTTACCGAACGGGGAGCCCGCCCCACGGAGGCTTGATGGCCAGACCGACCGGCGCGACCGGGAAGTGGCTGATGGGAACCGCCCTCGCCTCCATCCTGATGGCCGCCCTTTCGGGCTGCGGAGCCTCCCCGGGGTCGAGTCGGACGACTCTCATCCTTTACAACGGGCAGCACCCTCAGACCACCGACTCTCTGGTAACGGCCTTTGAGCACCAAACCGGGATTCAGGTGGAGGTGCGCTCGAACGATGAGGATGTCCTCGCCGACCAGATCAAAGAGGAGGGAACCGCCTCACCCGCCGACCTGATCTACACCGAGAACTCCCCGGCGCTGGAGTACCTGCAGAGCACGAAGCTGCTCGCCCGGGTGCCCCAGTCGACGCTCTCTCGCGTTCCGGCGAAGTACAACTCTCCAGCCTCCGACTGGGTCGGGGTCTCGGCTCGGGTCAGCGTCCTCGTCTACAACACCACCCTGCTCAAACCGAGCCAGCTGCCCACATCGGTGCTGGCTCTCGCCGACCCAAAGTGGCGGGGTCTCTTGGCGATCGCCCCTGGCGAGACCGACTTCCAACCGATCATCACTTCGATCGCCAGGACCTACGGCAAGACCACCGCGCTGAAGTGGCTGGAAGGCGTCGGGGCCAACGCCCAGCAGAACCGCTATCCGGACAACGAGACCATCACCGCTCGGGTGAACTCGGGCCAGGCGGCGATCGGGATCATCAATCAGTACTACTGGTATCGGCTCCGGGCCGAGATCGGCTCGTCCCAGATGCGCTCGGCGATCTCCTACCTCGCGCCTCGCAACCCGGGGTACGTGGTGGACGTGTCCGGGGCCGCCGTGCTCAAATCGTCCCGGCACCAGGCGGCCGCCGACCGGTTCCTGGCGTTCTTGGTGAGCCGCCAAGGCCAGGAGATACTGGCGCACAGCGACAGCTTCGAGTACCCGCTCGGGTCGGGGGTGGTCACCGCCCGCGCCCTGCGACCCTTTGCGAGCCTCCAGCCGGCCCCGCTCACCATCGCTGACCTGGGAGATGGAGCGGAGGCAGTCGCGCTCCTCCACCAGTCGCAGCTGCTGTGAGCCGTAAGTAGCCCGATGGCGACACTTGCCTCGGGGCTGAACTTGCCCGGAGTGGTGCGCGCCCGCCGGCGCATCCCCCGGGCGGTGCTGATAGCCAGCTGTCTGGTGGCAGTGCTGCTCCTGCTGCCGCTCGCGTTTCTGCTGCTGGAGGCCCGCCAGGTCGGCTGGACCGAGCTCTCCGCGCTGCTGTTCCGTCGGGTCACGGCCACCTTGCTGTGGAACATGGTGCAGTTGGCAGTGGTGGTGACCGCGCTCGCCGCCGTCATCGGGACCGGAGCCGCCTGGTGTGTGGAGCGCAGCGATCTACCAGGCCGGCGCCTCTTGGCAATGCTGCTGGTACTGCCACTGGCCATCCCCGACTTCGTGGTGGCCTTTGGCTGGGTGTCGGTGCTGCCCGCCGTAAGCGGCTACGGCGGAGCCGTTCTGGTGATGACCGCGGGGCTCTATCCGCTCGTCTACCTGCCGGTGGCAGCCAGCCTCCGCGGCGCCGACCCCAGCCAGGAGGAGACGGCGCGCACCCTGGGCCTTGGCCCGTGGCGTGCCTTCTGGCACGTCACCCTACGGCAGACGCGGCCCACCATCCTCGCCGGCTGTCTGCTGGTCTCGCTGGCCCTGCTAGCCGAATACGGCGCCTTCGAGATCTTGGGATACCAAACCTTCACCACCGAGATCTTCACCGAGTTCCAGGCAGCAATCAACGCCCCAGCCGCCTGCGCTCTCTCGCTGGTGGTGGTGCTGATCGGACTGGTGGTTCTGGCGGGGGAGGGAGCGTTGCGGGACCGGGGCCGGGTGGCTAGAGCGGCCCACAACTCGAGCCGGGCGGCTCCCCGCCACCGGCTGGGGCGTTGGCGCTGGCCGGCGGTGGGAGCGTTGGGTAGTTTGATCGCGGTGGCGTTGGGGATGCCGATCGGGGTGATCGTCTACTGGATGGTTAGGGGGGGTAGCTCGACGCTGCCCCAATCGGCCTCGGTCGCCAATGCCGCCGGCCATACCGTCCTCTACAGTGCCGCAGCCGCCGCGGTGGCAACGGCGCTGGCGATGCCAGTCGCGCTGCTGGCAGTTCGCTCGCCGATCCGCGCGGTACGGCTCTTGGAGCGCAGCACCTACATCGTCCAGGGGCTGCCGGGGCTGGTCATCGCCTTGGCGCTGGTGTTCTTCGCTCTGCACTACCTGCCGTTCGTCTACCAGACCAGTGGCCTGCTGATCGGTGCCTACGCGATCCTGTTTTTCCCCCTCGCCTATGTGGCAGTTCGAGCGTCCGTGATGCAGGCTCCGGTTGCCCTGGAGGAGGTCGCCAGGTCGCTGGGACGACGCCCCTTGGCGGTGCGATTGCGAGTCACCCTGCCGTTGATCGCCCCCGGACTGGCCGCCGCCTTCTGCCTGGTCTTCCTTTCGGCTGTGACTGAGCTCACGGCGACGCTGATCCTGGTTCCGACCGGTGTCCAGACGCTGGCCACCCAGTTCTGGGCCTTCACCGGAAACGTCTCCTACGGAGCAGCCGCCCCGTACGCTGCCGCCATGGTCGCCATCTCGGTCGTTCCGGGAATCCTGCTCGGCCGCTGGTTCGACCGCAGGCCTACTCGTTCGGCGGAACTCTCTTGACCGCTATCACCATCACCGGGCTGCACAAGGCCTTTCGCGATACCGCGGTGCTTCGAGGCCTTGATCTGGAGATCGAGCGAGGCTCGCTGGCCGCGATCCTGGGGCCCTCCGGGAGTGGCAAGACCACCCTGCTTCGAGTGATCGCGGGGTTAGATCGGGCCGACCGCGGCCAGGTCAGTCTGGCCGGTGAGGTGGTCGACAACGGCCGCCACTTCGTCCGCCCGGAGCGCCGCCGGGTGGGATACGTGCCCCAGGAGGCCTCGCTCTTTCCCCACCTCACCGTGGAGCAGAACGTCGGATTCGGGATCACCCGCCCGGCGCGCCGGGGTGCTCGCGTCTCAGGGCTGTTGGAGATGGTCGGCCTGGGAGGGCTCGGAGGACGCTATCCCCACGAGCTCTCCGGCGGACAGCAGCAGCGGGTAGCGCTGGCCCGGGCCCTGGCGATCGACCCCCAGCTTCTCTTGCTGGATGAGCCCTTCTCGGCGCTTGATCCCAGCCTTCGCGCGAGCGTGCGCGAGGAGGTCCGGGGGATCCTGGCGGCGACAGGAATCACCACCCTGCTGGTGACGCACGACCAGGAGGAGGCGCTCTCGGTGGCGGACCAGGTGGCCGTCCTGCGCGACGGCCGGGTGGCCCAGTTCGGCACGCCCCAGCAGCTGTATTCCGATCCCATCGACGTCGAGATGGCCCGCTTCCTCGGGGATGCCAACCTGGTGGATGGCACCGTGGCCGGCCCCATGGTCCAGACCCCGCTCGGGGCCCTGATGGTACGTCCGTCCAGCCGGTGGGCGGTTCCTCTGTCGGGGGCAGCGGTGGTCTTGGTGCGTCCTGAACAGATCGCCATCTCTTCGGCCTTCGGCGCAGGAGCCCCGGGCCGGGTTCTGCACTCGGAATTCCACGGCCACGACAGTGTCATCGAGGTGGCCAGCGAAACGCCACTGCTAAGAGGGGTCATCAGGGTCAGAATTCAGGGCTCGGCGAAGCTCGAACCTGACGCCCGGGTGACTCTCTCTGCGAGCGGCGAGGCCCAGGCCTGGCCTATGCCCTCGGCTTAGGAGAAACGGCCAGACGGAGCTCGCTGGCCAAGAGCCCGGCATGAGCCTCGGCCGATCGGTCCCAGCTGTAGCGGGACGCCCTGGTCAGGCCGAGCTCACTCAGGTGCTCGCGTAGGCCGGGCTCCTGGAAGAGGCGGAGCAGCCCCTCCACCCAGCCCGGGGCATCCTCGACCGGCACCAGCAGCGCCGCCCCCGCCCCCACTTCCTGCACCCCACCGACATCGTTGGCCAGGACCGGAGCCCCGCAGGCCATCGCCTCCAAGGCGGGGAGACCAAAGCCCTCGTATAAAGAGGGGATGCAGGCGGCGACCGCCCCGCTGTAGAGGGCTGCCAGTCGCTCGCCCGACACGTGACCCAAAGTGGTGACTCGGGCGCCGAGACCCAACTGGGCGGCTTGGGCGAGGAGCTCGTGGCCGCGCTGGCCACCAGCATTGGTTACCACCAGCCGCACCTCGGAGAAGGCGGGTGGTGGAAAGGCCTCGGCGAACTGATCGATCAGGAAGGGGATGTTCTTGCGAGGGTGGTGAGCGCCCACGACCAGGAAATAGGGGAGTTCGACGCCCAGCTCCCGGAGGAGGATCTCCCGGCGAGGGGAAGCGGCCGGGCGCAGGTCCGCGGCGATTCCGTGTGGGATCACAGTGATGAGGGAGGGATCGGCCTGGTAGAGGTTCACGAGGTCGGCCCTGGTGGTCTCCGATGGAGTTATCACCCGGGACGCGCGTCGCAGCGTGTCCCGCACAAACGCCTCCACCGCGTCCGCCTGCTGGCCGGGATAGGCGCCCGGGGCGAAGCGGTGCTCGACTCCGTGGACCGTCACCACCGATCGCGGCAGTCGTCCGGGAGGCAGGCGGTAGGCGGGAATCCAGAGCAGGGTCGGAGCCTGCCGCAGTAGTTCCCAGCGAAGGCGGAAGGCGGTCCAGCCCCGGGGGAGTGGAAGGCAGCGCCAGGCCGACCCCGGCGGCAGCCGGGGGGCGGTCCCCGGTGGGCGCCTCTGATTGAGGTAGAGGCGCAGTGGTGCCGGAGGCGAGTCGAGGAGCCGGGAGATGACCTCGGTGGCGTAGACCCCGATGCCAGTGGGCTGTTGCTGAAAGGCCCGGCTGGCGTCGATTCCGATCTCCACCCAGGCAGTTTACGAACCGTCGAGAAGCGGTCCTGGGCGACGGACAGGCGTGGCCCTGGCGGAACCCACACTTCCTTTGGTCAGGTCCCCGGTGACCGTGATAAGATCCCGCCGAATTGTCCCCGAAGGGCGATCCGCGGCGGCCCGGAAGAGTAGCGGGTCCCGGAGACGCCCTTGCGTTGGTAGGAGTCTTCTCGATCACGGTCGGAAGTGGGGTCGTGGCCGGGGTTCTTTTGGACGAGCACTTTCGCACGCTCCCCTTGCTGACCCTGGTCGGTCTGGCGCTGGGATTGGTGGGAGGTAGTCTGGCGGTGTACCGCGGGCTCGCGCCCTTCCGGGGGCGGTAGCGCGATGATGCTTGAGGCAGACGAACTGGCCGGCGCGGTGCGCTCCGCCTGGATCGCCGCCATTGGCGCAGTGATTGTGGTGGTGGTCGTCGCCTACCTCGTCGCCGGGATTGAGGGAGCAGGACTCGCTTTGGGGGGAGGTGTGCTGGGAGTCGCCAACCTGCGGTTCGCCGCCTTCGCCCTCGCTCGAGCCCCGATCGCATTCTTGGGCTCCAGTCTGCCTCGGCTCGCCCTGATCACCGTGGTTCTGGTAGTGCTGGTGATGGTGCTCGGCCCGGTCGGGGCCTGGGGGCTAGGGGGGCTGCTGGCGACCCACCTAGCTCAGGTCGGGGCGATGGTCAGGGTCGGGATCAAGGCCGCCAGCAAATGAGACCGATGGTCCTATCCCAGATCGAAGTGGGAAACCATTGGACGGCCCACATTTTCGGTATGTCGCTTTACCTGGACACCGTGCTGAGCAGCTTGGTGGCCTTTGCCATTGTGCTGGGGGCAGGGCTCTACCTGCGCCACGTGGTGACCTCCGGGGTGCCCGGTCGCTTCCAAGCCCTGATCGAGATGGTCTGGGAAACCGTGGACGACTACGTGACCCGGATGATCGGGCCTTTCGCTAAGTGGGCGGTGCCGCTGTGCACGGTGCTGTTCTTCTACATCCTGGTCAGCAACTGGCTGGAGCTGATCCCGACCGGGGACCGGCTGACCTCGGCTACCGCCGACGTCAACGACACCGCCGCCTTGGCAGTAATCGTCATCTTCATGGTGCATTACACCTCGATCCGCCAGCGGGGATTCGGGGGCTACATCAAGACCAACTATCTGCATCCTGCCGGGATGCCCAAGGCTTTCTACTTTTTGCTGGCACCGATCAACGTGATCTCCCAGATCTCCTATCCCATCTCCTTGACGCTCCGGCTCTTCGGCAACATGTTCGCCGCTGCCTTGATGCTGCAGATCATCGCCTTACTACCGCTCTACCTATCCTGGGCCTTCAACGGAGTCTGGAAGCTATTTGAGGGCGTTTTCGTCGACGTGATTCAGGCCTTCATCTTCGCCTTGCTGACGGTGATCTACCTCAGCATGGGGACCATGGAGCACCACGATGAGCCGGCGGCCGAGGCCGCCACAGCCTAGGGGCGCGGCCCCTCAACAGAGACCTGGGAGGAATTCAATTGGCGCTCGACACGTCTCACGCAATCGTGTACGCCGGGGCCATGATCGGCACTGGGGTAGGCGCCGTCGGTGCGGCCATCGGTGACGGTCTGGCCGGGGCGCAGCTGATCGCCGGGATCGCCCGGCAGCCGGAGGCTCAGTCCCGACTGCTGACCTGGACCTTCCTGACGGTGGGTCTGGCCGAGGCCGTGTACTTCATCAACCTCGCGTTGATGTTCGTATTCATCAGCCTGGCCGGAAAGTAGGCGATCCCCGGTGCCGCTAGTCGCCGCCGCCAGCCCGCTCTCGCTCAACCTGACCTTTCCCGTCGAGATCGTGGTTTTCCTGGCACTCCTGTACCTGCTGGCGAGGTACGTCTTTCCGCCCATCGTCAAGGCGCTCGACGCCAGGAAGCAACAGATTTCCCAGGCCCTCGCCGAGGCCGAGGCGGCGCGCCGGGAGGTCGACGAGGCCAGACAAAAGGAGAAGACCGACCTGGCCGACGCCCGGCGCCAGGCGCAGGAGATCCTCGACAAAGCCCAGAAGCTGGGAGAGGAGCTCCGTGATGAGCTGCGCCAGAAGGGACGAGAGGAGCAGGAGGCGATGCTCACCAGGGCCCGGGCTGAGCTGGCCCAGGAGAGGGAGCAGGCCGTAAGTCAACTTCGGCGTCAGGTGGCCGACCTGGTGCTTTCGGCCACCCAGAAGATCCTCGAGGAGGAGCTCGACCCGAAGCGTCAGCGACGGCTCATCGACGAGGCCCTGGCGGAGGTCGACCTGAGTGCCTGACGCCCCACGGGTCCCCAGTACCGCCCGCCACTATGCGGAGGCGGTCTTCCAGCTGGCGCAGGACGAGGGAGCGTTCGCGCCGTGGCTGGCGCGGTTGGGACGGCTGCGCCAGCTGCTGAAGGAGAGCGACCTGGGCAAGACGATCGCCGACCCCTCCCTCAGGATCGCCCAGAAAGTGGAGCTCTGCCGAGCGGTCCTGGCCGAGGATGCGGAAATCGACAAGCTGGCCGGCAACCTGCTCTTGGTGCTGGTGAGCAGCCAGCGCCAGCGACTACTGCCGGCGATCGAGGAGGGCTATCACCAGCTGGTGGACAAGCGCGAGGGGCGGGTCCTGGCCCAGCTGACGACCGCGGTCGCGGTGAGCCCCGCCGAGCAGACGCAGCTGGCGCGGCAGCTCTCGACGCGGCTCAATCTGGATGTGCGATTCGAGGCCAAGGTTGATCCTGCCTTGCTGGGCGGAGCCGTCGTGCGGGTGGGGGATCGGGTGTTCGACGCCAGCCTGGCCACTCGGCTCCAGCTGCTGCGCCAGGAGCTTCTGACCCAAGTGCCAAGTAGATGAGGAAAACATGAGCATTACCGCGGCCGAGATCGGCCAGATAATCAAGCGCAAGATCGCCGACTTCGACGCTCCCGTGGTGTCCGCGGAGTCCGGGGTGATCACCACCCTGGGCGACGGCATCGCCCAGATTTATGGCTTGGAGGGGGCCATGGCCGGCGAGCTGCTGGCCTTTCCCCACGACATCATGGGCATGGCGCTCAGCTTGGAGGAGGACCAGGTGCGGGCGATCATCCTGGGTCGCTTCGAGGAGCTCCGGGAAGGCGATGAGGTTCGCACCACCAGCCGAGTGGTCGAGGTCCCGGTCGGCCGCGAGCTGGTCGGTCGGGTGGTCAACGCCCTGGGGCAGCCGATCGACGGCAAGGGCGAGATCGCCACTAAAGAGCGGCGCCCCGTGGAGCGCCCGGCCCCAGGAGTGATCGACCGGCAGCCGGTCAACACGCCTGTGCAGACCGGGATCAAGGCCATCGACGCCCTGGTCCCGATCGGCCGTGGCCAGCGCGAGCTAATCATCGGCGACCGCCAGATTGGCAAAACCGCCATCGCCATTGACACCATCATCAACCAGAAGGGCAAGAACCTCACCTGCATCTACGTCGCCATCGGCCAGAACGCGGCCTCGGTTGCCCAGATCGCGGCGGTGCTGGAGGAGTACGGGGCCCTGGAGCACACCATCATCGTCGCCGCCACCTCGGGTGAGCCGGCGGCCTTGCAGTACCTGGTCCCCTACACGGGCTGCTCGATGGGGGAGTGGTTCATGGAGAATGGCGAGGACGCCCTGATCGTCTACGACGACCTGAGCAAGCACGCCTGGGCCTACCGTGAGATCTCCCTGGCGCTGCGGAGGCCACCAGGACGGGAGGCCTACCCGGGAGACGTCTTCTACCTGCACTCACGGCTGCTGGAGCGCGCGGCCCGCCTGAGTGATGAGAAGGGCGGCGGCTCCTTGACGGCCCTGCCGATCATCGAGACCCAGGCCAACGATGTGGCCGCCTACATCCCCACCAACGTGATCTCCATCACCGACGGGCAGATCTACCTGGAGGGTGACCTCTTCTACGCCGGCACCAGGCCCGCTGTCTCGGTCGGGCTATCGGTCAGTCGGGTGGGTGGTGACGCCATGACCAAGGCGCTTCGCTCGGTGGCGGGGGGCATGCGTCTCGACCTGGCCCAGTTCCGGGCTCTGGCCGCTTTCGCCCAGTTCTCCAGTGACCTGGACAAGACCACCAGGGACCAGCTGGACCGGGGCCGGCGGCTAACCGAGCTCCTCAAACAGGATCAGTACCAGCCGGTCTCGCTTGCCCTGCAGGTGATGACCATCTTCGCCGGCACCCGGGGCCACCTGGATGAGATCCCGGTGGAGATGGTGGCCGATTGGGACGCCCAGTTCCGCCGCTATGCGAGCCAGGCGCTGCCGAAGCTGGTCGACGAGATCGAGGTCAAGAAGATCCTCGACGAGGGCATGCAGGAGCAACTGCGCAAGGCGCTCGAGGAGTTCAACCAGGGCTTTGACGTCGGCGAGACCCCGGCTGAGACCGAGGGCTAGGCAGCCACTTGGCCACCCTCCGCGACATCCGCCGCCACATCCGCTCGGTGCGCAACATCGAGCAGATGACCCGCGCCATGCAGATGGTGTCGGCGGCCAAGATTCGCCGCGCCCAGGTGCGGGTGGAGGGAGCCCGGCCGTACGGCGCAGCCATGGACGAGGTCGCCCGGGACGTGGCCAAGATCGGCAAGGAGTACCGCCATCCCTTCATGGTGCCTCGGGAGGAAGGGACGGGGCTGCTGATCCTGGTCACCAGCGACCGGGGACGAGTCGGGGCGCTGAACGTCAACACCATGCGGGCGGCGCACGCCCGGATGCGCAAGGACTTCGGGCCCCGCTACCAGGTGGTGGCGATTGGCCGCAAGGGGTTGCAGTTCGCCAATCGGATGCAGCTGCAGGTGGTCCACCACAAGCAGGGGCTACCTGATCGAGTGACCCCGGACGAGCTCCGGCCGGCGGTGGAGGCCGCGGTCGAGACCTATCTGGACGGCGGGGTCCGGGAGGTCTATCTGGCCTACTCGCGCTTCCGCAATCTACTGAGCCAGGTCCCGACCGTGCGTCTGCTGGTGCCCGTGCCACCCGCTCCCGAGGAGGAAGGGCCGGTGACCCAGGGCGACTACATCTACGAGCCGGGCGCCAAGGAGGTGCTGGAGCGCTTCATGCCGGAATACCTCCTGAGCCAGGTTTATCAAGCGGTGCTGGAGAATCAGGCCAGCGAGCACAGCGCCCGCATGGTGGCGATGCGCAACGCATCGACCAAGGCGGGGGACGTCATCAAGGAGCTTTCCCTGACCGCCAACAAGGTGCGTCAGGCGAATGTCACCAGGGAACTCATGGAAATAATCGGCGGCGCCGAGGCCCTCAAGGCGGCCCGGCGTTGAGGAGGTGGTAATGGCGAAGGCCAAGGTCAAGGCGGCGGAGAAGACGGCTGAGGCAACCCGGCACGCCGGCACGGTGCTTCAGGTGATCGGTGCCGTGGTGGACGTGGCCTTCGACGCGGGCCAGCTACCCTACATCAACGACGCCCTGGAGATCCGCCGCGACGGTCCCCGGCTGGTGCTGGAAGTGCAGCAGCACCTGGGCAACGACGTCGCCCGCTGCATCGCCATGGCCTCCACCGACGGACTTCGCCGAGGCGACCCCGTGGTGGCCACCGGGGGCCCCATCGAGGTCCCGGTCGGCAAGCAGGTTCTGGGGCGGATGTTCAACGTAATTGGCGAGGCGATCGACGGCGGACCCCAGGTCACGGGCGGCGAACGGCTGCCCATCCACCGCGATCCCCCCTCGGTGGCCGACCAGGAGACCTCGACCGAGATCCTGGAGACCGGGCTCAAGGTGATCGACCTGATCTGCACCTTCGCCAAGGGCTCCAAGATCGGGCTCTTCGGTGGAGCTGGGGTGGGCAAGACGGTCATCGTGATGGAGCTGATCCGCAACATCGCCAAGGAGCACGCGGGGTACTCGGTCTTCGCCGGCGTGGGCGAACGCACCCGGGAGGGCAACGCTCTCTTCCGCGAGATGCACGAGTCCGGGGTCATCGACCAGACCGCTCTGGTCTTCGGCCAGATGAACGAGCCACCCGGCGCCAGGGCACGGATCGCGCTGACCGGTTTGACCATGGCGGAGCAGTTCCGTGACGCGGAGGGGGCCGACGTGCTGCTCTTCATCGACAACGTCTTCCGCTACATGCTGGCGGGGAGCGAGGTCTCCGCACTGCTGGGCCGGATGCCCTCAGCGGTCGGGTACCAGCCCACGCTGGCGACCGAGATGGGTGACCTTCAGGAGCGGATCACCTCGACCCACCGGGGCTCGATCACCTCGGTTCAGGCGGTGTTCGTGCCGGCCGACGACTTCACCGACCCCGCCATCCAGACCACCTTCGCCCATCTAGGTGCGACTGTCTCGCTCAGCCGCTCAATCGCCGAGCTGGGGCTCTTTCCGGCGGTGGACCCGCTCGACTCCTTCAGCCGCATCCTGGATCCCAATGTGGTGGGAGTCGAGCACCACCAGGTGGCTCTAGGGGTGCAGCGGGTACTTCAGCGCTACAAGGACCTCGAGGACATCATCGCCATCTTGGGGATGGAGGAGCTCTCGGACGAGGACCGCCAGACGGTGGACCGGGCCCGCCGAGTACGCCAATTCCTGGCCCAGCCGATGTTCGTCGCCGAGCAGTTCACCGGTCTGGCGGGAAAATACGTGCCCATCAAGGAGACGGTGCGCGGATTCAAGGAGATCTTGTCCGGGACCCTAGATCACCTGCCCGAGCAGGCCTTCCGGATGGTCGGCACCATCGACGAGGCGATCGAGAACGGGCAGCGGCTGAATCGGGGCTCCGAACCCGGAGCCAAGCCCGAAGCGCCCAAGTCCGGCGAAAAGGTGACCGAGTCAGCTGGCTCGGAGTCAGAGCCCGAGCCGCCGGCGGAAGCCAACGCCAAGAAGCCCCAGGCGCCGGCGCGCCGCAAGACGGCGGCCAAGCCCCGAGCCAAGCCCAAGGCGAAGGCGAGCTGAATTGGCCGTCCCCACCCGGCTGCTGGCCGCAGCGCAGCCGCTCTTCGACGGTGAATGCGACTTCATCGTGGCCCGCGGGGCCGACGGAGAACTTGGGGTACTGCCTGGGCATGCGCCGCTGCTCACCTGGCTCAAGCCTGGCGAGCTGATGCTGCGCCAGGGCCGTGACGAACACTTCTTCTTTCTCGAAGGAGCCTACCTGGAGGTACTCCCCAACCGGGTCTCGATCCTCGCCGATCGAGCTGTTCCCGTGAGCGAGCTCGACGCCGCCGCGGCGGAGGACACGAGGCGAGCCGCCCAGGAGGCCCTGGCCAGGGCGACCAATCCTGAGTCGGAGGAGCTGGCGGAGCTGCAGGGGGAGTTGGAGGTGGCGGAGTACCGGCTCCAGGCCGCCGAGCGCGACCGCCGCCGGCGGCGCGACTAGCGCTCTCCTCCCTGGCCCGGTAACGACCCGGTCGCGGGCGGGCGCGGCCGGCAACCCGCAATATACTCGGCCGGTGCCAGGGGCCGGCGTCTCGCCCACTTCCATTTCTACCGGTCCACCCACCGAAGGCCCAGCGCGCCTGGATGTGCTGGGGATACCGGTGGACCGGTGCACTCTCCCCCAGGCGCTGGCCCGCTGCGAAGCCGCGGCCACCCACGCGCAGGGACCCTTGCAGGTGGTCACCCTGAATCCGGAGATGGTGATGCAGGCCCGCCGACAGCCCGCCTTGGCCCAAGCGATCCGAAGTGCCGGTCTCATCCTCCCCGACGGCGCGGGGGTGGTCTGGGCGAGTCGCCGGCTCCGAACTCCGGTCCCGGCCAGGATCGCAGGAGCTGACTTTCTGCACGACCTGGCGGGACTGGCAGCCGACCGCGGCTGGTCCATCTTCCTCTTGGGGGCAGCTCCGGGAGTTGCCCAGGAGGCGGCCCAAAAGCTTGAGCAGACCTACCCGGGGCTGGTGGTCGCCGGAATCTGGAGTGGTTCACCGGAGGAAAATGAAGCGGACGCCATCGCCGAGCGGATTCGGTATGCGGGTGCCACTGTGCTGGCGGTCGCCTTCGGCGTGCCGCACCAGGACCTCTGGCTCTCTCATCACCTGGGAGCGACCGGGGCCCGGGTCGGGATCGGCGTAGGGGGCACCCTCGACTATCTCGCGGGCAGACTGCCGCGGGCGCCAGAACCGCTGCGCAGGGCGGGATTGGAGTGGAGCTTCCGACTCTTCCGCCAGCCTTGGCGACTCCCGAGGATGCTCCGAGGAGCGCCCTTCTTTTGGGATGTGCTCAGGGAATCTCGGAGATCGTCCCGACCTTGAGTGGCGCTCCGATCGAGCTTAGCCTGGTGCTGCCAGCCTATAACGAGGTGCTGCGGCTGCCGCCCTCCCTGGAGGTTATCCGGAAGCACCTGGATCTGGCGGGGAGACCGTACGAGGTGCTGGTGGTTGACGACGGCAGTTCGGACGGAACGCGGCAGATGGTGGAAGGGGTCAGGGTGGGCTGGCCCCAACTTCAGCTGATTGTCTTCGAGCGCAACCAGGGCAAGGGGGCTGCCGTCCAAGCCGGCATGCTGCAGGCGGTGGGCCGGCTGCGGTTGTTCAGCGATGCCGACCTCTCGACCCCGATCTCGGAGATGGGAAAGCTCGAGACCGCGATCGCCAACGGGGCGGGGGTCGCGATCGGGTCTCGGGCGCTACCCGAGTCCCAGGTTGAACTTCACCAGCCCCTCTATCGGGAGCTGATGGGCAAAACGTACAACCAGGCGCTGCGCCGACTGGTCCTGCCCGGGCTGCGGGACACCCAGTGCGGCTTCAAGATGTTCACTGCGGCTGCTGCGGTGAGCTGCTTCACACCGCTGCGGACGCCGGGCTTTGGCTTCGACGCCGAAGTGCTGCTGCGGGCGCGCGTGCAGGCCATCCCCATCGCCGAGATCCCGGTCATCTGGCGAAACGCCGTCGGCACTCGGGTTAGTTCGTTGCGCGACGGGGGGCTGATGCTCGCAGACCTGGTGCGCCTGCGACGGCGAGTCGGCTCGGACCCCAGCGCGTGAGCCGGGAGCTCTCGCCTCGGCGACCCCGGCTAGGGCACGGGATCTTCGATCTCGATGGCGCGGCCGGCCGCGCGCACGAGCTCCTCCGGGCCACTTCGGGCCGAGCGTGGTGGGTCGCGGCCGGTGGGACTCTGGTTGTGGGGGGCGCGGCCGCCGGGCTGCACGCCCCCACTGCGGGGGCGTGGTTCTGGCATTTGGCTAACGGGGAGCTGATCAGCCGCTACGGCCTGAGCGGTACGGCGCGGTACCTGGCCCGACCGGGAGCGGTGCTGGACCTGCGAGCTTGGCTTGCTGATCTGGGGCTCGTCCTCATATATAGGAGCGTCGGCCTGGGCGGCCTCGCGGTGACTGGAGCTGTCGCGGGCGCCGTGGTTGGCGGTTGCTTGGTCCTGGCGATCAGGGCCACGGCCAGGGCCCACCCCCTGGTGGCCATGGTGGCTGGGGGGCTCGGCCTGGGGGCTCTGGCCTCGGTGCTCACAAATCTTTCCGCGGAGCTGCTCGCACTCCTGGCGGCCATCTTGGTGCTGGCATTGACCGCTGCCGGGCGCCGGGGCTGGTGGGGAGCGGGGGCGCTCGTGGCGTTGGTGTTCCTATGGACCAATGTCCAGGCCGACGCCGGGATTGCCGTGTTGGTGATCTGGGGGTGGGTGGCTCTGGCCCACTGGGACGCGGGCCGACCGGGGCGCCCGTCCGCACCCAGCTGGTGGTTGATCCCGCTCACCGGGGTGGCCTTGCTCCTCAGCCCCAGGGGGCTCGGCACCGTGGCCCAACTGCCGCTCAGCCTAGGGATGGGTGGCGAGCATCCGCTTTTGGTAGCGTGGTCCAGCATCGACTTCCATCCCTGGACCGCCCGGGTGGCGGAGCTGGCGGGGTTGGTGCTGCTGATCGCGTACTGGCTGGCGGGTTCCCGGCTTCGCCGCGCGGACGCCTTTCTGGGGTTCGGTACCGCGGTGCTGGCCCTTCTGTGGGCCAACTACCTGCCGTGGTTTCTGGTGGTGGCCGCAGTCCAGAGCAGCTGGTACCTGTCGGTCGCCTGGCTGCCACGCGACGACGGCAATCGCTCGACCGTCGCCACCAGTAGGGGGAGCGGTGCAGGGAGTCACCGCGCCGCCATAGCCGCGGCGATTCCACTTCTCATCGCGTTGGTGACGCTGGGGTCCGGACTTGTTGCCGTCTCCCGGCGGGGAGGGGTGAGCGGGCAGACCGAAGCCCAACTACCGGTCCAGGCGGCGCGCTGGTTGGCCGTCCATCCGGCTCCGGGGGCCTGGTTCACCACCCCCAGCTTCGGGGACTACCTGAGCAGTCAATTCCCGTCCGGTCACCACCTTCTGTGCGTCGACGACCCCACGCCCCTCTCAGGTTCGGCGCTCGGTCAGTGCGAAGCGTTGGCGGAGCTCAACTCGGGATCACTATCGATCCTGCGGTCCCTGCGGGCCAAGCTGGCAGTCCTGCCCAGGGCCGCGCCCGCGGCCACTTTCCTGCGAGCTGAGGGATGGGAGATCCGGTATCGTGACCCCACCACGGTGGTTCTAGCGCCCAGGAATCTCTAAGCCACTTCGGCTACGATCCGGGGCAGATCGAGCGTCCCAGGCAGGAGAGCATGTCCAAAAAATCGATGGCCGCCCGGCGGCAGATGCGGGAGGCCGCAGCAGAGGGCCGATTACCCGGGGCTCGGCAACAGTCTCGCAGCCGGACAAAAGGGCGTAACTACCGCCGCAACACCTCTGGGCGCCCATGGGGTCTGATCTCAGGGGTGGTCGGGGTGGTCGCGGTCTTCGTGATCGTGGTAGTGCTCATCGATATCTCGCTCCAGGGCGCCTTGAAGCAGGACACCAAGGTGCTGCCCGCGCCCGCCTCCCTGGTTACTGCGCTGGCCAACATTCCGGCGCAGACCTTGGACGCGGTAAAAGGGGGGGCCATCGCTAACTATCCGGTCAATATCCCCTCCTCTTACAAACCGGTGGCGCTGAGCGCCAAGGGTCTGCCTGAGGTGGGTTTCGTCGGCGCCGAATACTGTCCTTACTGCGCGGTCCAGCGCTGGTCACTGATCATCGGACTGAGTCCGTTCGGTACATGGTCGGGATTACACACAATTCGCTCTTCGGTGTACGACGCCCCGTCCAACATCCCCACCTTCTCGTTCGCCTACGGTGCCAAACTCACGAGCAAGTATCTGGTCTTCTCTACACACGAACTCGAGAGCAACGTATCGATCAGCAAGACCGGCGCACCCTACAAATCCCTGCAATCGGTAACCGGCCCCCTGGCTACCGCTTACAGCACCATCGATACCGCGTCGGGATATCCCTTCCTGGACTACGCCGGTAAATTGGCCCAGGTAGGCAGCGAGGAGGGCACCACCACGACCGACGTGGCCGCCTTGCAGGATCTGAGCTGGAACAAGGTCCTCACCAAACTGCGTGACCCCAAGTCGCCGATCGCGCAGGTGGTCCTGGGCGGAGCCAACTATGTCACGGCGGCTACCTGCACCATCACTGGCAATAAACCGGCAGCGGTCTGCAACAGCTCGAGGATCACGACGCTGGAGAGTCAGCTGGCCGCGAGCGCGTGAGCAAATCCCGGAGTCGTCGCCGGATGGTGCCGGCCACTGCCGGGGCTGGGTCCGGCAGCGAGCTCAGGCCCACTACTTACAGCTCGCAGTCGTCGCCTCTTGGGGCGGTGGCTCTGGCAGTGCTCGCCCTCATTGGGATCGGGCTCGCGGGGTACCTCACCGCGGTTCACTATGCCCCCACGCTGTTGGTCTGCAGTAACAAGGGGCTGATCAACTGTGAGGCGGTGCTGACCAGCAGCTACTCGGTGGTCCCGGGCACCTCGATTCCCATCACTGTGCCCGGCCTCGCCTTCTTTTTGATCAGCTTGGCGCTGGCGGTGTCACAGCTGCGCCGCCCGGTGAACTACCAGCTCCGCCAGGCCCACGCCCTGTGGGGAGGTCTGGGACTGCTGACCGCGCTCTACCTGGTGTTCGTGGAGGTGATGGAGGTGCACAACATTTGCCTTTGGTGCTCTTGTGTGCACCTGACCCTCCTGCTCACCTTCCTCATCACTCTTTGGCGCCTCTACCCTAAACCGATCGCCCGGTAGCGCCTTCGACTTGGTCAGGGAAGCGTCCTTGCCTGACTCGCACAGGCAGCGATGCCTCTGGACCGCCAGCGCGCCGCCGTGGGGTTGGCGGGCAGGTGAAGAGTGCTGAGCAGACTGGTCCGCTCAAACCCCTCGACCCGCCGGTCGCGGTAAACCAGGGTCCATTTCTTCGATTGCTGTAGCGCATCTGGGAACGCGGTGCCGCGTTCGAACACCACCAATTGCGAAGGGCTGGAGTCGAGGTTGGTCAGCCACTTGGGGCTGAGGTCGATGATGGAGGCATACCGCTCCAGCAGCTGGCTTCCCATCAGCGCCGCGTCACCGAAGATGAACACCTTGTCCTTGGGTACCGAGTAGGCGAGGAAGCCGCCATCCCCGTACTGGTTGAAAATGCGCAGCTGACCCGGGGCGGACTCCAGCCACCGCGCGGCGCAGACCGGAAAGGGGTTGACGTAGGTCGGGGAGTTCAGCGGAGGGCTGCCGCCAGCGTCCACCTGGACGGTCAGGAGCGCCACAAGAAAGACCAACTCCAGCAGCTCGACGAAAATCACCAGGGGCGGTTGACGCAGTCTCAGGTGGGGACGCCAGTGCCGGGCCAGATCCAGGCGAGCTCGGTCAGCCAGATTGATCCAGACCGGGGCGCCAGCCGCCACCAGGAAGACGCTGTTGCGAACCGACTGGAGGGTCAAGAAGAGGCTCAGGGCCAGCACCAGCCCGTTGCGAAGGGAGATCGATCGATAGCGGACCAGGAGCACCGCCAGGCTGAGGATGAAGATCAGCAGTGGCAGCAGCACCGCCGCGTGAAAGTCCGGACTCTGCCACTCCTGAATCAGCGACTGTTGGGCGGTGTTGAACTGAGTCTCGAAGGGATAGGCCACGATCGCCGGGCCGTTAGGGTTGAGCAGGCAGACCGCCACCGAACAGCCCGTCGCCCAGGCCAGTTGCACGATCCGTCGCCGGTCGAGATCGGTCCGGCGTCCCGCCAGGGCCAGTCCTCCCTCCACCACCATGATCCCCAGCAGGAAGATCAGCCCGAGGATGAACCCGGCGTGCAGGTTGGACCAGACCAGAAAGATGGGGGGCAACAGCCAGGCGGCGAATCCGCCCCCCCGCAGCTGACGCTCCACGAGGAGGAGCACCAGTGCCGTGAGCACGTACGAATCCATCTGGGAGCGCGGCCCCAGGATGGGGTAGGCGGCCAGTGCCGCCAACAGGATCCCCACTGCTAGGGTCAAACCGTGGGCGGGTCCCAGTTCACGGGACCTCAGCCAGATGACGAGGAACAGGGCGAGGGTGATCAGCTCGTAGACGATCACCACGCCCAGCCGGCCGGAGGCGGCGGCGACCGCCGCCATCCAGGACTCGCTGAGCCACTCCTGCATGACCCAGTGGCGGCCCACCGCCATGAAGGCGTAAGGGTTGACGTGGATGAGGGCGTTGGTGGCGAGCAGGGTCTTGCCGTTGCGCAGGTGCCACCAGAAGTCCGGGTCGGAAACTTCCGGCCGCGCCAGGAGCATGGCCGCTAGGAGGCCGCTCAGGGCGAGGAACCGAGGCAGGCTCAGCCACTGGCGCCGGGTGGTCGCCGGGCTCAGCTGGTCCGGTGTCACGCCATATCCCGAGCGATCACGGGCGCCAGTGTAGGTGCGGCGGCCGCCTCTCACCGTGGCGTGCCCCGACCAGCCCCAGGCATTTCTCCGGGCCACCACGTACCCTTTGGGCGTGGCCGCTCGACCCCAGTCGCCCGTAGCGTCTCCTCTCGGGGAGCTCCAGCTGGTCCTGGAGGAGGAGGTGCTCCGGGTTGAGAACGCCCTCCTCACCATCGACGAGGAGGTCATGCAGGTGCTCTCCGCCCTGGACCAAGTCGGAGAGCACCTGGAGGACTCCGACATCGTTCGCCGCCACGTCCTACGAGACCACGCCCGCTTCACCTCGGCCGAGGTGGAGGCTGCCATCGGTCGGTGCTTCGCTCTGAGATCCGAGATGACCCTGGCTCGGCTGCGGCTGGCCCACTGTCGAAGCTGGGCCAAGGAGTTGCGCTACTGGCACTCCCTGATGAAGGCAGCCGCCGAGCAACTGGAGGACCATCGACCCCCCGACGGCACCCTGGAGGAGGGGCTGGCGCGCTATCGCAGCGCGTCGCGGCAGGTCTTCCAGACCATCGATGAGGAGCGGATGCGAATAGCCCGGGATATGCACGACGGACCCGCCCAGTCGATGTCCAATCTGGTGCTCCGGGCCGAGATCCTCGAGCGGATGGTGGATCGGGAGCCAGAGCGCGCCAAGGCGGAGGTTCAGAGCTTCAAGGACGCGATGAAGGGAGTGTTGGACGAGACCCGGCAGCTCATCTTCGACCTGCGTCCGATGACTCTCGACGACTTGGGAGTGATCCCCACGCTGCGTCGGCTGGTCAACGAGTTCCGGGACGCAGAGGGGATCGAGGGCCGGCTTTCGGTGATCGGCACTGAACGGCGGCTCCCGGCGGCCACCGAAGGAGCCCTCTTCCGGATCGTCAAGGAAGCCCTAGTCAACGTCCGCAAGCACGCGCGGCCACACAGCCTGGATGTACTAATTAACCTGCAGCCCCAGCGGGTGAGCGCCGTCATCAAGGACGATGGCGACGGCTTCGACTTGGCGGCGGTGGAGGCGCGGCTGGCTCGTGAGCCACACTTCGGACTGATCTCGATGCGGGAGCGCGCCGACCTCGAGCATGGTCAATTGGAGATCCTTTCCCAGGTCGGACGAGGCACGGAGGTGCGGGTAACGCTTCCGATCGAACCCTGATTCCTGACAGGAAAGTTACGCAGCGGTTACACGGATTACGGCCCACCTGACCATATACTCCGGCTGCCATAGCTAGGCCTAGGGAATGAGATTCCTAGATTGCGAACGGTAAGGAGGTCTGAAAGGTATGCTCGGAAGTTGGTACGTACGGCTACGTGACCGGATTGGTCAGGTAGTCTCGCACCGCGACTCGGACGAAGAGGGCCAGGGGATGGTCGAGTACGCGTTGATCCTGGTGCTGATCGCGATCGTTGTCATCGTTATCCTCACTGTGGTGGGACACCGCGTCAGCGACGTCTTCTCCAACATCAACACAGGTCTCGGCGGCTGATTCGTCGTAGCACTCAATCGCGCGGCGGGGCGACCCGCCGCGCGTTTGTCCAATCCACCCAACGGCCCAGCGGCCTGCGGTAATCCCATCGGAGGTTTTCGACGGTGACGACCGATTTGAAAGGACGGGTCAATCAGGTCTGGATCGCCATAGGGCTGATCCTCGCGATCTTTGCGTTCGGCGCGGCATATTACTTCACTCGCGCCAACACCAATACCACTCCTTTGGCACCTGCCACTGGTCAGCTGGTGGTGATCGCGAAGGTCTCGATCCCTAGCGGTACGCTGATCACCGCCGGCATGCTCGAGGAGACCCGCATCAAGGGTCTACTACCCCTCGATTCGTACAGCTCGTGTGAGCAACTGGTGCGCACCGCCTGTGCGGCAACTGCCGGAGTCTCGGCGTCGCAGTCGCCGACAACCTCCACCTCGGACTACTACGCGGTCGTGCCGATCACGCCTAACACGGTGATCACTCCGAACAACGTGTCCGTGAACCGGGCCACCCAGTCACCGTCGTTCGGCAACCTCAATCTGCCAGCAGGGCAAGTGGCGGTGGCTATTCCGATCACTGCCGCGCAGTCGGTCGCCGGCTACCTCCAGGTGGGTGACCGGATTGACATCATCGGGCTTGACTCGAGTGGGGACACCGACTTCACCTTCGAGGACCTTCCGGTGATCAGCATCGGCGCTCCCTCCACTGCGACGGGGTCGGCGAGCAGTTCGTCGGGTGGCGGGCTGATCGTTCTTCAGTTGACGCGTAGCCAGGCTCTCGGAGTGACCGAGATGGTCAACGACGGGTCCATCTATACGATGGCGCTGCGTTCCACTGCGGACTACGGCCACGGCTACATTCCGATCGCTTCGACCCCGGCTGACGGTTACTCTCAAGCCTGTGTGGCCGGGAGCTCCGTCAACCCGATAATCCAAGAGGACATGCAGACCGCTCAGCAGTCAGTCACTGCGGCGTCCAAGACCTACACCACCGCCCACAAGCAGTACAACAAGGACAACACCGCGCTGCAGAGCATGTCGGGCTCAGGTACGGCCCAGCAAGCCGCCAAGGCGCAGGTGCTTACGGACTCGGCCACTCTGGCCCAGGATCAGTTCGCGCTGATCGAGGCGCAGAATGAGCTGGCTTCCGACCAGGCGGTCCTGTACTGTGGATCCACCAGTGCCTCCAGCTCGTCATCGTCGGCGGGCAACAATTCCGGTAGCTCGCAGATGCTGCAGAACCTCTTTGGCTTCAAACCCTGATCCTGAGGGACGAGCGCACCCCAGGGTAGCCGGCGGTTCGTGAGCACCACGGTGGCGGATAAGACGGTCATCCGCGTGGTGGTGGTCGACGACATCGCCAGCACCCGAGAGAACCTCAAGAAGTTGCTCTCCTTCGAGGAGGACATCGAGGTCGTCGGGACCGCTGGCGATGGCCGGACTGGCATCGACGTGACCCGGCAGCTCTCGCCGCACGTGGTGCTAATGGACGTCAACATGCCGGGCATGGACGGGATCGCCGCAACTGAAACATTGGCAGTGGAATCCCCCAATTCCCCGGTCGTGATCATGTCCGTCCAGGGGGAGCGGGACTACCTGCGCCGAGCCATGCAGTCGGGTGCTCGGGAGTTCCTCATCAAGCCCTTCACCGGCGACGAGCTGGTGTCCACCATTCGCCGGGTCTACGAGATGGAGGAGAAGAAAGGAGCGTACCTACCGCGCCAGCCTCCCCCTCAGGCCCAGGGCGGCGACCTGCCCCCGCCCGGTTGCCAGGTGTGTCTGGTTCTCAGCGGGAAGGGGGGTTGTGGCAAGACCTTCTTGGCGATCAACCTCGCCGCCGCCCTGCGGATGGAGACCGGCGGCCGGGTCTGCCTGGTCGACCTCGACCTCCAGTTCGGCGACATCGGCGTGATGCTCAATTTGGACCACGCCAAGACAATCACCGAACTGGTGGACAGCGAGAGTGCTCTGGACTGGGAGTTCGTCGACGACATCCTGGCCGATGGTCCCGAGGGGATCCGGGTCCTGCTGGGCCCCTTCAGCCCGGAGTTCGGGGACCTGGTCCGGGCGGAGCATGTGCGCGCCATCGTCGACGTTCTGCGACGAGAGTTTGACTATGTCGTCGTGGACAGTGGGAGCCAACTATCGGAGGCTACCCTCGAAGCAACCGAGTTGGCCGACCACGTGATCGTGGTCGGAGAACTCACCATCCCTGCGATCAAGGACACTCGCCTAATGCTGAAGATGCTGGAGTCGCTCAAGGTAGACCGCTCGCGGGTCATGGTCGCGGTCAACGCCCATGACGCGCATGCCGTCTATGACGCGGGCAGCATCGAGCGCAACCTGAGGTTCCCGGTCAAACTGCAGATTCCCTCGGAGCCTCGCCTGGTGGGCGGTTCGATCCATCGGGCGATCCCGCTGGTCGTATCTCACCCGGACTCCGACATCTCCCTGCTGTTCCGCAACCTGGCCCGGAGCCTGGCGCCGGAAGGGGCCGCTCAGCCTGAACTCAAGGCTGAGGTCAAGGTGCCCACCGCCCGCCGCTTCGGGCTTCGGCGCTAGGTCCAGGCGAGGAGTACTGCCAAGCCATGTCACTGCTGGAGAGAGTTAGGACCAAGGACGGATCGGAGCCGGAGCCCGGCCCAGATCCGTCCGCGCCGACCGAGGAGAAGCCCAAGGCTGGGACACCTGAGCCGGCGGCCGCGCCCCCCCCAGCTCCGCCGGCCGCTGGTGCCTCTCGCCTGGCGGCCGCTCTGGCTGCCGCCAAGCCCCCGGCCGTAGCCGCCCCGGCCAAGTCTCCAGGATGGCGGGAACGGTCCCAGACCAGTCGGGAGAATCCGACCGCGGTGGCCGAGCCAAGGGCGGCGCATCACCCGCAGTACATGTCGATCAAGGCGCGGGTGACCCAGGCCCTGCTGGAGGAGTACACCGACGTATCCCAAGCGCCCCGCGAGCGTCTGGTCGCCAAGATCGGGGAGCTCTGCAATTCGGTCCTGGAAGAGCTGAGCATTTCGATTACCCGCACCGACCGACAGCGGATGGTGGAGCAGCTGATCAGCGACGTTCTGGGCCTCGGTCCCTTGGAGATGATTCTCAAGGACCCCGAGATCAGTGAAATCATGATCAACGGTCCGGAGGATGTCTACGTCGAGCGCCAGGGAAGGATCTACCGTTACCCGGCCAAGTTCGACAACACCGACCACCTGATGCAGATCATCGACCGGATCGTGAGCTCGATCGGACGCCGCGTGGATGAGAGCTCGCCCATGGTGGACGCCCGACTCAAAGACGGCTCCCGGGTCAACGTGATCATCCCGCCGCTGGCGCTCCAGGGACCGACCCTGACGATCCGACGCTTCTCCAAGGACCCCTACACCGTGGAGGACCTCATCAACTTCGGCACTCTCACCGCCGAGATGGCGGCCTTCATCCGGGCCTGCGTGCGGGCCCGGTTCAACGTGCTGATCTCAGGAGGCACCGGGTCCGGCAAGACGACCACCCTCAACGTGCTCTCCGGGTGGATTCCCGACGACGAGCGGATCATCACGATCGAGGACGCCGCGGAATTGCAGCTGCGCCAGGACCACGTGGTGACCCTGGAGTCGCGACCCTCCAACATTGAGGGCCGAGGCCGCGTCAGCATTCGCGATCTGGTCATCAACAGCCTGCGGATGCGACCGGATCGGATCGTCGTCGGTGAGTGTCGGGGAGGTGAAGCCCTGGATATGCTCCAGGCGATGAACACCGGCCACGACGGCTCGCTGACCACAGTCCATGCCAACACTCCAGCTGATGCCCTGACGCGACTGGAGACCATGACGTTGATGGCTGGTACCGACCTCCCCTCGCGGGCGATCCGCGAGCAGATCGCGTCGGCCATCCACCTGGTTGTCCAGCAAGCCCGCCTCCGCGACGGCACCCGTCGCATCGTCGCCATCTCCGAGGTCCGAGGCTTCGACGGCGAGCGGGTCGAGATCGCGGACATCTTCCAGTACCGTCAGAAAGGCGTCGATGATCAGGGGATGGTGATCGGCCAGTTCGAAGCTGTGCAGGTTCCCAAGCGGCTCGATGATCTGGTCGCCGCCGGAGAGGGCTTGGAGGAATCGCTGTTTGCTCCTCCCGCCGAGGGCAAAGTAGCAGCAGGAGAGACCGCCGCATGAACGTTCTAGTACTGGTCCTGGACGGGGTCGGTGCCTTAGCCCTGGGAGGCGCGGTCGCCTACCTGCTCGCCTCCTGGCGCTCGAAGTCGGGCAGTGCCGACATGGATGAGCGGGTACGCCGCTTCGCCGAGGCCGGGGCCGGTTTGGCGATCTCCGTCCCCGGGGATGATGATTTTGGCGAATCCTCAGGCAGCCTGCAAGATCGCGCCAAGAAGCTGCTGGCGCGTCTGCGCCGGCAGGTGGAAGGCGGCAGTCAGGCGGCTGGCGTTGCCCAGCGACCCCGGTCGGTGCAAGTAGCAGAGGCGTTGGCGCGAGCGGACGTCAAGCTGCGACCGGCGGAGTGGTATCTGATTCGCATCGGGGTGGTGGTGCTGCTGGCGCTGATCGGCTTCGCCCTCTATCGAAGCCTCATCTTCGCCGCGATCCTCGGGGTGATCGGTGTCTTCATTCCGCCGCTGGTGCTGCGCTTTCGCGCCAGGCGACGCCTCGGCCACTTCAATGACCAGCTCGGGGACACCCTGATCCTGCTCAGCAACGCGCTCAAGGCCGGCTACAGTTTTCCCCAGGCCATGGCGAGCATCGCGCGCTCGGCGCCGCCTCCGACATCGGAGGAGTTTGCCCGGGCCACGCGTGAGGTGCAGCTGGGGGTGACCACGGACGCGGCGCTCACCCACATGGTCCATCGGATCCAGTCCGACGACCTTGACCTGGTGGTCACCGCAGTACAGATTCAGCGCGTCGTGGGCGGCAACCTGGCCGAGATCTTCGACAACATCGCCTTCACCATCCGGGAGCGCATCCGGATCAAGGGCGAGATCAAGACCCTGACTGCCCAGGCCCGGGCCTCGAGCTTCATCATCACCGGATTGCCGATCGGCTTGGGCCTGATCCTGGAGGCGATCAATCCCAATTACATCGCCCCCCTTCTCTCCTTCAAAGGCCCGGGTCCGTACATCCTGATGGGATGCCTGATCTCTATTGCGTTTGCCTTTTACGTGATGCAGCGCATCGCCAACATCGAGGTTTGAGCGATGTCTTATGAAGCGCTGATCGTCGGCCTGATCGCCGCGGCCGCAGTCTTCCTGATTTTTGCGGGGCTGATCAAGCGCCAACCCCAGGTGAACCTCTTGGATGCGCGGCTCGCCGTGTACGACGAGCCTACTGGTCCCCAGACGCTCGACGAGATCGAGATGAGTCAGCCCTTCTCGGAGCGCTTCCTGCGCCCCTTCTTCGACCGCATCGGTCGCCGGGTGGCGGCTCTCCAGCCGCGGGATCGCGCCCAGAAACTCCAGATCCTGATCGACCTGGCTGGCCGTCCCATGGGGATGAACGCCGGCAGCTTCGTGGCCGCCCAAGTGGTGCTGGCAGTGTTGGGGGCCATCGTCGGCCTCGGTCTGGCGATCCTGCTCGGCTTGCCGTGGTTCCTCGGCTTGGTCTTCGGCGCCGTGTTGGGCTACATCGGCCCGCAGTACCAGCTGAAGCGGATAGTGAGCGCGAAACAGAAAGAGATCTCGCTGGCGCTCCCGAACGCCCTCGACCTGCTCTGCATCAGCGTAGAGGCCGGTCTGGGATTCGACGCCGCCTTGGCCCGGGTGATCGAGAAATTCGACAACGCCCTCTCTCGCGAATTCGCCTTCGTGCTCAATGAGATTCGGCTGGGACGACCTCGCCACGAGGCGCTCGAGGATCTCGGCAAGCGCTCGGGGGTTCAGGAGCTGGCCTCCTTCATCCAGGCGCTGGTGCAGTCAGATCAGCTGGGGGTGGGCATCGCTCGCGTCCTGCGCATCCAGTCCGACGAAATGCGCCGCCGCCGTCGCCAGAAGGCGGAGGCCAAGGCCCAGCAGGCCAGCTTGAAGATGCTCTTCCCCATGGTTGGCTGCATCTTTCCGGTGCTCTTCGTGATCTTGCTCGGGCCGCCGGCTGTGGAGTTGATCTTCCATGTCACCTAGCTCGACTCCGAGGAGCTCCGCGAGCCACAGTTCGCGCACGGTAGTGGTGCGCGCCGCCGATGGAACACTGGTGGCCCGACAGGTGACCGTGGCAGACCGTTTTGGACCCCGCCTGATGGGGCTGATGGGACGAGCAAAGCTCGAGCCCGAAGAGGGCCTTTGGCTGGTGCCGTGCAACAGTGTCCACATGTTCTTCATGCGGACCCCGTTGGACATTGCCTATCTCGACCGCCAACTGCGCGTGGTTCGCTGTGTGCCGGAGATGCGGGAATGGCAGGTCAAGCTGCTGCCGGTGCGCAACGCGCATAGCGCTCTCGAACTGGCCCCGGGCACGCTTAGGCGCAAGGGAATCAGCGAAGGGGATGAACTAAAGATAGGGTCGGAGCCCGCGACCGCCGCGGAGTCCGCCCCGGAGATTACCGGCACCGGTTCAGCGGTGTTCAGTTCCAGTGTCAGGGAGTAGTCAATGAGCCCGGTCCTTACCGAAGAAGAGAGGCTGCAGGGAATGGAGGGTTACCTCCAGGCCCTGGGTCCGCTGCGGGTATTGGTGGAAGACGACAGTCTCACCGAGATCATGGTCGTCGGGCCGGACATGGTCTACGTGGAGGCCCAGGGCAAGATCGTGCTCACCGACGTCCGCTTCCGTGACAATGACCATCTCCTCAAGGTGATCGACCTGATCGTTGCCGCCGTGGGGCGCCGAGTTGACGTGCGCCAGCCGCTGTGTGACGCGCGTCTTCTGGATGGCTCCCGGGTAAACGCGGTAGTTCCACCAGTGGCCATCGACGGACCCATCCTGACGATCCGTAAGTTCGCCAAAGAGCGCCTGCGGATCACTGATCTGATCCATTTCGGCACCATCGACGAAGCAGGCGCCTCGTTCATGCAGGCCTGCGTGCTGGCCCGCGCGAACATCCTCATCTCGGGAGGAACCGGCGCCGGCAAGACGACTCTCCTCAACATCTGCTCCGGGTTCATCCCCCCCGACGAACGAATCGTCACGATCGAGGATGCCGCGGAACTGCAGATGCACCAGGAGCATGTCTGTCGGCTGGAGTCGCGTCCGCCGGACGTGCGTGGCGAGGGCCGGATCAACATCCGCGACCTGGTCATCAACGCCCTCCGGATGCGGCCCGACCGGATTGTGGTGGGAGAGGTCCGAGGTGGTGAGGCCCTGGACATGCTCCAGGCCATGAACACCGGCCACGATGGTTCCATGACCACTGTCCACGCCAACACCCCTCGCGACAGCCTCTCGCGCCTGGAGACCCAAGTGTTGATGGGTGGGGTGGAGTTGCCGTCGAAGGCCATTCGCCAGCAGATCTCCAGCGCCATCAACATCATCGTCCAGCTGAACCGCCTTCGCGACGGCAGCCGTCGGATCACCGCGATCAGCGAGGTGGTCGGGATGGAAGGTGACACCATCACGATGCAGGACATCTTCGTGATGAAGGCCGAGGGCATGGACCAGCAGGGCAACCTGAAGAATGAGTTCGAGCTAACCGGCGTCAGGCCTCAGATCCTCGACCGCCTCTTCGATATGGGGCTGGCGGTCCCGCCCGAGATCTCGCGACTCTTCCCGGACCGACGTACAGACCAGGTGGCGGCAATCAGGTTGCCGACTCCACCCCCCGGGCCCTTGCAGAGGCGCCTTGGCTGACATTCGCATGCGGCGAGGGGCGGTGACTCGCCGACTGGCGAAGGGGTTCGGAGGCGTCCTGGTAGGAGCGGTCCTGAGCGTGGCGCTGACCGGACTTCTCGCCGCTCCGGTACTGGCGGACGGGCCTAGCCCCTACGACGGCGAGTTGTTCGCTCTCACCAATCAGGATCGGACCAGCAATGGCTTGGCGGCGCTGGCATATAACGGCACCCTCAGCTCGATCGCCGAGTCCAGGTCGGATGACATGCTGACGAGAGACTATTTCTCGCATCTAATCCCCCCGAACAACAACTATGTCTGGCCGATCATGTCCGCCGACGGGATCCGATTCACTGCGGCCGGCGAGAACATTGCCTGGGGCAGCAGCTGTGGCTGCGACGCGGGGGCGTATGCGAACAGCCAATTCATGAACTCACCGCCCCATCGGGCCAACATTCTGGGGCCTTATGACGAGCTAGGAGTGGGCTCCTGGTACACCACCGCTTCCTGGAACTATCCGGGTAGTGGGGGTGGTCCGTGGACCGACGTCTACATGTTCACCCAGGAGTTCGCTGAGGTGGCAACCTACTCTGCCCCACCGTCGTCAGGCGGCGGGGGCGGCGGGGGCGGCGGCGGCGGGAGTGGCTCGGCCCCCGCCCCTGCGCCTGCGACTCCGGCCCCCACCCCTGTCCCGACCCCTACTCCCAAGCCGAAGCCACCGCCCCCCGGGGTTGGTACGAGATCTCCCAGGTTAGGGCGGGGATTGCTTTCCAGCACAATTGACCAGGTGATCAGCAGCTACTTAGATGAGTGAGGCGCCCGCCCAACTGGAAAAGGGCGCGGCTGCGGGCCAGGCGGTTCTGGAAGCGACCGACCTCCACAAGAGCTTCGCGATCAGCAAGACACCGCATGAGGTTGTGCGCGGAGTGTCTTTGACGGTCAATCCCGGGGAGTTCTTCGCCGTGATGGGCCCGAGCGGGAGTGGCAAATCCACGCTGCTGAACATGCTGGGCGGGCTAGAGGCTCCGGACGACGGGAAGGTGGTGGTTAGGGGCACCGACCTCTACTCGCTGAGCGAAGGAGAGCGGGCGACGTTCCGACGCCGGCAGATCGGCTTCATCTTTCAGTTCTTCAACCTGCTTCCCAGCTTGACGGCGGCCGAGAACGTGATGCTGCCATACCGATTAGAGCGAAACCGTGCCTGGCCGCTCCGCGGGTTGGGACGAGACCGCGACGCGCGGGCCAGGGCGCACGACCTGATGGCGATGCTGGGATTAAAGGGGCTACAGGGGCACCGACCGGACGAGATCTCGGGCGGTGAGCAGCAGCGGGTCGCGGTGGCCCGGGCTTTGGTTTCAGACCCTGCCATCTTGCTGGCGGACGAGCCCACCGGCACGCTCGACTACCACGCCGGCCGAGGGGTGTTGGAGCTGCTGCTGCGACTCAGTCGCCAGGAGGGTAGGACCATCGTCTTGGTGACGCACGACGTCCGGACCGCTGCCTACGCCGAGCGGGTGGCGATCATGCTCGACGGGGAGTTCAAGGAGGTGGTGCAGTTGGGTCGCCGGACCGTTCATGACACAGCCCCGCTGCTGGAAAGGCTCGGGACCCATGGTCTCTGAGGTCGGCACCGGGAGTTGATCCCTCTCCTTTGGCGCCGAGCGGCGTTGGCCCGCCTGGCCCTCGGAGTGGCGGCGCTGGCGTTGGGTGGTGGGGCGGTCTTGGGTACCCAATTGGCCGCGGGCGCGCTGCATCGGCAGGCGACCGCCGCCGTTCAGCAGCGAGCGGGCTCCGCCGAGTACGACATCCGGCCCTTCGCCCGCCAGGGCTTCACTACGGCGCAGGTGAAAGCCATCGCCAAGCTCAAGGTGGTAACGGCCGCGTCCCCGCTGGAGGAGAAGGCCGACCTGGCTCGGCTCCCCTCCCACGCCTTCCGGCAGGTGGTGCTGGTGGCGACCGGCCCCCAGGGGGTGGCCCTTCGTCCGCTCCCGGTTATCAAGGGGAGCAGCCCCCGGGCGCAGGACGAGGTAGCGGTGAGCGAGAACCTGGCGCCGGGCATCTCGCCCAGCACGGGGGCGCTTACGCCGGGCAAGGTCGAGATTGGCCAGAAGTTGCAATTGATCGAGTCGAAGGCGTCCAAGAAATTCACGGTGGTGGGGGTGGTCGCCGACTCTTCCTTGGGAGCACCGTTCACCGCGGACGCGGTGTACATCACCCAGGCGACGGCCGAGAAGCTCTTCGCCTCGGGCCTTCAGGTAAGCGAGGTCGCGGTCCGTCTCGTTCCTGGAGCGACCGTGCCCCAGCTGCTGGCCGAGCTCTCCCACTCCGTCCACACTCAGTACACCGTCAGCAATCCGAGATCGGTGCCCGACGGGGACCCGGTGGGGGAGATGCAGCCGATCCTCGACGGCATCACCGCTCTGAGCCTGGTGCTTGCGTTCGCGGTGATCGCGGCCACCTTCAGCTCCTTGGTCCTGGACCGCCGCCGCGAGATTGGTTTGCTGCGGTTGGCCGGGGCTAGCCGAGGCCTGATCTTCCGCAGCTTCCTGAGGGAAGCCATCGCCGCCTCCGCTCTCGGTGCGGCGATCGGGGTCGGGGTCGGATATTTGCTGGCCCTGGTGCTGATCGCGGTCTCAACTCCCTCTGGGGTGAGTCCCACGCCTCGGATCCAGGCCGACGTCGGGTGGACCGTCGTCGCCTTCCTGCTGGTGTTGCTCCTGGGGGTGCTCGCCGCCGCGTTCCCGGCGGTCCAGGCCGCCCGGATCCCGCCCCTGGTGGCGGTTCAACCGCCCAGGCTTCGACTCGGACGCGGGTGGGCCTGGCAGCTGCCGCTTTTGGTGCTGGGAGTGATCGGAGCCGATTTCTTCTTCGAGAATGGGGGAGCGCTGGGGGTCGGCCTCGGCGCCGGTTTCGCCTACCTGGCGGTCTGCGCCGCTCTGGGATGGACCGGGCCCCGCCTGGTGCGCGCGCTGAGCATGGTGCTAGGCCCCCTGATCGGCACCCCGGTGGCCGCCATCTCCGCCCGCGGCCGCACCCGCCCGGCCCGCACCTCTCTTGCCCTGGCCGCCCTGTTCGTCAGCGTGGCGACAGCCATCGGTCTGGTGGGGCTGTCCAGTGCCGCCCTGACCGCGGGCCAGGTCTGGGTGAATCACCTCTTCGTGGGCCAATACCTCCTGGTCAGCCCGGTGGTCCAGTCCCAGAAAGTGGAGCAGCAGGTGTTGACCGCGATCTCCGCCAAGACCAGTGCCACCACTGTCGTGGCTTCCGCCCCAGTCCGCTTCGTGGCAGGGCGGGTGGGCCACGAATCCATCTCTCTGGCGGCGACTTCGGCCACGGCGTACGGAATCAGTGGGGCGCTTCAGTTCATTCATGGCAACCGCGACTCGGCTCTGGCCCAGGTGTCCGCCGGTCAGGGTGTGCTTTTGCCTCTGGAGCTGTCCGATTCCCTCCACGCCTCCGTCGGTTCCAAGATCAAGGTGATCACCACCACCGGGACCGGTTCCTTCCGGGTGGTCGGCGTGGTCGCCCACAGCCTCCCGGGCCCCTCCGGAGAGGAGTCGGCGGTGGTTGACAGCGCCGCCGCCAAGAAGGATTTTGGCGCCGCCGCCGCCGGCTTCAACCTCATCCAGCTGCAGTTGCGGGGCGGGGGAAACCTCCAGCACCAAGTGGCGCTGGCCGGCTTTCGGTACGGGTTGGAGGAGGAGACCGTCTCCACGGTGCGCGAGGGGGTGGACTTGGGCGTGCAGCACGATATCGCGGCTCTGTCGGCGCTGGCCCTGGTCGGGGTCGTGATCGCCATCCTGGCCGCCATCAACACGGTCGTCCTCGGAGCCCGCGAGGGAACTCGAGACATGGCGCTGCTGCGAGTCGTGGGACTAAGTCGGGCGGAGACCCGTCGTGCGGTCATGGGGGAGGCTTTGGCCACCGCCATCGCCGGTTGTGCCATCGGAATAGCGGTCGGGATCGGCCTGATCGCGCCGGAAGTGCACGTGGCGAACTCGGCCGCGCTACCTCTCACCTTCGAAATCCCCGGCCTGGTGATCCTCGCGGTTGTGCTGGCGGTGGTCGTGGCCATCCTGCTGGCCGCCATGATTCCGGCTCGCCAGCTCAGCAATCTCGATCCGGTGGCGGCGCTGAGCGTGGAGTGACTCGGCGGTGACCGCAGTGCCGGAGGAGGGGAGTCTGGAGGATCTGTTAGGCAACCGGGGGCGCCGCCTGCGGCGCCTGGTGCTCCTGGTCTCTCTAGGCTGTGTGTTGGGCTTGGCCGCTTTCGCCATGCCGCACGAGTTTCCCGCCCGCCCGGGCGGCCTGGCGGCCGATTACCGGGTCTTCTACGCGGCCGGTGAGCTGATCGCCAAGGGTGCCAACCCTTACCACCTGGGCACGCTCCAGACCGCAGAACAGGCGGCGTACCACTACCCCGGACTGAACCCTGTGCTGGACAGCTTTGCGGATCCTCCGATCGCTGCCTGGTTGCTTGTGCCCTTGTCCCATCTGCCGTTCTGGCTCAGCTACGCGCTGCTCAGCGCTCTGGGCCTGGTCGTGTTGGTGCTCACGGTCACCTTGCTGGCGAGGGACCTAGGCTGGCGCCACACCAGCATCCTGGCGGCGGCGGTGGTTGTCTCCTGGATCGGCCTGCTGGGATTGATTGACGGCCAGTTTGACGCCATCCTCTTCGCGGCGCTGGCCGGCTCGATGCTCCTGGCCTGGCACGAGCGCAGCTTGGCGGCGGGGTTGGTTTTGGGTCTGACTCTGTTGAAACCCACCTTGCTCTGGCCGGTCCCGATCTTCATGTTTCTGGCGCTCTGGCCGGACCGCCGGAGGGCTGTTCGCTTCGCCGCCGGATTCCTCCTGGTGGCGGCCTGTTTCCTGCTGGCCAGCTGGACGTTGCTGGGGGCCTGGTGGCACCAGCTAGGCGTGTTTGGGGGTGCGATCGGGACTCAGCAACCGGACCTCTCCGGTCTTCCGGGGCTGCTCGGGGCAGCGCCCGACTCATGGCGGTTGGGCACTGGGCTGACGTCTCCCACCACGATCGGACTGGTGGCGCTCGCGCTGGCATCGATGGCGGTCTTCGCGGTCTGGATGATGGCCTCTCCCGACTGGCGTCGGGTGAGCCCGGTGGGACGGGTCACCTGGGCGGTGGCACTTCCGGTGGGAATCTGGCTCCTGGCCATCCCCTACGCCCATCCCAACGACGACCTCTTGCTGCTGCCTCTGTTCATGCTGACGGTGGGTCGCGATGCGCGACGAGTCCACGGGCTGGGACTCGGCCTCTCGGCGGCGACGCTGGCGCTGGTGCTGCTCATCTGGCCGGCCAGCGTCGTTCCGTGGCCCGTCGGGCTCATCGTGCTGTTGATCCTCTCGGCTGCGGTGTGGCATTGGCGGACCGACATCCGCCTGACCGGCTTCGGGGCCGGTCTCTGCGTGCTGGCGCTGGCGACCTTGCCCCCGGTCTGGAGCTTTCACCTACTCGCGGTCGGCCTGACGCCGATCGCGGTGCTGATCGTGGTAGTGGAGGGAGCGCGCACCTGCTGGATGGAGGTCGGCGGCGCGGGCACTGGGCCAGCCTACTTCGAAGAGCCATCGGTCCTGGGGATTGCCCAGCCGGCGGGCGGGGCATAATCCTCTGACGTAATGAGTGTCTTCAGCCGGATCTACGACCCCACCCGCCGCGAGGTCCGCCGTCACACCGGCGAAGTGTCGGAGATTGGCGAGGTCGGCGAGGAGCTCAAGCTCCTCTCCGACCACGAGCTGCGGGCCAAGACTGACGAGTTCAAAGTCCGGCTGGAAGAGGGCGAGACCCTTGACGATCTCCTGGTCGAGGCATTTGCCGTGGCTCGCGAGGCGTCCCAGCGTCACCTCGGGATGCGGCCTTTCGACGTACAGTGCCTGGGAGGCATCGTCCTGCACCAGGGCAAGATCGCCGAGATGAAAACCGGCGAGGGCAAGACCTTGGTGGCGGCCCTGCCGCTCTATCTCAACGCCCTGACTGGAAGAGGCTGCTTCCTGGTCACCGTCAACGATTTTCTAGCTCGCCGTGACGCCGGCTGGAACGCTCCCATGTTTCACGCACTGGGGATGCAAGTCGGGGTGATCATTCCTGAACAATCGCTGGTCTATGACCCGGACTACACCGACGAGGCGCACACCGACGTACGGCTGCGCCACCTGCGGCCAGTCTCGCGCGGCGAGGCATATCAGGCCGATGTCGTCTACGCCACCAACAACGAGATGGGATTCGACTACTTGCGCGACAACCTCGCCCGTTCGCTCGACCAGAAGGTGCAGCGCGACCGCTACTTCGCGATCATCGATGAGGTGGACTCCATCCTCATCGACGAGGCGCGCACGCCCTTGATCATCAGCGGACTGGGTGAAGAAGCGCCTGAAAAATACTACCAATATGCGCGACTCATTCCCCGGCTGGACCCGGATGTTGACTTCACCATCGACGAAAAAACCAAGTCCGGGAGCCTCACCGACGAGGGGATCGAGAAGATCGAGCGGATGACCGGTATCGCCAACATTTACGACATCGAGCATGTGGAAGAGGCGCACCACATCAATCAGGCCTTGCGGGCTCACGCGCTCTATCTGAAGGACCGTGAGTACATATTGCGGGACGGGGAGGTCGTGATCGTCGACGAGTTCACGGGACGCAGCATGCCCGGCCGACGGTGGTCCGATGGTCTGCACCAGGCGATCGAGGCCAAGGAAGGCGTCAAGGTGCAGCAGGAGCAACGGACGCTGGCGACGGTGACCTTTCAGAACTATTTCCGCACCTTCGAAGTGCTGGCGGGGATGACCGGGACCGCAATCACCGAGGCGGAAGAGTTCCACAAGATCTACCGACTAGAGGTGGTGCCGATACCCACCAACAAACCGATGGTGCGGCTCGATGAACCGGACCTGATCTTTCGCTCGGAGGAGGTGAAGTTCAAGGCCATCGCCGACGAGATTGAGGAGCGTAGCCGGAAGGGTCAGCCGGTACTGGTGGGCACGGTGAGTATCGACAAGAGCGAGCGTCTCTCCCGACTTCTGGAGAAGCGTGGCGTCACTCACGAGGTCCTCAACGCCAAGCAGCACGAACGCGAGGCCGAAGTGGTGGCGGCCGCAGGGCAGCGGTCGGCAGTCACCATTGCCACCAACATGGCCGGACGTGGCACGGACATTGTGCTCGGGGAGGGAGTTCAAGAGCTGGGCGGTCTGTACATCATGGGCACCGAAAGACACGAGTCACGCCGCATCGACAACCAGCTTCGAGGCCGAGCGGGTCGTCAGGGGGACCACGGCGAGAGTCGCTTCTTCCTCTCATTTGAGGATGACCTGATGCGCGTCTTCGGCGGAGATCGGATGCGCGGCTTGATGGCGCGGTTCGGGATGGACGAGGACGTGCCCATCGAATCAGGCATGGTCAGTCGCCAGATCGAGTCGGCGCAGTCACGAGTGGAGGGCGCCAACTTCGATAGCCGGCGTTACGTCGTCGAGTTCGACGATGTGGTCAACATGCAGCGCGCCATCATCTACGCGGAGCGGGACCGGATCCTGGAGGGGGTCGACACTCGCGACAACATCAACCAATGGACTGACGAGGTCGTTCGGGACCTGATCACGGTCTACTGCCCCGGCCGACACCAAGCCCAATGGGACCTGGATGGGCTGTGGAATCGCCTGCGCTACGTGTTCCCCTTCCCCCCTGCCGAGGAGGTTGAGCTGGAGCAGCTGGGCGATAGTCCGGAGGAGGTCACCGACACGCTGATTCACGAGGCGGAGCGCCTTTACACCGAGAAGGAGGCGCTCTACACAGAAAGCGTTGTTCGGATCGCCGAAACGCAACTGATGCTGCAGCTGATCGACCAGCGGTGGGCCGACTACCTCACCACTCTGGAACATCTCAAGGATGACATCCGGTGGCAGTCAATGGGTCAGCGCGACCCTCTGGTCGAGTTCAAGGCAGAAGCCTTCTCCGCCTTCTCATCCTTCCAGGAGTCGCTAAAGCAGGAGATCGTCCGCTACCTGTTCCATGCGGAGATCCAGGTCACCCCGGCGGAGGCGGCGCCATTGGAGGGGGTGGCCGTTCATCCTGAAGCCGGGCGGCCCGGGGAGGTGGGCTCAGATCCCAGGGCGATGCTAACGAACCCGGCGAGTTCGGATGAAGCATCCCGGGCAGCGGCCGGACCTCCCCTCAGGTCGACCACTGGTCCGAGCCGGCCACCGAGCCGCGGGGCGACACCGCAGTCATCACCGGCAGGTGGGGCCCCAGTGAGCCGCAATGCCCTGTGTCCGTGCGGGTCGGGTCGCAAGTACAAGAGGTGCCACGGGGCGACCGAATGACGTGGGGAGTTCCCCCTGACAGGTGCGGAGTCCGGCCGCCTGGCGGCTGGGTCGGAGACCAGGCGACTCCCGGGTCGCCACGACCCAACCCTTATTTGACCGCCGGCAGGGCGCCCGAGCGGCTTCCTGAACCACCAGCGAGAGTGCCGGTGCAGATTACTCCCGAGCACGTTGGTGCAGAGGGGGTCCGATCCGCCGGATGAGGCGAAAGCTCGCCGGGTTGCGCCGGACGTCGCGCATTCGAGCGGTTGAGGATCCGGGTGCGACCCCATGGGTTTCCGAGGGGAACATCGCGGTCCCTGGGGCGGGTGTACCAGCTGGTGCGGACGCGAGGCGAGGAGAGGGGGTCTTGCCGGGCGACGTCGCAGGTCGCCAATCTCGGGCGTGGTCGGAGGTCCCGGCTGCCAGCGCCGTCCACAGGGCGGCGTAGGCCACGAAGTAATAGTCGATGAAGGCGAATTTGGCAAAAAACATGGCAAAAATGGTGACCACCGCGGCATCGGTCAGCACTCCACCCGGACCCTGGGCGGGCCGCACCATCACCACGGCTAGGACCACGCCGGCGACTGCAATGCCGAGGAATCCCGGGAGGGGATGGCGACCAATCAGGGTGAGGATTCCGGCCAATGACAGCGACCCGGTACCCACCTGGCCGTGAAAGTGAATGCCAATCGTGTAGTACCAGTACCGGCGAACTCCGGTCCACAGCGCGAAACACGCGACGATCACCAGGCCGATGCCGACCGCCGCCACTATCTCGGTCATCATCCGGCGGCTGCGCAGGAATAAGACCAGCAGCAGCGGGCCGGCCTGTACCGGGGCGCAGCCCATCGTCAGGCCGAGCACGATGATCGATGCCTTGCGGTGGGTTCGGCGCAGTACCAACCACCAGGCGATGCCGGCGATGACCAAGAGCATCGGCCAGGCGTTGATCACCATGGCGATCATCAGCGGCGCCAAGCAGACCGTTACCGCGAGCCGCAGGCCCTCGCACCGGGAGCCGGCCAGCCGATACAGTGCAGCAGCCAGTCCGGCGGCCGCCAGTACCGAGATCACCCGGGGATCCCCAAACAGCAGGCCCACAGCGGCCAGTACGGCCACCATCGGGCCGTAGGTGAAGTGGACGAAAGGGGGAGCCCCTATGGTCGTGGAGCGGTGGACCACCAGGTAGGGGTTGGCGCCGTGCAGGAGGGCATGGCCGGCAGAGCGCAGCCCGAACAGCACGTCGATCTGGGACGGATTCCACCGCCAGGTCACAGCCAGGAAGGTGAGCGCTCCAATGCTCGCCACCACAAGCGCGACTTGGTCATGGCCCGTGGTGATCAGCGCCGCCGCCGCCAAGGCTGCCAGCACGTAGACCCACACCGGCCAGCCTTGGGGCCAAGCGCTGAAGTCTGCCAGCAGCAGGGAGAGTCCCAGGGCGGCCACTGTGGCCGCCCAGAGCCAAGTTGGGGGCGGGCCGCTGGGCAGGCTGCGCGAGATTAGCAATACGGCGACGGTGGCGCCCAGTGCGATCAGCGCAAGGTCGCTGATGTACCCGGCATGGTTGATGAGCGCCAGATCCAGGGAGACGAGAGCCAACAGCAGGGCCCCTTCGCGAGTTAGCGACGGCCGCGGTCCAGCGGAGTGGCGGAACCTTGCCAGGAGCGACTTGGGCACTCCGGCCGGGGCCTGCATCCGGCGATTATCCGAGGCGAAGGCGGGGCGTCGGTGACGGCTCGGTCGCAAAGCGGCAGCTTTACCCCGGGCGGGACCGCGGACCGCCGATCGGAGAACGCTAGACTCAACTGCAAATGAATGAGTTGAGCAGCCGTGCCCGGCAGCTGGAACGACGCGCCGCTCAGCTCAAGGAGCATCTTTGACTTTGCGGGAAAGAAGTCTCGGGCTGAGCTCCTAGAAGAGGAGCTGGGACGAGATGGAGCGTGGGAGGATCCAACCCGCGCCCAGCAAGCGTCCCAGGAGCTGAGCCGCTTGCGCGGCGAGCTCCAAGAGCTATCCACGCTGGACCAAAGGGCCCAGGACGCCATCGAACTGGCCGAACTGCTGGAGGCAGACGCGTCGGGAGCGGACGAAGTCGTGGTGGAGTTGACCCTGATCGAGAAGGAGTTGGACCAGCGCGAGTTGGAGCTGCTGTACCAGGATCCGTACTCCAACTATCCCGCCCTGCTCTCGGTCCATGCGGGCGCCGGCGGCACCGACGCGCAGGACTGGAGCGAGATGCTGCTACGGATGTATCTCAAATGGGGTGAAGCGCATCGCATGGAGACCCATCTCCTCGACCAGTCCGAGGGTGAAGAGGCAGGCATCAAGAGCGTGACCGTGAGGTTCAAGGGGACTCACGCCTACGGGCAGCTTCGCGCCGAGAAAGGAGTGCACCGATTGGTACGGATCAGCCCATTCGACGCGGCGCACCGGCGTCACACCGCCTTCGCATTGGTGGAGGTCTACCCAGAGATTCCTGACGAAGTTGAAGTGGAGATCGACGAGAAAGACGTGCGCATCGATGTCTACCGCAGCTCAGGCGCCGGGGGCCAGCATGTCAATAAGACCTCGTCGGCGGTCCGGCTCACCCACATTCCAACCGGGATCGTGGTGACCTGCCAGAACGAGCGCTCACAGCAGCAGAACCGAGAGACCGCGTGGCGAGTACTGCGCTCCCGGTTGCTGGATTATCAAAGGGCGCAGCGGCTGGATCACTTAGCTGATCTGAAGGGCGACCTGATCTCGCCCGAATGGGGCAATCAGATCCGGTCCTACGTGCTCCAGCCGTACACGCTGGTCAAGGACAATCGCACCGCGGTGGAAGTGGGCAACGTGGAAGCCGTCCTGGAGGGCGAGATCGATCCGTTCATCGAGGCCTACCTGCGCCAGGAGGCCACCAGCCGCGAGCAGGAAGGGGGGGAGGAATAATTCATCTCACCAGTTCGCCCATTGCGGGTATTGCGAACGCGAATGCTCGTGCCGGTGACGGCCCAAACACGCTGTGTACCGAGCCTGACGCCTTCGTCGAGGTGGGGGTCGCGAGTACCCGCCGCGAAAGGTATACTCGGGCCAAAATCGAGAACGGCCAAGGGCTACAACACTCTCCCTTTTGGGGGTCCGCCCGTCGGCTGCCAGTCCGCCTGGCACGAGGACCAAGCCTCCACTGATGTCGATTTCCACCAGCCCGCCGGCACCGGTAGTCATGACTGGCGCCCGGAGCGGAGACTTGGCTCGGAGCGAGCCGCCGATCATCGTCTTCGAGAAGGTCACCAAGATCTACGCCAACGGTCAGGCGGCGATCCGGGACGCCTCGTTCACGGTGCGGCCGCGCGACTTCGTCTTTGTCGTGGGCGCCAGCGGCGCGGGCAAGTCCACTGTCATCCGGCTCTTGATCCGGGAAGAGCGGGCGACCGAGGGCCACGTCCTAGTCGAGGGCCAGGACCTGGCCCGGCTCAAGCACCGCCACCTACCCCGGCTCCGTCGCAAGATGGGCATCGTCTTCCAGGACTTCAAATTGCTTCCCAGCCTTACCGTGGAGCAGAACGTGGCATTCGCTATCCAGGTCACCGATCCCGGTCGACCCCATCTCAAAGAGAAGGTTGGTGAGGCGCTCTACATCGTCGGGCTGGAGGACAAGCTCAACGCCTACCCGACCGAGCTCTCAGGTGGTGAGCAGCAGCGGGTCGCCATCGCCAGAGCGCTGGTGCATCGGCCTCGAATATTCCTGGCAGACGAGCCCACCGGAAACCTCGACCCCGACGCTGGGTGGGGCATAGTACAGCTGCTCCAGCAGATCAACCACCGGGGAGCCACCGTAGTGATGGCCACGCACAACCGCGAGGTGGTCGACCTCTGCCGCCGCCGAGTGCTGGCGATCGAGGACGGCCGGATCGTCCGAGATGAGGCCGAAGGGGCCTATCTCCGGGATGGGGACGCCATCCTATGAATCCCATCCCCGCCCTCAAGTTCGTCAGCCGGGTGGCGATCCAGAACATCCTGCGCAATCGCGGCATCGCGGTGGCCAGCGTCCTGACGATTACCCTCACTCTGCTGGGCGCCGGCGTGGCCGTGGTGGTGGTTCACGCCCTCGACGGGGTGCTCCACACCGAGGAGTCGCAGGCTTCGGTCTTGAAGGTGTTCATGGCCGACCACGTTGCATTCGCCAGCGAGGTGAACTTGGAACAGAACCTGGGCAGCTCGGCCTCAGTCGCCAGGACCACGTTCGAGAACAAGGATCAGGCGGCGCAGCAGGCCGGCAGCAGCCTCGGTCTCACCCAGGCGATCAACCTATTGGAGAGGTCGGGAGCGGGCAACCCCCTTCCAGCGTCGATCAACTTCCAGCTGCGCAACATCAAGGCGGTCTCCCAGCTGAACCGGGAGGTGAGGACCTCGGCGCTCTTGGACAGTGGGCCGCACCCCACTGACTACAACGCCGACGTTATCCCTCGCTTGGAGCGCTACATCTTTGTGGCCCAGCTGGGGGGTGGGCTGGTGGTGGGCGTGGTCGGCGCCGTGGCCCTGGTGATCATCACCATCTCGGTGAGGACGGCGGCCTACGTCCGGCGCCGGGAGATCGAGATCATGAAGCTGGTGGGGGCCACCGATTGGTTTGTCCGCTGGCCCTTCGTGCTGGAGGGAGTGATCGTGGGGGTGATCTCGGCGCTGGTGGCCTCGCTCATCCTGCTCGGGGTCGGCTTCGGCTTTGGAGGCGGCCAGGGCTTGGCCTTGGGGGTCGGAGCGCGGTTTGCCCTGCTCACCGTCCTGGCCCTGGTAGTCGCCGGGGGCGCTCTCGGTTCGGTGGGCAGCTTCGTCGGGGTCCGGCGCTCATTGGCGACCTGATCCTGGCGACCAGCCCGACTTCGACCAACGGACCCGGTCGCTGGCAGCGCTAGGATGGCGCGGGTCCTGGCGAGTTGATGGAGGCAGGCAAGCGATGGCACTGACCGAGTCGGCGCCGGTGGGAGTGGCGGGGCTCACGCGCGACCGGTTGCGAGCGATGTATCGAGACATGCTCCTTGGCCGACTCCTCGACCAGCGAGTTCTGGTCCTCAATCGGCAAGGTAGGGCACCTTTCGCGATCTCCGGACAGGGCCACGAAGGAGCCCAGGTGGGAGTCGGCTACGCCCTGAGGCGGGACTACGACTGGATCATTCCGTACTACCGTGACATCTCTCTGGTTCTGGTGATGGGGATGGAGCCGCGAGACCACTTACTGGCGGCTCTGGCCAAGGCCGGGGATCCCAACAGTGGCGCCCGGCAGATGCCTGCTCATTACTCCTCGCGTAAGCACAACATCGTGACCGGAGGCAGTCCGGTGGCGACCCAGATCCTGCACGCGGTCGGGGTGGCCCAGGCGTTCAAGTACCGCAAGGAGGACCGGGTGGTGGTGGCCTCGGTGGGTGAAGGGGGAACCAGCGAGGGCGACTGGCACGAGGGACTCAACTGGGCCGCCATCCACCAGCTGCCGGTGATCTTCCTGGTCGAGAACAACTCGTTCGCGATCAGCGTCCCACAATCCCTACAGATGGCGGTCGAGCACGTGTCCGAGCGAGCGGCCGGGTACGGCATGCCCGGTCAATGGGTGGATGGCGGTGACGTCCTGGCGGTGTACCGAGCTGCCAGCGAGGCGGTCGAGCGAGCCCGCCGGGGAGGTGGCCCGACGCTTTTAGAAGCGGCCTGCGTCCGGCTCCAATCCCACAGCAGCGACGACGACCAGCGCCGTTACCGGAGCCCCGAGGACCTGGATGAGATGCGCCGGCACGACCCGCTGGAGCGCTTCCGAGCGGACCTTGAGTCGAGCTCGATCCTCACCGAGGGAGAGGCCGACCAGATCCGCCAGGAGTGCCAGATCCTGATTGACCGGGCCCAGGACGAGGCCGATCAGGCGCCGGCACCAGAACCGGAATCCGCCCTACAGCACGTCTACGGCGAAGGCTGACAGGTGCCGGAAATCACCTACGTGGAGGCCGTTCGCGACGCGCTTCGAGACGAGATGCGCCGGGACGACCGGGTCATCGTGATGGGCGAGGATGTGGGGGTCAAGGGCGGTGTGTTCGGGGCCACTGCGGGACTCTTCCAGGAGTTCGGGGAGGAACGGGTCATCGACAGTCCGCTCGCTGAGGCGGCGATCGTCGGAGTGGCGATCGGCTGTGCCTTGGCGGGATTGCGGCCGGTGGCGGAGATCCAGTTCTTGGACTTCATCCCGCCGGCCATGGACCAGCTGATCAGCGAAGCCGCCAAGATTCGTTATCGCTCCAACAACGACTGGAGCTGTCCCATGGTTGTGCGCGCCCCCTGCGGTGGCGGCGTCCACGTGCATGGCGCCCTATACCACTCTCAGATGCTGGAGGCGCTCTTCGCCCACGTACCCGGGCTCAAGGTGGTGCTGCCGTCCAACCCCTACGACGCCAAAGGACTGCTGCTGGCCGCGCTTCGGGATCCCGATCCCGTCTGCTTTTTCGAGCACAAGGGTCTCTACCGCTCGATGCGGCAGGAGGTCCCCGATGAGGAGTATCTGGTCCCCATCGGCAAGGGTCAGATCGTGCGCCCGGGCCGCGACATCAGCTGCTTCACGTACGGTGCGACCGTGCATGAGGCGGTGATCGCGGCCGAGAGTCTCGGCCACGACGGGATTGAGGTCGAGGTGGTGGACCTTCGAACCGTCCGGCCTTTGGACCGAGAACTGATCGTGGAGAGTGCGACCAGAACCGGCAAGGTGCTGGTCGCTCACGAGGCCAACCTGGCGGTCGGAGTCGGGGCCGAGGTCGCGGCTCTGGTCGCCGAGGAGTGCTTCGAGTCGCTCGATGGTCCGGTGATGCGGATCGGTGGCCCTGAGATCCCGGCCATCCCCTTCGCCGAGTCGCTGGCAGAGGTCTACTGCCTCGGACCGCAGAAGATTGAGACCAAGCTCAGGGAGCTGGCTGCGTACTGAAGCGGCCAATGAGGTAAGAAGAGGATATGGCGATCACCGTCAAGATGCCCCAGCTGGGCGAGTCAGTCACTGAGGGCACGATCGGCACCTGGCTGGTTCAACCTGGTCAGCAGGTGGAACGCTTCGAGTCCCTGGTGGAGGTGATCACCGACAAGGTCACAGCGGAGGTCCCAGCACCGGCGGCGGGCACGGTGGGCAAAATCCTGGCTACCGAGGGTCAGCGCCTCTCGGTGGGCGAGCCGATTTGCATTTTGGAAGGGGTCGCCGAAGAGGGTTCCGACGAGCCGGGGCCCGGTGAGCCGGAGGCGGTGCCGGACGAGCTGTCGAGTGCCCTCGCGGACGGGCCTGAGGAGGCGGGCGCAGAGAGTGGGAGCCCGGCCGAGGTACGGAAGGCCGAGACCGCCAAAGCGGCGAAGTCGACCGCGGCACGCCCGGTGGTGGCCGCTCCGACCGACTCAGCCAACGGATCGGCTGGCTTCATCAGCCCTGCGGTGCGGGCCCTGGCCGGCGAGCAGTCGGTCGATATCACTCAGGTGAGGGGAACCGGATTCCAGGGACGGATCACCAAGCGCGACGTGCTGTTGTTCCTGGAGGCGGGGAAGACGGCGCCCCCAAAAAATGCACCGTCCGCAGGCCCGGTGGCTCACCCGGCGGTCTCAGAGGCACCCCTCCCGGGGTCCAGGATCCCGCACTCGCCGATGCGGCGCGCCATTGCCGAACACATGGTGCGCAGCCTGCAGACCTCGCCGCACGCGTGGACGATGGTCGAGGTCGACATGAGTGGAGTGGCGGCGGCGCGGGCCGCCCATCGGTCCGAGTTCCGCGCCGCAACCGGCATCGACCTCACCTTCCTCCACTTCGGCCTCAAATCCACCTGCTTGGCGCTGCGGGCGGTACCGACCATGAACGCGATCTTCGAGGAGGAAGCGATCCAGCTGATGACCGAGATCAATCTGGGGTTGGCCGTGGCGGTGGGCGACGGGCTCATCGTTCCGGTGGTCCGGGGCGCCGACCAGTACAGCGTTGCCGGGCTGGCCCAGGCGGCCGGCGCCTTGATCGAGCGAGCCCGGCTGGGCAAAGCCCGCCGCGAGGATCTCGAGGGGGGAACCTTCACCCTGAACAATGCGGGCGCCTTGGGCACGGTGATGTCCCAGGCCATCATCAACCAGCCCCAGGCCGGGATTCTGGTCATGGACTCGGTGGTTCGCCGACCGGTGGTGGTGGGCGATGGCATCGCCATCCGCCCGATCATGAACCTCTGCCTCAGCTTCGATCACCGGATCAACGATGGAGCCGCCGCCGCCCGCTTCCTGGGCGCAGTGAAGAGCTCCCTTGAGGCGGTCACCCCGAACAGCGACCTGTTCTGACGCTGCCATCGATCCCGGCGGGCCCCGGCGGCGGCGGCATTAGGATTGATTGATGGACAGTGCCCCGTCACCACGGGTGATCCGGCCCAAAATCAGCCTGCCGGTCGTGCCCGATCGTCGGCCTGATCTGGTCCCGGGTCGGGGACCGGTGGGCGACGGGCGTCCCATGTGGCAGCAACTGCTCCCTAGCGGGGTCGAGCGTCGTCCGGGCTGGTTGACCGTCAAGATGCCGACCGGCGGTCGGTATCAGGAACTGGACCAGATCATGCGCGGCAAACGGCTGCACACCGTCTGCGAGGGGGCTCGCTGTCCCAACATCGGGGAGTGCTGGAGCTACGGCACCGCGACCTTCATGATCCTCGGAGACGTCTGCACCAGAGCCTGTGCGTTCTGCGCGGTGACCTCAGGCCGTCCCAACGGATTGGACCTGGGGGAGCCGGAGCGGGTAGCTGATGCGGTCGCCGAGATGGGACTCCGGCACGCCGTGATCACTTCGGTGGACCGCGACGATCTCCCCGACGGGGGCGCTGACATCTTCGCCCGAACCATCGAGGCGGTCCACCATCGAGTCCCCGGCTGCCAGGTGGAAGTGCTGACGCCCGACTTCCAGGGCTCCGAGGCCAGCATCGCCACGGTGATGGCCGCTGGGCCTGAGGTCTTCAACCACAACATCGAGACGGTGAGCCGACTCTTCCCCAGAGTGCGTCCCAAGTCCCTTTACCCCAGGTCCCTGACGGTGCTACGACGGGCCGGCGAGATGCGACCTGGCTCGCAGACCAAGTCCGGGCTGATGGTCGGGCTGGGCGAGACCATGGATGAGGTCAAGCAGGTTCTGGTGGATCTGCGTCAGCACGGGGTCAGGCTGGTGACGATCGGCCAGTACCTGCGCCCCTCTCTGAAGCACATTCGTTGCGACCGCTTCTGGCGACCCGAGGAGTTCTTGGAACTGCGGGAGTTCGGCATGTCCCTGGGCTTCGCCCATGTGGAGTCCGGGCCGTTGGTGAGGAGCTCCTACCACGCGCATCAGCAGGCGGTGGCAGGCGCCGCTGCCGCGACGGTCGGGGCCGGAGGACCCTAGCTGTGGCCGGGGTCTGGCGCCCCCCGCTGAAGGTGGTGTGGTGTGGCACCGTGCCCTACCAGCTGGCCTGGGACTGGCAGCGCCAGCTGGCGGCCGCCAGGGCCGATGGCGAGCTCGAGGAGGATGTGCTGCTGCTGCTGGAGCACCCGCCCGTGTACACCATGGGCCGGGGTGGCCAGCCCGAGCATCTGCTCCAGGGAGAGGAGGGGTTACGCAGCCGTGGAGCGGAGTACTTCGAGGTCGACCGCGGCGGGTCCGTCACCTACCACGGGCCCGGTCAGCTGGTGGGCTATCCGATCGTCAACCTGGACCAGCTGGGGATCGACGCGATCGCCTACCTGCGGGGCCTGGAGGAGGCTCTGATCGACGCCTGCCAGATGCGGGGAGTGGAGGCCTTCCGGGAGCCCCCCTACACCGGGGTGTGGAACCGAGATGGCAAGCTGGCCGCGTTAGGGGTGAAGCTGAGCGGGCGCAAGGTCACCTACCACGGCTTCTCGCTCAACGGGACCACTGACCTGAGCGCGTTCGAACTCATCGTTCCGTGCGGGATCGAGGGTCGTCGAGCGACCTCGCTGCAGGCTGCGGGGGCGACGGGAGACCTCCGTCCGGAGGCGCTGGCGGAACTGGTCAGTCCGTTTGTGGCGCACGCCCTGGGGTTGCGGTGGGAGCAGGGCGAAGCGTCCGAGCTGGGGCTGAACCTCGCCATCAGCGCCTCCGCCCCGACCACCGGAGCTGGACGGTCGCGAGCTTGACGAAAAACTGCCTATTTACGTCGGGGCTCGCTTCCTGCATATTTCTACAGACCGATCCGTGGGCACGATCAAAGAGCGGGGGCGGACGACGCGAAGCCGGGTGGTACCGGCTTTGAGCTGGGAAGGCGAGAGCGGACCGCAGCGGGCGGACCGCCGCTCCCATCTGGGGCAATTAGACCGCGTCCTGGAGGTGTTGGAGGAGCTGAACCTGGAAGGCGAGCGAATCGTCCCTAAAGCGGTTCGGCGCCAACTGGACCTCTGTGGCATCGTCACCCTGGCCGACGACAGCCCGTCAGCCGTCCTGGAGCGCGTGCTGAACGGCCAAGAGGTCTACCTCCTCCACCCCGTCACCGTGCTCCCGGCGAAGCTCGACGGGCGGCGCTCGCGCTCAACCCCCGGGGAGAGCTGATCGACTGGCTGCCCGTTCCCGGCGAACTCGACGAGCAGCGCCGTAATCAACCCGTCACCAGGGTGCATCGCTAGGCCCAGAATCTAGCCGCTAATCTCGGCGGATGAGTCGGCAGCCATCTGGTGGAGTGGTCCAAACGGCGGATCCAGGCGGCGGGCGGATGGTAAGTAGGGTGGACTCCGTTCGTCAGCCGCTGCTAGCAGGGCCAACGGCTGCTATCGACCTTCCTGCTCTGGCCCCAACCAGAGTTGCTGCTCACTTCTCGGAGCGGCGCTGGGGGCAGAGTCTCGACTGGTTGACGGTCCGCCCCACCCGCGAGGGCTACGCTCTGGCGGCGGTGGTCCTGCTTGGGTTGGGATCCGCCCAGGACCTGGGCACCTACCATCCGCTGGGCCTGCTGGCGATCGTCGGAGCCGCCGTGTGTGCGGTGCTCGGCGCGACCACCGCTTCGGGGCGCCGCGCGCACCGGCTGACCTGGTGCATCGCCGCCTTCGTTGGCGCTATCGCGATGGGTTTTTTCAACGGCCCTGGCCTGGTCGCTTGGCTGGATCCCCTCGCCGGCGCCGGCGCCGCCGTGCTGGTGATCTCCTCGAAGCGGACCCTGACGCGCCTCGGCGGTTGCCTCGTGGCCGCGACCGCGACCGCCGTAGTGGTCGGCAAGGCGCTGAACGTCGGCCCGGTAGATATCGACGTATTCAAGTTCACCCAGAGAGCCACGCTGCAGCTCCTCCACGGCCGCGATCCCTACGCCTTCGCTTACCCCACCACCACCCCGCACCTACCCGTGGCCCACTACACCGATCTGCCGGGGGTAATTCTTCTGTCGATCCCAGGCCGACTGCTAGGCGATGTTCGGCTCAGCGACATGCTGGCGGTCCTAGTACTGATCGCCGCCATCACCATGCTCGCAAGGCGCTACGGGGGGGCCGAGCAGGGCTGGCGTTGCCTGGCGATCTGCCTCACCCTGCCGTTCTTCCCGCTCATGATTCTGCTGGCATGGTCCGAGATCTATCTGATGGCGCTGATCCCGCTCTGGCTGGTGCTGCGCGATCAGCACCGGCTCATCTCAGTGGTCATCCTGGGAGTGGGGATAGCTACCGTGCCGACCCCATGGCCCCTGCTGATCCTCCCGTTTCTATGGTGGCGCCAGGCGCGGTTGGAGATCTTCGGTGCCGCCCTGGTGGCGATCGCCCTTTGCTTCCCATTCGCGTTGTGGGCGGGCCCGGCCAACTTCATCGAGGCCGCTCTCTTGGTGAATCTGCATCTGCCCCCGCTGCGATCCGGACTCGACCTCGACAGTCTCTACCGGATCGTGACGGGCAGCTGGCTGCCGGTCTGGTTCTGGCCCGTGGGGTCCGGGAGCGCTCTGCTAATGGTGGCCAGAGCCCATGCCCGAACGTGGAACAGCGCGCTTTACCTAGGCTCGACCCTGCTCCTCGTCTCCTTCCTGTCGGCGAAGTGGGCGTACTTCGACTACTACTTCCTGGCGGCGGTAGGGCTGATCCTGGCCATGGCCTTGGAGCGGAGCGCCGACCAGGTGAGCGCGCCCCTCTCCAGGGTCCGCGTTGCGTCTGTGGCTCAGGTTCAAACCGATGGCGGGGCCGGCGCGAGGTGATCCACGGTGATTGGGGGCGGGCGCTGGTCCCGAGTCCCCGGGCGCGCCACGGTAACCTGACTGCGCGGGGGCGAATAGCTCAGTGGTAGAGCGCCTCGCTTACACCGAGGATGTCGCAGGTTCGAACCCTGCTTCGCCCACGCCGCCACCAGCTCCTGGGGGTCTAGGTCTGCCCCAGCCTCGGATCGGAGTTTCGTGAACGAAAAGTCCGCGGCGGCCCGGGCCAGTCGACTCCTGATCGTCCCCCTCGCGGCGGTGGCCTTGATTCCGGTCCTCCTCACCGAACTGGGCGTCTTTCCGATCCACGATCTGGTGGGGGACGCCATCCCAGACACGATCGTATTTGAGCACGGGGCCCAGGGCCTGCTCCAGGGGAATCTGCCATACAGCGCGCACTTCCTCACCGCTCCCTATAGCCACGTGGTCTTCGTCTACCCGCCCCTCAGCCTGCTGCTGATGATTCCGCCGCTGCTGGCCGGATCGAAGTACTCGTTCGGATTTGCGATCGAAATGATCCTGCTGCTGGCTGGTGGGCTCTGGCTGTTGGCCGGCGCCTGTCGGCGAGCCGGCGTTGTCTACCCGGTGGCTCTGACCGCGGCGGCTCTGATGGTTGCGGTGGGGCCGGCACTGGTGACCAGAGTTGACGGGCTGCAGGGGCTCGGGGTCGCAGCCGCAGCACTGGCCCTGCGCAGCCGTCGATTCGCGCTCGCGGTAGCCCTGGTGACGGTGGCAGCCCTGGTGAAGGAGACCGTGGTGGTGGCGGCTCTCCCCATCGTGGTCTGGGCACTCTGGCCGCCCGAGGGGAAGGGATGGACGGAGGGATTGGGCGGGCGGGCAGCGGCGGTCGGACTGGGGCTCATCCCGGCGGCGGTGATTCTGGTGACGTTCCTGGTCTGGTCCCAGGGCAGAGTGCTGAACGCGGCGTTCGCCAGCCTCCATCGCGGCGTGGAGATCGAGAGCGTGCCCGCCACCGTCGACTACCTTCTCCGTCCTTTCTTTCGGATCACCAGCTACACGGGCCAGATCGGCTCGGTACAGGTTTCCGGGCGCCTGGTCTCTCCGCTGGCGGCGGTCGTCGCGGTGGCGGGAGTGGCGGCCCTGATTTGGGGGTCCGTCCACTTTGCCAGGGCGCGGCGCCGCCCGGTGACCGCCGTGGCATTCGCGATCGCGGTTGCGGTTGCCAGCACCCCGGTGCTGTCCCCCCAATATCTGCTCGCGCTCCTTCCGGTGCTGGTCCTGGCCGCGACCACCGAATTCGGTCTAACCCGCGCCAATGTGCTGCTGGGCAGTGGATTTGTAATGGCCATCCTGACCCAGATCGAATTCCCTGACCTCTTCTCTTCGGTGGTCGCCCTCGATCCGCTGGCAATGGCGATCGTCGCTCTGCGCAACCTCTTGCTGATCGCGATCGCGGTCAATCTGGCGCGGGCTGACCGGGCATCCACCACCGAGCTCGAACCAAGCGCGGTGATCGGGCCGACGGGTAGTGCCGACTTGGGCTAGCTGCGCCCCCGTCGCGAGAGCTTCCCGGGGCAGCTCATCGGGAGCTAGCTCACCGCTGACCGCTGGTAGCCTGAGGCCCAGCTGACAGCACGCAGGGAATTCATCTGGAGTGAGGTCACAGGTGTCCAGTGACCGCTCGGCGGCGGACGATCCCGCAGGAAGAAGCGGCACGCGGTGGCTGCTCGCGCTCGGCGTGGTGGCGCTCCTCATGCTGGTCGCGCTCTCGGTCCGGGCGCACTACTCGGTCGGCCCTAGTGGGGTTCCGAACCAGGGTCCTGGAGCCGCCCTACTCGGCTCCATCGTCCAGCTCTTGCTGGTGGTCTGCGTCGCGGCCTTCGAACTGCTCTTGGTACTGGCCTTGGTCTACGCTCCGTGGCGCCGGCTCCGGGAAGCTGGCAGCGGCGGCTCGCCGGTACCGCGGGTCAGCCGCGTGGCAATGCTCCGGATAATCGCCATTCCGGTCGCGGTGCTGGCCGCCGAGGTGGTGGCGTTCGCACTGCTGGTCAAGCGGCGCACGGGCGGGCGGTCAGGTTCGACCAACGGGCTGCTACGCGTTACGAAGGGGGGGCACCACCAGGTGCCTTCGGTGGGCGCGGTCACGGTCACGGAGGCCACTGTCCTGGCAGCGGCGCTGGGGCTGGTGGCGCTGGCAGTCATTCTGGTGGTCCGGTTCCGATCTCGCCATGCGCGAGCTGCTGCGATGGCTGCGGCGCCTGATCTACCACAGGACCTCACGTCTGCCATCGACCAGAGTCTCGCGGAACTCGCGGCCGGAGCCGACCCACGCCAAGCGGTGATCACCGCCTACGAGCGGATGGAGCGCGTCCTGGCTGGGATCGGTTTGCCGGCGCTGTCGTTTGAGACACCTCTCGAGTATTTGGAGCGGGCTCTCGCCCGGCTGGAGGCCAGCCGGGGCGCCCTGGTGCGGCTCACCGACCTTTTCGAGACCGCTCGGTTCTCGACCCACGAGGTGGGATCGGTGATGCGGTCTGAGGCGGAGCAGGCATTAGGGAAGCTCCGGGCGGAGCTGGCCGGCTGATCCGGATGGTTATCCTCGGTGCGTCCAGGTGGATGCCGGCTCGCCCGGAGAGCAGCCGATGGAGGAGGCCGACATGAGTGGTGGCCCAAGGGTGGGGCTACTCGAGCGCTACGGACTTGTTCTGGCCATGCTGGTGGCAGGAACCGTGGCGCTGGGGGTCGTGCTCGCCCGCGGCGGGATAGACCCCAGCGAGGTCGGGAGAGCCTACCTCCTCTCGGTTGGCGCCCTGGTGATGTTCGTCTCGGTCATCGAGCTTCGCCGGGTTGGCCATCCCCGGGCGTGGCTGCGATCAGCAACCCCGTCCACCACCCCCACCTTGCCTCTCCAGTTGGAGGAGCTTCAGGACTCGCTTCGGGTGAGCCGGGTTAACCGCCGCCACTATGAGCTGCATGTGGTGCCTCTGCTTCGCGAGATCGCAGCTGACCGATTGCTTCTCCTCGGCATCTCCCTGACCCGAGACCCGGCCCGAGCCAAGGCGGCGCTGGGACCCCAGCTCAGCGCCATGCTTCTAGAACAAGAACCAACGGGCAGCGGATCGTCGACTCGCCGAGGGCCACAGCAGCGCGAGTTGGAAGCAGTTCTCGCCACCCTGGAAGAGGTGGGCCGGTGACTGAGTTGCAGGAGCTCCACCAGGCGGCCATGGATCTCCTAGACGAGATCGAGAAGGCGGTCATTGGCAAGCGCGAAACCTTGGAGCTGGTACTGATGGCGATCCTGGCTGACGGCCACGTCCTGATCGAGGACTACCCGGGATTGGCCAAGACGCTGATCGCCCGGTCCTTCGCCAGCACCTGCGGGATGAGCTTCGCTCGAATCCAGTTCACTCCGGACCTGATGCCGTCGGATATCACTGGGTCCTCGATCTTCAATCAGCGTAGTGGTGACTTCGAGATGCGCCAGGGACCGATCTTCGCCAACTTGCTCCTCGCCGACGAGATCAATCGCTCGCCGGCCAAGACCCAGGCTGCGCTCCTGGAGGGCATGCAGGAGCGGCAGGTCACCGTCGAGGGGCTGACCCGGCGCCTGCCCCGGCCGTTTCTGGTCCTGGCCACCCAGAATCCGATCGAGTACGAGGGGACCTACCCGCTTCCGGAGGCTCAGCTCGACCGCTTCCTGATCCGGATCGGAGTTGGCTACCCCAGTCGGGATGAGGAGCGCCAGCTGTTGGATCGGCGCCAGCTCCGGGGTACCGACGAGCCGGAGCTTGCCAAGGTGGTTGACCTGCCGCTGCTCCTGCGCATGCAGTCAGCGCTGGAGCGAATTCATGTCGATCCGGACCTCGAGTACTACATTGTCGACTTGGTGGGGGCCACCCGGCGCCACCCCGGGGTCCAGGTCGGGGCCAGCCCGAGGGGATCCTTGGCCCTCCTCAAGCTGGCACGCGCGCGCGCCGCCCTGGCGGGGCGGGATTACCTGCTGCCCGACGACGTCAAGTCAGTGGCGGTGCCCGCCCTCTCTCACCGCCTCTCCCTGCGCCCCGAGTTGTGGGTCCAGCGGATCAACGCCGAGGACCTGGTCAAGGAGTGCCTGGCGACCGTCCCGACTCCGCCCACGAGGTCCTCCACCGCTGTCGAGCCGGCCTCTCTCACTTGATTCACCGGCCCACTCCGCGGCTGGTGGGCTACGCCGCGATCGTCGCCCTGGGGGTCTACGGGGCGGTGGCCCTGGACCGGATCGCTGCCGTGGCGTTGGTGGTGCCCTTCGCGCTGTGGCTGGCGATCGGCCTGGCCAGTACGGTGGCGCCCGAGCTCGAGATCACCTCGCGGCTCGACCAAGACCGGGTTGCCGAGGGCGACGAGGTCCAGTTTGAGGTTGAGGTCTCCTGCCAGGGGGGACTGGGCTGGCTGGAAGTGGAGCTGGAGCTTCCCGCGGAGGTGAAGTGCGACACCCCGGGGGCGCGGATGCGGATCCACCCCCGTAGGGGTGCTTCGCAGACCCTTACCTGGAAACTCCGACCAAGGCGCTGGGGCTCCTATCGCTGCGGCCCAATCAGGGTCCGAGGACAGGATCGATTCGGGCTGATCAACTATTCGGCCCGGCTGGATGAGCCGAAGCGCTTGCGGGTCTACCCCTCCTTCGACCGACTGCGCGCGTTGGTGCCGCCGGCGCGGACCCAGCTCTTTGCCGGCAACCGCATCGCCCGGAGTCACGGAGAGGGGATCGAGTTCGCCGATATTCGGGGATTCACCGCCGGGGATCGGGTGCGCCGGGTCAACTGGAGGGCCACCGCGCGGACCGGGGTGCCCCACGTCAACGACTTCCACCTGGAGCGCAACGCTGACGTGATCCTCTTCGTGGACAGCTTCGCCGACTTGGGGGTCGACCAAGAGTCGGTGCTGACCCTCGCCGTGCGGGCGGCGACGGCCTTGGCTGACGGCTATCTCGGGGAGCGCGACCGGGTGGGGGTGGTGGGTTTCGGCGGACTGCTGCGGTGGCTCTTGCCGGGGTTGGGCCCCCGCCATTTCTACCGGGTCGTGGAGTCCCTTCTGGACACCCAGGTGGTCACCAGCTACGCCTGGCGGGCGATTGACGTCATCCCTCGGCGGGTGCTGCCACCCTCGGCTACGATTCTGGCACTCACTCCGCTGCTCGATCCCCGCAGCCTCGGTGCATTGGTGGATCTGCACCTTCGTGGCTTCGACCTGGTGGTCTTGGAGATCGATCCGGAGCGGTTCTTGCCCCGCACCGGCCGTCGCCCCGATCCAGTCGCGCTCCGGCTCTGGGAACTTCTCAGGGTGGCCAGGCGGCGGTCCTTGCAGCGGGCCGGTTTGATTGTGGTCGAATGGCCGGAGGAGATCGCCCTGGAGACGCTGTTGGCTCAGGTTAGGGAGTACCGAAGATTCGCCCGCCGATCGGTCGCCTGATTCTCGGGGCGGCGGCGCTGCTCTGCTCGGGGGCGGCGGTGGCCGAAACGGTGGTCAGCTCTGCGCACCTGCCGCAGAGTCTTCTGCTGGGCATCGAGGCCGCCGGGGTGGCGCTGCTGCTGCTGGCCTTGCTGTTGGCGAGGCCTCGTTGGGTGGTCCCAGCGATCGTCGCCGTCGCCTTCCCCGCCGGCGCAGCTCTGTCGCTCCGGGGTCCCGCCCAGTTGGCCCCGATCCTGGGGGCCGTGCTCCTGGCGGCCGCTGAGCTTGCCTACTGGTCGATCGAACGGGCCACCCCAGCCAGGGAGTCCTTTGACGTCGGCCTGTTTCGGGGAGTCTGGATGGTGGGGCTGTGCCTGGCCGGCTGTGGCGCGGGACTCCTGGTCTCGGCGGTCTCGGACCTCCCGGTATCCGGTGGGTTTGACCTCACCGCCATGGGCATCGTGGCGGCGGTCGCCATCTCCTTCGGTCTTCTTTGGCTTGGACGCGATGCTCTCCGGTCCCGAGTGAGCGCTGGCCGGTAGCTAGGGTGCCGACCGCTCTGGGGTCAACTGGGCTGTGCGCGCCGCGCCTGTCTGACGCTGACCGGAGCCACTCCGGATAGCAGCGCAACTGCCTGGTCGGCATCGCCAACCATCACCGTGGTGAGGTTGGCGGGCGCCAGGTATTCGGCGGCGACCCGGCGCAGATCGGTGGGGGTCACCGCGGCGAGCCGTTCGGCGTAGCCCTCCAGATATCGGTGGTCGAGGCCCAGTCCCCGCACCTGGGCTAGCGAGCTGGCTAGGCCAGCTTGGGTCTGCAGAAATATGACCCGCACTCCAGCCAAGTAGTTGCGACTCTCCTCGACCTCGTCCGGTTCGACCTCGACCGTGGCGAGCCGCCCCAGCTCATAGGTGAGCTCCACAAAGGCGGCGGCGGTCACATCGGTTCGAACGTCCAGAGCGGCGCCGATCAGGCTGTCCCGCAGATGGCCCTCCGACATGGTGTGGGGACTGTAGGTGTACCCCTTGTCCTCACGCAGATTGGCCATCAGCCGGGAGCTGAAGCTGCCACCGAGGATCGCCGACGCCAGGGCGAGGGGAATCTGATCAGGATGTCCGACGGGTGGACCGCTGGCACCGATCAGGATCACCGTCTGCACCGAGCCCGGCCGGTCGATGAAGGTCACCTCCTGGAGCCGCTGGCGATGAACCCGGGGGACGGTGAGGTGTCGGTGGGGTCCTGCCCACTCGCCGAAGGCGCGCCGAAGCCGGGCCAGAGTCCGGCCGGGCTGTACATCGCCGACGACCGTGAGCTGGCTCGCGCTTGGCAGAAAGGTGGTCTGGTGCAGGTCCCGAAGCTGGCGGCGGGTGGTCTTGCGGATCGCCGACTCGGCCGGTTCCGGCCGACCGTAGGGATGTTGGCCGTAGATCAGCTGCTGCAGCTTCTCACCGGCCAAAAACTGGGGGGTGGCCCGGGCTATCCGCAGGCCTTCGATCAGCTTCACCCGCTCGGTCTCCAACTCCTCGGCCGGAAAGTGGGGCTGGGTAGTGATGGCGCAGACCAAGCGGTAGAGATCCTCCTCGGCCTCGGCTAGGGCGGACGCCGAAATGTGGAGCCGGTCATGGTCCTGCTGAACCTGCAGCGAGCCGCCCAGGCGCTGAATCGACTCGGAGACCTCCTCTTGATTGAGCTCCTTGGTGCCAAGCAGGATGCCGGCGCGCAGCAGTTCGCTGGCGGCAGCGCTCTTGCCGATGGCGGCACCCGCCGGAACCGTCAGGCGCAGCTCCACCCGGGGAACGCTGGGTCGGGCCACCACCATCGCGTCCAGTCCATTGTCGAGAATCGTGCGAATGGGTCGGCCCACGCGCAGGGGCGGAATCGGCCCGGGCCGCGGAACATCCTGGGCGCGGTCCGCGCCCCTGCCCCCGCGGTTCACCCGCTGGCCTTCTCGCCGTCGGGCTGCCAGTGCAACACGGTGGAGTTCTCCGGGCGGAGCCAGCGGGCGACAGCCCCTTGAACCTGCTGCACGGTGATCTCCTGATAGAGGTCGGGCAGCTTATCCGCCAGCTCAGGCTGATCGTGGACCGAGGCCAAGACCCCCAGCTCGCGCATCCGGCCCAGTCGGCTGTCGGTGCTGGCGTGGTAGGCGCCCAGCTCGCGGCGCTTGGCCCGGAGCAGCTCGTCCGGGCTGGGTCCCTCCTCGGCTACCCGGGCCAGCTCCTCGTCGATGGCGGAGACTGCCTCCTTAGTGGTGACCCCGGGCCGCGGCGTCGCCTCGATGGTGAACAGCGCAGGTCCCTTGAACTCGAACGAGTCTCCGATCGGGAAATGGGGGCCGCCATCCACCTGGAGCACCACCTCCCGTTCCCGGATCAGCCGACGCTGCAACCGGGAGGAGCGTCCATCGGCCAGGACTCGCGCGGCCAGCGACAGGGGGAGGTGGTCCTGGTTGCCGAAAGGGGCGGTGCGGTACCCGATTGCAACCCTTGGGTTGGGGGCCAGCGGATCTCGCCGCTCGAACTCGGTGCGGGCTGTAGGAATCGGCTCAGCCAACTCGGGGGTGGGGGGGTCGGGCCGAGCGGGCACGGGGCCGAAATACTTCTCCACCAGCTGGATCGCCTGGCCGTCGTGGAAATCGCCCACCAAGACCAAAGTGGCGTTGCCCGGTCCGTACCAGGTGTCATAGAAGGCCCGGGCGTCAGCGACCGTGGCTCCTTCCAGGTCGGAAAACTCGCCGTAGAAGTTGTGGTTGTTGGGGTAGGTCGAGAAAGCGTACTGGGAGAGCCAGAGCCAGGAGAATCCCCCATACGGCCGATTCAATACGTTGACCCGGACTTCCTCCTTGACGACATCGATCTGGTTCTGCAGGGTCTCCTCGTTGATGTCGAGGTTCTGCATCCGGTCCGCTTCGATGTAGCAGGCCATCTCCAGCGCCGACGCGGGAAGGATCTCGAAGTAGTTGGTGTAGTCGTGGCGGGTGGAGCCGTTGAGGACACCTCCGGCCCCGGTGATCAGCTGGCCGAAGTCGGCCTTGGGCACCTTGGTGGTCCCCTGGAACATGAGGTGCTCGAACAGGTGGGCAAAGCCGGTCCGGCCCTCCTCCTCCAGCCGGAAGCCCGCTCGGTAGTACATTCCCACCGCTACTGTCGGGGAGCTGCGGTCCGAGCTCAGGACCACGTCGAGCCCGTTCTCGAGCCGTAGGCGGCGCAGCCGAGGCCCGGATGGGGAGGTGCGCTTGGCCACGGCGGCTGATCCTAACACCACCTCTCAGGGGGACGAAGGCATCATTCGGTCCAACTTTTCATTCTCAGATCGGTGCCAGAGCTTGATCTGCCGCGGTGATGGCGACGGGCCTTTAACGGTGCCGGGACCAGTTCAACGCGGCCCGCGACCCCGGGACCATGGCGGTCGCCGGCAGCCAGCACGACGACCCTGGGAGCGTGGTCAGGCCGAGAAAGCCGTGGACTTCTGCGCGGCCTGTTCGTGCTCCTGGGCAGCCTGAGCTTCGGAAGGGCCGTTTGGGACAACTGTCGCCCGTCAGTGTCAGTAGACTCCACTTCGGCTCAGCACGGCTCCGGTTGGGGTCCTCTCGCGGCCTCCCCCCGGTGGCTGGGGCCCTGCACAGGCGGCTCTTGGCCGTGGAGGAATGATGACGGAGATCGACCCTGGCTTTCAGCGCCTGCCGCTGGAGCGACTGACCGACGCCGCCCTGGACTCAATTTCCAAGACGGAAGGGGTTGGCTACGGTGACATCCGGATCCACCGGGACCGGATCCAGGGGATACATGTCCGGGAGCACGACCTGATCTCCCTCAGCGAGTCAGAGCCCCAGGGTTTCGGGGTGAGGTTGGTGGTGGACGGCTCGTGGGGCTTCGCCGCCTCCAGCGACATGACGGTCGAAGGGGTGGCCCGGGCGGTGGCCGCGGCCGCCGAGATGGCCCGTCTGCTGCGCCCGCTGCTCGAGGAGCGCGTGGAACTGGCGGCGGAGCCGGCCCATCAGGAGACCTGGATCGGCGAGGTGGAGATCAACCCCTTCGACGTACCGGCCGAGCGCAAGGTCGAGTTCATGCTCGACGCCACCGCCCGCTGCCTGACGGCGGGCGCCAAGTTCGCCGAGTTCTACTGCCTGCAGGCCCAGGAGAACCGCTACTTCGTCAGCACCGAGGGCTCGCGGATCACCCAACAGCGGGTCCGGCTGCACCCTGTCCTCCAGGCCGGGCTGGTCGACGAGCACGGCTCGGGACTGATCGAGACCATGCGCTCCACGGCCCGGCCGGTCGGCCGGGGGTGGGAGTACGTCGAGGCCCATGGCTTTCCCGCCGAGGCGGCGGAGATGGTGGGTTGGTTGGAGGAGAAGCTGGCGTCGCCTTCCGTTAACCCGGGGCCCTACGACCTAGTGATCGATCCGTCCAACCTATGGCTGACACTCCACGAGTCGGTCGCCCACGGAACCGAGCTGGACCGGGCATTAGGCTATGAGGCCAACTACGCCGGTACCACCTTCGCCACCCCGGACCAGATCGGGACCCTGCGCTACGGCTCGCCCCGCATGCATGTGACCGGGGACCGGCTGGAGCCCAGCGGCCTGGCCACGGTCGGGTTCGACGACGAGGGAGTGGCCGCCCAGCGCTGGGACATCATCAAAGACGGAATCCTGGTCGGATACCAATTGAACCGTCAGATGGCGCACAAGTTCCACCTGCCTCGCTCCAACGGCTGCGCCTACTCGGACAGCTGGTCGCACCTGCCGCTGCAGCGGATGCCCAATGTCTCGCTGCAACCCGATCCCGACCGCGACACCACTCTTGAGGAGCTGTTCAGTGGGGTGGAGGAGGGGATCTACATCCTCGGCGACAAGTCCTGGTCAATCGACCAGCAGCGCTACAACTTCCAATTCACCGGACAGCGCTTCTACCGGATCCACAAGGGGCAGCTGGCCGGTCAACTCCGCGACGTCGCCTACCAGTCGCGCACCCCGGACTTCTGGGGCCGGCTGGAGGCGGTCGGCGGCCCGTCCGCATGGCAGCTGCACGGCGCCTTCAACTGCGGCAAGGGCGAGCCAGGTCAGGTGGCCCCGGTCTCGCACGGCTGTGCCCCCGCCCTGTTCCGGCGGATCAGCGTCCTGAACGCGCGCCAGGAGGGGAAGGAGTGAAGCTGGAGGAGATCGTCGAGGAGGGGCTACGCGAAGGTGCAGCGGTCGTTCTGGGCGAGAGTTCAACCAGCGTCAGCTTTCGGCTGGCCAACAACACGGTCACCACCAACGGGCGTGAGGAGTCCACCTCGGTCGGCATGGTGGCGCTGGAGCGGGGCCGGGTGGGGGTGCAGTCCGGAGACGTCACCGACAGCGCCCGGGTGGCCGAGTTGGCCCGTTCGGCCCGAGCCCGAGCCGAACAGAGCCCCGAGGCGCCTGACGCCATGGCGCTGCTGACCCCCAGTGAGTCGGCAAGTTCCTATTCCCAGATCCCGGGGCCGGCCCCGGAGGCCCTGCCCCGGGATCTGGAGCCGATCCTGGACTCTGTGCGCGACGTTTTGGAGCAGTCTCGGGAGGCGGGACTGCGGTGCTTCGGGTTCGCGTCGGCGGACGCTGTGCAAGAGGAGCTTGGCACGACCACCGGGGTCCGGCTGGAGGGGCGCCGACAGAGCGCTTCGCTCGCCCTCACCCTCAAGACCCAGGACCTCCGCCGGAGCGTCTGGGCGGGGGCGACTGCTCGCCGGCTGGCCGACCTAGACCCCGGGGCGCTGTACCGAGGGCTCAGCCGACGGCTCAGCTGGACCGAGAAGTCCGTGGCGTTGCCGGCCGGTCACTACCAGGTGTTGCTCGAGCCTTCGGCTACCTCTGACCTCATCGTGCGCCTCATGTGGGAGATGCACGCTCGCGGCGCCGACGAGGGCCGGACCGTCTTTTCCGGCAAGTCGGGTCCCCGGGTAGGTGAGGCGATGTACGCGCCCGAGGTCAGCCTGGAGAGTGACCCGCTAGATCCCCAGATGCTGGTCCCCAACTTTGTGCGTTGCCTGGGGTCCAGTGAGTACGGGTCGGTGTTCGACAACGGCCTGCCGGTCCCGGCCGCGGTCTGGGTCGAGGGTGGGGTGCAGCAGGAGCTGATCTGCCCCAGGAGCTGGGCTCGGGACCACGGGCATCCGGTGCGACCGGATGTCGACAACCTGGCGATGCGGGGCACAGACACCTCCCTGGACCAGATGATCGCCAGCACCGATCGAGCGCTCTTGGTGACCTCGCTCTGGTACATCCGGGACCTCGACCCGGCCACCTTGTTGTTGACCGGTCTGACCCGGGACGGGGTATTTCTGATCGAGCATGGGGAGGTAGTGGGAGGGGTCAACAATTTCCGCTTCAACGAGAGCCCGGTGGGGGTGCTCAAGCGCACGGTGGAGATCGGGAAGACTGAGTTGGCGCTGTCGCGGGAGATCGGAGACGCGGTCTTCATCAAGGCGCCGCCGATCAGGGTCGAGAATTTCTTCATGTCCTCGGTCTCGGACGCCATCTGAAGCAGTTGGGGCTGGCCTCTCGGCACCACCCCGGTACCGTCCGGGCCCAGTGGTTGGCCGCGCCGACGAGCGTCCCCTGCGGCTTAGCCTGCCTTGGCCACTGCCATACGAGATCGTCTGGCTCTCTTGTCGCCGAGGGGACTGTGGCGGCTGCGGCCTCCGCCTCGATCAGCCCCTGCCGACGGTGCTGCAGGATCCCCCTCAACCTGTCCTAGGGCGAGTTCCCGACGCAGCCCCGCAGAGCGTCGAGTGACATTCTGTTAGGGGACATCGCTTGCTCCAGGTAGTGGCGCTTGTAAACGGCACGGAGGCTCGGTCATGCCCACCGTGGCAGGCGCCAACTGGGCCTGCCACTTCCGCCAATCCCCGTGGCGTCACTCCCGCAAAGTGTCGGTCCGGCGCTGGACCTCAGATCTGCGCCCAGTCTTTCGACTTACACGCCTGATAGGCTCGGCTCGATTCCGGGGCATCGGTAAAGGCCACCGATTCCGATGCTCCGACCCTACCGAATCGATGACCGCACCGAGGCAGTGAGGAATGCGAATGGAACGCTCCGGCAGCAGCCGGTCGACATCGGTGGGTGAGGCGCAGCACGGCGTCGCCGAACTCCCTCCCCGGCATCTCCGCTCCGGTCGTCCACCCCGTCGGCGGTCCGCTGTCGTTGCATCGGTCGCACTGCTCGGACTGATCGTGGCCGGCTGTGGAGCCGGACGGCCGACGCCCAAGGCGACCCCTCGCCATTCTCCGTCTTCCGCGGCCCCAACACCGTTTCAAGCGGCCGCCGCGGAGTCGGGCCCTGTCGCTTGGACGCTGCCCGCTCCGCTGAGTAGAGAAGTTGTGCTGCCCGGGCCGGGCAGTGGGCAATTCACGGTCCTGGGTGGGCTTAGCGACGCCGGGAATACGCTGTCCACCGTCTCCACCTTAAATACCAGCACTGGAGGACTCTCGAGCACGGGGACGCTGGCCACCGTGACGCACGATGCCTCGGGTGCGGTCCTCTCCGGTCACGACACGGTGTTCGGCGGGGGTGTGAGCCTGAGCAGCGCGGCGGTGCAGAGCCTGGTGCCAGGTGCCGCCTCGGCCACGACTATTGCTCAGCTTCCCCAGCCTCGCTCAGACTCCGCGTCGGCCGTCGTCCGCGGCATCGCGTACATCGCCGGAGGCTACGATGGCACCAGTTTCGACCCCGTCGTGCTGGCCACGAGCAATGGCTTGACCTTCACGGCGGTGGCGTCCCTCCCAGTTCCCGTGCGCTATCCCGCGGTTGCGGCGCTGAACGGCCGACTCTATGTTTTTGGCGGCCAAACCGTCAATGGCAAAGCCACAAGCATTGTTCAGGTGGTCGACCCGGCGAATCACTCCGCCAAGGTGGCCGGGGCGCTCCCCGTGGCAGTCACTGGTGCGAGCGCGGTTTCCCTCGGAGGGGGGCTCTACGTCATGGGAGGTGAGCCGTCCGCCGCGGGAGGGGTAGCTCCCAATCCGACCATTTGGGCCTTCGACCCTGGCACGGGGCGTGCCGTCACGGCCGGGCAACTTCGAGTTCCGGTCTCCCACGCGGGGATCGCGGCGATGGGCAGCCGAGCGTGGCTGGTGGGAGGGGAGACTGCGAGCGGCACTGTCGCGACCGTTCAAATGGTCACCCCAAATGCCGCATTTGGGACCGCGGGTGCGGTGGGGGCAGGGTCGCCTTTCTTTGGGGGTGACCTGCTCATCGCTGACGCCGGGAACAACCGACTCCTTGTGGTCAATCCCAGTGGCCAGGTCATCTGGACCTACCCCAGCGCCTCGGCCCCAGCGCCGCCTGGCGGACTCTACTATCCCGACGACGCTTTCTTCGCCGACCACGGGACCGCGATCATCATGAACATGGAGACCTACCAGGAGGTGATCAAGATCGCGTACCCGTCCGGAAAGCTTCTCTGGAGCTACGGCCACCCCGGAGTCGCCGGAAGTGCTCCCGGCTACCTCAATACCCCAGATGATGCCTACCAGCTCAAGAGCGGACAGATCTCGGTCGCCGATATAGGCAACTGTCGGGTGGTGATCATCAATCCAAACGGCACCCTGGCGCTCCAGATCGGCACGGTCGGTGTGTGCGCCCATATCCCACCTAACCACCTGGGATCGCCCAACGGCGACACGCCGCTCACGGATGGCAACATCCTGATCTCCGAGATCAACGGATCGTGGGTCGACGAGTACACCACTACCGGTAGCCTCGTGTGGGCCGCCCATCTCGCACTCGACTATCCCTCGGATCCGCAGCAGATTGGGCCAGATCTCTATCTGATAGCGGGGTACACGCAGCCTGGGGTTATCCTCGAATTCAACCGTCAGGGCCAAACCCTTTATAGATATGAGGTGAACTCCGGGCCGGGAGCCCTGAACCAGCCCTCGCTCGTCGAGATGCTTCCTAGTGGGGTTTTCATGCTCAACGATGACCACAACGACCGCATGATCGCGGTGGATCCCACGACCGGGGCAATCGTCTGGCAGTACGGCGTCCAGGGGCTCGCCGGAACTGCGGCGGGCTTGCTCAACACCCCGGACGGTTTCGACGTGCTGATGTCCGGGGGGACGACGCCGACTCATCCGGGCACCGGTTAGGTGGAAGGCGGCGCCGGGCCGCGGGCCCGGTTCGACTGTGCTCGAGTCATCCGCCGAATCGGTTGGTCAAGCAAGGGCCACAGCTCGAGCGGTTGGGTTGACTCTCAGCTTCCTCCGAGCAGATCCCCAACAGATTCTAGACTGGGTTGGGGAGGCTAGCAGCTGCTGGGGCCCCAGCGCCGCAGCGCCGCGGAAGAAGCCGTGGCCCGTTCGGGCATCAGGACGCAGTTGATCGGACGTGGGAGGTCGACGGGCCCGCCCCTAGCCGAGGCAAGTTAACCTCGGCTGAATACTCCTGAGGTTGTGACTGAATGAGAATAGCTCGCGAAAGCGTTGGATCGAAGGGGGCGGTGCTACTGTCAGCGACGGCCGTGATGGCGGCCTTGCTGGCGATTCACGGCTACGCGCATCCGGGAACTCTGGGGCTCGTCGGCTCCACCGGGTCTGGACCGGGCAACCTCACATCTCCCGCCGCCAGCCGGAGTGCCGAGGGGAGCGCGAGTCCGTCGCCCCAGGCGTCGAGAAAACCGAGCCCCTCGAGTACGAAGGCGCCCGGGCCGCTGCTCTCGTCTACCAGCTACGGCGCCTTCGCGCACCAACTATATCCGGGCTCTACAAGCGCGAGCGCCAAACTGGCGCTTGCCGGGTTCTCGTTCACGACCAAGCCCTCCGGGTCGTTGGTGCTCTTCACTCTGTCGGTGGCTGGGGGAGCCCAGCAACCGCAGACCAAGTCGTATCCCGCCGGCGATCACATTTACTTCATCGAGGCCAGCTACGGTGACGACTCTGGGGCCGCAGATTACAACTTTAGTGACGACGGCGTCGTGGTCACCGACGCCACCGGTCACGTGGTGGGCTGAGGGTGCCTCGGCGCAATCGGGTTGCCCGCACAGCCGCCCGGCGACTCGCCAGCGACCCGCGCCCGCCGGTGTCGGAGCTGTCTCCCGCGTCGCGCTCGGAGGGCGTGTTGGAAACCGTCCGCGGCTGGTCGCCGGCGGTGGCCAGGCTGGCGCTGGGCTTGGTGTTGCTCTGGTTCGGGTTGCATGAACTGCTGCAGCCGAGCCTCTGGACAGGGTACGTGCCGATCATCGCCGCCACCTCGCGGCTGGCCCTGATACTTGTGCTGCTTCACGGATGGGTCCTGGTCATGGCCGGCGCGGCACTGATGCTGGGTATCGCACCTCGGCTGGCGGCGGCGCTCAGCGCCCTGATGCTGCTAGAGATTGTCCTGTCCCTCAGTATCACCGCCGGCGTATCGGACATAGTGGCCCGTGACTTGGGGGTCTTCGGGTTGGCGGTGGCGGTCTTCGCCAACGACCATCCCCGGTTGATATTCCGCGGTTGACGTTCCAGCCAGATGCCGCGCTGCTCATGCTCGGTTGCGGTTGGGGAGGACTTCGCGCCGACCGATCTCGCCCGGCGTCGGATGAGGCCTGCCGGGGGCGAGGATGGCGATCTTCAGGCCCACTGCTTCGTGAAGCGTCCGTCGACCCTAGGCCGAGAAAACCACCGCGCCCTGAGCATCGGGCAGGCCACTAGGCTCGCACCGGTGGCCGGACGGCTCAGCCTGGTCGCTCCCTGCGGGGAAGCCCTGCTCACTTCGGACGGCGGCCCCGGCGGACGGGAGCAGTCGGCGTGATCGTGAGTCACCCAGAGTCTCAGAACGGATCGGTGCGACCCCCGGCGGTCCGCGGCCAGCGGGTGCGGACCCGCAGGGTGGCCGGGCTTCTCGCGGCGGCGACCTGCTCGCTGGGACTGGTCTGGCCGACTCCGGTTCAGGCCGCTCTGGCCAGTCCCGTTTGGACCGTGGCTGCATCCGGGCACCAGGCCAGCCAATGGCAGATCCGAGAGTCCAGCTACACGCTCTCCCTGCCGACGCGGGGATACCTCCTGACCGTCCACACGGCCCGTGGCGCGTTCCAGGCTCCGCTCGAGTCCTTGGTAGGTCGGCGCAAGCTACCTGCGGGGACCAGTTTCACCGCCGCCGGCAAGGGCTCGACCCTGACGGTCACCGCCCTCAGCAGCACCGGGGTCGCCATCGAGCAGACAGCGGTTAGTTGCTGGCCGAAGTTCTTTACTGTCCGCTTCAAAAGCCAGCTCGGGTCCGATCCGAAACTCGAGCCTGCGTTCTTCGACACTGGCAGCCGGGGCCTACCGGTGAGCGGAACTCGGTCAGGATTCACCCCGGATCCGATCGGGCTCGCCCGGGTCGCTAATCCCAGTTCCTTTCTCGGGTATGCCACCCATACTCACAGCGCGCCCTTCTCTCCGCCGGCGTTTGACCTGGAGGGGCTGACCGATGCCGGCTGGGCCGGCTTCGGGCTCACCGAGATGCCTGACGCGACCTGGATGACCCTCGACCCGGATGACGGTCTCCTCGTCAATTACCCGCTCCGCCTGTTGGCTCGGATCGGCGACCGGGGCGCGGGGGGAACGACCACTCCGGTGGTTATCGGCCACTCGCGGGCGGCTGGCCAGTGGCTCAGCTTCCCCGCCTTCGTTGTAACCCTGGCCGCAAGCCCCTTGCGCGGGTTGGTTGCCTACCACCGCGCCCTGACCAGCCTGCACCTGGCTCCGGTCGCGGCGCCGCCTGGCCACCGTCCCGGGTGGTGGGTGTGGCCGCTCGCGGATACCTGGGGACAACAGCAGGTGACCGGGGCGGCCAGGACCAGCGCCGCCTATACCGCAGCGTGGGTGAGGGGCTTCGCGCATTCGTGGCGAACCCGATTTGGACTGCGCCATTTCACCGTCGTAATTGATGCGCAATGGCAGGCGCATCTCGGTGCCGCGCTTCCTAGCAAGCGGTTCGGCGGGATGGCCGGAATGCGCCGGCTGATACAGAATCTCCATCATCAAGGCCTTCGAGTGATGCTGTGGTGGCCTCTGTGGGTTTCCCAACCCCGGACAGGCATAAGGGGGCGGGTTGATCCCACTGCCGTCTCGTTTCCCAAGGCCATCCGTAATCAGATGGCGATGGCGCTCGGACGCGGGCCCGGGGGCCTGGGCGCGGACGGACTCAAGTTGGACTGGGGAGACCTGGTGCCCGACCCCTTGCACTCGGGGTTCGCTCGTCCGCAACTTGGAGTGGGGGCAGCCAGCCTACTCCGGTATATGACGATGCTGTCGGAGGCCGCTTGGCGCGCGGATCCGCATGCCCTGATCGATGGGAGCGCCGTGGCGCCCCAGTTCGGTGGCACCGAGGACGCCATTCGACTCTACGACGCCCATCGGGACTCCACCTGGAACGCCCGCGCGGTGCTGGTGAGCGCCCTCGACCCCGGCACACTGATTGACGGCGATGGCTGGCGCCTTGACGCAGCGCAAGCGGTCGCCCATCTGGTCAGCAGCGCGGTCTTCGGGATCCCAGCCGTCTACTACTCGACTACCTGGTCGGGGGGAGGCCCGATCCGCCCGGATTTTGGCCATGATCTGGGCGTACTGCTCACCCAGGCTGAGGGACGAGGCCAAGGCACGGCGATGCCCACTTCAGACGGAGGGTGGCAGTACGTCGTCGAGGGCCGCGTCACGGCCCAGACCCTTGGTCATGACACTGCCTTGGTCGTCTTTCACTACCCAGCAGCGGGCAGCGGCCCGACCATTGCCACCGTGATCAGCATGCAGTCGGGACTGCTCAGCCTTCGACTGGCTCGGGGCTGGGTGCCTCAGGGCCGGCGGACCCGGGCCGGAGCCCCGCTCGATATAACCAGGCACGGTTCACTACTCCAGGTGCGACTGGAAGGCGGTGACTCGCTGCGGTTGCGCCGGACCGGCAAGCCTGGCGGAAGCGAGCCAAGCGCGTCGCCACTCGCCGCCTTCTGACCCTGCCGAGGTGGAGAGGTAAGCCAGTGGCCCGATCTTCAAGCCGTCCTGGGCCACCGGTAGGTTTCTCGGCCGGCGGCCCGGTGTGAGTCTGGCGCCCGACACGACTCTCCCTTCTTCGGGTGGACAGAGCCGGGAGATTTATCCCTCCAATCGATATCGTCCTGCGGGGAAGGCGCTCGAACTCGTCAGCAAGCCCACCGGCGCCAGACGCACCAGGGTGTCAAAGGCTATGAAGACGATGGCCAGATGCCTCAGCGACAGCACCCCGACCCCACGGATTGGTTCGCGGTGGGCCAAGATCCACAGAAGCGGCAACCACAGCACCAGCGTCACCAGCACGGCGAGGCGTAGGAAGAGCCATCGAGGTTGTGACGAGACTCGGGCCGCGACCGGACACGTCATGCAGGCGATGGTGACGCCGATGACAGCCTACTTCGCCTAATCGCTGGGTGGAAGTGGACGAAGCCTGGGGTGGAGGGAAAGATGGTCGTGCCGATCGCCACCAGAATCGTGCCCGAGAGAAGAGAGGCGAAGTTCGGCACAAGCCAGGCGTCCACCCAACGTGACCAAGCCGGCGGGTCATCGTCTGCCTCAAGGTCCACCTTGGCTGGGTCGAGCCACCGCCTCATCTCCGGGGCAGGCACTCAAGAATTCACCGACGAACGGCACCCGGGTGCGGCGGGCGGGGCGTCTTGGTGTCGGTCGGCGACCCTTGGCCCAGAGAATACCGGCGTGTCAAATCGACGGGCGGTCGCGAACTGATACCCGGTGTCGTGGACCCTACACGGGTCAGCAGTCGATCTCGGGCACGGTATCCTGGTGACTGTCTAGGAGTTAGCGGAGTGCGCTCCCGGACTAATGGTTCGGGGGATGAGCACGATTACCTCAGTAGCTGGTTGGATGGCACCGTCGAGTTGTCGCCGAAGTTCCCAGACGGCGCCCCACCAGCTGTCGACCGGTGGGGACGGGACTGACGTCCAGGCTCAGTCGGTTCTGGGGAAGTGGCTGAGCCGCCCCTGGCCGGGGTGATGGAGGGAACAGCGACGCCGTCCTCTACCGATCTCCCCCCGGGGGTCAGCCCGGAGTTGCTGGAGCAACTCGCCTTTCGCAGCCAACTCCGGTATGTGTTCCGCCGGGCCTTGACCATGCTGGACGCGGCAGCCTCAGAGGCGGGGTTGACACCCCTCGGATACCATGCCGTGTTGGTCCTGGGCGGGGCCGGCTTGGAGGGAGTTCAGGAGCAGGAACTGGTGGAGCAGCTGGCCTCCAGTCGGGCCCACATCTCAGTTCTCAGCCGCTCGCTGCTGGAGGGCAAATTGATCGCCCGGACCCCATGGCCGCAGGATCGGCGCCGAATCGTCCTCCGGCTCACCGACAAGGGGTGGGAGGTCGTCGCCCAGATTGCGGCTCGGCATCGACAGCGGATGCGCGAACTGGTCGATGGCTGGGACCCTAGTGCCTTCGAGCAGATCATGGAGCGGATCATGGTCGTGTATCTGGGGCTGGAGGGGCGCGTTCGGGTGGAGCGACTGGAGCCGACCTCGGAGAAGGACTGAGCCGCCCGGTCTCGAGAGCCCGATAATGGGCGGCCGGATGTCATCCCGCCTCGTCCGCCTCATCTCGCAGACCCTCCCCGATGAGCGCGTGGGCAGATGAGGGTGGAGCGTCCTCTGATTCCCCCCAACCTGCGCCCCCAGATAGAGGGGCCTTCCTACCTGGGTCCCGCCTCCTTCGCCAAGGTGGTTCAGCTGAGCGAGCCGGAAGAGCTAGACCGCTGGCAGCCGGATTTCGCGATCGTGGGCGCGCCCTGGGACGATTCCACAAGCTACCGCCCGGGCGCCAGGTTCGGACCGCGGGCGGTGCGAGTCGCCAACTATCAGCCTCCGGACTGGCACCTGGACCTGGAGGTCGCGCCGCTGGAGGAGCTGACCGTGGTCGACTACGGTGATGCTGTCTGCCAGCCGGGAATGGTCGAGCAGTCGCATGAGGCAATTCGCCAGCGGGTCCACGAGGTCGCCTCGCGGGGGATCATTCCGGTGGTGATCGGGGGAGATCACTCGGTGACCCTGCCGTCAGCGACCGCGGTGGCCGATGTCGTGGGTCGGGGCCGATTGGGCATCATCCACTTCGACGCGCACGCCGACACCGCTCCCGAGAGCTTCGGCAACCCGCTCTCCCACGGCACCCCGATGCGCCGCCTGGTGGAGTCGGGGGCCGTTCCCGGGGCCAACTTCGTCCAGATCGGCCTGCGCGGCTACTGGCCACCGCGCGAGGTTTTTGAGTGGATGCGGGCCGAGGGTATGAGATGGCACCTGATGGACGAGGTCTGGCGGCAGGGGATCTCGGAGGTGGTGCGACGGGCACTGGCAGAAGCTCTCGACGGTCCGGAATCAATCTATCTCTCGATCGACATCGATGTGTTGGATCCCGGCTTCGCTCCGGGCACCGGTACCCCCGAGCCGGGCGGAATGAACCCGGCGGATCTGCTGCGGGCCATCCGGGAGGTGGCCTTGCACACACCGGTTGTAGCCATGGACGTGGTCGAAGTAGCCCCCGCCTTGGATCCCGCCGAGCTGACGGCCCAGAACGCCAATCGCTGCATTCTGGAGCTGATCTCAGCGACTGCGGCTAAGCGTCGTACCCGCCGCTCGCTTGACCCGGCCGGCTGAGCTACGCGACTACTCCAGAACCACCACCAACCGACTCTGGGACAGCTCGTGATACGGGGTCGATCCGCGGCGGAGGAAGCGGAGCCAGCCGGCCGGGACCACCACTCCCAGGTGGAGGAGCTGCAACCGAGGAGCCGTCAAACGCGGCTCACCGATGTCCGGGTATCCGATCGCCCGTCCGTCCGAGACGACGCCGCAGTGGGAGTTGAATTCGGTGGCCAACCGGTCGGTCACGGCCCACAGCCGCTCCTCGGGAATGTGCTCGGCCATCTCCGACCAGGGTGGCAGCCTCAAGGTGAGTTCGCCCAGCGCCCCTCCCTGGGGCTCCACGGCCTCCACGACCAGGGGCACTCCGTTCCAGATGAGCGGCTCGCCGAGCAACAGGGGAGCGCCCCGCCGGCGCCCCACCGCGTACCGGTCCCTCGTCTGGTCGGACTCGGTGACTGCCTCCTGGCGCAGGATGTCGAGAGCTCTGCCGGCCAGCCAGGGGTGGCCCGGCTCCAGAGGACAGCTGAGCGAGATGGTGGTCGAGTCGGAGGTAGGCAGGCAGCAGCGCCATCCAGGGGGATCTGGCGAGGGGTCTTGCGCCATCTTGGTCAGCGTACCTCCCAAGGGCGAGTGGGGCCGGGGCGACGCTCGTCGCCTGCCATGCCGCAGTACGCTAGGTCAAGGCGGCCCACCGGGCCCAAGGAGACGCTGATGCAGATAGTCCTATCGAGGCCCGAAGAGTGACGGCGCAGAGCGAATCTGGGCTAGCGGCGCCGGAGTTCCGGGAGACCTCCCTGGAGGGGGTTGACCACATTGAGTTCTTTGTCGGCAACGCCCGCCAGGCCGCCCATTTTTACCGCACCGCCTTCGGCTTCGACGTGGTCGCCTACTCCGGCCCCGAGACTGGGGTGCGAGATCGCGCCTCCTATGCGCTCCGCCAGGGCGACATCACCCTGGTGATGACCGCGCCGCTCACCCCGGACGGCGAGGTGGCTGATCATGTCCGACTACACGGCGACGGAGTCCGGACCCTGGCCTTCACTGTGGATGACGCCATGGCCGCCTTTCAGGACGCGGTCTCGAGGGGCGCTCGGCCGGTCGCCGAGCCGCACGTGATCGAGGACCAGAAGGGCGCGGTCCGGCTGGCCACGGTCAGGACGTTTGGGGACACGGTCCACACCTTCGTCGAGCGAGCGGAGTTCGGGGGGAGCTTTCTGCCCGGCTATCGCGACGAGTTCAAAGGAGGCGCGGGGGCCGGACTGAAGTTGGTCGACCACTGCGTGTGCAACGTCGAGTTGGCCCGGATGGACGAATGGGTCAGCTGGTACAACCGGGTCTTCGGGTTCGATGTCTTCCAGGAGTTCGACGAGAGCGACATCGCCACCCAGTACTCGGCGCTGCGGAGCAAAGTGGTCAGGGGCGGGAAGGAGGGCCGGGTCACCTTTCCCATCAATGAACCGGCCAAGGGGTTGCGCCGCTCGCAGGTGGACGAGTACCTGGACTACTACCACGGGCCCGGAGTGCAGCACATCGCCCTGCACAGCGAAGACATCGTCGAGAGTGTCGATTGGCTGCGCCGCCAAGGGGCCGAGTTCCTGCGCGCGCCCGATAGCTACTACGAGAGCCTTCCTGATCGAGTCGGGACCATCGACGAGGATCTGGAGCGGCTGCGACAACTCAATATCCTGGTCGATCGTGACGAGCACGGGTACCTGCTGCAGATCTTCACCCGTCCGGTGGAGGATCGCCCCACGCTCTTCTTCGAGGTGATTCAGCGCAAGGGCTGTCGGGGATTCGGCAAGGGCAACTTCCAGGCTCTCTTCCAGGCCATCGAGCGCGAGCAGGAGGCGCGCGGGAACCTCTGACCGAGATCTGGTGTCAGACCCAACCGGCCGACCCGTGAGCCGGAGCGCCCGCTCCGGTTCTCCGTCCCCGCCCAGGAAGCCCGTCTCGGTGGCCGCCGCTCGCCGGGAGATGCTGAGCCACATTCCGAAGCTGCCCACCGAAGAGGTCCCGGTCGACGGGCGAGCCGTCGCGCGGGTTCTGGCGGAGGACGTGGTGGCCCAAGTGCTCCTCCCACCGTGGGACAACAGTGCCATGGACGGCTACGCCGTCCGCGCCCAGGACGCGCGCACGGTTCCGGTGCGGCTCCCGGTCGTGGGGGAGATGGCGGCGGGGATGGCCCCCGGGTCGGTGGCGATCAGTCCCCGCACCTGTGCCAAGGTCATGACGGGTGCACCGCTGCCTGATGGCGCGGATGCCGTGGTCCCGTACGAGTGGACGGACCGAGGCACCGCCGAGGTCCTGATTTTGGAGCGCCCAGGCCGCGGCAACGCGATCCGGCGAGCGGGGGAGGACCTCTCGCCTGGCGACCGCATCCTGTCCGCGGGCCACCGCCTCCGGCCGACCGACCTCGCTCCCCTAGCTGCCTCCGGGCGTGGAACGTTCCCCGTCTACAAGAGGCCGCGGGTCGCGATCATCACCACCGGAGACGAGATCCAGCCGCCCGGTGCCAGCCTCGGACCGGGCGAGATCTACGACACGGCTGGCCCAGCTCTGGAAGCGCTGATCGCTGCCGCCGGTGGTGAGGTTCAGATGAGGCGCCGGGTGGGCGACGATCCGAAGCTGGTTGAGCAGGTGCTGCGGGAGGCGGCGGGCGCCGCCGAACTGGTGGTGACCGTGGGCGGGGTGAGCGTCGGGGATCACGACCATGTGCGGGCCGCCGTCGAGAGGCTGGGCCGGATTCGGCTGTGGCGCGTGGCCATGCGCCCTGGCCGGCCCATTGTCTTCGGTGAGCTAGGCGACAGTACCTTTCTCGGACTGCCGGGCAACCCCGTCTCCGCCACCGTCACCTTCATCCTTTTTGGCGTCGCGTGCCTGCTCGCCATGCAGGGCGCGAGCGCTCCGGCGCCGATCACCCAGTTTGCGGAACTGCTGGAGGCAATGGAGAAGCCGGAGGGTCTGGAGACCTTCCACCGGGTGGTCATGCGCCAGCGGCCGGGACAGCTGCCGGGTGTCCGGCTGGCCGGTTCGCAGAGCAGTGGCGCCACCCTCTCACTTGCGCGAGCCGACGCGCTGCTGGCCCTGCCCGCCAAGGGGGCGCGGGTCGAAGCCGGCGCAGTGGTGAGGATCATCCCGCTCTAGTCCGTGGCGGCTCGCCCTAGCTTGGGAGCTGGCCGCCTAGCTGTCCAGCTCCAGACCCAGATCGCCACCCGCCGGGCCTGCCTTGGTGGCCGCCCCGATCGCCCCCTGGATCACCTTGATTCGCCCCTCCCGAGATTGCCCCGCCGCGGCCCGGCCGGCCAGGTAGGCCGCGAGAGGCGCGTACTGGCGCGCCCCGGAGACGTGGGCCGACTCGGCGGCCAGGTCCAATACCAGCTTGGCCTCCTCCGGTCGAAGCACCGCGTCGGCGGCTCCCAGCCCCTTCAGATACCTGTCAAACCATTCGTTCACCGATCACCTCCTAGATCCCGCCGCACCCGCGCTGCGGCCGTTGCCAGTTCGGCCGGGGTGTTGCAGTTGAAGAATGACATTCCCTCCGGGTCCCACCCCCTCCATTCGGACTCGGCCACCCGCCTCAGCCGGACTCCCGTCACCACGTGGCGCAGCGAGGGTCCCTTGCCGGGACGCTCCAATTGTCGCGCCATCGCGCGCAGGTCAGGGGCAGCATCCCGGCGATAAACGGCGAAGAGCGGTTCCAGCTTCCCAGCCCGTTCCGGGACGATCGCCTGGGCACCGCGCTCGCGCCCGGCGATCTCCGCCAGCCCCGAAGCCAGCAGAGGGGAGGGGAACGGCAGGTCGCCGGCCAGCACCAACACCAGCTCCCGGGAACTTTGGGCGAGCCCGGCGATCAGCCCCGCGGCCGGTCCGGTCAGGGACTTGTCGTCGCTGACCACAGGCCACCCCGTGCCGAAGTCGTGCGGTCCGGCGATCGTCGGGGGCCCGGCGATCTCGGCCACGCTGGCCGCCACCCGGCGGATGAGGGGAGGGTCGGTCGGGTTGGGAAAGGGCATTCCCGGTTTCTCCTGGCCCATCCGCGAGCTGCGCCCACCGGCCAGGATCAAGAGCCCCAGCATGAGTGCCTAGATCCCAGCGGAGGCGAGATCAGTGGGGAGCGGCGAGCTGACCCGAGCCCAGCCCCACGCGTTCCGGGTGCGAGTACACATTGCAGCGCTGGCCGCGCAGGAATCCGATCAGGGTCACCCCGGTGACCTCCGCAGTCTGCACCGCCAGCGACGACGGCGCCGAAATTGAGGCCACCAGTCCGATTCCGGCCGCCGCCGCCTTCTGGACGATCTCGAAACCGGTTCGGCCGCTGACGATCAACAGCGCATCCGTTAGGGGCAGCTGATCACGGAGCAATGCCCGACCCACCAGCTTGTCCACCGCGTTGTGCCGGCCTACGTCCTCCGCCACGTCCAGCGCCAGGCCCCGGCGCTGAAGCAGTCCCGCCGCGTGGAGTCCGCCGGTGGAGTGGAATACCAGCTGCGCTTCCAGCAGCAGCTCGGGAAGGTGAAAGAGTTCCTGGACGGGCCACACGAAGGTGCCCTCCACGTTCGCCTGGACTGCCTGCAGCGCTTCCAGGGTGGCGGTTCCGCAGATGCCGCAGGCGCTCGATGACGGGAGGGCCCGCTGCCAGCCCAGTGCGCCCTCGGGGAGAGGTGTCCGCAGGTGGACGTCGACCAGGTTCTCCGCCTTGGGATCTAGCTCTACAGGTAGCGGGATGCCGTCCAGTTCCTCCTGGCCGCTGGGGGCCAGGCGCAACTTCGCGATGTCCGCTCGCCGATGGACTACCCCCTCGGCGTGGAGGAGGCCCAGGGTCAGCTCCACGTCGCAGCCCGGGGTCCGGAGCATTACCGCCAGCGGCCGACCGTCGACCATGAGTTGAAGGGCCTCCTCCCGGGCGACGCTGTCGCCGGCGACCCGGGAGGAATCGCCTTCGATCTTGGTGACCACCAGCGCTTGCTGGTCGGAGCGTCCGAGCTGGTTGGGAGGCGGCACGTCAGCGGATCGTACCGCTCAGATCCGCGCCGGCCGCAGGCGGCCCCTGGCTGCCCCTTCCAGTCATCCTCTGGCCGGCCTTCTGCGAGGATGCGGCAATGGCCAACTCCGACCGGATGCACCTGCGACCGATGGAAGAGAGTGACCTCGAGACGTGCCGCCGGGTGGACACAGACCCCTCTCTGACCAGACCATTCGAGTGGCCGGGCTTCCACGATCACCGAGAGCATCAGCGGCGTTGGGAGGAGGATGGCTTCCTCGGTGCGCACAGCTCCAGGCTGGCCATCGCCAACCCGGATGGGAGCTGTGCCGGGTTCGTGAACTGGTGGGCGGCCGACACCATGGCCCCTCAGGCGGCTGTCTCGAGTTCGGGCTTCTCCTACTGCCCGAACACCGGGGAAAGGGAAGGGGCACAGCGACTCAGCGGGAACTCGCCGACTACCTGTTCGCAACTACTCTGGCTCATCCGACTCCAGGCCAGAACGGAGGTCG
>DATKSR010000159.1:0-5050 GCA_035531555.1 Candidatus Dormiibacterota bacterium
CCGGCGGTCGGGACACCTTGTTCGAATGAGGTGACACGTAGCGACCCCCTCTGACCGGCCTAGAGTTGTCCACGATGTCCTGAGACACGACACTGGCTGGGGCGGGAGGATTCGAACCTCCGATTACCTGATCCAGAGTCAGGCGCCTTACCACTTGGCAACGCCCCAATGTCGCTCGCACCGACGCGGGAGCCGAGGCTTCCGCGCTAGCCAGAGGACGATAGTATCGGCCGCTCCTGTCAGACGGTCACGCGGCTCGAGGTCCAGAGCTCGAGATCAGCCTGCTTCGGCCAGGACCTGGATAGCCCGCCCGATCCGCCTTAGCGCTGTGTCCTGACCGATCAGCGCGATCGACTCCGGCAGTGGTGGCGTGACCTCGGCCCCGGTGGTGGCGACTCGGACCACCCGCATGGCGGCCCGGATGTACTTCTTCTCGGCGGAGGGCTCCCCGCTGCCCAACTCCTGCGCCCGGGCGCGCAGCCGGTCCATCAGCTGCGTGGGGTCACCCCCGAAGAGCGCGGGGACGCCCTCCAGAAAGTCGCGGGCCTGGTCGTGGCGCAGCGATCCACTCAGAAAGTCGGCATCTGGTTCCGGCTCGCTGAAGGCGAACGCCATCAGCCCGGGGACCTGGTCCAATCGGCGGATCCGCTCCTGCACCATCGCCGCGATGGGCAGCAGTTGGTCCGGTCTGGCCTGGGGTAGGAACGGCTCGATCCGCTGCGCGAGCTGCTCCACCGGCAGCTTGCGGATCCAGACTCCGTTCAGGTAATCGAGCCGCTGCTGGTCGAGGATGGCGGGGCTGGACTGAAGCCGATCGAAGGTCACCCGCTGGCGAAGCTCGGACAGGTTGAATATCTCCTCCTCGGTACCGGGAGACCAGCCCAGAAAGGCCAGAAAGTTCACCAATGCCTCGGGCAGATACCCCAGCTCCCGGAATTCGGTGACGGTCTGAGCCCCGTGGCGCTTGGAGAGCTTGCTGCGATCCGAGCCAAGCACCAGGGCGACGTGGGCGAACCTGGGTGGTTGCCAGCCGAGCGCGGCATAGGTGATCAGGTGCTTGGGGGTCGACGGAAGCCACTCCACCGCCCGCACCACCTCGGTGATCCCCATCAGGTGGTCGTCGACGACCTGGGCCAGGTGGTAGGTGGGGAACCCGTCGGACTTGAGCAGGACCTGGTCGTCGACCGACTCGTTGTCGAAGAGCTGCGGGCCGAGCACCAAGTCATCCCACCGGGTCTCGCCCGGAGGAACCAGCAAGCGCACCACCGACAGCTCTCCGCGCTGACGCCGCTCTGAGACCTCGTCTTCGGTCAGAGTCCGGCAGTGGCCGTCGTACCGGGTGGGGAGGCCAGCCGTCCGCTGAGCGGCGCGGAGCTCGTCCAGCCGCTCTTTGGTGCAGAAGCAGAAATAGGCCGCCCCCGACCCCACCAGCCGATCGGCGGCCGCCTGAAAGTAGGGGAGACGCTCAGATTCCGTGTAGGGAGCGCAGGGTCCCCCGATATCTGGTCCCTCGTCCCAGTGCAGACCCAGCCAGGCCAGGGTCTCCAGGTACCCGGGCACTGACTCTGGCTGGTAGCGCTCCCGATCAGTGTCCTCGATGCGGACTAGGAACCGACCGTCGTCGCCGGCGAGGCAGTAGCTGAGCAGCGCCGTTCGTACGTTGCCGATGTGGAGCTCGCCGGTGGGGCTGGGAGCGAATCTCAGCCGCCGCCGCCCAGGGAGCTCTACTCGCTCCGGAAGGAGGTCCTGCGAGTCGGAACTCAATGGTGCAGCAGGACCAGGTAGATCCCCATGGAGATGCAGCCCGCCACGAGCAGGGCGGTCGCCACGATCCAACCCTCGGTCCGCGAAGGGCTGATTGAAACGTCGGCGGAGGCAGAGCTGCTCACCGAGACACCCTCGGTGCCGAGGTGGGGATAGCGCTGCGCTTCGGTCGGTGCGGCGCTGGAGGTCCCGGCCGCTGTTTCCTTATCGGTGCTCAACTCTTGTTAGGTTCCTGTCGAAGCTGGATCGCGGCCGCTTCCTGCGAGTATAGAGACGCCTCCTGCCGAGCCCGCATCGTCTAGCGGTTAGGACACCACTCTTTCAAGGTGGTAACCGGGGTTCGACTCCCCGTGCGGGTAGGGGGGTGCTTGCAAAGCGAGTTGCAAGGGTGCTCCCTCAGAGCCTCCAGAGGCCATTTCGAGCCCATTAGAGGGCGTGGGTTAGCTGGTAGAGCTCCCAGGAACTGGGGTTAGTGGCTCCGGCTAGGGCTCCGGGGCTCCCCTACCCTCCTCCTGGGCGCGCTGAGACCAGGCTGGAACCAGCCCGGTCTGAGAGTCGGCTCGGCCGCAGCTGGGGCTACGGCGGGCCTTTGGCGAAGCGCAGATCCACGGCATCGCGGTGGCCTCGAGGCGCGCGCCTGATGTATTCCGCCATCCGGCCGCCGGAGCTCTAGCTAGCCGGGGGGAGCGGGCTCTTGCGCCTGCCGAAGCCGGCGCGCTGATAGACCGGCAACCATTCGATTAGCACCGCGGCGCTCGCCCGCAGCTGCTGCCAGGCGATGCCGATCCGCTTAGGCCGGATCGCCAGGCTATCCGGCGCCACCCCATACTGGATGCGCATATCGCGGCGCGTGTGCTCGTAGCTGAAGTGGTTGTTACGCATCGCCGTGTAGGCATCCTCATCTCGCCAGACCGGCAACAGATGCCGATCGGCGGCCTTACAGAGGATGGACTGCTCGCGATCGCAGTTAGGCTTGGCCTTCGCTCGGCAGGTAAACCACATCCGCGCTGCCGTCTTCTCGCCCCGCTTATTCGCTGTAGCGGCCGCGTAGCGCACGAAGTCCGACGAGCCGCCGCAGTGCTTGCTCCACGGCCGAACCAGCTTGTCGACCATCTCGGTCGCAGAGCGATGCACCGACTCGTGCTGGTCAGCCCGACGGTAGGGCACGACCGTCCCGATCCCATTCTCGGAATTGAACTGATAGACGTCCTCAAAGCCACAGCCTCGGCCAGCCACCACCAGAATCGGCGAAGCACCACCGAGGTTGTTCGCGGCACTCGTGAATGCATCACGGTAAATCTGGGACTCGCTGTCGTCTGCAGGGGCTAGAAAGTTTGTCAGCGGCGCGTGAGTGAAGTGACCGATGACTGCGATGTTGCGAAATCCTATCCACGCCTTCTTGCGGGTGTCGTCGAGCTGGTCCAGGAGTCTGTCAGATATCAGACCGTGACATTAAGTGGCGGCCAAATCCGGTCCAAACTAGCCGGTAGTCACATTCATCTTGAGACGGCAACCCCTGGCAATACTTGCCGATGGGGAGCGCCAGTGAGCGAGGCGCATGGTCTCCATGCGAGCCGGCGCCTCTCCCTCGTCGGAGTTGCCCGCTACGGCAGTCCTAGTGCCGGGACGCTCGGCGAGGCGCGGGAGGGGCAGTGGGTATCTGCCAAGCAGCTGGAGTCGGCTGAGATGACTACTAGCCGGCGCTCAGATGAAAGCGCCGTTCGATTGGAGGGGTGGCCGAGGTGCTGCGCCAGCAGAAAGCGGGGCAGAGTCGGGAGACGGCATCACGATAGGGGAGCCGAATGGGGGTGACTGACGATGGATGAGACTTTCGAGACGACCAGCCCGGAGGAGGATCGCCACTTTCTGGCCCTGGGGCAGCCCGTCTCCAGCGCGGCATTTCTGGACTTCATCGCGTCTCAGTTTCTGGCATCGCGAGCTCGGATCTCATGAGCGACAGCCAAGGTGCTGATGGGCAGTGACAACTTCGACGCAACGCTGGCTCGATTGGCACAGCTCGTTGCCGCCTCAGAGATGAGCGAACAGGCCAAGCGGGCATACCGTGAGTGGAGTAAAGGTGCTCAGAAGGCACTGCTGCGTCGTAATCAGTTCGTCCACTCAGCCTGGCTAGTCCCTGGCCGAAACGCCGTTATACTTGCGCCCAACTGTGCGCCTCGAGAGTTCGCACAGCACCAAAGCTCAGGGCAGCACTCGGGTAAGCCAAACCACCTCGCTCCCGTCGTCTTTCGTCGTGACATGATCGCGTTCGAACCCCAGCTTCTCGAGGACGCGGAGCGACGGTGTGTTCCAACCGCCTACCGTTGCCCAGAGCCGCGTCCGCCCGGTCGCGCTCGCAGCGACGAGCACCGCACGGGCCGCCTCAGTCGCATAGCCGCGTCCGTGTGCACGTTGAAACAGCTCGTAGGCGATCTCAGGTTCGTCGAGGGAGGAGCGGCCTATGATCAGTCCGCAATATCCGATGAAGTCGCCTTCAATGCGGCGGCAGATGGGAAGCAACCCGATCCCGGTCTCTGCTGTCGCAGCGAGCTTGGTCGCGATGCTATCCCGGATGTTCGCCACGCTTGGCACGCCGTCGCCCCGTTCCGTGACGAGCGCTCGGTATTCGTCGACGTCAGACTCGGCCCACGGCCGCAGCAGCAGCCGATCCGTGCTGAGGTGGAAGGCCATCGGCTGGTAGTCCGGCACGACGCAACTATAAGCAACGCCCCCCTCGCGACCACTGCCTGCCGCGGAACTGGCGCTGAGTGCGGACTGCGACGGGCGCCTAATAGGGGTGCGAGTCGCTGAATTCGCGCAACGCTCGGAGTGTAGGATTGATGCAGATGGATTACATCGTCCGCGGCTGAGCTTCGCCTGGCGCTAGACCGTATCGCTGCCTTTCTGGCGACCTCTGCCTCAGGTTGACGTTTGCTCCCGAACGGAGTAGCCTGGATTAAAATGGGCAAAAAGGTAGTTGCCGTGGTTTACGTAGTGGTGATGGTAGCCGTCATTGTCGGCTTAGATGTCACGTTTTTGAGACACCACCTCCCAGAGCGGCTGATCGTGAATATTGGTATTGTCGTAGTCTTCGCTGCTTTCTATTTGAGATTTATAGGGCGGCCATGGCGGCCGTTGAGAAGGCGCGACAGCACGCCCAGCAACCGCTACCCATCTTGACACCCACTCCCAAAACCAGTAGCCTGCCGGCCAGCGGATGAGGGGCACCGCTCGGGGCGTCACCCGAACGGGCGGTCCGATGCGAACTACGGCCAGCTGTCCCGAAGCG
>DATKSR010000160.1:0-15797 GCA_035531555.1 Candidatus Dormiibacterota bacterium
TCCCAGAGCTGCCCCCTGAGCTGCTCCCTGAGCTGCTCCCCGAGCTGCTCCCTGAGCTGGTCCCCGAGCTGCTCCCAGAGCTGCCCCCCGAGCTGCCCCCCGAGCTGCTCCCTGAGCTGCTCCCAGAGCTGGTCCCCGAGCTGCCCCCTGAGCTGCCCCCAGAGCTGCTCCCCGAGCTGCTCCCCGAGCTGCCCCCCGAGCTGCCCCCAGAGCTCGGGGAGTTGCTTGACGGCGGCTGCCCCTAGGCAGCCGCCGAGGGGTGAATCCATCCAGATGTACAGGGCCGGCTTAGGCAGCTCGTGGGTGAGGTAGAGCTCTTCCACGGAGCGTTGCGCGTTTGCGCGGTCTACGGGAACGGTGGAGAGCCCGTTGGCCAGCCACTCGTCCCGCAGCCGCGCGATGTCCTCCCGGACAGGCTTAGGGAAACTGGCGATTGCCATCAGTCGACGACGCGCCGAGGCAGCTCGCGAGGCTGATATTCCTGCTGGATCGTCACTTTGTAGACACCCTTGTCGAGCCTCAGCGAGCCGTGCTCCTGGTGCTGCAGGTCGGTGGTCTTCATGATCTGCAGGAAGACCTCGTGCGCTGCCGTCTCGACCATCTCTCCGTCAGCCACTGCCACCGAGTGGTGGTGACCGGTCGCCTCGCCGTAGGCCAGGATGAGCCGGCCCTGGCGCGGAGCCACGAAGGTTCCCTTGGGTAGCGTGCGCCGGCGCACGCGCTCGACGAGGACGTCTCCTTGCCTCACCGCCTGTCCAGCCTTGATCTGTCGCTCCATCGCGTTTCTCCTGCCCCGACGGGCGTTTTCTGGGCTCCCCTCAGGAGCAAATTCGGTGCAACCACGGAGGCGCGGCGGTGCCCGTGGTCACGACGGTTCGACGCCTGCCGCTTCGAGATCGCGAACCATCTGGCGGACCGCCTCCAGCGGTGATTTGTGAACATGCAGAAGGGTTCCTGCCGGGAGAAGGTCAGAGAGCCGCTCCGCTCCAGCGTTCAGGAGGTCGGAGATTCGGCCTTGGTCAATCGCCGATGTTGGACGCCGACCATCTGATCCGTCGTGGCAGCCCCGGCAAAGCGCAGCCGTGAGGGCCTCAGAGTTTGCCCAATCGCCCAGCGTGGCGCCACTTCCGGGGCGCCCCGCCAAGTGCGCCCAGAACACCTCCGTACGCTCTCGGCACATTTCACAGCGGTAGTCAGCGCGACGCAGAACTGCGGGCCACGTCTCACGCCTCGCCTTAAGGTTGGCTTTGGCTCTTGGGCCGACGGTCCGCCACGGTTTGTAGGCGAGAGTCACCCGGCACTGCCCTCGAGGGTCAACCCGGCATGCGCTGAGTCGCCCAGGGGCTCAGCGGCCGGCGCCTCTTCTGAGTCGACGCTTCCCGCGGCCGAGGCCTCTACAACAGTCAGCATGGACTCGGAGACATCCAGTCCCAGCTCACGCTGCTCGTCCTCGACAACCGCTATTGCGGCCTGGACCGAAAGCGGCATGAAGGTGGCCATGCGCCGGATCACCGTCTTTTTCGCCATCGCGTCGTAGTCGGTCACCCACGGGCCGCTCTGCGACGCCTTGGAGCGCTTGCGGAACTTGTCCACGTCGGCTTTGCTGAGCACCATGATCAGGTGGCCGCCGTCCTTGTAGTGCGCCACGCCGTAGTAGGCGACAGGCTTCCCCCTGTCGTCCTCCCAGGAGGGCTTGTGGACCAGTTTCTCCTCGAGTCCGTACTCGAATGCGAACTCGTCTGCCTCGCACACCTCGCGGGCGACGATGTTGACGACGTTGCCGGACCGCCGGGCTAGGTCAATCAGCCCCTTGTAGCCAAGAATGAGCTGGCACTCGGTCGTCCCCTCGCTGCGATTGCGGAAGGGGAGCAGGTAGGAGTGGCCCAACGGGCCCGGCTCCAGCCCCAGCTGCGCCGCGGTCATCAGAGCCCCCAGAAAGCTCTGGAGCGTGCATCGGGTCAGCTCCGGATTGCGCCGGAGCTCCGTCAGCACCACTCGCAGAAAGCGGTCCGGGTCCATCGCGCGGGGAAGCGCCTGCGCGAGCTGGTCGCGCATTTTGGGGCTTCCCAGCAGCGTCAGCACAGTGTTGCCGCCGCCGTTCCCCTGCTGCATCGCGCCAGCCTGGACACGCTCTGCGAGCCCAGCCGTCTCTGCCGTTCTAACCATCCGAGTTCCTCCCGTTTGTCTTGAGCCGAAGCACCCTGGTCGACGTCTCCTTGAGGACCACCTGTGCGATCTCGGGGTAGCTGTCGCGGAGCGCTTGGATGTCGATTCGCCGACTGGATTGCGTCTTCCAGGTGATGGCGGGTTCGCCTGCCAGCAGGCCGACCTCGGCATCGCCTAGGAGCGCCATGAGGGCATTGGCTGCAGCCCGTTCGCGGACCCCCGCTCCCTTGACCTCTTCCTTGGCCGTGCGGAGCCCCTCAACCAGCTCCGCTGACCCGTCCGGGAGCTCCACCGACTTGTCCGCCTCCGACTTTGCGAACGCCGCCTTGAGCGCAACCCCCGTCTCCTCGCTGGAGTCGACATCGGGCGCATGGCCGTCCTGGACGTTGTGGATCCAGAACCGCTCTTCCTGCTCCAGCACCACCCGGATTGCCGACTCGTCGCGGGCGACCTCGTAGACCTCAAAATCAGCGCCGCCGAGCAGCACTGCCACATAGCCCAGGTCGAGCCCGGTCGCCGCCAGCTGGTGCTGGACTTGGACTAGGTAGTAGTCCGGGACGCCCCCGTCCCACCGCCCGTCGCGCCCGTTGCTAGTCTTGCCCTCAAATACTCCGATGACGGCCCCTTCTGACGCGACTAGGCCGTCCAGGGTGGCGCGGAGCCACGGCCGGTCCCGGTTCTGCACCCATGCCTGGATGCCGACCACCGTGTGGCCGGTCTCATCCTCAAAGGCATCGCGTACCGCCGGCTCGAGGAGCAGACCCCAACGCTGGTAGCGGGTCGTCGCACGCGGTTCGAGCGGCAGCTGGCCCGTCTTGTCCAGCCATACCGAGTAGGGAGTGCCCCAGGGGCTCAAACCACAGATGGCGGCTGCATCAGAGGCCCCCAGTCCTCCTCGACGCCACGCGAGCCATGCCAGCGAGTCGTCGCCCGCGTTCATGACGGTGTCGGCGCTCGGCAGACCCCAAGGGTCACCCAAGCGGACGACGTCCGTTACCCGACCGCTCTCGCTGGTCGCCGTCACCAGTCCCTCGCCACGAAGGTCAGCCGCAGCGTCCCGACCATGCCGGACTTGCCATAGATCGGCCACTCACGCTCGTCCAGGCCCGAATCGCCCTGCACCTGGCGATGGGACAAGGAAAGGAAGGAGTGCCAGCCGCTGCCGCGCTCGCGGTCCGGCTTGTCCCGGTTCATCCGCTGGTCGATGAGATCCCGGTCGTGAGACGAGAGCCGGGCGTAGCTGACGCCCTCCACCACGTACCAGAGTTCGTAGGGCTCGCCCGACCCGGGAAGGCCCTGCCGGCCGCCCCACAGCGCCAGGCGCCCGGCGGGGAACGGGTCCTCGGCGATGGCTGCGACCTCCCGGGCACTTTCCCGCAAGCTGAAGAGCTCGCCGCCGAACATCGGCTCCGCGGACACATGAACCGCCATCAGTCGGCCTCCTTTGGTAGGACGGCCCAACTCCCTCGACCATCCGGCTCCCAGCAAAAGCGCGCGCTTACGGCGTAACTGGAGACCGCCGCGCACGACAGGCAGCCAACGGAAAAGGCGGCGATCTGCCCCAAGGCCTCGGAGCCGCACTCGGCGCACTGAGGGACTTCGTCTGCGGTGTCGACCATCAGCTGAGACCGGGACGGGCCTTCGGACCGCTGGGGCCCCGCGAGGGCCGTCATCGTGCGTTCCCCGCTCGGCGGTACGGCTCAGGGAAGAGCGCGAGGGGAGTTGGGGCGGCGACGCGGTTGGGCAGCGCCGCCACCCCGTCGGTATCAGACAGGGGCGAAGCTTCTCTTGCGACAGGGCTAATTGCCGCCCTCACGTTTGGTCCAGTCCCTACCTCCTCAACGAGCCGGTACTCGCTGACGCGCCCGGAGTGGGCGTGGCGAAAGCACCGGGTGGCCGCGATCTTCCAGCCGAGCCGGCGCAGGTCGCCGACCCGATTTCTGGCCGTGTACGCCTCGGCGCCAAAGTCCCGCAGGCACGAGCCGTGCGGGTAGGCGCGCCGCAGGGCTGCCAGCACCCGAGACGCCTGTGGGGCAGTGGGCTGGATGGGGATCACTTCGGCAGCGCCCACGCAATCGCATACCACAGCGCAATAGATGCCGGCACGATCGGCAGCCACCGGACGTTCCGGGCAAGCCAGCCGCGTCGGAGGGTGCCGTCGGCCTGCCGAACGGAAGCCAGGTAGCCCTCGACCTCGTCCGGCTTGGGAGTTGGCTTGCGCTGCGCAACCGAGATCCCCATGCGCCGGAGAATCTCGTGAGACGCTGGGGCCGAGCGGTCAGGGGCGCCGACGGCGCCCCTGAAGCTGTCCAGTTCCGCCGCCGAGTCCTGTGTCTCGTCAACCCAGTCCATCAGCGGACCGCCATGTTGGATAGCCGGCGCCGTAGGTCCGCCACCTCTACCACCCGGGGGGCTTCGAACCGACGGGGTGCCAGCGGACGCTCGCGATCGAGTTGGCTCTTAGCTATAGATAAGAGACCGATTCGAGAGCCACCAGCCGCCTTATCGATAGCTTGCGGTCTCAGGGCGTCTCTCATGCACCCATCGTAGCACGATATGTCGCGGAGTGCAATGAGGACGTCTCCCAAGCCCGGCGCTTGTTCTCGCTGGCGGTCACCGGCTCAAGATGAGCGGGGTTGACGCATCCTCGATTGCGGCAGAGGTGGTTCAGCTGAAGGCTCTCGGGAACAGGGCCGACCGTAAGTTCATAGGCTACCCGGTGGGCTACCTGGCGCACCCCGCCGAAGCTAGCCTGTCCGTAGCCAGATCCAACGTGGGCGCCGTCCCAAAGCCAGCAGCCGTTCGGGCCGCTCTTATTCACCCGAGACCAAAAGAGGGCCTCTGAGTTGCCGTACTTCCGAGGGCGGCGCTTGTAGTGATCGACCACAGACTCGTGGATAAACCAGCGTCCGTCGATCTGCTCGGCGGGAAGATCACCCGTCCGGCACATCTCGATCACCCAGTCCCTCCGGACGCCCCAGCGATCCGCGACCTGCTTGGTGGACTGCACGTCTGGATCATACCCTCCTGTGGGGCGCAGCGTGTAACGATGCCGTCAGATGGGGGAGGAAGCGCAACCGTTGTTACCCAATCGTCAGCTATCGTTTCTGCCGAGATGTTAGCCGAAGACGCGCCTCTTCTGGGGCGCCTTAGACTTGAGGTCAGGACGCTGGAGATGGCCCGGCAGAGTGTCGGGCCGTTCACTCAAGAGGGACTCAGGCTGAGCGACAAGATCGCGCGGATCGGCCGTCACATCGAGGGAGTGGAGGGGAGAGAACCCTTGGAGTTCTGGGAGGCGCACAGGAAGACCCTGGAGGCTGCCCCACAGATCGAGAAGCACTTCCCGGATGCCATCGAGCCGTTGGAGGTCTTCGACCGTGCCAGAAGGTGTCGGAAGTGCGGCGGGAAGTCCAAGGTCAACTGGCTCGAGGATCGGCTTGGGCGCACCTGTCGACGGTGCGGCTGGGCTTGGGTTGAGCTGCCGCTCGACTCGGTAGAAATAGAAGAAGCCGCCCAGCCCACCCGTGAAGGTGAACTGAGCGGCTAAGAGGGGGGGGCGCAGGGAGTGGGGGACGGCCCAAGAAGCGAACCGCACAGGACGCTTGGGTTTCTGGTAAAGACAGGACCGCCCCCCCGTTTGGGAGGACGTGACTAGGCGGCGACCACGACCTGTTTCCAGTCGGTCTGGTCGATGGTCGCCTGCAGGAAGCTGGCGTGGTAGAGGTAGCAGCCGCCTATCGGACCCCAGTTGGGATCCCAGCTGTTGCGGTCCATGAGGATCGTGTTGCGGAGGTCGATCGCCCCTTTGACGATGGCCAGCTGGACGATCTTCCCGGTGTACCGCTCATGGCCGCCGGCCACGCCCGAGGCGAGCACAGCCCGGATGGCTTCGGGGCTGCCGTCTCCGTCGATGAAGCCCTGAGAGTCGGGCGTCATCATCGAGTTGTACCAGGGCCCTCCGACTTCAGCGCTGCCCGCCTGGAGCAGCGAGAGTAGCCCGTGGACGCTCGTCGCGGAACGGTGGCTCTGCGTCAGCCCCAGGGCCTCTAGCTCCTCGCAGCAGTAGATTCCCGAGGAGCCCTCATCGTTGGGTGGCCAGTTCCCCCCGGGCCCACCGTACTTGGTGGTCGTGAGGTTGTAGAAGCCGATCGCCCACATCTCGGCCTCGGCCGGCGTGGAGGCAGCCGACAGCTTGAAATAGTCGTCGCCGTCCGTGAACACCGCAGACAGGATGCCCGCTGTGGCCATGCGCTCCGAGAGGTGAGCCGTGGTCGCGTTGCCGGTGCAACTGCCCAGCGCGTCCGCATCGGTCGTGCAGCCGGGGATGAACTTGCTGGTGAGGATCTTCTGAGCCAGCAGATCCTCCTGGTCGAGGACCCCAATGGTCGGCAGCCACTCGACCTCCTTCAGCTGCTCGACGGGGATGAGCACCTCCGGCGCCTCGAGCATCTCCCGCTCGGGTGCGGCCTTGCGCCCGAACAGAGTCGGGCGAGCGACCTTGTCAGCCATGCCTGACGGTCGCCTTGGCCTGGGTCTGGACTCGGACCAGGGCGGCGTAGAGCCCACCGGCCAGAGCAGCGGCCTCGATCACTCCGGCCACCACTGCGGTTAGGAACGGGGAGTGGAAGGAGTTCGTGTACTGGACGATCAGCCCCGCCGCGGTGCCGACGCCCACCGCGGCCGTGTCGACCCGCACCAGCACGGCCCAGATGGACCCCGGGACGACGACGATCAGCCCCTTGAGCTGAGCCTGGAAGACGACGGAGAGGAGAGAGAGCGCCCCGACCACCCCAATCACCACGCCGGCTAGGGGCGACCCTCCTAGGTGACGGGCGAAGAGCTCGACCCCGCTCGAGGCGGCGATCAGCACGGCGAAGAGCGAGTAGACAGAGAACTGGGTCTTGGTCGCGGCCAAGACGGTGCGGAACTTCATGGGTTACCTCCTAGAGCTTGGATAGCGCAACGGACCACGCGAGGTCGGCCGGCGAGGGGAAGGGACGGCGCGTCAGCGTGACTCCGGCCTTTAGGTACGAGTAGGCCACCAACCCGCTGCAGTCGACCGGCTGAAGACGGCTTCGCCTGAGCAGCTCAGCGCCCACCAGCGGGCGGTTCCAGTCACGGGCGACCTGGTTCCAGCCGTACGACTCGCCCAACCGGCCGAGAGCCCATCCGACAGCCCTCAGCGCAGCTCCGGACGGGCAATGGACGGCGAACCAGTCCCCGTCCGGGTAGGTGTCGCCCGGGACGAGCCTGATCCCCTTGAACTCCTTGGCCTCGACCAGATCCCCGCTCGGGATCAGCATGGCGACGTGGGAGTACGGGCTCGAGGTCGCCCACTCAATGGCGCGCTCGATTGGACCCTTCCCGCGTACGAGCCGGAGGTCGCCGGGCCTAGGACTCAGGAGAGCCGGTCCCGGTGAAGGCGAAGGTCCCGTCCCCGTTGTCCTTCATGGTTCCACTCAGCGACAGCGAGCCGGCTGGTGCAGCGGGAGCGACTGGAGATGGCAGCGCCGGGAACATGGCCGCCGTCACGGCGTCGTCGGGGTTGCCGAAGATCGCCACGTCGGCCACCGGGCCCCCGGGCCAGACGTCCACGACGTCACCGCCGGCCGCGAACACCCCAGCGGCGTCGGCGTACTCGGCCTGCGTCAGGTGGCGGAAGCGCATCTTGTTGCTGGAGAACTGGCCGACCGTTCCGGCCTGGGGCCCGGCCACGATGGTGGCCTCGAAGATGATGAAAGTTGCCACGTCTACCTCCTTGGGTGGAGCGGGGTCGAAGTAGTCCAGGTCCACGTCGCCGGGGAATCCCGCCAGCGGCGCGGACGCGAACTGGGTCGCATAGTCGCCCGGATAGAGGCCGGTCGCGCCCGGCCGAGCGGTCCACTGGCGATACCCCAGGTTGCCCAGGGCCTTGAGATAGCTCTCGTCGCTGTAGTGGAGCGTCGGCGCCCCCATCAGCCCGAGCATGGTGCGCACCCAGGCCTTGTCGAGCTTCGTCTCGTCGTCCAGCATGGACGGCAGGTTGACCGGCAGCGAGCCGAGGTGCGACATGAAGTAGTCGTACTCGGACTGCGGGGTGTTCAGCGCCGGATAGCAGAGGTGGTAGGCCCCGACCGAGATCCCGGCCGCTCGAGCGCCCTCGATCTGGCTCTGGGCATCAGGGTTCACCACCCCGGTCCCCTGGCTGATCTGGACGTAGGCTTGCTTGATCCCGGCGCCGGCCGCAGCTGCCCAGTCGATCGCCTTCCCCTGGTAGCTCGAGATGTCGCAGCCCCGCACGACGCCTGCCGGTAACTCGGGCAGCGCAGCCAGGCGCGGCAGCGTCGAGCGGACCGTCCGGATCATCGCTGGAACCAGAGCCGTCCGCCGCGCAGCAGCCGGTAGGGCACTACAACCAGCAACGGCGCGACCCAGATCGGCCAGAACACCACCAGCAGGATCTTCTCGAACAGGTTGCACCGGGGCATCAGCTTCGACACGATCAGCTTGGCCGGGATCCAGCAGAGGATCATGGCGTAGCCAAGCAGTCGCCACCACTCCAGGTCGACGGGACGGATCACAGCTTCCGCTTAGCCCAGAGCCGGCGCAGGGCCGTCAGCCCCTTGGCCAGCCAGATCGCGATGGCCCCGCTCGAGGCCACGATCTGAACCGCCTGGGCGACCTCCTGGGGGATAACCAAGCAGGGGGCCACTTGGACATCGGGTTCGCCCAGGATCGACGGTTCAGTCGGCGGTCCTAGCTTGAGACGTTCTCGCGCCGTCGCATAGGCTCCCGGCGGAACACCGAGCGGCCACGGCTGGCCGCACCCGGCGCAATTAGCGCCCAGGGCGCGAACGGTCAAGCAACTGCAAAGCAACGACGGGTAATCAGGGCCGCTCGTGATGCGCCCGCTGACGGAATCGAAGGTGCGCCGGGGCGTCGGCGTGTAGTCGAAGAGATCGCGCTTCACCCCGTTACCGCCGCCCGGTCGTTCGGCAGGCCCCTGGAGGTCACGGGTTCACCTCCGGCTTCTGCCCGGGGCTGTAGACGGCCTGATGCTGCGTCCCGTCGATGGGGTGCTTGCGCTTCAGCTTCTCGACGTCAGCCAGGGCGTCACCGAGGGCCGCTCGGACTCGCTTCAACACCCGGTACTGAACGGCCATCCGGATCGCGGTCAGCGCCAGCCCGATGACCATCACCAGGTCGTACCAGGAGAAGGCTCCGCTCACAGCGTGAAGGTGTCCGCGCCTTCGGTCACGGGGCCACTAAGAGGCACTTGGATGTAACTGCCGATCATGTGACCGCCCCTGATCGTGATCTTCAGGAAGCCCCACTGGGAGGCGTCCGCATAGTCGCAGACCACCCCGCCTGGCAGTTGCATCCCCGGAACGTAGTCGCCAGCAATGGCGTGGAGATTGTGGTAGCCGCCGTTCCCGGTGACGAGATACGTCACCGGCCCAGACGATGTGGTTCGGGTGAACCTCTGGGCGTCATGGATGTGTCCCGCCGCTACAACGGTCGGCCAGCGGCCAGCCGTCGTGAAACAGCGGTCCAAGTCCTCAAGCATGTTCAGCGAGCCGCCGTGCATGGCATCGACGGAATAGGGAGGATGGTGCAGATAGACCATCACCGGCAACCCCTCGGTCGCGCTCTCCATCGTTGAGGTCAGGAACGCCTGCTGAGTGGCGTCCAGGTAACCGCCCGAGGCCACGTTGGAGTAGAGGCCGATCAGCAGCAGTTCCTTGAACCGGATCGCGTAGTAGCAGTAGGGGAGGGTCTGAGTGTCCCGGCCGAACTCCAACTGTAGGTCGCCCAGTGGCGCCCTCGGGCCTTGTGGGTCGCACCAGTTCGCCATGAAACTGGCGATCCCGGCACCGGTTACGCCATCGGTGGGATCCCCGTCATGGTTCCCCGGCACGGCAATGAACGGCACCTTGACGTAAGCCCACGGCTGCCAGACTTGCGGCATGTATTGAGCCGGGTCTCCATCGAAGTAGCAGACGTCCCCGGCAATCGCCACGAACTTGATCGACGGGTCGGCCTGCACGGCTGCCGTCATGGCAGCCGCAACCGCCTTCTGGGGGTTGGGGTCTTCGATCCCGCCACAGTCGCCCAAAAGAAGGAAACTCAGGCCGTCGCCAATGTCATCGATACCGACCTTGTCCGGGGTGATGACCGATCCATCGCCGGATGGTAGAGGTTGATTCCCAAACGTATCCCAGCGCTTAGAGAGCTGGGTGGCGCACCGCACCTCAGATGGATGGGTCAGCCCAACGCGGCGTTCTACGGTCACGCGGCCGCCTCCTTGTGCCTGACCCACTTGGCAAGCGGGTCGTGCCGACTGATCGCGCCCTGTAGGTCATCGGCGCACTCAACCGGCCCTACCTGCTGGCCGCATGAACATCTACCCCAGCAGCTGTCTCGCTTGCGGTAGCCAAGTATCTCGTGGGGTGCCATCTAAACTTTCAGGTGTGCCGCGACAAACCCGACCGCCCCAACAATCGCCAAGAGGATGGCGTAGATGGCGTAGCCCCGAACCTGCAGTTTGCTGGCATAGCTACGATCTTCAGTTCGGGCCGCCACAATATCGGCGGTGGAGGAGATGGCGTCCAGCTTCTTATTGATTCGCCCCAGCTCCCCGCCATCTGGCAGGAGAGAGGAGCCGAATAAAACGACGGAGATTTCTGAGAGCTTGTTGGCCGAAACCCGAAAGGACTCGGCTGCGGCTCGGCTCACCTCAGAGGCTGAAGAGACCGCTTCCCGGGCCAGCGTAGCGGCGGTTACAGCTGACGCGGCGGCGGCATCCGCCCTTACCCCAACCTCCACGACCTTCTGCTCAATGCGGTCAAGCCGCTGGACCTGAGTCCCTTCGGAGTTGAGGTCCGGGTTTCCGTTAGGCATCAGAATGGGTTCCCCGCAATCTTGAAACTGTTAAGGCCCACCGCCTGACATGCTCCGGTGCCGGTGAACTTGTACGTCACCGAGCCGCCGGCAAAGGCCGTCGTGTCGATCTGATACGTGTAGAGACCGACCGAGACTCGCGTCGGAACGAAGGGGCCGTGCTCGCCATCCGGTGCCGTGTAGCTGAGCGAGATGCTGGTCGGGTCGGTCAGAACTCCGTCACCACCGGGCGGTGGTGGCGCGCTGTAGAACTCTGCCTGCACGAGGACGAGGGTTCCTTGGCGGTAGGTTGCCATGCGGTCCCCTCACTCAGAGTCGGAAAGAACGGCCACGGGCGCGGAGTCGGACACGGCCACAACTGGCGCGGAGTCGGAAAGCGCAGCTGCCGGCCCGGAGTCCCTGACCGCAGCCGCACCGCCTTCCGGAAGCCCAGCAGAAAACGCACCCGCGTCGGCGCCGGTCGGGCTGCGCAGCGGCCCATCGCCCTGCGTCACGGCGTCGGCGGCTTGTACATCAGGAGCGGAATGGCGAAGTTGTTGGGGCCGAATCGATGAACGATCACGGCCTGCCCGAGCAGCTCCTGCACGCCGGGGTTGCCCGAAGCGGCGAAGCCCATCCCGGCGATCGGGATGTTGCGCACCACCGCCCCGTCGCCCAGCTGCACGTCGACCAGGATCGCCGTGCCGAAGTCCAGGTAGGTGAACCCGGCCTGGGTGATGGTGGAAAAGCTCACCACCTTCCCGACCCGGTAGCGGGGCGGCTGGCTTCTGAGCGAGTTGAGCGCCCTGGGGAGCGAGCGCATCAGGCCAGCAGGAACTTCAGGTTGGAGACGCTCAAGGTGTCGGTCGCCCCCACGGCAATCGGAGTGCTGATCGCCAGCGCCACTCCGGTGGCGGAGACGGAGGCGGCTGCACTGAAAACGACCGTGGTGGCGCTGCTGACGCTCAGGATGGTCGTGCCGACCGGGACTCCGGAGCAGTAGATCCCGGTGCCGACGTCGCCCGAGGTGAAGGCTGCCGTGGCGGACGTGAGGGTGGCCGACCCGGCCTGTATGACGCCATCCGTGACGGTGCGCACCAGCGGCACGTAGAACCAGAGGTTGCCCGAGGCAGCGCTGTCGAACAGGCCAAGGTAGGTGACGGAACCCCAGTTGGTCGTGGCGGCCGGGAACGTCACGGCGGCGGTGGGCGCCATCGCGTAGGCGCCGGAAGGCTGGGTGGGCGCCGGGACGAATGCCGCCTCCTGGCGCACGTAGGCGAAGTCGGACGGTTCGGTGAATCCCCAGAGGGGCGACGCCCCCTTGAAGAACCGCGGCGTGCTGACCGACGCTCCGACGTACCAGTTCGTCGGGAACGCGATGGCGGAGTCGTTGAATGCCGGCGCCCCCATGTCGGACTCGAGAAGATTGAGCAGGAGGCCGGAGCCGGAGTAGTCAGTGCTCGACATGGCTCCTCCTCGGCCCCATCAGGGGACGTTTACGACGCGCCGGGCCGTGATGCTCATGTCCTTTCCGGGGGTCAGCGGGAGCTCCACTGTGTCGACGATGTAGTCCTGGATCAGCCCCAGTCGGTCGGAGTACACGTGGATTCGGTCGTAGCACTCGTGGGCCGGATTCGGCAGCGCGTCGAACTTCACGACGTCCGCCGCGCCCAGCCCCTGTCGGAGCAGCGTCTTGGCGGCGATCAGCGCAGGCCCCGACTGGTAGTTGAACTGGTCGTAGAACACGTCCGCCACCTGGCCGAATGGTCCGTCCATGTTGGTGGGCGAACTGGGGTCGGTGTCGCCCACCTGGGCCAGGAAGGAGGTCCCGGTGTACAGCAGATCGGGACTCGGGTTGGAGTTGGCCGACTCCACGATCATCTGGATGAAGTTGTAGACCTGGCTCTGGGAGAAGGTCCGGCTGATGGCCGTGATGTTGGGTGGTCCCCACGGGCTGCCCGAGCCCTGTGAGTAGGCCCAGCAGGGCGGCGTGGCGGCCGGGTTGGGGAGGTAGCTCATCACGCAGACGCCGGTCGGGGTGAAGTAGAGCTGCATCCCGATGGCCTGGCCCATCTCCTGCCCGGCTTCCCATGGGTCCTGGCCCGGATCCCAGGTGTAGCCGGCCGCATTGGGCTGGTCGGGCGCGGAGTCGGATCCCGATGTGATGGCCGAAGTGGAGTCGGCCTGGAACCAGGGGATGACGCCAGGTGCCGCGCTCTCCATCAACTGCCGGGCCGCCTGGGTCATCGAGGTGCCGTTGGGCGTCACGTAGGTCTTGGTCAGCACCCGGCGCGAGATGTCCTGGCTCAGATCCTGCAGGTCGAGCGTCATGGTCCGGTCGCCACTGGACGGCGCCGAGGCCGTCACGTCCGTGAGGGTGAAGATCCCCAGCAGAATCGAAGAGGCCGGATAGGCCACGGGGTCCAGCCCCACCACGTTGTAGTAGAGCAGCACCATGTTGCGAAACGGCGTCAAGGCGGACGCGACGCTGACCGGCAGGATGGCGTCGGTCGGCGTGACCGTCAGGGACGCGATGCGCCGCTGGGCCCCCGAATTGTCAATCGTGATCGAGCCCGATTCCACCGGAAGGGGGGAGACGGTGAGCTGCTCCGATCCTACCCAGGCGAACGGGGCCGAGAAGCTGGCCGGACGGGGGAAGGGGCGCTGGTAGACGCTGGCCGTGACGCTGATCCTGAACGGAGGGTTCTGGATCGCCGCCTGCATGGCGGGAGGCATCGTGTACATCAGGTACCCGGGCCCGTCCCGCTTACGGTCGCGACCTCGACCATCTCGAAGGTGGTGGTCCGCAGCGTGGAGGAGGCGGAGCCCGGCGGCTGCTCGGTCGAGTAGCCGCTGGGGCCGAGCTGGAAGTAGCCCGCCAGCCCGTAGATGTTGCTGATGTAGATGACGAAGGCCGACTGCAGCATCTGCCGGAGCGCCAGCCAGTCGTCGACTGCGGTGGTGACGGCGGTGAGCTTCAGCGTCCGGCTGCCGACGACATCGATCTCGTACTGCGGGTCCGGATCGCCCAGCACGCTGTGCAGACCGCCTCGCACGGGCTGACTCTGGGACAGCGCGGTGATCATCGGCTCCAGGGTGAACGAGTACTCCGTCACGTCCTGGAACACCCAGCCATAGGTGCCAACCGGGCCGGTCGCAATCTCGAGAGCGGCGGAGCGCGGGGAGACGATGCTGCCGAAGATCGGCGCGGTGACGACGGCGTAGTAGTAGATGGTGGGCAGCGCGCCCTCGGGCTGCGAGCCGTACGGCTCAAGGTCAACCGAGGTGGCCTGTTGGCCGCTGAACGGCAACGGAATGCCGTTAAAGGTGGGCACCAGCGTCCAGGTGTTGCCGCCATCCAGCGACCGGTAGACCGAGGCGTAGGTGAAGCCCACCAGGCCGCCCGTGTCGTGGCCGGTGACCGTCAGGCTGACGGCGCCGGACGGCTGCAGCGTTCCGGTCAGTGTGGGCTGCGCCGGAGCGGTGTAGCTGTACGTGAGGTCGAGGCTGGCCCAGAGAGACGACTGCCCGAACGCGTTGGTGGTCTGCACATAGGCCACAAAAGTCCCAGCCGGCAGAGGCGTGAGGAGCTGGTACGACGCGGGGCGCCCGATGGGGCCACCTAGCCCCGGGTTCCACACCCAGGGCGGCTGCCCGGCCTCAAACCCGGGAGCGGCGACCTGGGCCGGTGTGTAGATGATTACCTGGTAACTCTGGATCTGGACAACGCTGCCGTTGATCCAGGTGAGGAGCTGCACCCCCTCGGACAGCAGTCCGAGCGGGCCGGTGATGGTCACTGTCGGGAGGGGGGAGCCGGTCACGAAGGAGGTGGCGGAATAGGGGCTCGGCACCCCGTTCTGGTCCAGGGTGGCGACCTGCCACGCGTACTGATAGCCGTTCAGCAGACCTGCCGTGACCGTCACATCCTGGACCGAGCCGGAGTTGAACACCTCGGTCGCGCTCATCTGGCCCGTAAAGGCGTCCCACCACGTCCAGGTTCCGGTCGAGGGGATCATGAAGCGGATCGCGTAGGCGCCCTCGCTGAGTCCCAGCGGGGAGCCGAAGAGCCACGAGAAGGTGGTGTGCGTGAGGTCGGAGGCCGAGTTGTCGCCAGGTGTCAGCAGCAGGGGCGCCAGGGGCGCGACCCCCACAACCGCTGACCCGTAGCCGAGGCCGACGGACGGGTAGAAAGGCGGAAGGGGCGCATAGAAGGCGAACCACCGAGCGGCCGACGTCAGGTCGGGCAGCGACCCATCGAGGAGGCTGCGCGTGACCCGACTGGAGCGGACCTCGAAGCCTGTCCCCTGGGCAGACACTGATCAGCCCTGAACGAATACGAACTCATGCAGCGACAGCGCGGAGATGCCCAAGTCGGCCAGCGCCAGGCAGGCGGAGTTCTGGATCTGCGGCAGCCCCAAGTCGGCGTAGTCAAGCTGCAGTTCAAACGCGGTGCGAGGGACAGGCGCCCAGGCCAGCACGTAGCCGAGCGTGACGCCGAAGTTGCCTGCCGTCCCGGTCGAGGCCGCCAGCGTCACGGACTGCACCGACCGCACCCCCGTGTCACCCGCCGCCAGCGTGATCGGAATCAGCGTCCCCACCAGAAGTGAGGCCGAAATCGGAGCAGAGCCGATCTGCCCTGCGGTCCCGGCCTGGTTGGTGTAGGAGATGGATGCGGTGGTGGGCGTCGCGCCGGTTGCACCGTAGAACTCCAGCCACGCCTGGACGCCCGCTCCCGACGTGTAACGCGTCAAGGCGGCGCTGTTCACCGTCTG
>DATKSR010000161.1:0-7461 GCA_035531555.1 Candidatus Dormiibacterota bacterium
CGTGTATCTGAGTGGGGGTCTCCGGGGGCATGGTTCAGGCGGCGTGTGGAGATCAAATGGCCCCAGGCCGAGGTAGCTCAGTTGGTAGAGCACGGGTCTGAAAAACCCGGTGTCGGCGGTTCGATCCCGCCCCTCGGCACCAGTTTTTGATCTCAAACCATCTGGTAAACAGCATGTGGTCTGGACCACTGACAACAAGCCTGACAACAACCGGCCCCGAGCGATGGGTGCGTAAGCGGCTTGCGGCCGCCGCCAGCACCCCTCCCCATGGAGCTCGGCCCCAGAGGACAACCTTCTGGCGACGGTTAGACATCGCCCGCGGCACGCTCGCGCTGGCACTCCTGGCAGGCCCGGAACGGCTTTGCTACTTTCTCCACCGTCCCGGTGAGGCCATCGTATAGCCACCCACAGTTCGGCGAGTTGTCGCCCGCAAAGCCGGTGATGACCTGTAGAACCTCAGTGGTAGCGATAGAGGCGATGGCGCCATTAAGGGTCACGACGGCAGGGTCAGGGAGCCGCGGATCTCCGGCGTATCCGGGCGGGCGACCACCCCTCTCCGCCTCCAGCTTCGCGTCGTCGACGACTCCCTGACATCGGAGGCACGGGCCGTCGGGCTGCACCTTGGTAACCCGACCCGAGATGGCGGCAACTGTCCCGCTGGTTTCGCCGCCAGGGACGATCTCCAGGCCGATGTCGATCAAGGGGATTAGATAGCGTCGGCAGAGACGGTTAAGGTCGTCGCGAACCTGCAGGTGATCGACGCATGAAACTATGACATCGCATTGCCGGAGGGCTGCGACGGTTGCAGCGGACGGGAAGGACTCGCGGTAGGCAAGCACGGCCGCCGTCTCCGCTACCTGATTCACTAGTCTCTGCATCACCTCAGTCTTCGGGCGGCCCACGTCGCCGAGTCCTAGGCGGAAGGCGCGGTCCAGCAAGCTGCGGTGCCGCCTACCTGGCACGGCACCGATAAGGCGATTGAGATTGGACACCTCGACGCGGTCGGCGTCTGCAATGACCAACGTTCCGACGCCGAGATACGCGAGCTGCTGTATGACGTGAGACCCGCCGCCTCCGCAGCCAACCACGCCGACGCGGGCGGCCTTGAGTCGCGCGACTGCCTGAGAGCCGAAGCCTCGGGCGAGACGGTCGTGGCGGAGATCTGAGTCCATGATCAGCTTGAGCGGCCTTGCCCGTGTTGGCCAGGAGACAAGAGCGGACCCAGCAATCTCGGTGACCGAAAGGTCAGCGAGATATTCGCCCTTACGGTAGACGCGACCCACGGCGGCCCGGTCCCCCATGACTACAAAGGCGTGGGGCCGTTCGGGAACCTCTCGAGACAGGAAGGGCAGGAGGGAGTCACATGTGTTCCAGTCGATCTGACTAGGAGTCGGAGAAGGGCCGCTGTGGTGGTGGACGACCACGCACCCCAACTGCTCTTGCTGAGCCCGGTTCAGCATCTCGACGTCGAAGTCGGGATGCCAGGTCATGCCGGCTCCAGTCCCGCGGATGCGGAGCCGCTCAGGAATCGGGCACCACTCCCGCCCGAGCAGGACTAGCCGCTCGTCTGTCGCTAGCATGCCGCAGAGCAGGTAGCCAGCCCACTCCTCCGCCTGGGTCACGCAGAGGTAGAGAGTCTCCTGGATGTCGGCGGGGATCCTAAGTTCAGCGTGGATCATTGAACCGACCCAGGTAGGCCTCCGCCGTCTCAAGCACCCCGAGCGCTGGTGGCCAGGGGAAGACCCACGAGAAGGCCTGCCACGCCTCCCCGAACTCGTAGACGGGGCTTGCGTTCATGGGAGCGGTACCGCCCGGCAACTTCCACTCCGGACCAAGCAGGCCGCGTGGTCGAACTGAATCGTGAGTGGCGAGATTGAACACGACAAGGAGGCGGGTGACCCCGCCTCCCCAGTGGGACACCGGAATCGGCACGGGCGCTACCCGCAGAGGGCGTTCCCCGTCCCGACCCGGCAGGACCCTCGTCTCCGGGTAGTCGCGCATCACCACCTCCAAGCCCAGAGTGAACTCCTCGGGTGTCACGACACATTCGAGGGAGGCCGGGTGAAGAAGTGCTCACCCTCCTTCAGCTCGACCTCCTCGGCGTCTCCGATAGGCTCGTTGCTCCCTCTCGAGCGCAGGTAGAGGGAATAGTTGGACGGAACTTCCGCCTTCGCCTTGATCTGGGCCCCGGTTGCCGTGTTGGTATCGAACAGGACCTTCTTGTCGTTCACGAAGATCTCGATCGCCTTGGACGTGATGCCCGATGCTTGCGTGTCCATCAAGCCGAACCTCCTACTACTGGGTGGTTCCGGAGACGGAACCTGGCCGTACTCTACACGGATCGCTCCGCCGTGTCAAGCGGACAGAACCCGGGAGTTCCCGACAGAGAACGAACCCTGGTATGCTTTCGCCTATGGGAGCGATGTACGAGCAGCTTGCCGGAGCCAGCACCATCGGCGAGAGGATCCGCCGCCTCCTGAATGCCCAGGGGATGACGTTGAGCGAATTGAGCCGGCGCTCCGGCATCGCCAAAGGCTATCTGTGGGAGTTAGTCCAAGGACCTGAGGCGACCGTAGCCCGTATGAAACCGTCGGCCGAGACGCTCTACGCGGTCGGCACCGTGCTGGGGGCCTCCGTCGGTGACCTGCTGGGAAGGACCATCCCGACACCGACTGACACTCAGCGATGGCCTGAGGGACTTCGCGAATACGTAGAGGACGCCCAGGTCCCTCCAGATGAGGCGCGAATGCTCGCTCAGATCAACGCGCGCGGACGAACGCCGACAACACCCGATGAGTGGAAATTTCTCCACGGGACGATCCTGATGGTGACGCAAGGGAAGGCCCGCGGGTGACTTTGGAATGGCTACCCATGAACCGGCGGTTCGAGCTCTCTGCGAGCACCATCAGGAGCTTTACCCAAGCGCACTGATCACTCGGCTGTGCCAGGAGTTGCTGGCACACCAGTCAACGGAGGCGGGTCCGACTCCCCTTCGCGTCCTTGGGTCCGTTCGAGGCATTAGAGATGTCCGCTACGCTGTGCTGGCATCGGGGAGCGAGTGCTCAGGGCTCCTAATCCCGCAGGACGGTGGTTACGTGGTAGTGCTCGACGAGCATGATTCACCGGGCCGGAACCATCGATCGCTGGGCCATGAAATCGTCCACAGTTACTTCCGGGAGGTACATCCCGGTCCCCCCGGTGCTCAGGAGGAGCGCCTCTGCGAGATCGGCGCAACTGAGTTGACCATGCCCGCAGACCGGGTTGCCGCCCTCATGAGCAGCCAACCTGAGGTGACCTTCGAGTTCATCGCTGAGTTTGCTTCCGAACTCAACGTAAGCAAAGGCGCCGCGGCCCGGCGCCTAGTTGACCTGAGCCAGACCCCGGTCTGCTACATCGTTGCGACCCTCCGTCGAACCAAGCAGGAGGAGGAGGAGGACCGGGGCAGCCCAACTCTTCGGGTCGCCAGCTGGGCATGTTCCCAGTCCTGGCCCGAGCGGCGGCCCTATCTCGGACTCTCCATCGAGCCTGATTCGCTGATAGGGCAAGCTTTCAAGGCCCGGGACTCACGAGTCGGCCGGGGAGACCCGGCGATCCACCACCGGTGCGGCACCTTTGGGATCGAAGCGGCAGGATATGAGTTCATCTGGCGGGGCACTCCGATGTGTCAAGTGGCGGTCCTGCTCCGGGCGTAGCGGCTCTCCGGAGATCGAAAGTTACCGACTACTTGGCAACTCGCTAGTCTCGGTTACCCACACGCGCGATCACAGACGAAAGAAGTTTCGCGACCAGCTCTCGCAGAAGCCAGAGCTCCTAGCGCCGCTGATCCGGTCGTTAGCACTACAGAGACGGACAGTCTGCATGAGCAGGTAGAGCCTCGCCAGGTCAGTCGGGCTTCAGGATGTCGTCCATGGCTCGGGCTGCCTCACGCTGCATCGACTCAGAGACATGCGAGTAGAGGTCGAGGGTGATCCCGACCGTGGCATGCCCGAGGAGTTCCGAGGCGACTTTGGGATGAACTCCCCGACTCAGCATGAGGGTGGCGGCCGTATGCCTCAGATCGTGAAACCGTACGTGTGGCAGCCCCGCCCGCTCGAGCAACGGCCAGAACGATCGACGTAGAAGATTGCCTGGCTCGATCGGCCCCCCGACGGCCGAGGTGAACACCAGGTCGCGCTCCTGCCACATGGAGCCGGCCAGTGACCTCTCGTCAACTTGGCGGACCTGCCGGCGACGCAGGGCGTCGACCGCAAGGGTTGACAGCGCCACCAACCTCCGTGATCTGGCGGTCTTCGGCTCCGAGATCGTCAGCCCTCCTGGTCCACGCTGAAGTGAGCCCGTCACCGCCAGAGTGCCCCGCTCCAGATCGACATCGCGCCAGCGGAGAGCCAGAACCTCACCCCGACGCATCCCTGAGGTGCAGGCGAGGACAAAGACCGCCTCCAGGCGGTCGGTAGCCGCCGCCGCTATCAGCTGGCGCACCTCAGCGCCGTTGAGCACCCGCCAGGGAGTTCTGCTCATCTGGGGAAGGGCGACAAGGTCTGCCACGTTCCTGGTGAGCAAACCCCACCGGACCGCCTGCCCAAGCGCCCTGTGGAGCGCGGCGTGGACGTGACGGACGCTCGTCGGACTCAGCCCGGAAGCGATGAGCTCCCCGTACCGGCGCTGAAGGTGCTGAGGCCCGAGGCGCACGAGCGGGACCGTTCCCAGTCCGGGCAGAACGTGGTGCTCCAAGTCTCGGCGGTACTTTTCGAGGGTGGATGGGCGGACGCTGCCCTCGGCTCCCGCCAGCCAGCTCGTGAGGTAGGTCCTCAGCGTCTCCCGGCCCGACGGAAGGACCGCACCGTCCTGCCGGGCCTTCACCGCCGAGGTCAGCTTCCGATAGACCTCGTCCCGGGTCCGGCCGTAGACGAACTTGCGACGTCCGCTGACGACGACGGCCGCCATCCACCGGCCATCCTGCCGCCGGACGACCGTGCCCTCACCATTCGCTCTCTTGGCCATCTACGGCTCCCGCGGCCGTGATCTGCGGCCCGTGTCGGCGGTGCTGGCCAGCTGGGGTGCCCAACGCGGCTGATCCGGCTCGGAGTCGGCCCACGGAGATGGATCCACTTCGGACCGAGCCAGCTCGCGGGCCACCACATCCGCGAGCGATCCAGCAGGTATCCGGGTCAACCGCCCGAGCTTGATGACGGGTAGCTCTTTGCGCTGGATCATTCCATAGACATAGGTCCGTCCACAACCCAAGAGTGAGGCTACCTCGTTCACGTCGAGCAGCAGCTTCTCGGTCATTGGTCGTATTCCTGGAGCAGAGCGGGGGTGAGGCGGAAGAGACGCTCTGAGCTTCCCCGGCGGCGCTTCTCCTCCACCATCTGGGGGAAGTCCCTGCCGGTTTCCCGCAGGTGCAGGGCGGCCAGAGCCCCCGCCCAGCGCAGCACCTCCTCCATCTGCTCCCCACCGCTCTTCGCCCCTAGCGAGGTCGCGTAGCCGACGAAGCCCCGCACCAGCCGGTCCTGGGAGGCCGAGCCTACCGCCGCCCTCACCAGTGGAGACGACGGGGATCCGAGCTGGGCCTGGCGCAGTAGCGCCCAGACCGGAGCCTCCTCCCATCTGGAGAGATTGCTGTCGGCCCTGGGTCGGCGCAGTGAGAGCCACTCCATGCCGTAGCCCCAGAGCTCCTGGCGGGAGTTGAGGGCCTGATCCAGGGTCTCCAGCCCGAAGCGGCGCAACGCCCGGCGCCGGAACTGGAACTCCACCCGCCACACCGGCTGCCCCGGGTCGCGGCCCTGCCAGACCGCCTCCAGCCAGCGCTGACCCCGGACTCCCATCTCCAGCGACTTGTCGTAGATGCGCCCGACCACGTCGCCCTTGCCGAAGGTGAACCCGGAGAAGTGCCGCCCACTCATGTGAGCCTGGCTGTGCACCTCGAAGAGCCGGCGGCTCACAGCCCGGCAGGTGAAGTGGTCCAGGTCGCGGGCCACGGGCACCCATCCCTGGAAGTCGCAATAGAGGTCGACTCGGGCCACTCTGAGCGGGCCCCTGACCTCCATCACGGCGTCGTCCAGCCAGCCCTCCACCGAAGACACCGCAGCCTCCAGGCCGTGGGTGTGGATGAAGGCGGAGTGCCATTGCAGGAAGACCGGGGGGAAGGGATCGACCGCCCCCAGCATCAGCTCGATCCGGGCCGAACGCAGCCAGATCGGGTACCCCCTCCAGCCGTGAGGTTGGAGAATGAAGCCCTCTGGGTTGGCACCGAGGTCGATCGCCATGCCGTTGTCCCCGGCGTGGCTCCTCAGCTCACCCAGCTCCTGGCGCAGACTGGGCACCAGAGCGCCCGGCGCGGAGGCGTGGATGGTGTCCACTCCGGCCGCCAAAACGCGGATGGCGCTCATTCGATCTCGTCCTGATCTCGGAGCCCGGTATTTTGCCACCAGGGTGTTACAGGCACTCCTGGTGGCAGAGAGCCCCGTCCACCCCACCTCGCCAGGAGCAGATCCCGGCTCTCCTCCAGCGAGCAGTCGACCGCCTGGAACTCCTCCACGGTCTCGTGAGCCCAGATGGCCCGGCCGGGGTGGGGAGGCAGCAGGGCGGCTTTGTCGCTGTCGAGCAGGATGAAGCTGTTGATCGCGGCTCTGACCCGGAAGGCCACGGTGCCGTCGAGGTTGGCCTTCAGCTGCCCCGGCACCGCGTCGGCGTCCGGGCGCTGGGTGCAGCAGACGAGGTGGATGTCCACCGATCTCCCGAGCCTGGCGATCTCACAGAGCCGCCCGGTGGCCGCCTGCTGGGCGGCACGGGCGGCACGGTCGTCGCCGAGGTCGCGGACCGTGAGCTCCGCCACCTCGTCCACCACCACCACGATCCGGGGCCAGGTGACGGGGGCAGCTGAGTCCCCCGCCTCCACCGAGTGCCGGACCATCGAGAGCCGCCGGTCCAGCTCCTCCCGGACGGCGGTCAGCGTCTCCGCAGCCGCCGCCACGCTGTCCGCCACTGGGAAGAGGGCGTGCTCTAGATAGCTGAAGTGGGCGAGCTCCACCCCGCCCTTGAGGTCGATCAGGGCCAGCCGGAGCCGCTCTGGCGGGTGGTCCACGACGAGGAAGGTCAGCGCCTGGCGCAGGAAGACGCTCTTGCCCCCTCCGGTCATGCCTCCCACCAGCAGGTGCGGGCAGGAGTCCAGGTCGACCCAGAGAGCGCCGCGCCGGCCCAGGCCCAGTCCGATGAGGCAGCGCCCATGGGGACGTGGCCCGGAGTAGAAAGTGCGGTAGGGGACCTGGTCCGGGATCCGGTGACGCAGCACCTCCATCACCAACACTCCCGGCTCCTCCCAGCAGCGCAGGGCGCAGTCGCACCTGGCCTCAAGGGAGGCCTGCCGGTTGAGGACATCGGCCAGCGTCACCCCCGGAGGCATCCGCCAGCGCAGGGTGACGTTCCGGCCGACCCACACGGCCCCCAGCCGGGCCTTTGGGA
>DATKSR010000162.1:0-3204 GCA_035531555.1 Candidatus Dormiibacterota bacterium
GACGCGGCAGCGACGTAGTGTGTCGATGCGGGCGCTTAGCTCAGTTGGCTAGAGCAGCTGCCTTACAAGCAGCAGGTCGTCGGTTCGAGTCCGGCAGCGCCCACCGCAGTCCCGTGGGAGAGAGGGGCCCCGGCCGCGGACCGGGCCAAAAGCGGCGCGCTGCGAAGGGCCAAGGCGCCGAGCGCCGGGCGCCCCGGGCCGAGCCGCCGAGCCCCCCCCCCCCCGGGCCACCACCCGAGAACGGGGAGGAAGGCGGGAGGGGCGGAGGGCTAGGTAGCAATCAAGAGTCGGTGCCGTTCCTCAACCAGTGGACCTGCCCAGGCCCGGCCGGAATAGCAATCGAAGGCGTAGAGAAGGGACGAGGAAAGGGATAGCCATTCATCCAACCACTCATAATCAATTTCGCCCGCCCCGCTGTGAACAACTCGATTCCGGAGCTGCATTGCCCGCCTTACATTCTTGATCAAGTCCGCCTTGGGATCGGGACGCTCGGTGCCAGGAAGCTGGCCCAGGACTGGAAGATCGGGTAGGAAGCCCTCGAGGAGGCTCGCAACTGACGGGCTGGGCATGTTCTCAACCAGCCATCGGGTACCTGGAAGTACTCCGGCGATCAGGCTCTTTAGACCCACCTCGACACCAGCGAGACTCAGCACCAGTGTGCTGCGTGTGTAGGTGTCTGCTAGCTCCTCGGCTTCAAACAGAAATTCATGAGCAGCGGGGATCGCGAGATCGGGTTCAAGTGCTTCCGGAATGCCGATTACTAGTTGCGTTCCTAGCGCTTGGCCGATTGCGTAGGACCCTGTGCGGGCGCTCACCTCACGCGGGATCGAAATCCACAATTCTCCGTCGATTGAGAACTCATAACCGAGGCTGGCCAGTGGACGAACAGGGACTCTCAATCCGTACCTCCATCGCAAACTGAGGGCGACCGAACGACACAATGGAGCCATCTGTGAACCCATTTCGGCAAACAGGTTCTTCAATGAGTCGCTGACGATCGACAGGTGCGGTGCTCCGCGCTCATTGAACGGGTCAGACCCTTCATTGGGAGTGCAACCAGGAGGAATCTCACGAGCCGCCAGGGACTCAAGACTTGTCTGACGCTCGGCGCTTACGACCCTAGACGCAGTAGCTGTCAGAAGGATTCTGGGCCCCTCGTGGTCAGGATTGCGTCGCAGCTCGATCGTGACGGGACCACCAGCGTGCTGGAGTTCAAAGCTGACTGCATCATCTCCACTGGGAACGTGCTGAACCTTGAGAATGCCTGTCCGAAATCGAAACCACACCATCGTCCACGTCCTTTCGCTCCAGTTACATGAGCCCGACATCTAACCGACGGAGAGTTCACCGGAGCGCTCCTCAGTCAGCCGAGCACTCGCGCAGGATCCGCCTCGACGTGGCCACTCCGGCGGCGACGATCTGTCCGATGGTTGCGGTCGAGACCTTGCGGTACTGGTAGGTGAAACCGGGAGCGAAGTGCTGGTATGGCCGCTGAGTCTTCGCCATGTTGTTCTCGATGTCGAGCTCGTCGAGCTCGTCGAAGCGGAAGTGCTCCGGGTATCGCTCCCCCACCAGGCGGACTCGCTCAGCGGCGACCGCCGGGCCCCGGCCCCAACACGGCCTGTCGTCGTGCTCGCAACCTTCGGCCACACGCACCGCCAGACGCCACTGGCGCTCCTGGAACTGCCAACCGAGTTCGATACCATCGGCCGCCTGACAGAACGCCTCGATGAGCGCTTTGCTCCGAGTGAAGTCCACCGCCACGGCAACAAGGCTCTCCTCCCCGAGGCCTATCCGGATCATTCGCCCAACCTGGTAAGCCCGCACGCTGTGGGCGAAGGCCGCCAGGCGAGCGTCGGGGAGGGGTTCCCGAGCTTGTTCGAGCTCGTAGGGTTCGTTGAGGGTGGCGACGGAGACAGCGCTGCGCAGCAAGTCAAGGAGGACGCACAGCCGTCCCCAGTGCCAGGCAAACTGACCGGCGAAATCGGACCGGCTCGAGAAGGTGTCGACCAGGCGCTCGCCTAGCACTCGATATGACATCCACGCCCAGGGCCCGTAGCGACCCTCAGGCCAGTCCGGAGACGTCAGGCTGAGGAGCACCTGCTCGCACCCGGCCATAGCCGGCCGAAGTGCGATCTTCTCCGAATATCCATCGAGCTGGGCCTCTCTCGGTAGGGAGAACAGCTTGTTCTCGACCACGATCGACCGCCCACCATCGCGTGCCGCGATCCACAGATCAAGGTGACCTCGCTCGCGTTCGCAGCAGTACTCGTCGGCGGCGGGGAGCTGGAAGACTTCGGTGAACGCTTCTGGTTCGTACTTGGCAAGCCACTGAAGCATGTCCGAATGGAACAGCTCGCGGGCACCGCTCGAGGCCGCCCACAGCGGCTCTCCTTTCAGCGCTTCGACCACCTCGGCTAGCTCCACCACCGCCCCTCCCGCTTTCTGAAGCAACGTATCGCGATCGGGGCCCTACCCCCGGCGGACAGCAATCAATCCCCGGGCCAACCTACTCAGACCTTCGTGGAGTCGGATTGCTGGACCTTGATTCCGCGGCCTGACACCTCATCCGGTAGTCGGAACACCGGGTCGTAGTAGCGGTCAACCGGGTAGACGACCGCGTTCGGTCCCACGTCCATCAGAACTGTCAACTCCAGTTCAACCGAGCCAAGAGGGGCGGCGCCACTTCTAGCCCGGACAGCTGGTCGCACTGCCAGATGGCGGCCAGAGTTCTGTAATGCAGGTGATGCACAGCGCTCCGACTCATATGGGACGGGTTGGACCGCCCGCCCCCAGCTCTCCCAGTGCTGCCCACGTTGACACGTGCGGCGTGTACCGTCCCGCTCGGATCGTCGAGGCGTACGACTTCGAAACTCCTGCTGCCTCCATAATGTCTGCCAACTTCACCGTCGCCAGCTTGGGCAGGATCTCGCGGCTGAAGAAGTCCGGGTCGAAGGTGGCGCCCAGATTAGCCTCGTCCCACTCCTGAAGTGCCCGCTTCCTGGCGGCGATGGCGGCGCCTCGGTTGCCTCTGATTTCAGTACTTTGGCCAGGATCGGAATCGATGCAGGCATCGCATCGCATGCGCTTGCGGTGGGTCACCTCGCCTCCGCAGCTCGGACAGCTCCACAGCGCCGGGCCCGTCGAGCTGGCCGGGCGTTGCCGACGTGCCCCTGTAGTCGCCGTCGTCCGTGCGATCGCCTT
>DATKSR010000163.1:0-10371 GCA_035531555.1 Candidatus Dormiibacterota bacterium
TCAGGGCCAGGACGATGGTCCAGAAGGCGATCCAGCCGGTCTTGGACCTGGGGATCCCGTGGCGCTCCGCATAGGGCAGGGCCACCTGGAGCCCCACCAGAATCGCCACCGCGTAGCCCACCCCGTACCAGTGGATCGCCAGGGGTCCCAGGTGAAAGACCGGGTCGATCCCGATCTGGATCACGCCGATCACCGGGCTCACGCCTGGAGTCAGCATCAGACTCTGCCCGCCACGAGGTTAGTCTAGTTTGAACATCTCAAACCGCCGGCTGGAAAGTCCCTATTGACGGTACGCGTCCACTTCTGGCGCAAGGATCTCTTAGGCGGCGAATGGGTGCAGCAAGTCGCGGCGAGACCAACACGGGACGACGGGTAGAGGAGTTGTCAGTGGCGCAGGTCGAAGCGGAGATCGCAACCCGCTTGTGTGTCCTCCGCGCAGCGGCGAGTTGCACGCCTTGACAGGGGCCGAGGACAACCGAACGAGTTCGTCCAAAGGCGAGGCACCGGCTCATCGTCAGCGGTGGCTGGGTTGGCTAGTCCGCTCGCAACCGAAGCCGAGTGAGCGCCTGCGCGCCCCTCAGCCCCTGATCAAGTCGCGCCTACCATCGGGGCGAGGAGCCATGGAACAGCCCAATGTTACCGGCGACGGGGACGCCGCGCTAACCCCAATGTTCTGGGCGATGGTGGCGCTCACTGGAGTCGCGACCGGGCTCTTCGGTGACTTCTTGATGGTGATTCTCTTCGGAGTCCAACACCTAGCCTTCGCCTATCACAGCGGGAGCTTACAGGCCGCCGCGGAGCGGGACTCAGGTCTTCGCCGGGTAATCGTCCTCTGCGTAGCCGGCGCGTTCGGTGGGATTGCCTGGTACCTGCTGCGCCACTTCACTCCCGGGGAGCACGCCGAGGTGGACGATTCGATCTGGCACGGCAAGGCGCTCTCTGCGCGCCGCAGCCTCGGCACATCGGTGATTTCGGAAGTGGTCATCGGCATGGGCGCTTCCATGGGCAGAGAGGCGGCGCCAAAACTGATGGGCGGGGTTGCTGGCAACGTATTCGCGAGCTGGGCACGACTTTCCCCGGGACAGCGCCGCCTGCTGATCGCGTGCGGAGCCGGCGCCGGACTAGCCGCCGTTTACAATGTGCCTATCGGCGGGGCCCTCTTCGCGGCGGAGATCTTGTGCGGAAGTCTGGCACTGCCGGTTGTATTGCCCGCGATCCTCTGTTCCGCGATCGCCACCGCGACAGCCTGGCTGTATCTTCCGGAGCATGCCACCTACCTGAATATTCCCGCCTTCCGATTCACCGATCCCCTGCTGGTCTTTGCGCTTTTGGCGGGGCCGATACTTGGCTTGCTCTCGTCCGGGTACATTCGACTGATCGGGTGGGTGTCACACCACACGGTGCGCGGCAAGAGGGCGCTCTTCGCACCCTTGATCGCCTTCGGCGCCCTAGGGCTGATCGGACTCGCCTACCCCCAGCTGTTTGGCAATGGGAAGGACATGGCCCACATGGTCTTCATCGGCAGCGGCGGTATCGCTCTACTCGCTGCTTTGTTCATTCTCAAACCCCTGGTCACTGCGCTCTGTCTCGGTAGCGGAGCGTCCGGCGGCCTGTTCACGCCGATGCTGAGCACTGGTGCAGTGCTGGGAGGACTTCTCGGATTAGCCTGGTCACTCGCGTGGCCTGGCTCTCCGATGGGCGCCTACGCGATGGTCGGAGCGTCCGCGGTGCTCGGAGCATCAATGCAGGCGCCTCTCGCCGCCTTGGTGCTGGTTCTGGAGCTGACCCAAAGCGGATTCGGAATCGCGGTTCCGATGATCGTCGCGACGGTGATCGCCACAACAGTGGCTCGCCACGTCGACGGGTACTCCATCTACTCCGCCCGGTTGGAAGCAGCTAGTGAACCAGCGGCTTGAGCATCGAAAGACAGCATTTGGCCCGGCGAGGGACCGCAAAGGACCAACAGCACTCGAGCCGCTCGTGTTCCCACGCGTCGAGCAAAGAAGCCGGGTGAGTTGTAGCCCCGAGCCGGCCCGGTCTGTTCGGCAACTCCGTGGCAAGTCGAGCCAGAGTGACCTGGTTCCGGTGCGCTCGCCCGGAGCGCATACAGAGTAATAGCCTGCGCCGCAGGCAGACCACCGAGCTTCTCCGACGGCTCCGGTGCCGGATGCGGCTTCAGAGAGGTAGACGGCACGCTCGGCGGCTGCTTCCGTACCTCGGCGCCCGGTCGGAAGGAGCAGCAAATTCCGGTAGTGGCCCTCCGACTGGTCGACTGGTTTGCTGGGGGCCGAGACTCGGACGACGGATCCCGCCTCGGGCCGATCTGGCAGGATCATCCCCTTCGTACACCACGCTGAGCGTTGCGATGACCGCGTGGGTACAAAATTGGCTCGCCACATTCCCTCAAGGCAGCGGGCTACGACAAGTACGCTCAGAAAGACTAGACCTTCAGATCGGACGATGAGGCTTCGGCCGACGCCAAGCTCAGCAAACTCTAAGAGCGCGAGCAGCGCCCAGCTAGCTCCGCACTCAATGCGATGCGCCTCGGGGCGGTGCCAGAACTCGAGCAGGCAGTAGGTGCCGGCTACCAGCGTAGTGATCGACTCGATCGCCAGCCCCGGCTTACGGGGCAGATGGGGAGCGGCGAATACTCCGACGGCGAACACTAAAAAAACAGGCACCGCGTAAGGCTGCGCGACAATAGCCGGTCGGTGATGCACTTGGCCCAAGTATCGCCGGAGAGTTGAGGTGGCGAGCAAAAGACTCGGAGTTAAGATTGGACGGCGCCTTAGCCGGCGTTCTGAGGCTCTGGGGTGGCCAACTTGAATTCCTTGCGTCGCCAACAATTCATCCCTTCGCTCACGCATCATCGCTTTCCCGGGCGGAGCCCACACGCTCCCCCCCAGAGGGAGAGTCAACCCCTGCTCCACCCTCTCGGGGGTCTTGGGCGTGGAAATCAGTCCGCCCGTCCAGTTCGTCAGCGTAGTGCGCCGCAAACATCCGCGATGTGCTGCAGCCGGAGCCGGGGATTGGCAATCTGTTCTGCCATGCGATTTCTGGCAGCTTCCAGCATTTGGGCCAATCTCCGGCCGATCGGCGAGTCAGTCTGCCTGAGCTGGGAGCCAGAGAGCTGTTGGATCTCCGCCAGCGTCAAGCCGATGGCTCGTAGGCTCCCCACCGCCTCGACGCACCACGATGCTGCCTCGTCGAATAGCCGGGAAGTTCCCGGGGCTACGCCCTGCCGTGTAGATGAACCTCAGGTCGTCATATTGGCGGAGCACTATTACTGGGACGTTGGTCCGGCGCGACCGGCCGCCGACGGTCATCACAGTCGTCCTACGGCCTCCGACTTCGACGTGCTCCCACCACCAGCTGCGATCAGCGCGGCCATGATCTGCTCCTCAGTGGGCAGATCGAGACGGCACGACGGCTGATGCTCGAGAGCTTGCCCGGTAACGTCGGCCCCATCGATGAACAGAGTTGGTGAAGGATACGGTCCCTCCAATACCTCCAGCAGCACATGCGCACCGCTGCGAGCCAGGCAATCATGGAGAGTAGATCGCAGCTGGTCAACTAGAGGGCAGCCCGGCCCGTAGAGCATCTGGACACGGATGGGCGACCGAACGTCTTTGCTCACCGGCTTAACCTGCCTTTCCCCCAGGATGGACGAAGCGGAGAGCCTCTTAGCTCGCCCCGGTTGCCGGCGCGTGGGACACTACTGTCCCCGCCGCCAGGGAACCAGCTTTAGCGACAGCCCTCTGGCTGGCGATGCTGTGCTCTCCGATGCGCAGCTCGATCTCCATCGCTAAACCTCCCTGCAGTAGCCAGCGAGCAAGCGACACCACCGCCGCTGAGGCATATCCGTGACCGCGCTGATGTGGAGCGACTCCGCAGACGAACTCCACCAGGTCCGCGCCATTATCACCAAGCTCCAACTGGCCAATCAGTTCGCTTTGACCGGACTGTACCATGGCCAGCGCGGGGCCACGAAAGCTCGTCTCAGTACGCCGCCCGGCGACCCAATCTGCGATCAACGCCTCGCAGTCCTGGAGGGAGGCACTCGCGGCGGGCGGGAGCCTAACCCTTCGATTCGACCCTCTTGGGCAGCGTAGTGGTGGCGGGTAGCGGCGTCTGCCGATTCGGGTAGACGAGGCTCACTCCGATCATCTGCTGGCCCACTTTGAGGTGCCAACCACCCCACGGAGCGCTCCGCCCAATCAACAGATCCGCCAGCACCGCAAACTGTCACACTCGCGTCGCTGCTGGCGGAGCCCTAGTCGATATGGTAAGTCTCATGGCAGCCCCGATCGGGAGGGGCGCAGGGGGCCGGCTAACTCATCTGGAGATCGCTCCCAGGGAGGCTGCAGGACAGCGCCCAGCTAAACGGCGCGCCCTGAAGGGCTCCAGCCGGAAGGACAAGGAGACCTACCCACATGCAGGTCCATCCCGGCGCTCTACTGCCGGCACGAGCACCCTGTCGGAACAGGAGTTGCTCCGGGCCACGGTCATAAAATCGCCGATCGCCCTCACCGTCGTGGATGTTGGCGGCACCGCCCTGCTCTGGAACCCCGCCGCCGAACGGATCTTCGGCTGGACTGAGTCGGAGGTCGTCGGCAACCCACTGCCCATCATCGACGCTGGTTCCCGCGACGAGTTCGATCGCCTACGTAAGGGATCCGTGGACGGAATTGACGTGCTTGACTTTGATGTCCGTCGCCTTCACCGTGACGGCCACTTGGTCGATGCGGCTATTTCCACAGTGGCTCTGGTGGAACCTAAGGGGCGCGTTACTGCGGTGTTGGCTGCATATCAAGACATCACCGGCCGCAAGGTCGCAGAAGCTGAGTTGGTCCGCCAAGCCCACGAGGACGAACTGACGTGCCTGCTCAACCGGCGCGGCCTTTTGGAGCAACTACTCCATCTTCGCGAGCTTGGCCGGCGCCGAGTGTCCGTGCTGGTCATGGACATCGATCGCTTCAAGAGCGTCAACGACTCCTTCGGACGGACCGTGGGCGACCAGGTACTGACCGCCTTTGCCAAACGCTTGCTCAACACGGTTCGCACTGGCGATGTCGTGGCGCGGCTCGAGGGAGCTACTTTCGCGGTGTTGATGGTGGGGGTCCTTCCGGGCGATCTTCAGGCGACGGTGGCACGTTTGCTCGAGGCAGTATCGCAACGCTATGGGGTCACGGGGCACGAGACCGCCGTCAAGGTCACAGGCGGCGTTGCCGGTTGCTCCCTCCGTGTCGATCCGGCCGAGATGATTCGGCGGGCCGAAGTTGCGATGCACTACGCCAAGCAAGTCAGCCGGGGCGGTTTTCAAGTGTTGGACGAGGCGCTCGACCGGGCCTTCCTGGAGCAGGCACAGCTCTCAGCCCGACTCCTGGATGCTGCGGATCGCGGAGAGTTACGTCTCCACTTCCAGCCCATCATCAGAGCCGACTCCGGCCGCCTTTCGGGAGTGGAGGCGTTGGTACGCTGGGAGCACCCCGAGCGAGGTCTCCTCGGCCCCAACGAGTTCATCCATCTAGCTGAGGCGAGCGGAAGTATTTCAGCCATCGGCAGATGGGTTCTCTTCGAGTCCTGCGCCACACTGAAGCGCTGGACCGACTCATTCCCGGCGGCCGCCGGCATCAGCGTCTCGGTCAACGTATCGGTGGCTCAGCTCCAGGACGGCAGCGTGGTCAAGGACGTCCAAGAAGCCCTTGCCCACTCAGAACTGGTTCCTGGGCGACTGCACCTGGAAGTGACGGAGAACGTTCTGAGTACCGACCCGGAGTCCGCGGCGAGGGCGCTCGGTCAGTTACGCGGACTCGGGGTCTGCCTGGTCATCGATGACTTCGGCACGGGCAATTCGTCCCTCACCGCGCTCCAACGCTTCCCGTTCCGCGTTCTCAAGATCGACCGCTCCTTTGTCAGCGGTATCGGCAATGGGTCCGAGGACGCTATCGTGTCGGCAACCTTGGCCTTGGCCCATGGACTCGGCCTCTCGGTCGTGGCTGAGGGCGTCGAGACCAAGGCTCAGGCGGAGTTCCTGGCGAGAGGTGGCTGCGAAGAGTTCCAAGGTTTTCTCTTCAGTCGGCCCGTCCCTGCTAGCCTCATTGAGCCGATGCTCAGCGACTCTTCTCTCCCCCTCGCCCGCTGACCAAGCGGCAGCTTTTCGCCGTTCGCCGCTAGGAGCGATCGAAATAAGCCCACGAATACAGCCTGAGGCGAGGTCGCCCACCTGAGCCTGGGCCCGTGCGTCAAGCCGGACTCCGTCGCATAAAACGTGGTGCGCAACTCCAGTAACGGGATGGAGGGACGCTAGCCCGCAGCAGGACCTGCCGATACTCGCCAACCGCCGCAAGGAGCTGGCCGCGGATTCCCAAGGCGGTGGCTTCACGCGCGTGCACTATGCCGCGTGGGTGCTAATAAACATGCGTCTGCTACCAAAACAGTATAAAAAGATGGCGGTAACTCAGATGGGAGGCTCGGCGGCCATCGTCCTCTCATTGTGGGAGGCGACGCCGGCTACTCAGTGACGCAGGTGAACGAGTTCAAGATCAATCACGGCGATGTCTCCGCTTTCATTTGAGATTGGAGTAACTTCGAGCCCAAGGGCCGGGTCGACCGCCCTACCCACGACAAGTGCGACATCCCGAAGTGCAAGCACTGTGGGGGCGAGGGGGCTTTGTCCGATTCAGTCTGGACCGTCGCCGCGGTCGGGTCTGGTACCGCTGCGAAGATCCCACCAAGCCCGGCTGCAACACGGTCCAGAGTGTCTTTTCCGACACCGCCCCTCGGTACCTGCTGCCGGTCTGGCGGACCGACCCCGGCTACCATGCGATGCGAAACTCGCCCCAGTCCTACGAGGGCAAACACGAGAGCGTGGCTGGCCGGTACAACCTGGCTCCAAAGAACTTTCGCCTCTGCCCGGAGCGGCCCCGTATCGCTTGGCAGAAACTTCGAGGTGCTGCCGCCCTGCTCGTCGAGTGGTTTCGCATCCTTCAGAGAACCGGATCGAGTTCCGGACCAGTTCGCGCCCTCGAGATCATCGTTACCGGTATCGGTGTTGGCGATCACGAATAGTGCAAGGAGCTGATCACCAAAAGTGCAGAGGTTCCGTAGCAGGAGCGGAGCCCTGGCGGTGAACAGAAGGGAACGGCCCCCTGGCAGGTTTTGGGTGTCCAGTCCAGGTTCTGAGGAGACCCCCGTTGCCGTGTGAGGAAGTTGGGATGCGTTTGCGAGTCCTGCGAGCCCAGGGCTGGAGCCTGACGGCGCTGGCGAGGGAGATCCATTTGAACTGGCGGACGGTGAAGCGGGAAGTGGAGGCGGAGGAGGCGCGGCACTACTAGCAGCGAGCCAAGCCGCCGGCCCTGACCGAAGCACAGCTGGCCCACGTGGGGCTGCTCGGCCGCCTCAGCGCCCTCGCGCTGAGTCGGCTCAGGGTCAGATATGGACGCTAGCCGTGCGGCCGGGAACCGGACGACCGGCGGAACGCGCTCCAGCCTGCGCCGAGCAGAGCCAAGACGCCAGCCAGGATCGCCGCCAGGCCCCAGCTATAGCCCGCCCAGCCGCTGGTGCCGGCCGCTCCTGCGACCGGAACGGCGACAGCCGCTACCGACTGGGCCAGCACGGCGGATGCCGGGCTCGCCTGGTAGTTGACATCACCGCTATATGTTGCCGTGATGTCATGGGTGCCGGGAGTGGAATAGGTCACGGTGCAGGAGGCGGTGGCGCCGCTCAGGGCCACGCTGCCGCAGCCAGAGATGGTCGTACCCCCGTCCGCGAAATCGACCGTTCCACCGGAGGGACTCGGCGCGGGACTCACGGTCGCGGTGTACGTCACGGCCTGGCCCGGAGATGCGGGATTAGCCGACGATCTCGCGGCGGTAGTCGTCGCCGGCTGCTGGTAATTGATGACTACCGATGGGCCACTAGCGGTGGTCGTCATGGTGACGCCGGTGGCGCCCGCCGCGACGAAGCTGGAGCCACCAGCACCGCTTTGAAATGCGCAACCGCCGCCGCCGCCGCCGCCGCCGAAGTAGCCGCCTCCGCCACCGCCACCGCCGGGACAGTTGCCAATGTTGTTGCCAGCCGTGCCGCCGCTACCAGCACCGCCGTTGCCACCGGTAGAGATGGAGCCCTGACCACCAGCTCCTCCAGGAGAGGTCGAGGAGCAACCCCCGCCCCCAGGCGCGGTCCCGCCGCCAAGATAGCCGAGGTTGCCGGCGGAGCCGGCGTTGCACGTCGCGCTAGCGCCCGCCCCAGCGGCGCCCGCTGCAGTCGAGGACGCTCCCCCGCCGCCGCCGCCCGCGACTACCAGCCGTGGATCATTTGCCGAACCGAGGGCAGGGCAGCCGCTGTCACTGATTGAACAAGAGCGGACGTCACTCGACCCGCCGCCGCTAGCACCTCCGACACCTCCTACGTCGGTCCCCCCCGCACCACCACCATTGAACTGGCTGATGCCACCCGTCTCCCCGGTCGGTGCAACCCCGGTGCCACCAACCTCGACAAAAAGAGTGGCCGGGGACGCAACGGTGGTGATGGTCGCGGTTACCTCAGCGCCATCCCCGCCCGTGCCCGCGGAGGCGGTGGCGCCAGCGCCGCCGATCGCCGTCGCGGTGAATTGGGTCACTCCGTTGGGAATCGAGATGCACTGCTCGGCACCGGTGAACCCAAAGGTCGTGGTCACCGTCGTGCCAGACGTCCCCACGGTGCCTGTCGGGCATCCCGTCGCCAGGACCGCAGGAGCGCCGACGACAGCCACACCGGCCAGGGCGAGCCCGACTCCGGCAAGGCTAACTACCGCCAGTCGAGATGTGACCCTGCGGATGCGGCGTGTCAGCATCAAGAGTTCCCCCCGGTAGCGAGTCCCGTCGCTTGAACCCGACGCTTCGCATCCGCTCACGGATTCCAGCGACGGCAGATGATCTGGCTGCCGCCGACTTTACCATTCAGCCGTAGCCCACCTCAACCTGTCGGCGAGTCCTAACGCGAGGTGATGTGGTCCTGGTTACTTCGTAAGGACCTTGCCGATGCCCCCGGGCACGGCCATGAGTTTGGGATGGCGCCCACTCCGGGCCTGGCTCTTCAGGATCAGCCAGACGCCGAGACTGGTCGGTCTCTAGCACCGACTTCAAATGGGAGAGAATCGCCGGCCAACCCTGGCTTATTCCCGACAGCATCTCGCTGTTGGCAACGAAGTCGTCGTGGCGAACGGTGAGCTTGACGGCATCCCCAAGTGCCGGCACTGCGGCGGCGAGACGCAGTTCGTGCGCTTCGGGGTCGTCAAGAGGAGGCGCCCGGAAAAGCCTGGACTCGCCGAGGGACAAGGGCGGCAGTGGTTCCGCTGCCGGAACGGCAGCCCTCTGTGCGGCGACGAGCAGACGATTCTATGCTCCAGTTCGCCGTGCGATCTCTTGCCCTTGTGGAGCACCGAAGAGGCTTACGCCGCGATGCGAGTCTCCCACCAGTCATACGAGCACAAGCATCGTGACCTGAGAATCCAGTACTTGGTCGCGCCCGACTGCCCGGCACTGCGCCCCAAACGGCCGGGACTGGCCTGGCAGCAACTGCGCTCCAGTGCCGCCGTCTTCATCGAGTGGCTGCGCGTCTTGCAGCGAGCCGGCTGGAGTAAGGCCAACGCCAAGGTTGGGCCGACGCCAGTAACCAACGGCGGCGACTATGGTAGGTCTGATACTCCGATTTCGAGCTGAGCGGCGGGCCGCCACCACCAGGGCACCGGATGGCCCAGCCCCGCCTGTGGTCTTGGTCCCACCAGCGGCCTGAGCTAACGAGCTAACCCACTGAGGTGGGTTCAGCACGCCCGCCTAAGCTCGCATCCGCCCATCTGTCGCCCTCGCGCTGGTCTGAGGAGAGTCTTCAGTCCCGCAGGAAGGTGCCTGCAGGCAGATTCGCCGGCTTCTGTCACGCTCCAGAGCCTAAAAACTGGCCTTTGGACCAACCTTGCAACTCCCTCTGCAACAACCCTGGTGGAGGCGCCGGGAATCGAACCCGGGTCCGAGAGCGTGTCTCACGAGACCTCTACGTGTGTAGCCCGAGAATTGATCTCACCCGCAGAGCGCCCCCGGACGGGCTCGAAGCGGGCCAGTCTCAGAAAATGTCCCCAGGAGCGCTGACACGCCACACCTGAGCAAGCCCACTGTATTTTCGTCGGCTCCGGGCGCCGCGGGCACTCGTCCGGTCGACGTCGGGCCTAAGCCCGAGCTTTTGGCGCTACTGCTTGATTAGATCAGGCAGCGTAGGCCAGAGCCGAATGGCTCTGATTGTTGGCAGTTAATGCCTTTTCCCGGTTTTACGAGCCCGGGGCTCGACACGCCATCTCGCAACCCACGTCCCCGTCGAAGCCACACGCCCCCACGA
>DATKSR010000164.1:0-4492 GCA_035531555.1 Candidatus Dormiibacterota bacterium
CGGGCCGCCGGATCATCCCCCGCTCGCGGCTTCCAAGGTGGGAGGACCTGATGCAGATCAACTTCACCCTTGAGCGAGAGACCAAGAACACCATGCGGTTCGCCGAGGACGAGGCTGGTCAGCCAGCCGATCATCCCGGCATCCCACTCGTGGGCACGCTCTACCTCCAGAAGCAGGCTCACGCAAAGCTCGGATCCCCGAAGCGCATTACTGTGACCATCGAGGCCAAAGAGTAGGCCGGGTCCGTTCGGCTGCCACAGCCAGGGCGGCACGGAGACTGGTGCCCGGCCGATCATGCTCAATCTGGCCGGGGGCTGCGCCTGGGGTTCTACTTACGTCAGGTACGTCCGTCACCGCCAGACCACCGGAGGTAGACTAGCCGCGCGATGTCCGCCAACACCCCCCCACTGCAGCGAAGGCTGACTTTCTATAGCTGGGAGTCCCTCGACGACGACCAACCGTTTGACCCCATCGTCGCCGGCACGACCCTAGAGGCTCTGCCAGACATTCCAGGCCGCTCAGTCCCAGCCGGTGACTTCGAAGTGGACGCCTTCGCGTGGCCAGCGTTCTCCGTCCCGGCCGCCTCGGCTGCCCAGGTGATGCGTTATCGCGACTTCAACAGTCGTCCCTACGTCAGAGCCCCTGGAGCAGCTCCACATCCAGTGACCATGCAGCCGAGCGAATTCATTCTTGATGTTTCTCACTGCGTTCTTTGGCCCGACCACTTCGCTGCATTTGACCAGGGTGGTCACTCACCGACACCAGCCGCGTACGCCACTTTCGCTCGCGAACGACTGAACCAGCTGGTGATCTTCAGGCCGCTTTTTGATAAATCCGCTATCGACCGTCTCAAGGATCTTAGGGGACTCAAACGTGTCCAGTTCCGGATGCGTAATTCGCAGGTTACACAAGGCCAGGTTAACGCACAGCAGGGTCCACTCAGGGGCCTCTTCTCGGAATTGTTTGGGTGGCAAGGCGAAGTCGTGGTTTCTGCCGATATCAGCGTTTCTTCCCGCGGCCAAGGGGCTAGAGATCGAGTCCTTGACGGCGTCACCCCAGAAGACGTCCAGCGGGCGGTAGATCGAGCAGATAGAATGTTCGACAGTTTTGTTGTCAGCGGTATTCGGCGCGACGGACGGGTCGAGAAGGTTGATTTGTTCCACAGTCGACTGGCCGTGGACGCGAGTCTCCCACGGGCAACTGCCGGAGGGTATTTCCCTGGGTCCCAAACAGCGTTCGACGCACTCGTGCGGGCGCGCACCGAGTTAGAGTCCAACGGTCGCTTAGAGACAGCAGTGGTCGCTTGGAACTAAGCGTGCGGCGTGCTCCCATCTAGCTCAGCGGCGCCCCTTGCTTGCGCCCTATTGATGGGATTGCAATCGCGGATGATCCAACCAAAGCGCGTATGAGCGCAGCCGATCCTAACCCAGCGCACCGGAGATCGGGTGTTCTGTGGCCGTCAGTGACTCTGGCACTACCTGCGGCCTTTGCGGTGCTTGAGTGCTCCCTCCGGTGGCTGGGTCACCCCATCGACTTATCGACGGTCAACTATAGCCATCGTGGACTCATTTACAGCGCTCTGGCTGGCACGGCGGGAGGCCTCCTGGGCCTCGTTCTCGCAACACTTGCAATCCTGCTCGCGTTACCGGATCGACCGATTATAAAGAAGCTGCGGGGCTTTAGCGGGTGGCGCTCCCTAGAGTACACGCTTCTCGCTTCTGCCCTAGACTTGTTCTTGACCTTGGTGTTAAGCCTGGTCGCGCTCGGGTGGGACTCCGGCGCCCTCGGCCTTCTGGCTCCTGCAGAGGCCGTAGGCGCAGGTTTAGGTATTCTGTTGAGCGGGTGTATGTTCGCCCTCATCGTTGCCATCTTCGAGAGGGACGCGCACCAGGCGTCGGGGGCCGGGGACCGTTCGTAGGCTAGAAGCTAGGACCCGTCCAATTGAAATCGCGGTTGGTTCCGGTGACAGCCAATGGGTTCCGATCCCCAACCACCACCTCTCATCAGTCGAAAGGCACAACTGCTCGGATCCCCTCGGAGGGTTCGAGTCTCGATAACGCAGCCGCCCGTCCCGAGACTGTTCAGCCTTGGGCAAGTCACTCTCCTTTCTCTGTGGGGACACCAGTGCTTGTCGCCCGCCACCTTCCCGGAGTTGCGGCGGGTGAGGGGGGTACCAGTCGCTTCTGCTAGCTACACGGTCGCCGAACCGATTAGCCACCCCTGATCGTGTGGGATCTTGCAGAGCGCCGGGGGTGCTGCTCCCTGACAACACCGGGACCGAAGGTCGCCGTCCCGTACTCGCGCCGGTCCCTCCCAGTCCGATGCGCGCGGCGCGAGTGCTGGGACGCCGAGCGGCCCATTAGGAGTAGTGGTGTGTGCGTCCCATTGGCGCATCCTTCGAGAACACCTGCCGCAGAGGTACTGCTGGGCTCCACAGATCACCACTTGGATTCACGAGTGTGCAGTTCGCAACCTACCTGGCCCGGCACGATTGCCCCGGACAGAGAGTGCGGCGCTGTGCCACGTCACGTTGGCAGGTGGAGCGGAGCCGGGCCGGGTCATCCGACTGGGCAGGCTGGCTCTGGTGCTAAAAGCGGTCGGTGTCAGCTGGGGGGCAGCACATAGAGATTCCGTGGTTGACGACCGGGCCCGGGGCTAGATTAAGGGCGCCGCGCAGGTCATTCGGGTTCCGCAGGTCGCAGCGGATCCGACAAAGCGCCTGCCCACCGTGCACAAGACGGAGGAGGTCCGCGACTGCCAACACCCCCGCGAAGGTGCCGACGAAGGCCGCAGCGACTGCGGTGCCTGCGACCATCGTGACCCCGCATCGAGCTGTACCCGCCGGGACACCGTCGGCTATGAGGCGCTCGATCGCCGCTTCGTAAGCCTCTGACAGCTCGCTCGACGGTCGGTCACTGGGGACGAACTCGACCCTGGGATCGAGAGTTGACGGGAAGGTGTGGATGGCGATCGAGAGGTACTGCCTAGCGCCGACGCCGAGTCCCCCGTCGATGACATAGCCGAAACGTTCCCCGAGAATCTGGCGTGGTGACGGGCTGTCGAAGCCCGCCAGCACCACCGTTGGCTCTTTCTCCTGCGGCACAAACTGTTCATCAAAGCGACGATCGACGACCTGGGTCTGGAAGCCCAGGCGTTCGAGTTCTCGCGCTACGACTCTGGTCTTCCTCGTATCGACATCCGATGGCTGGAGCAGCATTCCGGTTGCGTCGTTTCCGAGCTCCACTTTGTCGTCATCCACTAGGCCGATCACGACCGACCCGGGGTACTCGTAATTCAGCCACCCGATTGACCAGGCGTACCCCTGTCCTAGGTGCCCTAGCCCTAGCAGCCAAATCCCTGAGGGTAGGCAGGCGAGCACCGGGCCCGTGGCTTCCGCCAACCGCCAGTCTGTGCCAGGTAGCCACAACGACACGCCGACGTCGCGGCGCCCCGGGCCGGGAAGGCCGGTAAGGAACTGAAAGGCCTCCGAGACGCCGAGAGCCCCCGCCGCAATAGCGGCGATCTCGATGCCGTGGTCGTCGAGCCGGTCCTCCTGCCCGAGGACAACGCCAGCGGACCAGCCGTGCCAGGTCGGATGAAGAACGACGCGACCAACCGGTCTGACTGCTTGCCCTAAAGACACTGTCGGGTGCTCGGGACTGAGAGCGTCAACCACGGTGCCGCCCAGACCCTCGACGAATTCCGATAGATGCTGGCCCTTCGGCCAGCCATGGGCGAGGACGAGGTCCTCTTCGAGGCGTACGTGCACCCCGCCGAGGAAGGCGCGCCGGCCCGCATTCACGACCGTCCCGAGTGCGGCGGTGCCCGAACGGCTCAGGCAGGCGTTCTGGGCTACGTGAACTTGGAGCACCAGGCGGGCGAGCATGTCGACAGCCTCCTCGGGCGAGGTTGCGACGCCAGTCTCGAGAAACTGAATGGCCGTTCTGTGCACCGATTCTGGTCTCTCCCAGCTCACAGCGACCTCCGAATGTCGAGGCGGACCGCCGCGGCCGGTCCGAACCAGGACCGCCACCCGGCATTGCCGCGGTAGAGGTGGATCCCGACCGACGATGGCCTAACATCGCCCGCAGCCAGGTTGGGCAAGATCAGGGCCACATGACCAGCTCTTGCGATCGCTGGGCTGTCAGCGTCGATGGAGCTCTGGGCGACATCTGGTCCGGGGTGGGTATGGACGTCGCCTGCAACTCGCAACCCCTCCGCCTCGCATGTGTCCCAGAGCTTGGAGAAGGCGGTGCCAACGATGTGGATGTGTCCCTTCAAGCAAGCTGGATCGAGATCGTCAAAGTAGACGATGCGGGTGACGACTCGGGGATCTCCTGAGGCGGCCGCCAACAGGAATGCCCCCGACTCGCGGCGGCGTCGTCCGCGGCGATCGAGCTCCCGCACGAGACCGTGCCAAGTATCCCGGTCCAGGCGCAACAGCGCCAGGCGGCTAAGTCCCCACATAGTCAACCGCATGGAGCTCGTCGTA